>CAZRVD010000012.1:0-1719 GCA_964603545.1 uncultured Candidatus Saccharibacteria bacterium | reverse complement strand
CAATGGTAAACACCACAAGTCCGCTCAGTGTAAACTTTGTCGAACCAGACTTTTGGGAAATATTACCTAGTATCAAGTTTGAAACCTGTACCATCTCTATGAAGATATCCTGCAGTTGGAGAAGAAAAATGTGGACCAATAAATAATGTATTAGTATCAGCAAACTGTTCCAAAAGTGCTTTTCTAGAATTGATTGCCTGTTGTTTGTTTGTATCAAAAGTAGTTTCCCATTCTGGATGGGCTAATTGACATGGATGGTGCATAGTATCCCCTGTTATAACTGCTTGTTTTCCATTTGATTTAATAAAAATACTTACGTGTCCTGGTGTATGTCCAGGAGTCGGGATAAGTGAAACTTCACCGGCGATTACATGATCAGAAGGTACTAAATCGACAAGCCCAGCATCATACACAGGGAGCACAGAATCTTTTATCCCCTCACAATCTGCCTTAAGTTCTTTAGATGGAAATCCCTTCCAATAATTAAATTCTTCCTCTACTAACAAGTACCTAGCATTAGGAAATGTGGGCAACCACTTTCCATTCACTAGCATAGTATTCCAACCAACATGGTCTAAATGTAAATGAGTACTTATCAAAAAATTAATATTAGGAAAACCAGCCTGCTTTAATCTTTCTAAAAAGTCTGTTTTTAGATTGCTCCAAAAAGGAAAATCTGATCTTTCCTTATTATCACCAACCCCTGTATCCACAAGAATAAAAGAGTCCATACTCTCTATTACAAATCCACTTATCTGTGATTTAAAGTTTCCCTCATTATCTACAAAATTTGGTTTGAGCCAGGAAATTTTTAAAAGATTTTTATTAGTTGCATTTGGAATCCCCTCCTGTAAACCTTCACACTCTTCAAGTTCTATTATTTGAGTAATCTTTACATTCCCTATCTGCCAACTAATATTATTCATTGTTTAAAATTCTAGTCCTTTTGGGAAAAAATGACCAGAGTTCTTTTTTGTGGGTAATTTCCAGATTGGGAAGTTAACTTTCCACTACTGATTTAAGTTTTTCGAGTATTTCTTGAGTAAAAGGATCTTCAAGCTCCCCCTTATCTACCCACTCGTAATACTCAAACTCGGAAGTTTCTTGGTCAATTGAATTATATGTATATCTGACATGATAGTTTTTATCTTTTGAAGCAAGTTCAAACACTTTATATTCTTTATAGTCCGTAACCGTGTATTCATTCCACTCTCCAGTCGTTTTGTTTTGATTTCTATATTTACTTCCTATGTGGATAGGCCATTCGTTTGTCTCTTCTACTTTCACCGAATCTACCCAAAGTTTTGTATTCATGGGTGTGATAGTAAAGGCAAAAACTTCATTAACAGGTTTGCTTATTCGAATACTTAATCTCTTATCTTTCATTTTGGAAGCAAGCAAATTTTGGCTATAGTGGTGAGTCCTGCGTTTTCCTTCGGTACAACTCAGGACAAGTCACTCAGGACCGAACCGGACTTTTGGGAAATATTGTCTAGAGTTCTTCTTTCCTGATACCCGATTGTCTTAGGATACTGTTGAGTGTACCTGGTTTTATATCCTTGTTGTGATATGGCACAGTAACTCTCAAATCTTCTTTTCTATACAGTCTGTGGCTACCTTTTTGTCTGATGAATTTGAAACCTTTTTCTTCCAAGACTTTAATAATCTGTCTTGGTTTTACAGACTTCATACAGTAACTTGTATAGGAGAAACAACGAT
>CAZRVD010000011.1:0-7632 GCA_964603545.1 uncultured Candidatus Saccharibacteria bacterium | reverse complement strand
ATGCCTAATAACGTAATGCGATACAAGAAAAACACAGATTCCAGCAACAACAGCGTACCAAAGAGTTTGCACTAGTTCGACACTGCTTCCTTGCGAACCAGCAATAAAAGGTATAACAAAAAGTAAAAGGATTGCTATTAAATCTTGAAGGAGTAGAGAACCTATTGAGAGTTTTACATAGAGTTTATCCAAATCCCCCTTATCAGAAAGGAGTTTCAGCACTATAACCGTGCTAGAAAAAGCCAAAGCAACACCGACGTAAAGTGAAGTCACCCAATTAAATCCAAGAAATAAACAAACAAACACTCCTACTCCCCCTGTTAGAACTACTTGTCCAATTCCCGTGACAAAAGAAGCTCGTCCGTAATCACGAATCATTTTTGGATTAAGACTCAATCCCACACTAAACAAAAGAAATGAAATCCCAAGTTTACTAAAAAGTTCTAACGTCTCAACATTTTGAAAAATGTCTAAGGCAAAACGTCCAACTAAAAACCCAGTAATTATGTGTCCAATAATAAGTGGCTGTCGTAGAACTCTCATAACAAAAGCTATAACCGTAGCAATCGCAACGAGAATGCCTATTTCCGTAAAAACATCAAGATTCATGTTGTAATTATAACTTTCGAAAGAACAAAATGCGAATTAGAATGAAACAATGACTTTAAAACCACCATACGCGAAACGCTTCATATCCATAGGCATTTCCTTATACATAGGGTCGTTCATTGCTGGATCTTTCATAACTTTTGCATTAACCTGATCCCGGTGTTTTCGTGATTTGTATGTGATGTAAGAAAACCAAACTGTCTCATTTGCCTTTAACTTTGTCATTGTTGGAAAATTAAACACAACACCTTTCGGTTTTGCATCGTCGATCATACATTCCCTATAATCCAATGCGCCGTGTTTCTTCCAAAGCTTAGCACCCAATTGTGCCATCTTTTTATAAAGTAAGACTTTATTTTTTGGGACTACCAAAACAAACCCGTCAACATAATTTCCTTTTTGATTTTTCATATATTTTTTAAATTTATAGTGTTATTTTAATTATAGCTCAAAAAATCGTAGCTGCCAGACTTGGACTCGTATATTTACCCGAGAAACCCTACAAGGATTTTTGATTACTTTTATTCTATAATTTCAACCCTCCTTGAAGTAGCTATAAAATTGTTTTAAAACCAAACTGATTAGCAATATCCTTAACTAGATCATCTGGTACCACTCCTTTCTTTTCTGCACGATGTCTTGCCTGTTCCATATCATTTATTGCTACAATTTTCTCTTGTATTGATTTTAACCCAATATCACCAATCACTTTATTGGTTATTATGTCAAAAGCAATTGATTGCACATTTAGTGGAGTACCAAGAAGAAAATTCTCGATAGATGGTTCTAAATTGTGTCGGATAATAAAATGAATATTATTTAAAGGTACATAGTCTATTTCAAATGATTGACCAATTAGTTTTGGATTACCATAACTATTTTTTTCTATCTTCCAACCATCTGGAACTACTATGTCTTGTGGTTTCTCTATAATAAAATCCAGGTCTACATCTTTTGACATTGGAACTCCATATAGATCTTGAATAATACTCCGACAAACAAATCCACCGATAAGCCATGCCTTTCCTTTCGAATTCTTTTTGATAATTTCCAAAGCTTCCCTGAATTCAGGATAGGTGTTGGCAACCCTTAGAAATGATTGGGTATAATCCATATTTTTTTATACTTCTCGTAATCCGAACCTATCTCAAACTGGCTGCCAGACTTGGACTCGAACCAACCCTACTTACAGTAGCAGTACACCTTTTCGATATTTTAATTCACTGCACTCTTAAAATATCTGAAGAAGGTCTTGCGAAAGTGCCCCGCACTTCTTCACCTCACGAGGGCGGGATTAGTAATTCTGGGCAAAGCTGGGAGACTTGGACTCGAACCAAGATAATATCCTCCAGAGGGATATGTCCTACCATTAGACGATCTCCCAGCTTTGCCCATAATTCCATTAAAATTCTTCCATTAAACGATCTGGCAATAAGGAAACAATACTAGAAAAATGGCTTTATTTCAATTGAGACGAAGCGAGGCGGACACGAATGTCCGCCCCTAGGTGACCAGCACAGCTCCCCTCTCCTTAAGCCATTCAATGACCACCCGAGCCTGCCTTTCAGTGAAACAGGCCGAGTAGACACCTGTGCGAGGTTGCCCGTTGGTACCAACCAGAAGCTCCACCTTTTTCTTGGGCGAAATCATGCTGGTCCGAAGAAAATCGTGAAGATCCTCTAGTGTTTGCTGGGGCATCTCCTCGACTTCCAGAAGAAAGAGACTTTCTGTCACTGAGTAATTCAATCTACCGCCTCCTTCCAGTTGTGAACGAATCTGGTATTCATTTGTACCTTAAGTACTCCTATTTTGCAAATTAAACCCGAGTTTAGTTAAATTTGAGTGAAATCCGACGTGAGAAATTAAAAATACGAAGAGCCTTACAAGTAGTAAGGTGATGAGAATTTTTAGTTTGGGAACGAGAAGTTCGCCAAATTTAACTACACTCTAAGATACTTTCGAACTGCTAGGTAGGAAGAAATGGACCCAATCGCAATCCCCGAACCAACAATGATTAAGAAAATCTGTCCAAAGTTTGATAGATAATAATTAAAAACATTTAAACCAACAAAAAAGTCAGCAGTAGCTCCTCCAAGCCAGAGAGTAAGTGGGTAGAAAATCAAGAGTGTCACAATAGCAGAGACAAAGCCGTATATAGCTCCAGCTACAAAAAATGGTCCTCTGATATACCTGTCTGATGCTCCCACAAGTCGCATAACGGATATTTCATCTCTAGACATATAAATAACAAGCCTAATTGTATTGAATGTTATAAGTATAGAAATAATCACCAAGAAAAGAGTGAGAACTAGACCAAGACTGTTCGCAGAGTTTATTATTTTAGTTAACCTATCTATTGCTTCTTTGTTTTGATAATAATTTACTTTATCAATAATACTGTCTGTTCCAACAGACTCCACTCTTTTGCTTTCTATAAACCTAGCGATGCCTTCGTATTGAGATGGATCTTTGGCCTTTATGTTTAGTGTCGCTCCAAGTGGGTTCTCGCCCAGCTCATCCAACGCCTGCAAAGTAAACTCATCGTTCTCGTGTCTTTTTCTGAAAGCCTCAAGAGATTCTTCTCTAGAAACATAAACGACTGGAGGAAGAACTTCTGGTAATTGCTCCAGACTTTTCTTCATCGCCAAAATTTCATTTTCACCTGCCGTCGTAACAAAATATACATTTATATCTACTTTATCCCTTATTTGGTCCAGTGTTGATTTCAAAACTACACTAGAAAAAATGACTGAACCGATAACAAAAAGAGTAACCACCATCACTAAGATGGATGATAGAGAAATAAAACCGTTTCGCCAAAAGGAGAAAAAGCCCGCACGAACTATTCTTTTTACTTTAATCCAAAACATAATTGATTTTTAATGAGTGAAACGATTATAAAAATCTTTACCCCGCACCACTTTTACTAAAGATAACATTTCAATTTTTTGTCTGCAAGACAAAAAATTATTTTCAATACATACCTTGTAATTATACAGTATTTTGTGAATATTGCTTTGTAAAAGTGGTGTGGGGTGATTAAAATTATACTCACTTCGTTCGTTAATTTTATATCACATACTTGCCTTGGATATCATCACGGATAATCCTACCATTCTCCATCGTAATAACCCTCTTTTTAAGTGAGTCAATAACCCCCTTGTTGTGAGTAGTTAGTATAACAGTAGTACCAAGGTCATTTATTTTTTTAAGAATCTGAACAATATCATAGGTGTTGAGTGGATCTAGGTTCCCTGTTGGCTCGTCAGCAATAATAACGTCTGGCTGGTTCACGATAGCCCTAGCGATAGAAACCCTCTGTTTCTCCCCTCCTGAAAGCTCGTGAGGAAAATTCCATATCTTTTTACCAAGGTCCACCAAATCTAATACATGTGGTACATCTGCTTCTATTTCCTCATCTGACCTACCCGCCGCCTCCATAGCAAAAGCTATGTTCTCATAAACATTTTTGTTGGGTATCAGTCTAAAATCCTGAAAAACTACCCCCACTTTCCTTCTAAACTCATCTACTTCCTTTTTTCTAAGTGTAGAGATATCTGTAGCTTCATACATTATCTTGCCCTTACTTGGCTTTTCCTCGCCTAAAAACATCTTAAGAAGTGTGGTCTTCCCAGCACCAGAGTGCCCAACAATAGATACAAACTCCTTCGGCTCTATGATGAACGACACCTCCTCTAGAGCAATAGAACCATCTGGATACATTTTTGAAACTTTATCAAAGTGAATCATAGAATTGATTATAACCCATAGCGTCAAACGATTCAATAAAAAATAAAATCTCTTTCTCACAAAAAACCTTTTCAGAGACATAAATTTTTCCAGCGAAAAATTTATTCTAATCCTCGGTCTTGATTCGTCAAGAAGTGGTGCCTTGACGAAACCAGCTCAAGACCTGCGGATGCTCTGAAAAAGTTTTGGTGGGGCGAGATTTTATTATAAATCTTTTTCGGCTTCTAGAAATTCATCTAATCCTCCGTCTAAAACAGCATCTATGTTACTTGTTTCAAAGTTTGTTCTATGATCTTTGACCATTTTGTATGGGTGCATTACGTATGAACGAATCTGATTCCCCCATTCTATTTGGGTTGTTTTTGAAATATACATACCTTTTTCTTTTGAAATTCTTTCTTCTTCTAGGGCTTTGTAAATTTTTCCATACAAAATCTGCATGGCCTTTTCTTTATTTTGAGCCTGTGACCTTTCGTTGTCACTTTGTGCCGAAAGGTTTGTTGGAATATGTACCACACGCACGGCTGTTTCCCTTTTATTTACATTTTGTCCCCCAGGACCACTTGAGCGTGAAAGTTCTACCCGAATATCTGTATCTTTTATATCAAGTTCGTCCTTGCCAATTTTTTCAAACTTTGGAATGACTTCAACCATAGAAAAAGATGTATGACGAAGTGATTTTGCATTGAAAGGTGAAATACGAACAAGTCTGTGTACCCCGGACTCGTTTTTTAAAGTTCCATATGCACCCTTGCCAGAAATTTCTATGGTTACATTTCTATATCCACCATGATCATTTTTATTTTCATGCAAAAGTGACACAGAAAAATTATTTTTAGAAAAATATTTCAAATACATATTTAGTAAAATTGCCGAAAAATCCTCGGCATCATCACCACCCGCACCAGAGAAAATTGTCATAACAGCATTTCCAGAGTCATACTTACCAACCCCTGCGATCTCTGCCTGTAACTCCTTAATCCTACGCAAAACAGATTGAGCTTTTTCTTTATTACTCCAAAAATCGCCAGAGGCCATCGCTGCTTCAAGTTTAGTTAATTCCTCTTGTAATAAATTTTTATCTTCCATAGCTATTCTTGTTCACGTAAAAACTTTTCAATAGAATCTTCTCCAGGAAAGTCAAATTTTGTTGGGTTTAATGGTGTGCTACCAATAAGCAGATGAAAAAGCTCATAACTTCTACAATCTGGATATTTACTTTCCACCCTACCAACAAATTCAAGCATTCTCTCATAAAAACCCATCATATCTTTATTGTGTGCACGAGCTCTTAACTCCTTAAGCTCCACCCTCAAGACATCTTTATTTTCGGGTACTTCTTGTGACATATATTATTAATTAATTATAACTGAGCCGCTGGCCAGACTTGCACTGGCGACCTCGTCATTACCAATGACGTGCTCTAACTACCCGAGCTACAACGGCGAATCTAAACATATTACTTCAAATTACTAAAACCTTCCAACATTGTACAATCTATAACAGTATACTGTTATAGATTTCAAGAACTGTATTCAGTAATTTTCCCTGCTTCTATTTCTATTTTGTCAGCTAGACGTAAATTTTTTATTTGTTTTTGGGTCAGAATTTTGTGGTGCTTAATATCGTCTAAATATACCGGGATATCAAAAAGGTCTTCTTCTGTTGTTCGCCACGTTCGCCGTGCTCGGCTCAGTACTTCCTTGCTCTCGCGTCGGTCGCAATTTTTTTTATCAAAATAAGTCAAATCAAGTAAATCTGAATACTCTCTTAGAGTTTTTTTACCACTATCTAAAAAATATTCATGAAAATAAGACATCGCTAGTTCCCTAATTGTTTTATAAATTGGTTCTCGATATCGCAGAACGGCATGATTTGTTTTTGAAATCGCTCCAAAAAAACCATCAATTTTAAAAACTGCAACCACATGATCAAAGTCATATGGCTTGTATGTTGAACGTAGGTCCATAATAAGTGGCTTATGCCCGTGAAATTCTAGAGCCGAGGCTGCAAAAATCGCTCCCTCAGTACAATGTGCTGTCTTATGTTTCATTACTTCTCTGGGAGAAAAGCAGGTGTCACCATTTTTACAAAAATGAAAAGGGATGGAGTTTAAATAGTCTTGGATTTTTGCAGGAGTAGAAAGTTTACGGAAGAGTGCTAGTTCTTGGGTAGAGTAGTTGTGCATAAATCATTTACAACAAAATCGACAAAATATAAGTAAGTATTAGTGATCTAATGGTCCAACTTATAGTTCTAATCCAATTTGAACTTACTAACTTTCTATAAAGTCTCTTGTCGAAACCTTGTTCTAACTTTTTATGTATAGGATATTGAATAAACCAAGTAGCTAGCCAAATTATTACAATCAATATAAAGGCAATCCATAAAAACTTGTTTGTTCTAGTACCTTGCTGTAGAAGTAATAATACTGAAGTAATTAATTCTAAATAAATAATAAACCAAGCAATCCCAGAAATTCTACGAACATGTTCATGCTCATAACGGATGAAGTTTTTCCTACCCACATAAACTAAAAGTGGATATTGGGAAAGTTGAGCAAGCCAAATTGCTCCAGTCATTATTAAAGTAGAAACATAGTGAATTACAAACAATAACTCAAAAGTGTTAGTCCCCATTACTAAATTATAACAGACTTTTGCGCGACCTAGTGGACGATGTTAGAACTGGCTTGATATTAAATTTTATATAAACAAAGAAGCTCCGCACCAGACGAAGTGTGGGGACTTCTCTGCGCGGAGCTATGTGACTTTTCTACATGCCGTCCCGAGCATGCCTCACTCCAGGAACGATGATGGCAGCCAAAATCACCATCGGGCCCCAGTTGGTGAGGAAGGTGTCGGCTCCTGAGCCGTATGCGAATTTCCAAGTCAGAAACTTGGCAGCGCACAAGGCAATCAGAATCAGGAACCCCTCAGCTGCGGCTTTACCAGGAGCCGCATAGAATTCTGGTGGTCTATTCCACGGGTCGGTCATGATGTCCTCCAAATATCAAATTAATACAAAAGTATGACTATGTCAATGGTTTTGTCAGAACTAAAAAATCCTTGCCAAACAAGGACTTTTTAATGAAAAATTCCGATGCGCGACCGGCCGGACTCGAACCGGTAACCTCTCCCGTGACAGGGGAGTGCTCTAACCAGTTGAGCTACGATCGCATTTCTGGTTAACAGGTAAAATCTATCAGATTTTTAAACTTTTATCAATTTACTGTGTCGACGGATGGAATCGAACCATCGTTTAAGGCTTATG
>CAZRVD010000010.1:0-9281 GCA_964603545.1 uncultured Candidatus Saccharibacteria bacterium | reverse complement strand
TGTTTACCAAAAACACAGCTCCCTGCGAACTCGTAAGAGGATGTATAGGGGGTGATGCCTGACCAATGCCAGAAGGTCAAATATGGTAGTTAAGTGTCGTAAGATGCAAGATTGACTATATAAGCCCTGGTGAATGTCGGCCGTAACTATAACGGTCCTAAGGTCCCTCACACGAGGAACAAACATATTATTTTGTGGTAAGAAATTATCTCAGAGTATTGTTTGTTAGCCTCGTGTGAGGGAGGACTGGGACTGTTGTAGTGATGTCGCAAGACATTTGGTAAATAATTAAAACAAAATATTCATTATAATCATTCAAAGCTGCCTCGCGGTGCAGTGATGCGCAGCAGGTCCAAGACATTGCTATATTCCGGGAAGTCCGCAATTTACGGACGATCGGAAGGGAAGTCCCTCACCAAATTAAAATTTGGTGAGGGATCCCTCAGAGACCACACGCAGTGCCCCTCACCTTTTTAATTTAAAAAGGTGAGGGGAAGATATGGTCCTTCGTTAAAAAGGAACGAAAAGCGAAATTCCTTGTCGGGTAAGTTCCGACGTGCACGAATGGTGTAATGACTGGAGAACTGTCTCGGGGATTTGCTCGGTGAAAATACAATACCGGTGAAGATGCCGGTTACCCGCAGTTAGACGAAAAGACCCCAGGAGCTTTACTGCAACTTGATATTGAGGATATGACTTGCATACGTAGCATAGTGGTGAGACTTTGAAGGGCACTTTCGGGTAGCCTGGAGTCGTCAGTGAAATAGCCATTTTGTTTGTTATATTTTCTAACCTGTACGGCAAAAACGGACAGAGACAGTTTCTGGTGGGCAGTTTTAGTGGGGCGCTATCCTTCAGGGCGCAGATAAACGCGGATAAAAATATACGCAGATTGACGCAGATGAATTCATCAGCGAAAATTAGCATTATAATCCGTGAAAATCTGTTCCTTGAACCGTGGCGCCTCCTAGGTGGTTCACACCAAAACAAATAAATAAGGGGGACCATGCCGTGAAAGCGGTATGAGAAAAGTTAGCTATATCGGTGGAAGTCTCATTTTATATTGAGACAATACCGAGGGAAGATTATGTTTAGATTGGAGGTTCATTATGAGAGTAGTCGCTGTGTTCGAAGTAAAAACTCCAAACGATGAAGGCAGGATGCTCACGTGTATCCGAAAATTCGTCTACGACGATCCTAGAATCGATGGGGTCATGCTTTATGAGGTTCCGGATCTCGATCAATCAGCGTCGAAACTCGACGAACTCCAAAAGAGGATGCGAGTTATCGGGGTGGCAAACAACGACTAATAACAATGGTGAGTTCGACATGGAAGTGTTGATACTTCACCACTTCCAATCTAAACATAATTACTTGTAGAGACTACACGCTAGCCATCCTGTACAATTAAGGATGAAGATATAGTCCGATCTTTGTGGCGACACAAAGTAGGTACATTAAATTGTATCAACCTAATTAAAATCAAATGAGGTCAAAAGAAATAGAAGATTATAAAAAGAATCTAAAATTTACCTCAAAACAGAGAGATGTTATTGTCGGTCTTACGCTTGGCGATGGTCATTTGGAAACTCAAAATAATGGAAGGACTTATAAACTAAAGATAGAACATTCTGTCTTTCAAAAAGAATATCTAGATTGGTTACATAAGGAATTGCATGATTGGGTCAGAATGACTCCTAAGTTAAGATTGAAAAATAATAAACCATTCAGTTATCATTTCTCAACGTATTCACATGAATTACTAAGGTTTTATGGAAAAGAATTTTACAATGGACAAAAGAAAATCATTCCAGATTCTATTGAAAAATTACTTACACCATTAAGTTTAGCGATTTGGTTTATGGATGATGGGTCATTGAAGTCTAAAAAACACAATACCTATATCATTCATACACTTGGGTACAAAAGAGATGAACTAGAAAGAATACAAGATGTTTTAAGTAAAAAATTTGATATTGAAACAAAACTTCATGTTCAAAAACAAAAATACTTAAGACTTTATATTGTTTCAAAATCAGCTGAAAAGTTTAGGAATATCGTAAGTCCTTACATTATTCCATCTCTTAGATATAAATTAGGGAACATAAATGCCTAAAAGGTAACGGAGGAGTTTATTAAGGTCAGCTAGTCGTGAATGGAAACCATGACGATAGTGTAATGGCATAAGCTGGCTTAACTGTGAGACGTACATGTCAAACAGACACGAAAGTGGAACATAGTGAACCGACGGTCCGTGTTAGAGGCGGCCGGAGATTATCGGATAAAAGCTACCCTGGGGATAACAGGCTGGTTGTGCCTAAGCGTCCATAGCGACGGCACAGTTCGGCACCTCGATGTCGGCTCAAGATATCCTGGGGGTGAAGAAGCTCCCAAGGGTATGGCTGTTCGCCATTTAAAATCTTACGCGAGCTGGGTAAGGATTCATGAGCCCAGCTTAAGACAATTTACGAGAATAAAGAAGAAATAAATAAAAATAAACTGACTCATAACGGTGAAGTCCGGTTGCACATTTTTATCACTTATGGTGGTAAAATATAGGCAATGGATAATATCGTGGGAAGATTACAATCAGCATTTCCATTACATCAGTTAGGTGTGATTATAGGATCATTGTTTGGAGATGCACGGCTTGAATGTCGATCGAAAGGTATACGAGCTAGTTATACTGCTCGCTTTCGAGTGCATCATGGAGATAAACAAAAAGAGTATGTCTGGTGGAAGTATGAGATATTAAAAGATTTAGTTTCAAAAGAACCAAGAGAAATAACTTGGTTAAATAAGAAACGAAATCTGAAAGAAGTATCTTGGTATTTTCACACAAAAAGCCTAAAAAGCTTTGGAATCATCCACGAAATTTTTTATAAGAATGGAGTGAAAAAGTTTCCGAAAGAAATACTCTCAATTTTTTCAGATCAAATGTTGGCGATCTGGTACATAGATGACGGTTCAAATAATGGTGGAGATATCACTTTGAACACACATTCGTTTTCTTTGGAAGACCAGCAAGTAATTGCAGATTTTCTAAAAGAAAAGTATCAGTTATGCCCAACAATTGTGAAAGATAGATTGCGGTGGAAAATTGCAATTGGGAGGAACGATTACCGTCGTTTTATTTCAGTTGTTGCTCCATTTGTTCCAAAAGTAATGAACTATAAGATTGATAATCCCCGTATCGACTTGTCTACGAAGACAGACCGAAGTACCAGAATGGTGCTCGGTAACACGTCAGTTCCAGAAGTGGAAAATCTGGAAAAGGTATAGTCAGTACCATTAGTAATAATGGAAAGTATGTCAGACCGTGGAGGAGTTCGATTCCTTTTAGCTTTGGCTTTAAGTTTTGGACTTCTCCACAATCTGAGTCCTCAGAGGAATTTCAATTGAATACTGTTAACAATATATTTCGTTTAAAAATTAAAAATAAAAGATAGAGACCCTGCGTCGCGTAAAGCTATGCAGGGCGAGCCAATCAAATCACGGCGGTCGTGAATTAGGTGATAGGTGTTAGAAAAATGCATTTGCATTTACTAAACCCTATACCCTAAAACCTGTTCATGAACAAGTTGATTTATATCGGTGAAACCCCTCCCTCAAAGAGAGAGGGACAATACCGAGGGAAGTTTGTGCGTTAGAGGGTGAGAGAGTGCGTGTTCTTCACGCGGTTGATTTTGGAACCGTGTTCCAAATAGACAACTCAAACTCATTCCCGATAAACACTATAGTTTATCGGCTTACCCTCTAACGCACATAACGCCCGTAGAGACTAAACATCAACGAGTTAGTTAAACAGTGCTAAGTACTAAGTGTGAAAGAAAATGCATTTGCATTCACTTTCTAACTGAGAACTTTCACACTTTCAAACTAATTTAAGTTATAGTCCATTGCACAGAGTAATTTGTGGTAACAAGCGTGAGACAGGTTGGTCTCCTATCTACTGTGGGCGTTGATTCTTGAGAAGATTTGCCCCTAGTAATTGAATTGCTACTTTCGTGAGTAATCACGATTGAAAATGCTGCTCATAACGGTGAAGCCTTCATATGATTTTGATTTAGAATTACAAATAGCAGGTCCGCTTTTGTAATTTGTTTGAAAATCAATATCCAATTTAAGGTAATACCGTGGGAAGTCGCTGAGCTACCCTAATGGTGCTTGGTTGACCCCGTAACGACTTATCGCCCAGTTTTAAATTGAGGCGATGGACTTTATTATTTCCGGAAAGCTTTAAAAAGCAGGAGTAGTGAGGTAAGATGCAGCTTCCCAAAGGAAAGACCTTTGGGAAAAGGTATAGTCTACGCTCCTAGAAATAGGGGGTTTAAGTGACGAGAGGACCGGGGTGAACTGACCTCTGGTGTGTCTGCTGTCCTGCCAAGGGCACCGCAGAGTAGCTAAGTCGGGAATGGATAAACTCTGAAAGCATCTAAGAGTGAAACCAACTTCAAGATTAGGAATCGTTTGAGGCCCGTGAGAGATGATCACGTGATAGGCACTAGATGGAAGCACAGCAATGTGTGTAGTCGAGGTGTACTAATTAGCCGATTTCTATTAGGAAATTTAACAATCACTACTTTGTTCTGTTACATGGTATGAAGCCCTGCCTACCGGCAGGCAGGCCATGAACGTTTTACTTTGAAAATTAAATAATAACTTTGTGAATTTTGTAGGGAAGATGGATACGGAGCGTAAGAGATACCGCTTCCAGTGTTGTTGACACTGCCAAACTTTGAAATGTTTTCATCCCAATTGTGGGGAGAATTTCAGAGTGACGGATATGCCGCGCAATACGGCAGTCTTCCCACCAACTAGGCAAGTGTTACACTTGCCTTCCCTACAAAATTCACAAAGTTTAAAAATTCAGTCATAAGTTTTGGTGCCTTAACGCAGGGGTCACACCGGTTCTCATTCCGAACACCGAAGTTAAGCCCTGTAGTGCCGATGGTACTTGCAAAGGGAGAGTAGGTAGGCGCCAGAACTTAGGACTGAATTTTTTCGTATCTGAATCTGCGATGGTACTTGCGGGGCTGAAGTTGGGCTGGGTGAAATCGGGATGGGACCCGATTGCAAGACCGGAGCCCGACGGGGCGAGGTGTGGTCAAGAGATTTTTTCAACAGAAAAATACTCGTGACCCAACGAAGAAGCTTTTGAGAATTTTTACGAGCGTGGCGAAGTAAAAAGTCCAAAAGGTGTACTGTCCCTGTAAGGGAAGTAGCTAGGCGCCAGAACAGATGATTCGATTTTTTTCGTATACGAACGAGGCGCGACGTACTAAGTCGCGCCTTTTTCGTTCTTGTCAGTGCCATAGGGAATTCCACCCAAAGGCATAGTGAGCAAGTTCCGCACAAATAGCGGAACCGAGAACGACTTTAACACCGAGTCGGACGTATTTCCCGATCCCCGGTGCTTCCCCTACGAACGGATCAACGAACGGCATGGGTAAAACCTCCAGACCATACAATATCTTTTTTACATTATTTGTCAAGAGTAGCTAGGCCTTCGGTATATTTTTACTAAAAAATCCTTTGGCCCGGTTTCGCACAGACGTGCTCCGACTCTGAAATGCTATACCCATAGCATTTCAGCCAGAACAAAGTATTCAATAAACAAAAACCGCACATAACGTGCGGTTTTTGTTTATTTGTGGAGAAGGGGAGATTCGAACTCCCGTGCAAATAAGTTTTGATAATGGGTCTACATGGTTTAGTTTGTTTTATTTTCTCAAATCTAATCCTCTAAACAAACAAAATAGAGTAGATTCCAGTTTTCTTTCTTTCGAATTCATTACGAAACTATAATGAATCCTAGTCCGAAGATATATCAATCAATTCCCGTAACAGACTTAAGGGAGTGACCGCCGCTAGGCAGTAATATTAAAGAATATTAAGCGTAAGCGAGAGCGAATCCATTCGCCATAAATGGTGAAGGGACTGCTTTTGCAAAGGTGTTTTTAGCATCTATGCTTTGTACCAGTTTAAAGAGTTAATACAGCTCTACCATGCGCATTGTCAAAGATCCTACTTGTCTATACCTGTCATCCCCTCGAAATAAACCTCTACCATCCTATAACTTTTTTAGGACCAGAATAATTTTTTGGTAAAAATTTTCTTTTCGCTCGCGTCTCCGCGCGCTCCGCGATATCCTAAAAAAGTTATACGATGGTAGATTTACTTTGGGCGAACTTCAGTTATCTGTCTACAAACTCTCTGCGGTTTTCTCTTTCGACTGACTGTTTTTTCAAGGTTTCTCTTTTGTCGTGTTTCTTTTTACCCTTTCCTACACCAAGATCAACCTTCAAAACCCCACCTTTATTATACACCGAAATAGGTACTATTGTCAATCCTTTGGTTTTCTCAATTTTTCCTATTTCGTCTATCTCTTTAGACGTCAAAAGTAGCTTTCTGTTGCGCCGAGGGTCAAAGTCAACAGGTGCGTTTTTCTCTTGAAATGGGGGGATAAATGACCCTATTAGGTAAGCTTCAGAGCCACGAACAGTAACATAAGAACCCTCAAGGGACCCCTGGCCTTTTCTTAGAGATTTTACCTCAAAACCAAAAAGCTCAAGACCGGCAGAATAGGTGTCGGTTATCTCAAAATCAAAATATGCTTTTTTGTTGGTGATGAGTGACATCAAGGGCAATTATATCACAATTTTTTCAGCTTTCGTTTTACTGATTTTTACTTGTCCCGTTTGAGTTTTTGATTATAACAAAGTGGTAATTTCTTTATACTTTTAACAGATTTTCTGGGTGGTAACTAACGATTGCTAAAACTCTTGCGGGATGTATAATGTGTCTACTATGGACTTACCAAAGGGACCAGAAAAAACAAAAATCGTAATAAGGAAGACAAATAAGGGCAAAAACGGGGGAGATAATTCCTTTTTTAGTTATGTCATTTCTATTGTCATAATCTTTATCGTTTTGTCCTCGGCTTACTCTCTTATTTCTAATCTTACTTCGAAAAAGGTAATAGAGATTCCTATTTCAGAACTTTCTACTGACATAAAAGCTGGGTTGGTGAAGTCAATCGTGGTTAAGGGTGATGCCTTGGATTTGGAATACAAAAGTGGTGATAAAAAAGTTTCAAAGAAAGAAGAAGGGGAGGCGTTACTACAAACTCTGGTTAACTACGGTGTAACAAAACAAGAAGTAGCAGTTGTAAAAATAGAAATCAAAAACGAGACAGGTTTTGGTTACTGGTTACTCAATCTTTCTCCAATTCTTTTTCCGATACTATTTATTGCAGTTTTTATTTGGTTTATTACTCGCCAGATGAAGGGCGCTGGTATGCAGGCAATGACATTTGGACAATCAAAGGCAAGAATGATAGATCCAAATGATAAGAGTCAGAGAGTAACATTTAAAGATGTGGCTGGCGCAAAAGAAGCTAAAGAAGAACTAGCTGAGATAGTGGACTTTCTACGAAACCCAAAAAAGTTTTTAGATATTGGTGCAAGAATTCCAAAAGGAATACTCCTTATGGGTGCTCCTGGAACAGGAAAAACTCTTCTTGCTAGGGCTGTAGCAGGGGAAGCAGGTGTGGCGTTTTTTTCTATTTCTGGCTCAGAGTTTGTAGAAATGTTTGTGGGGGTTGGTGCATCTCGGGTGAGAGATTTATTTTTGATGGCTAAAAAGAACGCACCGGCTATTATTTTCGTAGATGAGATAGATGCAGTTGGACGTGTACGTGGAGTTGGTGCGGGGGGTGGAAATGACGAACGTGAACAAACTCTAAACCAAATACTTGTTGAGATGGATGGTTTTGAACCAAACGAAAAAGTTATCGTTATGGCAGCTACAAACCGACCCGATGTTTTAGACCCCGCACTACTTCGACCAGGAAGATTTGATAGACGAGTGACTCTTGATCTTCCAGACAGAAAAGACAGAGAAGATATTTTGGCTGTGCATAGTACAAAAAAACCTTTTGCTGAAGATGTTAACCTAAAAGTTATTGCAGAGAGAACTCCTGGTTTCTCTGGTGCAGATTTGTATTCTCTTATGAACGAAGGAGCAATACTTGCTGCGCGGGAAAACAGAACAACAATTGCTCAATACGATCTTATACGTTCTATTGAAAAAGTTATTATTGGTCCAGAAAGACGCAGTCACTTACTTTCTAAAAAAGAAAAAGAAATCACTGCTTATCACGAAGCAGGGCATGCAGTTCTGGCGTCTATTCTTCCTTATGCAGACCCAGTTCACAAAATAACAATTATTTCTCGCGGACGGGCGCTTGGTTACGTTTTTAAACTCGCACTTGAGGAAAAGAAACTTCAGTCCAAAAAAGAATTTCTAGACGACATTGCAGTTTCTCTTGGTGGATACGTCACAGAGAAAATGCTTTTTGATGATTTAACTACTGGTCCTTCAAACGATTTACAAGTTTCAACTGCCTTGGCCAGGGACATGGTTACAAAATATGGAATGTCAGATATGTTGGGGCCAATTGCTCTAGAAGGTCAGGGGGGTAAAGCACTATTTGGTAGAGGAGTGGAGGAAAAAGATTTTTCAGAAAAAGTTGGGGCAGATATTGACAGTGAGGTTTCAAGAATAATGCGCGAGGCACACCACAAAGCAGAAAAAGTTATAAAAGAAAATAGGGGACTACTCGATGCTATTGCAAAAAGATTAATAGAGACAGAAACAATAGAGCGAGCAGAGTTTGAAACTATTCTGGTGGCAAACGGCATAACTCCGAAGAAGAAGCTGGACATTGAACATCAAGGGTAGTGTACTTGACTTTCTATATAAAAGGTGTATAGTCATAAACGGGAGGTCATGTATGATTGCAGAAGCCAGGCGTCGTGAAGTGAAAAGCATCATCACGATGATGCTTCAGCAGGCCACCGAGGCTGAGGGTCCTTCGGGACCAATTCCTTCTAAACTTCGTGAGGTTCTCGTCAAATTGGAGTCGGGCGAGATGACTCCATCCGTTTCCCTTCGTACCGCCGAGGCACTTGTCTCATGTGGTGAGAATGGCATCATGAAGGAAAAGCTCAAAGAGCTTTCCGTTGCGAAAAAGCATTGAGGAGGTGGTCTAGTGTTTCGTTGCCCACTACTCAACTGTACACTAGACTTGTTTGTTTTTCATGCGACAACAAGGCCGTGAGCAATACGCTCCGGCCTTTCGTCTTTTTAAATAATTTTTTATTTTCCATAAAATATGTTAATTTGTTATAGTTCTATCATAACAAATATCCGCCTGTAGCTCAGTTGGTTAGAGCATCGAGCTTATACCTCGAGGGTCCCACGTTCGAGTCGTGGCA
>CAZRVD010000009.1:0-17048 GCA_964603545.1 uncultured Candidatus Saccharibacteria bacterium | reverse complement strand
GAGGAAGATTCGAAATGGAAAATATGCGTGTTGTAGACAGAACAGATTTCAATAGACTAAAAATGTTTATAGAAACAGACGGTACTATTACTCCAAAAGAAGCGCTAGAAAAGTCTATAGAAACAATGATAACCCAACTTAAGGCTATTATTGGTTTTAAGGAGGAAGATGTGATACTATCTAGCCCTGAAAGTTCGGCTCCTTTCCAAAAAGCAGGTGCAGATGAAGACTCTCTAAAAACAAGAATCGAGACTCTAAACTTGTCTGCAAGAACTCTAAACGCACTTTCTAATGCAAATATTAGAACAGTTGGTGGTTTAGCTCGAAAGAAGGAGAAAGATATTTTAGAAATAGAAGGTATGGGAGCAAAAGGACTTGCAGAAATAAAAGAAATCTTAGAAACCTTCGGTATCAGTTTAAAATAGACTTGAAATTTATAATTTATTACCATGAATCACAGCAAAGCCACTAGAAAATTCGGTAGAGTAAAGAAAGTAAGAGACGGTCTTATGAAGTCTCTGGCTTTGGCTTTGGTGCTGGAAGGTAAAATAAAAACTACAGATGCTAAAGCAAGAGAACTTCGTCCCTACGTTGAAAAAATGATAACTACTGGCAGACTTGGAACAGTAGCCTCAAAAAGACTTCTTGTTTCTAGAATTGGCAGTCTTGGAGCTAATAAAATAACAAAAGATATTTCTCCTAAATATGTAGACAGAAAGGGTGGATATACAAGAATTACAAAGCTTCCTGCAAGAGTTTCGGACGGAAGTTTGATGGCAATAGTAGAATTAGTTTAAATTTATGAAATACACTTTAGACGCAGAAAATAAAAGAATCGGAAGAATAGCTACAGAAGCTGCGGTAATTCTTATGGGTAAAAACTTATCTACATTTGCTAGAAACACTATCCCAAACGTAACAGTTGAAATCAAAAACACTTCAAAAGCTCTTATCGACGAAAACAAAAGAACTCAAAAGACTTATACAAGATATACAGGTCACCCTGGTGGATTGAGACAGCCTACTCTTGAACAAGTTGTGGCAAAAAAAGGTTATAGCGAACTTTTTAAAGAAGCAGTAAAGGGTATGCTACCAAAAAACAAACTTCGAACAAAAATGATGAGTAATCTAGTAATAAGCGAATAATTTTAATAACAGTATGGACAAGACAAAAACAGATAGATATATAGAAACAGTGGGACGAAGAAAGACTTCTGTTGCTCGTGTTAGACTTACCCCAGCTTCTAAAACTTCTTTTGAAGTAAACAAAAAAGAACTTGAAGTTTACTTTCCTGTAAAAGAAATGCAAATGATAGTTAAACAACCTTTAATAGACAATCCGGAGAAATTTAAAATCACAGCTAAAATAGTTGGTGGAGGAATCCATTCACAATCAGAAGCTCTAAGACACGGCATTGCAAGAGCATTGGTAGAAGGGGACGAAATGTTAAGAAAGACTCTTAAAAAAGCTGGTTACCTAAAACGTGACCCTCGAGCAAAAGAAAGAAGAAAGTTTGGACTAAAGAAAGCAAGGAAGGCGCCACAATGGTCGAAGAGATAGAAAACAGCCCCTTTTATGGGGCTTTTTCTTTACTCTTCGAAGACGGAACTATGTTTTGTTAACAAACAAAACAAGTGAGTCGGGGTCGAGGAATTTTACGAGCGACGGCGAGTAAAATATCCGTGACAAGAGATAAAAAAATTGGAGTAAAACAATAATTTCACAGCGATATATCGCTGTAAAATTTAATACGAAGAAACCGCCGACCGTAGCCGGCGGGTCTTCCCGACGCCACGATGGCGGTTGTTAGCGTCCCATCCAGGAGAGCATGCCTTGGAATTTCTTCCTGACCTGTTCTTCTGTGAGACTTGAGTTGTCTTGTGCTGAAGCGAAATCGTAAATGATCCCATCCCACGGTTCGTGAGGAATTTTCCGTTCTTTCCCTCCGAACTTCTCCACCGCAAGGACACGGCGGCAGATTTTTGCAATCTGATTGTGGTTCATCCCGAACCTCCCTACGATATTGTAACATAGAAATCTATATTTTGTCAATACTCTTTGACCTCATCAATTTTTGTGTTAAAATAGCGACAATATGAAGGACGATGAGATAAAAAAGCTACACGAGGATGAGGTGGACACTGATCCCGGAGACGGTGATGTTGAGGATATTACCCTGGAAGATATGTCTGAAAACCTAGCTCCTGAAATAAAAGATCGTACAGACAAATTAAAGATTCAGATAAAAGAGCTTCAAAAGAAAAATGCTGAACTTCTAGACTCTTGGCAGAGGGACAAGGCGGATTTTATTAATACAAGAAAGCGTGATGAAGAGGACAAAAAAGAGTTTCTAAAATTTGCCAAGGCAGATATTATTTCTGAACTTCTTCCAGTTCTGGATTCTTTTGAATCTGCCATGAAAAACAAAGAGGCTTGGGAGAAAGTAGATAAAAACTGGCGAACTGGAGTTGAATACATTCATACACAACTTTCAAACGCCTTGATTTCTCACGGTTTGAAAGTAATAAACCCGCTAGGGGAAATGTATAATTCTGGCAGGGATGAAGCAATAGAAACCGTAAAAGTTGACGATAAAAATGAAGATGGTAAAATACTGGACGTTGTACAGGTAGGGTATGAACTAAACGGCAAAGAGATCCGTCCTCCGAAAGTCCGTGTAGCTTCCTATTCGTAGATATTCGTAACTGTATTTTGCTCTCATTCGTATCTATATGAATATAATTCAATCACAAAGTAATATTGTAGAAAAAGTACTCCGAGACAAGGACGGCAAGCTTATCCGCGCTAGATTTTTTGTATATGAAAATGGCGGTAGAATAAAGGCAAGACTGTTAGATTTTGTATACCTTACTGAACAAATTTTACTAAATGGAGCGAACTTTTTGCTTTCTACTGTTTCAAAAACTAAAACAACAGTTACTAAATTTTTTGGATTTTCTCAATATTCAATATTCTTTATTCAATATTCTATTTTTAATCTCGGTTCTAAACCTCGTGCACCAACGTATGCATAACTGAGAAACCGCCGATACCTTGGCGGTTCTCGGCGGTTGTTACTGATTGTTGTTGACCACAGTAGTGGAAGTGACGATCAGAGTGAGTTGCATGTCATCGTCACTGTCCGACGGAAGATCTGGAAACTGCAGCGCGACTCTTTTTCCGAGTCCAACGTGCTTGATCATCAGTTTCCTGAACTTCTTGATGACTTCCGATTCTGCAGGCTCAGTTGCCTTGAAACGAACACGATTGGAACTTGGGATGACTTTCATGCTACCTCCAAATATCACATTACATTAAATTATTAAACTGTCAATTTACTAAAATCAATCAATTACCAACTTAACTAATTAAAAACATATGGCAAAAATCATAGGAATCGATCTAGGAACGACGAATAGTGCCGTTGCTATCATGGAAGCAGGGCAACCTAAAATATTAGAAAACGCAGAAGGTGCGAGAACCACTCCAAGTATTATCGCTGTCTCAAAAACAGGCGAACGTTTAGTTGGACTATTAGCAAAAAGACAAGCGGTGACAAATCCAAAAAATACTGTTTTTGGAATTAAAAGATTCATCGGTCACAACTTTGACGACGAAGCGGTGCAAAAAGATAAAAGTATCGTACCTTTTGAAATCTCAAAGTCAGCTACTGGTGGAGTGAAAGTAAAAATGGGAGACAAAGAATCTAGCCCGGAAGAAATATCTGCAATGATTCTTTCTAAAATAAAAGCGGATGTTGAAGCGAAAACTGGAGAGAAGGTGACCCAGGCAATCATTACTGTGCCTGCGTACTTTAATGATGCTCAAAGACAAGCAACAAAAGACGCTGGTCAGATTGCAGGACTTGAAGTTCTAAGAATCATAAACGAACCTACAGCTGCAGCACTTGCATATGGTTTTGACAAAGGTAAAAAAGAAGAAAAAATAGTCGTCTTTGACTTTGGAGGTGGAACTTTTGACGTGTCAGTTCTTGAAGTAGGGGACTCTGTTATTGAAGTAAAATCTACTGACGGAGACAGTCATCTCGGAGGAAAAGATATTGACCAAAAAATAATAAATTTCCTAGCAGATGAATTCAAGAAAGAATCTGGAATTGATTTAAGAGGGGACACCCTTGCACTACAACGACTAGACGAGGCAGCAGAGAAAGCAAAAATAGAACTTTCTACAGCAATGGAGTCTGAAGTAAATATTCCGTTTATAACTTCAGATAGTTCTGGTCCAAGACACCTACTTATCAAAATAACTAGAGCAAAACTGGAGGAACTAACTACCGAGTTCATTGACAGAGCAATGTCTATTACAAAAAGAGCGATGGAAGCATCTGGCTTTTCTACATCAGACATTAATGAAGTTATCCTAGTTGGAGGACAGACAAGAATGCCTAAAATGGCTGAAAAAGTAAAAGAGTACTTTGGCAAGGAACCAAACAAAAGTATTAACCCTGACGAGGTTGTGGCTCTTGGAGCAGCAATTCAAGGTGGAATACTAGCAGGAGATGTCAAAGACGTTCTACTACTTGACGTTATACCTCTCTCTCTTGGTATTGAAACTATGGGAGGTGTGGCTACAAAACTAGTTGAAAGAAACACGACTATTCCTGCGAGTCGCTCACAAGTATTCTCAACTGCAGCAGACAACCAAACATCTGTGGAAATTCACATTGTTCAGGGAGAAAGAGCAATGGCAAGCGACAATAAATCTCTTGGAAGATTTATCCTAGACGGAATTCCACCAGCACCACGAGGTATGCCTCAAATAGAGGTAATGTTCGATGTAGATGCAAACGGAATCTTGTCTGTAAAAGCAAAAGATAAGGCGACTAATAAAGAACAGTCAATCCGTATTGAAGCTCGTTCAAGTCTTTCAAAAGAAGAGATCGAGAAGATGCAAAAAGATGCAGAGATGCATGCAAGCGATGACCTAAAGAAAAAAGATTTAGTTGAGGCAAAAAATATTGGAGAGCAACTTATCTACACAGCTGAAAAAGCTTTACGAGATGCGGGGGAAAAAGTTCCTGTAGAAGTTAGAACAGGAGTAGAAAACAAAGTAACAGATTTGAAAACAGTTTTGGCATCTACTTCCGCTGATCTAGAAGCTATCAAAAAGGCAACCGTTGAGCTTTCAAACGAAACTTCAAAAATAGGGGAGGCGATGAGTAAGACGAGTGCAGGAGAGTCAGGCCAGACTCCACCAAACCCGGAAAATCCTGTTCGAGATGCTGATTTCGAAGAAAAGAAACCAGAAGATAATAAGTAACTCAAAAGGCGTGAGAGGTTGCGATGTTGCAACTTCACGCCTTTGCACCAATATTCGTACGGACCCTTCCTAGTAGTGCAGGTCGGATAGAGGAAGTGCAGGAACGATGGTGATGATGACGGTTCGGCCACCGGTCAATTGTTTGACCCAAACGTTCGGTCTACTGCCCGGAGCAAACCCGTTTTTTCGAAGATGCCCTTCCGCAACCGCCTTTCTCGTCGAACTGAAGTGTTTTCCTTCACTATCGTACAGATTCACGATTTCCGGCACCTCGATGTCTGGATCCATGGTGTCTCGCCTCCAAATTTAGACTACATTAGTAATTAGGGATAGTCAACAAACCTAGGGCTCATCATATATGATGAAACCCGCGCGGAGCGAAGCTCCACCACGGGTTGTTGAAGAAAGTTCATCATCTGAACCTTCAGTTCTTGGGCAATTTATAAGGATCTATGGAATCAAGCAGAAGCCTTTTTTCCTCTTCTTGATCTAATCTCTCTGCCTCTGAGGAACAACGCTCACAGTAGTCATCGTCGGGCAAGGCTGGCTTCAAGAAGCAGATGAGGCAATACCCGTGTTTACGCGCCTGAACCTTTTGGCAAGAAAGATCTATGGCACGATAGGCATGCTCTCCATACAACTGGATAAGCAAGTCAAAGATGGGTGTCAGCACCTGCACCATAACTTCTGGTGAAACTCGAGTAGCAACGAAACCCGGTAGCCTAGAGAGGTGCTTGAGTAGATGCACCTTTAGTCGGTCTTCAGTTAACTTCTCTCGTGGCATCTAAGTCTCCAATGGTTTAGGTGTAGGAAACAGTTCGTCGAGAATCGATAAACTGTCAAACTCGATGATCCTAGCAGGGATTGCATTTGGTGGTTCTCCAAAAATCCACACATCCTTTTGGAAACCACTTGGTTTGAGCCCTTTTTCCTTGAGATATTCCCCTGCCTCTTCTCTGCAAGAAAAAGGGAAGTGCCAATCAAGATGACCATTAGCTACACGAATGACAACCCTCATGCTCACGCTCCATACACTACAGTACTTAAAACATTAAACATCGTCAACTGTACTTAAACCTTAAAATCCTTATAATAGAAAAATACGAATGGGCACAATACACAACTACGAATGTATACGAATTAAATTCGCAATCATTCGTAAATACCCTGAATTCATATTCGTATCTTAAGTAACCATATGGCAAAGGACTATTATCAAATACTAGGTGTAGACAAAAAAGCAGGAAAAGAAGACATAAAAAAAGCCTTCAGAACTTTGGCGCACAAGTACCACCCAGACAAGAAAACTGGCGATGATGCCAAGTTTAAAGAAATAAATGAAGCCTATTCTGTACTCTCAGACGACCAAAAACGCTCCCAGTACGACCAGTTCGGTGAGACAGGCCCAACTATGGGAGGATCTGGTTTTGGCCGTGGCTTCGAAGGTTTTGACTTCTCACAATTCACACAAGGTGGAGGTGGAGGCTTTGAATTTGACTTTGGGGACATCTTTGGGGATGTTTTTGGTGGCGGAAGTCGTCGCCAAGCAAAAAGAGGGCGAGATATTTCTATTGATATAGAACTTTCTTTTGAAGACTCTGTTTTTGGAGTGGAGAGAACGGTTCTCCTAAACAAGGTTTCAAAATGTGACACTTGTAGTGGTACTGGAGCCGAGAAAGGAACAGAACAGATTACTTGTACAAAATGTAACGGCAGGGGAAGTATAAGAGAAGTGAAAAGAACTTTCTTTGGACAGTTTGAGTCAAACGCCACTTGTAACTCTTGTCACGGAACTGGTAAGGTGCCAAAGGTAAAATGTGGAACTTGTCGAGGCGAAGGTATACTTAAAAAAGAGTCTGAAATAAAGGTCAAAATTCCGGCTGGTATTGATAACGGTGAAATGATTAGACTTTCTGGTGGAGGTGAAGCAATTTCCGGTGGCCAGACTGGAGACTTGTATATAAAAGTGTATGTTAAAAAACACCAGCTATTTAGGAAGGAAGGTTCAAACTTAGTAATGGATTTAGGAGTTAAACTATCAGAAGCCCTTCTTGGGGGTGAAGTAAGTATAAAAACACTAGATGGAGATATTAATCTCAGAATACCAGAGGGATTAAAACATGGTGAAGTACTTAGGATAAAAGGTAAAGGAGTACCAGTGGACAGAGGTCATAGAGGAGACATCATGATTAAAACTAGCATAATTATGCCCCATAAGTTATCTAAAGAGACTAAAAAAGTTATTGAAGGACTAAAAAAGGAGGGAATTTAGGAAAATGGGTGTTGGGTGATAGGTTTTGGGTTTTGTTATCGCTAAGAGAGCCACAAGTTGCAAAACTTGGTGTTTTCTTGTTTGATAAGTTTTCAATAAAATATGGCTATAAATAAGGAATTATTTACTCTTCACAAGACCTATTTTTCGTGGTGAATCATTGACATTAGAATTTAGATATGCTATACTAGTGCCAACTCAGTAGATCTGAGTTTTTCCGCTCTAAGAGGGACCTTTAGGTTCTTACAGAATTAAAATCTAACAATATAACTTATTTTAAATTTCACAGCTATCAGTTTGTTTATGGTTCTTTCTACAATATCAGGTACGACTACACCAAACGTAACAGTACTTCCAAAAATAGAGAATTCGTCTTACAAAGTTGTAAAAGAGATATCAAATAAAGAAATTGAAGATATGGTAAGTACTGAAAAGTACGTAAGGCAATACTTCAAAGATATCCCGATTATGATTCAGATTGCTCGTTGTGAATCAACATTCCGACAGCTAGATGACGACGGTGATATTCACCGAGGTAGAGTAAACAACGCCGATGTTGGAGTGATGCAGATTAATGAATTCTATCACTTAGACACAGCGGAAGAGAAAAACTACGATATCTACACTATCCACGGAAATCTTGCTTACGCAAGAGACTTATATGAAAGACAGGGTGTTCAGCCTTGGAGCTCATCAAAGCCTTGCTGGGGTAAGTACCTAATTGATTCAAGTAATCAAATAGCCGTAAATAAATAAAACAGAAGCCCTCAGAAATGAGGGCTTTTGTTTTATAAATAAATAAAAATATTTCTGACCCTTCCTATTTTAGGGGAGAGAAGTGGTGAATTTAAACTAAATAAATTATTTTTGTTTTTATTGTTTTGAGCGCTTTGTATAGAGGGGAGTAGTATATAAGCGTGTCGCACAATATATCTTTACATACTCTACCTAAGGAGGTTTTGCCCAATTTAAACTTTCAATAAAATTTATTTAAATTCAATTTTATTAACTCACTTTTAAATGCATACTATTATTTCAGTCATTTTATTTGCCTCCAGATTAATTTTAAGGGTACCTAGATACCCTCTTTATTATTAGCAGACCCTATTTTTGGAGTATCTTTTTTGTCCCCTAAAATAGGGGAGTCCCCTGCCCTAACTGACCCAGCCTCTAACTAAATCATCTAACCAACCGTACAAAGTTTTAGCAAATGTAACTAAAAATCCTAAATATTTTTGAACGCCAGGAGATTTAACCCACTCAACTATGTCAAAATGAAAGTAATACTTTATAGCAATAAGAGCAACGATGATGAGAACTATTCTGACCACAAACCCTTGATCTTTTTTCATCTCCGAACTAATTTTGGTATCTTTATAACTCATATTTAAATTCTCTCACAAATTGTTTAATTAACGAAATTAGTTCGGGGGTTAAATGCTAGGAAAATAATCTAGTGGATCTAGATAGGCTTTAATATCAGCTAGTGGGAGAGTAGCTTCCTTACATCCCCTACTATTTACATATTTTTCAATTCTAACTCCTTGGGTTGCATAAATACTTATATGGAGATGTGGTCCTGTGGAATACCCAGTATTGCCCGAGTAACCAATCAAATCCCCTGTGTTTAACCTCTGTCCTGTTTGGGTACTTATCACTGAGAGATGTCCATATATAGTAGAAAGTCCATTATCGTGTTTTACCATCACCCATTTACCAAAAGAATAGCACCCCGGATAAGCATCAGTATTCCCAGTTCCAACGACATTACCTGTAAGAACATTTATTACTCTTGTACCAACACTTGCCTTCAAATCTATACCGTTGTGACTTCCTGAAGTATAGAGCTTCTCAGCTCCAACAGTTTTACCGAATTTCTGATTTATAAAGACACTATCAAGAGGCCAGGATAATATTCCGTTCTTTGGTCTAGGATAACTGTCTTTATCTATTAGATATCTAAGTTGAGATTCGTATTCAAAAAGTTCTCTTTCAAACTGCTCTTTTTGTTGCTCTTTTGTTTTTACTAATACCTTAAAAGCCTGTTCTTTATTTTTGGTCTCTGCTAAAACTGTAGCTTTTTCTTTTACGGTATACTCAACGGCTTGTTTTTTCCCAGACAAGTCTTGTTTAAGTGAAAGCAGATTACTTTTCTGTCCCTTTAATACATCTTGTTTTTCCTCCATAGTCTTCTTAAGTGCAGAAAGTTCTACAGTTTTTTCTCTAACAGCTTCTCTTATTTGACTTGCATCATCTATCTCTGACCAAACATCACCTAGGCTTTTTTTAGAGAGAATAAGAGCCAAAACACTAGTGTCTTCTGCATACTTAGCATTTTTAATAGCATTACTTATTGCAATTTTATTTGTATCTATTTTCTCTAAAGTGGTGTCTATCTCGCTATCTATTTGTTCTATAGTTAAACTAGTATTTGTGATTTTCTTTTCGGTCAGAGTTATGTCTGTGGTGATTTTCTTTTTAGTTAAATCCAAGGTTTTAATAGTGTTCTGTAGTGTCTTGGCTTGTTTATTTGCATTATCTACCTCTAGATTATACTGTTTTATCTCTTCTTCAAGTTGTTTTATTTGGTTGTTTCTTTCGTCAATTTTGCTTTTTAAAGTATCAGCTCCCGTAACAGTTTGAGCATCTGCATTAAATGCAACAAGTAGGAACAGTATTGAGGTTAGTACAAATTTTTTCCATGTCATCAGTTTTTTTAAAGCTTTTTTATGGCATTATTTACTCTCTTTAGACTCTCAGTTTTGCCTAAAACATAAAGAAGGGTAAAGGGATCTGGACTTTTTTCTCTCCCAGATAAACTAACCCTAAGTGGCCACAAAACGTTTCCCCTACCCACCTCTTCTGCATAAGGAAAAACCTTGCTCTTAATACCCTCTGACGTTTCAAAATCTTTATCCTGACAGTTCTCTAAAATTTTGACGACTTCTTCTAAATGTTTTTTTGAATTATCTAGACTATCCCCTTTCCAAGATAACATAGAGGAGTCATACGTAGGCTCTTCGAAAAAGTATGTTAACTCCCCTGCCCCAGCCATAGTATCTATATCTCCCCATTTAGAAACATGAGGAACTATAACACTACAAATTTTATCTACAAAATTACTATCTTCTAGTTTTTCTTTTCCAGCCAAAGTCACGTTTTTCCTTAGACGCTCTAAAACTTCCTTTCTTACAGTCTCAGATGATAGTTTTTTAATGTGTTCCTTATTCATCCAATCCAGTTTTTCTTCATTAAACGCTCCACCAGCTTTTTGGATTTTGGAAATATCAAAAGTGGAAATAAGTTCGTCTAAAGTAAAAACTTCTTGTTCTGTTCCTGGATTCCATCCAATAAGAGCTAAGAAATTTATTATTGCCTCCGGTAAATAGCCCTCCTCTTTATAATCTAAAATATCCTTGGCTCCATCTCTTTTACCCAGCTTTTTTGTTCTGTCGTCACGAAGTATTGGTGGCAAACTAACAAAAACGGGGTACTCTATTCCCAAAGCATCATACAAAGAAAGAAACCTCGGAGTGCTTGAAATAAACTCATCTCCACGCATTATATGTGTCACTTCCATGTTTAAATCATCTATTATGTGTGCGAAATTATATGTAGGATATCCATCTCCTTTTATTAAAATGAAATCGTCTAACGCCTCTTCTCCCGCTTCAAGTTCTCCACGAACAGCGTCAATCCATTTATATCTTTTTATTTCTGGAACTTTAAAACGGAGCGGCTTTTTACCATCCCAATTCTCAAAAGTTTCTGGTCGGTAGTCCCGAAAAAGAAATGGCTTCTTCTCTTCTTCAGCCTTTTTTCTAAAATTTGCAAGTTCTTCTTCTGTATATGGATCTGGATAAGCAAAACCTTTCTCTATGAGCTTGTGTGCGTGCTCTAGGTAAGTTCCAAGTCTTTCTGATTGAATACAGGAACCAAAACTACCAGGTTTATCTGGTCCAAAATCCCAATCAAGCCCAAGCCATTTTAAAGACTTCATAATATGATCTATAGAACCCTCTACTTCTCTGGCTTTGTCTGTGTCTTCAATTCTTAAGATAAAAATGCCATTATTTTTCTTAGCATAAAGGTACGCAAAAAGAGCAGTTCGAACACTACCAATGTGCATAAAGCCCGTCGGTGATGGAGCAAATCTTGTTACTATTTTTTTATTTTTGTCTGACATTTTACTTCTCGTGTGACAAAGCTATCGTAATAATCTCTTGAGCAATAAGTCTAGCAGAATCCTTTCTGGCAAAGTTTTTTGCAGCTTCTTCCATTTTTGCTTTTTCAGTTGTTACTATTCTTTGAATTTCTGCCATGAGTACACCAGTTGATAAATTTTTCTCTTCTATAACAACTGCTGCTCCACTTCGTGCATAAGCGTATGCATTACTTCTCTGATCGTGACTTGTTGGCTCTGGTATTGGGATAATGATAGATGCTCTACCCCATGAAGCTATTTCAAAAATAGTAGAACCTGCTCTAGAGACAATGACATCAGCAACTCCACCAGCGAAACGCAACGTTAGTGCATTTAGATAAGGGATGGCTTTGTATCTATCTTTATGTTGACTGTTTTGTAATACAACTGCAGAAGTTTCGTTAATTACAGATATATTATTTTTTCCAGTTTGATGAATGACTTGATACTTCTCTACAAGTTCTGGAAGAGAGTCCATTATGGCGTCATTTATAAACTTGGCACCAGATGAACCTCCTATAATAAAAACTGTTGGAAGACTTTTATCAAATTTGAAAAACTCGTGAGAACCAGTCTCCAAAGGCTCTTCTATTTCCTTACGAATTGGGTTTCCCGTATAGGCAGTTTTGTCTGCTTTAAAGTAAGCTACTGCTTCTGGGTAAGAAATTGCTACTTTTGTCGCAAATTTACCAGCCCAAGCATTCACTTTACCAGGTATACTATCTGACTCATGTATGACAACTGGAACACCAAGAATTCTTGCCGCAAAAAGTACTGGGAAACTGACATAGCCACCCTTTCCAAAAACAACATCTGGGTAAATGACAAAAACTTTCCAGATGGCGGAGACGACTCCTAAAAAAGTGTTAACTAAATCAAGTAAATTTAAAATAATATTTTGAAGAGATTTTTCTCTTCTTATCTTACCTGCACTTATTTTTTGAAATGTAATATTATTTTCATATAAAAGATTTTCATCAAATGGTTCTGTTGAAATATAGTAAAGTTCTGGTTTGAGTAATTTATTTTCTTTTGAAATTTCATTCAATTTTTGAGCTACTGCTATGAGTGGGTAGAAATGTCCACCAGTTCCACCGCCTGTAAGTATTATTTTCATTTTTTTATTTAAACTAAGTTTTACGAGTCTTGGATATATTCAGGACTATCCCAACCTCAGCCAAAGTCATAAAAAGTGCCGTTCCTCCATGGCTAATAAAGGGTAATGTAATGCCAGATAAGGGTAATACCCCAACCATAGCACCGATGTTTACAAAAGCCTGGGTTGATATCATTATAACAATTCCTACAACCATTAGTCTACCAAAATTATCTGGTATTTTACTCGCTATTTTTAAGCCTCTTACGGTGAAAAGTATGAAAACCAGTATAATCCCCGTAGCACCAACAAAGCCGAACTCCTCTGCTGCAACTGCAAAAATAGAGTCCCCTATTGGTTCCGGCAATACATTAAATTTTTGGATACTTTGACCAAACCCCCGACCAAAAACTCCTCCACTACCAATGGCGATTAGAGATTGTTGAATTTGATAGCCACTACCTAGAGAGTCTGCCGCTGGATTTATAAAAGTGTTAATACGATTTTTTATATAGGGTCTTTGCCATGCTAGAAGAGCAACACCTAAAACAGCACAAAGTCCTAAAATTAAAATGTGTTTCCATCTGCCTCCAGAAGCCAAGTAAATGGCCGTGCCAGCAAAGATGGTAATTAAAAAAGTATCAGTATCTGGCTGTAAGAGAAGTATCACACCAACCAAAGAAGCCAGTCCAGCAAAAGGAATTAACCCATATTTAAAATTTTGAACCCTATCTTTAACAGACGCCATCCAAGCAGAGAGAAATATGACAAAACCTATTTTTAGAAATTCTGAAGGTTGAAAAGAAAAAGTCCCAACTCTTATCCATCTTTGAGCACCACCGTGTTCAAAACCTAAACCAGGAATAAATACTGCTAATGTAACTAAAATAGAAGCAATAAATATAAAAAAGGCAAACTTTCTATATATTTTGTAGTCTATTTTTGATGTTATAAAACAAAAAAGAGAACCGAGAATTAGGCCGTAAACTGTTTGATTGAAAGCTACTCCAGCATATTTTATCGGTTGCTTTGATAAAAGTCCGAGTGATGCAGAGCGGAATATCAAATAACCACCTATAACTAGAATTAATATTAATATTAAAAATGGTATGTCAATTTTTAACTTTTTCACAGTTTTATCCTTTTACACCGCAACATTATAACACACTGAAACTAAAAACTTTCATAATCTGGATGAAATCCGACGTGCAAACTTTTAAATTTGAGACGAGGTCGCTTATCAAATCTAAGAATGAGACGAGCCTTACAATGTAGTAAGGTGAGGAACATTCTTAGATTTTAGAAGATGAGATTGGCCAAATTTAAAAGTTTTAGCTAGTGAAGGCAACAATTACGCCAATAATGGACGCAACAACCCCCACAACCCAATACCTCATTACTACTTTTTCTTTTGACCAACCTATCGCCTCAAAGTGATGATGAAGTGGAGCAACTCGAAAAACTTTCCCAGCTGGCCCCCATATTTTCTTTGATATTATTTGAATAAATGAAGAAAGTGAAGTAACAACAAGAAGTAATGCGATAACGGGAAAAACAAGAATTTGATTAGTTAAAAAAGCCACGATGGGTAAAGTAAACACCAGACCGAGCATACCTGTTTCACCTAAGTAAAACCGTGCCGGTGGAATATTAAACCAAAGAAATGCTAGTAACGCACCAGTTAAGGCTACACAAAAAGCTGCAATATCTATTTGATTTTGGAAAAAAGCGATAATACCAAATGCTGTAAAAATTGTAGACATCACTCCCGCGGCTAGTCCATCAATACCGTCAATCACACCAGAAGAAAACGTGCCAAAAAATACTAAAAGGAAAAAAGGGACTATCAGCCAACCAAGTTCTAAATCTCCACCAAAAGGTACATGAATCATTGATACATCAAGTTTTAAGAAAAACCAAAGTCCAGAAATGAGCCCAACAAATAAAACAATCCCGACCATCCAAACTCTCGGAAAGCCGTTGACAAAAATTCCTTTTTTAGCATTTATTGTCAGCAAATCATCAACAAGACCGATAGTAGAACCAGTAAGCAAAGTAAAAACCAAAAGTAGTGTCTGATTTCTACTAAAAAAGTCTAGATTTATTGTCTCACCTAATAAGGAAAATTTTGAAATAAGATAAAGAATTGTAATACATAGAAGCACGGACAGCCAAACTACTATCCCCCCAGGTCTGGGTGTTCTAACTTCATCATTGGCATTTTGAATTCTTTTAAACTCTAGAGACATCTCCTCAAGACCATCTATGGAGTCATCTATTCTCGGTCGCTTCTTCCACATTTTATATTTGTACAAATAGTGAGTCAGTACTGGTGTAATAGAAATAGCGATAAAAAACGTCAGCACAGAAGGTATCACAACTTTTAAAACATCTGTCATAAATTAGGTTTAATTTTCTTAGATATAAATACATCATACCATAATGCTAACATCAAAAGAGTGTAAATTTTCCTAGAATTATCTGCTTTTTTAGATAAATGTTCATTAATTAAATTTTGGATACGATAAACATTCATGTGAGATTTTATATATTCATTATTCAAAATAATATCGTAAATTTCTTTTCTCCCAGTAGTGAACCAATCCTTGACTGGAGTTGGGAAACCGAGTTTCCTTCTGTTTCGAGTGCTCTCTGGTATAATATCCTTAAAAGCTTCTCGTAGTAGATATTTTGTAACCTTTCCTCTCCATTTAAATTTATCTGGAAGAATTTGCGCTAGTTTCGCTACCTCTGTATCTAAAAACGGTACACGAAGTTCCAGTGAGTTTGCCATGGTCATTTTATCAGCTTTGGCCAAGATATCCCCCACCAACCAGGTGTTTATATCTATGTACTGCATAGCTGTAGAGTCAGTTAATCCTTTTGTATTTTTATATAAATAATTCAAAGACATAAATTTCTCATTACCACCACTCCACAAATCTTTGATTTCTTTTTTTGTAAAAATTGACTCGTTGAAATATTTTTGTCCAATATACCAATCCTCCAGTTTCATACTGACTCTCCTTAAATAATTCTTACCAAAGAATTCAAAAGGCATGTCAATCAAAAACTTTATGATAGCTTTTGGAACCCATAAAAGTTTCTGAGAATCTAGTGGAGTTAAGTAGATATTGTATCCGCCAAAAAGCTCGTCAGACCCTTCCCCAGAAAGCACAACTTTCACATGTTTTTTTGCTTCTTCTGCTATGAAATAAAGTCCCACTGCAGAAGGATCTGCAATAGGTTCGTCAAAGTGATAAACCACTTTTGGTAAAACAGAAAAATATTCTTCTGGACCAATTGTCAGTTCTGTATGGTCGGTTCCGAGAAAACTAGCTGTCTCAATAGCTTCTTTGGCTTCTGTTAGAGTATTAAATCCTACCGTAAAAGTCTGTATTTTTTTATCTCCCCTTATCTCCTGCATTAAAGTTGTTATTATGCTACTGTCTATCCCACCAGAGAGAAAAGCTCCGACAGGAACATCGGCTATCATATGATGCTCAACTGAATCCTTAACCACATTGAAAATTTCCTTAGAAGTTTCTCCCTCGTTCATATTTTCGTTGGGGTGAAACTCAAAATTCCAATATTTCTTTATCTCAATTTTCCCACTCTCGCCGTAGATAGAAATAAAATGTGCTGGCGGAAGTTTATATACATTTTTGAAAAAAGTTTCAATCGTTGGGTTGTATTGAAAAGACAAATAGTTTACAACCGCATTGTCATTTACTTCAGCAATAAACCCAGGGAAAGACTCAAAACTTTTTATCTCGGAACTAAATCCAACAATATTTTCATCTTGAATTAAGTAATAAAGAGGTTTAATACCAAAAAAATCTCTAGCTAGGAAAATATCACCTGTCTCTGTGTTATAAATACATAGAACAAACATACCTCGTAGTTTCGGAAGCATCTTCTCTCCATACTCTTCATACATTTTTAAGATAACTTCAGTGTCAGAGTTTGTTTTAAACTTGTATCCGCGTTGCTCTAACTCTTTTTTGAGCTCCTTGTAGTTGTAGATTTCCCCATTAAAAAATATGATGAGTTTCCCGTCTGGAGATGTAATAGGTTGTCTACCGGTTTTAAGGTCAATTATAGCCAGACGTCTCATTCCAAGCCCCACTTTTTTGTCTACATAAAAGCCATCATCGTCTGGTCCACGATGGGTGAGCTTTGCCACCATATTGCC
>CAZRVD010000008.1:0-19584 GCA_964603545.1 uncultured Candidatus Saccharibacteria bacterium | reverse complement strand
AGTTGGTTAGAGCATCGAGCTTATACCTCGAGGGTCCCACGTTCGAGTCGTGGCAGGCGGACATGACAAAAAACCTGGTCTGTTCCAGGTTTTTTGATACATGTCCGAGACGCAGGTATGTTTTTTCAGTAGAAAAAACAACCGAGTCGGGGTCGCGGAAATTCACGAGCGACGATGAGTGAATTATCTGTGACGACAGGGCATCTTCTTGAGATTTTTATCTCTCTTGACAAAAAAATTTAGATATGCTATGATTATATCAGTAAATGGCCTTCGCCATTTCAAGGAGTTCATCATGATCAGGATGGTACACAACCTCTGGAAGCACATGGTCGCGTTGTTGACGCCCACACGTTCCAACAAGTCCGGTCAGAATGTGGTGAGTCAGCTCTTGACGGCACTGACGTTCTCGCGCGGGCAGTCGAGCCGGCGCCACCGGCCGTTCATGCCGGGCGTCTGGGTTTTCCGGAGCATTCGCTAGGGTGCTCGGTGGAATCCGAGACTTCGGTCAGCTTCTCGTGAAGCTGACCGATTTCATTTACTCAAAATGTATTTTTTCAGTTAAGTTTTTAAAATATTCCTGGATTAACGGATATTTTTTAAATTCAACATCTTCTTCAACTATTCTTATGGCCTCAACTCGACTGGCCTCAACCATTTTAATATTTTTGATTGCCTCCATTGCAATGTCCGAGATGCCCCATTGTTTTCTTCCGTAAAGTTCTCCTGCTCCTCGCTGAGCCAAATCAAATTCTGCTAGTTCAAAACCGTTTTTTGCGGTGTAGAGTGCTTTCATTCTGTCTTTTGTTTTTTGACCATTGCTTTCTGCGAAGACAAAACAGTAGGCTTGATGGTTACTGCGAATAACTCGTCCACGTAGTTGATGGAGTTGTGAGAGTCCAAATCTTTCTGCACCTTCTATGATTATCATTGTTGCGTTTGGAACGTTTACTCCAACTTCAACGACGGAAGTGGCAACAAGTATTTGAGTTTTTCCGTTTAAAAAATCTTGCATAGTGTCTTCTTTCTCTGTTGGCGTCATCTTTGAATGCAGTATATCAATTGTAAATTCACCAAAAACTTCTTTATCTAGTCTTTCGGCCTCAAGCTTTACAGACTTGGCGATAACAGCAAGTTCCTTTGTTGGGTCGGGCTCGTCTATCCTTGGGCATATCACATAAAGCTGTCTACCTTTTTTTAACTCGTGCCTGATTTCCTCATAAGTTTTCTCTCTTTCGTTTGGCAAAATAACTTTGGTAATAATGGGTTTTCTTCCAGCAGGCATTCCTTCTAACACAGTTAAATCTAAATCTCCATAAACAGTTAAGGCAAGAGTACGAGGAATTGGGGTCGCCGTCATAGAAAGTAAGTGAGGAAGCAGATCGTTTTTTGTTGTAAGTTTCTGTCTTTGTAGTGTTCCAAATCTGTGCTGTTCATCAATTACAACAAAAGCTAAGTGTTTAAATGTAACAGATTTTGAAATAAGCGCATGAGTTCCTATGAGTATCGGGATTTCGCCATTTGCTACCCATTTTAATAGTTGAGATTTGGAAATTTTAGCTGGCTTTGTGGAATCAGTTTTAGAAGGAAATATTTTGCATTCACTTCCGGTTATCAAAGCAATTTTAATTGGCAGATGATTAAAGTAACTAATAAAATTCTCATAATGTTGCTTTGCTAGTATTTCGGTCGGTACCATATATGCTATCTGGAGATTTCCACTAATCTTTTCTCCTGCCATACCAACTGGTTGTACTTTTGTAACAGCATAAATGGTTGTGGCTGCCACAGCTGTTTTGCCAGAGCCAACATCTCCTTCAAGAAGTCGAGACATTGGGTAGCCACGTTTGAAGTCATAAGTAATAGAACTTATAGCATCCATTTGTGACTTTGTTACTTCAAAAGGAAAACGCTTAACAAAATCCATAATATCTTTTTGGCTTGTTTCAATTTTGAAACTGCTTTTTTTGGTCCAAATCTTTCTCTCTTTTTGTTTTTCAAGTTGAATAAAAAATATTTCTTGGAAAGCAAATCTTTTTCTTGCGGACAGAGCATCGTCTGTATTTTTTGGTGCATGAATCCAAATAAAAGCAGTTTTAATTCCCGGAAGAGAATATTTTTTTAAAATATTCTCTGGTATTGGGTCCTTGAGAGTGTCGAGAACTCCCGAAGAAAATATTTTCTGCACAGTATGATACATCCAGTAAGAAGTTACGCCTTTACTTTCGGGATAAACGGGGTACATGGAGTGTTCGTCACCCCCTGCTCTACCAAAAAGAGAGTCACCCACAGCATTTGGTAACTCCTTTATCATTTCTATCTTTGGATTACTCATGTATACATCACCTTTTCTCTCCGCGATTTTTCCTTCTACGCGGACATTTGCTCCTTCACGCATCATTTTTGCAATGTAGGGTTGGTTAAACCAAACTAGTTTTATTTTCCCAGTGTCATCTGTCACCATGGCTTCTGACATAGGAATTTTTTTAATAAAAGCCTTACTTGTTTTAAGTCCTGAAATTGTTCCAAAAACAACAGCGCTGTCACCCTTCCTAAGATTTTCAATGTGTGAAATCTGGCTAGTGTCTCCGTACCGAACAGGGAAGTGGTACAGCAAATCCTCAAGGGTAGAAATTCCCATTTTCTTTAGAGCGGTTCTGTGACCAGGAGTAAGTCTGAATTCTTTTTCGAGCGGAGTTTTTAAATCCATATGGTAAGGCTATTATACTCCAATTTTAAAAACAACCTACGGGGAGGTTGTTTTTATCATCTATCTCATTACGCAGAGTGGTGTGGGAAAACCAAGTGCAGGTTCGGATGAAAGTGGTGCACAGATCATCACTATTCCTGTTGTTGTAGTAGATATCTGGTATTTAGTATCAACTGAAGTACCACTACTAGGGTCCTGAGGGATTCCAGATGGAATATAGGTTGGAACTAGGCATGTTGCTAAGTCTGACCCCCCTGTACCGATGGTTGTACTAGCTGATGAGCCACTAAAATATAATGATCCACAATTCCAGACGCCTTTGTTGTCGGCCATATTTTGGCCAACAGCATTTAGAATTGTGTTGATATTGCTCAACCTTTGACTATTTCTTGCCTGGGCAAACTGTCTTGCTGGATTTATAGCGACAATTACTATACCAGCTAAAATAGCTATTATTCCTATAACAACCAAGATTTCAATCAACGTAAAACCCTTATTCTTAGAGACTTTTTTCATAATCGGCTTTTAAACTAATAATTTGGTCAAATTTATAAACACGTAAAATACGCTACTCCTACCATTTGTTTTTGTAAAGGTCTTTAAAAAGCAGTAGTTTATTGTATTATTTTTGGTATAATATTTTCTATATGTCCTGGTCTGCTAGAAGGAGATTAATATATGGGGGTATAGTTTTGCTACTACTGCTTGGTTTGTTTGGCCTTGTGTTTTGGCAGTTTATTTATAATGCTCCTACTTGCAGTGATGGTTTTCAAAACGGTGAAGAGACTGGTGTTGACTGTGGTGGTAGTTGTAAAAATCTATGTACATCGGATACACTTACCCCAATCGTTTTATGGTCCAAAGTTTTTAATATTTCTGGAGATGTTTACAGCGCAGTGGCCTATATAGAAAACCCAAACGTGAATTCTAAAAATGAAAGCGTCAAATATCAGTTTAGAATATTTGATGATGGTGGAAAATTGGTATCAACAATAGATGGAGTCACTAGTATTCCAAAGGGTAAGAAATTTGCTATATTTGAAAACGGTATTGTTCTGAAAAATAGTAAACCAAGATCTGCAGACCTAGAGTTTATCTCGTTTACTCCTTGGCAAAAAGATACAAAGGTAGAGCCAAACATTCTCCTGGAGTATGGATCTCTAACATCAACAAGTACAGTTCCCAGAATTACAGGAACAGTTACCAATGATTCACTAGAAAATATTTCAGAGGTAGAACTTGTAGTTTTTGTTCTAGATGGTAATGAAAATGTTGTGGCAGCATCAAGGTCTTTTGTTGATAATTTATTAAAAAGAACCACACAAGACTTCGTTTTTACTTGGCCAAAGCCATTTGATCTAGGGGTAGAGACTTGTGTTGCTCCGCTAGATATTACTCTTGCTTTGGATAAATCCGGAAGTATGAGAAGTGAGGGGCTTTTTCCTCCAGAGCCGTTTACCACTGTTACAAAAACAGCAAAAAACTTTGTAAAAAACCTTACGGTCAATGACCGGGTCTCCGTAGTCTCTTTTGGTACTCTTTCAAAACAAGAAAGCCCCCTCTCTAAAGATAAGGAGGTAGCATTGTCGGCTATCGGTAATTTGTTTTTGAGTACAACAACTCAAGAACAGACAAACATTACAGGAGGACTTCAGAATGCGTTCGAAGAATTAAAATCTAGCAGGGTAAGGCCTGAGAGTAAAAAAGTCGTGATACTTCTCACGGACGGAATCCCTACAGAGCCAACAAAAATAGGTGAGCCAAATTATCCTAGCGTATCTGCTCAAAGTCTAGCAATGGAAATAAAATCCGCTGGTATGGATTTGTTCGCCATTGGTCTTGGTAAGAGCGCAAGTGAGGATTTTCTAAAATCTATTAGTACAGATGACAAACATTATTTCTTTGCTCCTAGCAAGGAGACTCTTTCTGGTATATATAGTGAGATTGCATCTAGTCTTTGCCAGAAGAAGCCGAATGTCATCAGTGTTATTTATAGATTAATCTAACCCATACTCCATAAGTATGTTTTCTTTTAAAAATATTTGGAGCAATATTGATTGGGTTTTGTTTGGCAGTGCACTACTCATCTCTTTTGCTGGGCTTGTTACCATGAATTCCTTTTTGGGTCAGAGTAGTTTTTTTAGCAAGCAAATTATTTGGATAGCTATCTCTGCCTTTACTTTTTTTGTCGCTAGTGGTGTTGATTGGAGCTTTTTAAGAAATACTAGGATTATTGTTTTTTTATTTTTTATATCAACTTTCTTACTTTTTCTTCTGTTTGCTTTAGGTACCGTTTTCAAGGGGGCAAAAAGTTGGTTTGACCTTGGAGCTTTTTCTTTTCAGCCGGTGGACCTTGTGAAGCTTGTGGTTATTTTACTTCTGTCTAAATATTTTTCCAGAAGACACATAGAAATAGCAAACGTCAGGCATATACTAGTCTCTGGGTTTTATGTTTTTATTGTATTCCTACTCGTTCTTCTTCAGCCAGATTTTGGTTCAGCTATTATTATTTTTCTGATTTGGTTTGGAATGGTTCTAGTCTCCGGTATATCCAAAAAGCATTTATTTGCTGTTTTCCTGCTGGGGATAATCGTCTTTGGCGGGCTCTGGTTTTTTGCTTTTAAGCCATACCAAAAAGCTAGAATTGTTACTTTTCTTAATCCTCTAACAGATATTCGTGGTAGTGGTTACAACGCCTACCAGTCTACAATTGCAGTAGGTTCCGGACAGTTTTTTGGCAAAGGTATTGGTTATGGAACGCAATCTAAGCTTCAGTTTTTGCCTGAATATCAGACAGATTTTATTTTTGCCGCTTTCGCTGAAGAATGGGGATTTTTTGGCGTTACATTGCTTCTCCTTTTATACGGTATTGTTATTTTGAGGATATTAAAAATATCCTCAAAAGGTGGAAGTAATTTTGAAATTTTGTTTGGTCTTGGTTTGGTTATATTATTTTCAATTCACGCCATTATTCATATCGGTATGAATATAGGTCTGCTTCCTGTCACAGGGAATACTTTGCCATTTATGAGTTATGGCGGAAGTCATTTGCTATCAGAGTTTTTAGGACTAGGGATTCTTATGGGCATGAGAAAATCTAGTCGGAGTGTACACAAGACCGTATCCCAAAATGAGATGGTTGGTATTTAAAGGATTTTATTTATAAAGGGAGAAAGTTTTTTTAGTCATTCTGTCTACTGAAAATTCTTTTTCTACTTTTTCTTTCAGTTTTTTTCCAAACTCACTACGAATTTTTGGGTTTGCAGACAAGTATTCAATAGCTTTTTTTATTTCCGGCACACTACCTCTTTTTACAAGAATTCCATTTCTGTTGTTATCTATAATATCTGGAATACCACCCACGTTACTTGCTATTACAGGAATGCCCGCGCCACCAGCTTCCATTATCGAAAATGGCAGACCTTCTTTTTCTGAAGTTAAGGTAAAAATATCAAAAGCTTTTAAATATAAGTTTGCGATATCTATAAAACCAACTAGAAACACTTGGTTTTGTAGACCCTTTACACGGATAAGGTTTTTCAAGTTCTCTCTTTCTTCTCCTTCACCTATAATAAAAAAGACAAATGGAGTTTTTATCTCTGTGAGAGCACTTATCATATATTTTAAGCCCTTATTTTTATGTAGTTCTGAAATAGTTCCTATCCAGAGAGTATCTTTTAAAATATCATTCATGTTTCTGTGTGTACGTAAAAGTAGTGCTTCTCGGACTCTATGTTTATCTATATAGTTTATTTTGTCTATACCGTTTTTTATCAATGTTACTTTTTTATCACTAACAAACGGCATCTTTAATGCTTGTCTTTTCTCACTTGAACTAATGGTTATTGTTTTGTCACACAGAAGTACTGTAATCCAAGAAAAAATATATACGAGTAGTCTGGAGAATATATTACGATTTTCGTTGAAAGACCAACCGTGAACAGTTTGCATTATTTTTGGAGTCAAAAGCATACGACCAACGACAGCCCCGAGGCCAGAAGCCTTAGGACTGTTTAGGTGCAGAATACTTGGGGATTCACGTCTTACAATATTAAATATTTTTACAAAATTTTTTATTTCAGAGAGAATCGAGATATCTCTTTCTAGACTCTCGATTTCAAAAACTTTAATATTTTTTTCTTCCAATCTGTTTTTTAAAATATCACCAACACCAACAATCACAGAGACATCGTACTTGTCTTGTGGAAGGGAAGTTGCAAGTAGGTATAAATATTTTTGAGCTCCACCCCACACACCTTTTGTTATAGCAAAGCAAATTTTTGTTCTAGATTTTGGAACTTTATCAAGTTGCATATTAGTAAATTTTAGCATATTATTGTCAAGAATTCATAATTACCATGAATATTCTCCCTAAAAAAGAAGCTCTAACGCTTTTCTTTGGCGACATTTTTCTCTTCACTTTTTCTCTGTGGCTTTCTCTTTATCTGCGTTTTGCCGAAACACCGACCTGGGCAATGTTTAGTGTGCACATTGTTCCATTCTCGATACTTTTTGCTATATGGGCGCTAGTTTATTTTATCGCGGGTCTCTATGAAAAACACACCCTAATTCTCAAGAGTAGATTACCAAATATTATTTTTAATGCTCAATTAATAAATAGTATTTTTGCTATCGTATTTTTCTACATTACTAATGTTTTTGGTATTACTCCTAAAACGATATTGTTTATATATTTGATAGTTTCTTTTATCGGCGTACTTTTATGGAGACTTTATGGAGAGGGGTTACTTATAAGAAAAGAAAAACAACCAGCACTTCTTATTGGAGCGGGGGAGGAGATGAAAGAGTTACTCACAGAAGTAAATGGTAACAGTAGATATGATTTGAATTTTATTTCGTCCATTGATGTCCACAATATGGGCTCCATAGATGTACAGGAAGATGTGGTAAAAATTGTTTACTCAAATAACATAAAAATAATCGCGATTGATTTTTCTCACCAGAAAGTCACCCCACTTCTTCCCCATCTTTATAATTTAATTTTTTCAAAAGTTCGGTTTATAGACTCTCATCGTATTTATGAAGACATTTTTGATAGAATCCCTCTTTCTCTCGTTACATATAGTTGGTTTTTGGAAAATATTTCTATTTCACCAAACCATTCTTACGATTTTCTTAAAAGAGTTATGGATATTAGTATTTCTACTGTTCTCGGGCTTCTTTCTCTTGCCTTTTATCCATTTGTTTATTTAGCTATAAAACTAGATGATGGGGGAAATTTATTCATTTCTCAAGATAGGGTTGGAAGAGATGGAAAAAATATTTGTTTATACAAATTTAGATCAATGAGTAGAAACGAAGTTGATCTGAATTCTATTTCTGAAAACAAAGTAACAAGGGTAGGTAATTTTCTTAGAAAAACCAGAATAGACGAGCTTCCACAGCTTTGGAATGTATTAGTGGGAGATATATCACTCATTGGTCCGAGACCGGAGCTACCTAGTGGGGTTGCAATATATGATAAGGAAATTCCATATTATAATATTCGACATCTAATAAAACCTGGACTTTCTGGGTGGGCACAAACACATCAAGAACTTCACCCGCATCACGGTCCAGAAGTAAACCTAACAAAAGAAAAATTAACATACGATATTTATTACATTAAAAATAGATCATTTTGGTTGGATATTAAAATTGCACTAAAAACAATAAAATCTTTACTATCTAGGAGTGGTATATAATACCTGTGGATAACTTTTTCTAAATAAGGCTTAATCCTAGTCTCGATTTGGTGAAACGGTTGAGTTTTCCACTTACCACTTGCAAAATTTAGAATAATATGCATAATAAAAGTTAGAAACCCTTAGCCTAGGAGGCGGTTGATGCAGACGTTCGTGAAGTCGTTCGTCATCGTAATCCTCATCCTGGGCATAGGTTGTGCCCAGAACAAAGATGGTGAGGGTTTGAGCTATTGCGCTACAACCCCCCTGTCACCGAGTTGCGACGTCGCAACTCCACCCCAGTCTGGTGGCCAGCACTTGACAGTGCCCACCGACTTTGTCCGTATGGAAAACAAAACGGACCCCAGTGTTCAGTTTCCGGCTCAGGTTCAGATCACAAGTCTGACACCTGCTCCCGGGAGCTCCGTCACAGCTCCATTCCGATTTGCTTGGAACGTAAAACTCAGGGTTGATTCTTTGCCAAACCAGAACGAAGGTGTTTCGATCGAACTCTACCCCAGTAACGACGGAGTCGAGGCGAACGGGGCATCTTTCGACAATGGCTTCGTGAAGTCTGGGGGTGAAGGGTCTTACCCCGGCGGTTCACCTGGCATGATCACAATGATGCCTGTGACGTTCAAGTACATTCTGGTTCAAGCTAAGTGGGGTCGGTCTGGAGTCGGATACCAGTACTCAACCCTCAGTTTCCAGGTGGACTACGGCAACCAGTAAGTAGCACTTGCCTAGAGTGGGAAGGTGGGCAACAGTCACGCGCTGTTATCCACCTTTTTTCGTTTACAAATATTTTTATATGAACTAAAATATAGGAAATAGTTTATTTTTTATATAAATAAATGTCTAATTCTAGAAAATTAATTTCTATACTACTTGTCATTGTTGTTGTATTTGTTGGTTTTCTACTTACTAAGAATAATAAAGGTAATAAATTTCAAGGGAGTGTTAAGTTTGTAAAAGAAAACTCAGTAATTGTCTATGGTGCTTATGAAAGTGAGGTTAAAAAGACCAAACCACTTTACGATTTAGAGATAAAGATAAACGAAAGAACTAACATAACAAAAACAGCTTTTTTCCAACCTATTGGTAGTGGGATGTTTGAGTTGGACAAGGCCCAAAAAGAGACAAATGAGACTGATTTTGTTACTTTAAAAAAAGATTCGGAAAATGTAGCTATTGGTATAGAAGTTGTACTTGCAGATGATTTTTGGGGTAAGTTTATTTCTAGAGCAGTAGAAATAAAGTATATAGCACCTAAATACTAAATATGATAAATAAAAAACTTTTTGTTATATTACTCGTTGGTATTAGTGTTTTTTCTGTTTTTTCACATATGAAGGCTTCAACTAATAGCAATACTTCAAATTTTGGAAAAATTTCATGTAATGGTTGTGGTTCTGGAGGAAACATTAGGTCAAATCAAGTTAATAATCCTTCAAATTTCCAAGCATGGTCTGCCCAAATAGACGCTTTTGTTAAAGGTTACGGTTCTGCTGGTCCGTCTGGTGGTAAATATGGAATAGATATGTGTCTAAATTCTTCAGGAGTTATGTGGGATGGATCATGCTGGAATGCCATAGATTCAAATGGTGCCGGCAATATCGGTAGTGCATCAGGTAACATCAGTGTCCAACGTGATATAGGAGGTACATCAAATAATTTTACTTATGCTGTAGCCTCGTTTTATGTGAATGACGCCGAAATTACTCCTTCCATGACTGTTTATGGTAGGCAGGTTTCTATTGAAGCATTAAGCACAACAAATTCTACAGTAGCAATTGGACAAGATTTTGATATAACATGGGACGTAAGAGATACAAATAGCCAGACAGTGTTGAGTTGGTCTGGTCAAGTTAGTTGTGATCTTGGTGGCTCTCCACAATATGTAGCAGAAAATGGATTTAGCGCAGGAACTACTTGTACAGCAACTGGATCTGGAACAGCAGATTTTACTATCACTGCTAGTGGTTACAGTGGTACGGGTAATATAACCATTTCTAGAAATATTAGTGTTAGTATAAATCCTAGTTATGCTGCATTAGACTTTATAGTAAAAAATCAAAACGGTACAAACATTTCAGGTGCTACAGTTAATATTGATCAGAATTTTGGTAATGGCACGACTCGTACTACGGACAGTAATGGTTTCGCTAACTTTGGTGTAAACAAAAATGTAACTGTTGGTTGGGGAGTTACTGCTTCAAATTGTACTGCCGTTGGTGGTTCGCAGGCGGTGGGCAATAGTAATGTTACTGTAAATGTAACTATGAATTGTACAGCTGGTGGTGGAGGTGGTGGGCCACCGACACCACCACAACCCGCTGTCGGAAATATAGAGGTAGCAAACTGTAGTGTAATCTCTGGTGTTGCTGCAGATCCAGATGATCTAAATGCGTCTGTTATTGTTGCACTTTTTACAGATCGTAATGCATACGCAACTCCACCAGGAAATTATATCCCCCCATATATTACAGCGAATACGTTGGTAACTCGAACAAGTCCGCCGTGGCCATACGTTATAAACAACAAACCCTACGGTTTCTCTTTTACTGTTCCGGATTCTCTAAAGGACGGAATAACACACCCAATATATATTCACGCAGTAGACTTAAATGGAACTGGACCAAATAATGCTATTGCGGGTTCAGGAACTATTACAATAAATTGTTTACCAAATGCAGTTCCAACACTAGATACTCCAACAGCAGTTTCTATCACATCAACAAGCGCGATTTTAGGAGCGACTCTGCGCACTTCTGGTTACCCATCCTCAATATGGGCGCGTGGTACTTGTTGGGGGGTATCACCAAGCCTGATGCCGAATTGTTCAGTTGAGGGAGGAACGGCACTGGGTGCTTACTCGCACTCTAGAGCTGGGATGCCTGCAAATACAACAATCTATTATCATGGTTATGCAACAAATCCGTTTGGTACAGGTTACTCCTCAATTGGGACTTTCCAAACTTTACCATCTGCAGTTGCCACTCTGTCTGCCTCAACCCCAGTTTATCCAGGGGGTAGCATAACTGTAAATTTTGCTGGTGTTTCTGCTCCCCAAGAAAGAGATTGGATAGGTATGTACCTAAAACCAAAGACAATGTCTAATTTTGATGATTGGAAGTATGATTATGACTGTACAAAAATTCCACAACCTGCACCACCACCTCTAAATGCCAAATCTTCAGGAACTTGTACATTTATTGCTTCATCTACTCCAGGCACATATAATTTTAGACTTTGGCAACAGGACGAGGATGATGTTCAGTATGCAGTCTCAAACGATGTTGATGTTTTACCAACACCAATAACTGGTCAGTGTGGTTCAGCAAATAATAAATTTTATGTTTCTACACAAACTTCATACGGGTCAGACACTCAGTGTCTAACAGGAACTTCAAACAATACAGCTTTTCCATCAGCAGGTGGTACGGTTCCCTGGACTTGTGTTGGTTCAAATGGCGGGGGGGATAGTCCTCAATGTACAGCTAGTAGAGCATATGCTCCTAACGGGACACTTACGGTAACAAGTGCAACTACGGTTGGACCGGGAGCATCGGTTGATTTAGACTTTAATAATATAAATACTCCCCCTTCTCCTACTCCTCAAGATTGGATTGGTTTGTATCTAAAAAGTGCGGTTTTCCCTTCTCCTGAAATCGATTACATATATACTTCAAGTTGTTCAAGACCAGCCGATACCGGTATTACCCGTTCATCAGGAACCTGTACAAACGTTTTCTCTATGCCAAGTACTCCAGGCGTTTATCACTTCAGATTGTATTCTGAGGACTTGTACAACGTTCTTCAGGCAACTTCAAATGATGTTACTGTGGTTCCTGCACCTACCCTAACATTCTTAGCAAATCCAGCTTCTATTGCTTCAGGAGGTTCATCAAGTCTAGAGTGGACAGTTAGCGATGCCACTTCTTGTACCGCTAGTGGTGATTGGAGCGGCTCAAAATCAGCTACAAACGGGTTTCACTCACAATCAACAGGAGCACTCGTTTCAAATAAAACATACAATCTGAGTTGTACTGGTCTTGGTGGAACTACAAGTACATCAGCATCTGTAACTGTAACTGGGGGGACACATACGGTGACTGTACGAGCAAATCCTGGTCCTGGCGGGAGCGTTAGAAGTTCTGAGGCACCTACTCCTATTATAGACACAAAGGATCCAACAAAGTGTCCTTCTATACCTTGTATCAAAGATTATTCTATTGGTTCGTCCGTGGTGTTAAGGGCAATACCAGCTTCATCATATTGGAAGTTTGACAGTTGGTCTGGATGCGATAGCTTCTCTGGAAGTACTTGTAATCTAAATATCGATAGTTCAAAGATTGTAGATGCCGTATTTAAACCTAGGATATTTATTTACAAAGAATTTTAATTTAAATAAGTTAGCTTTCTATGTTGATTATAAAAGATATGGAAACAGACTATACAAAACCAAATCCTAAAGCGGTTTTTTCTGTACTATTTTTAGCGGTTGTTGTTTTTGTTGCACTTATTTACTATAACGACCTGTTCTTTTTCAAGAAAAGTCCTAACGAGCTGAACGCTCCTGTTGCCACAGAGGAAAGGACAGGAGTTCCGCCACTTGATACCTTGTCTGTAGATGAACAATTACAATTTCTCAATTCCAGAGGCCAACTAAAAGTTCCAGAGACTAAGGACAAAACATCCGTCTCGTCTAAAAATTTGCCGGTTTTAGTTCTAGGTCTACTAAGTCAGGCCGATAATATAAAAGTAGAGTCGGTTTTGTATTCTAATGGTAAAAAGGGTTTTGAGGTTATGTTTAATATGAATAGGAGTTCAATAGAATCTTTCAAATCATTCGCATCGTCTGTTGACCGTAAAATTTGGAATATTTTCTCTGCCTCATATTCAGAAAAAGCAGCCACTTTGAGTATGGAAAGTGAGAGTTATCAGGTAGATATAGATTTTGCTCAAGAAACATATGTGAAAACTCAAGTAAAAATGATGGTTCTGATGAAATAATTTATTTTTATGAAACTAAATTTAAAAGCATATTACAGTAAGAAAAAAATCATAGTTTTGTTTTTTCTTATTTTTGTTGGATTTTTCTCGAATGTAAAAAATGCAGATGCCGTTGAGTGTGACCAGGTCCTTAGTCATGAATGTTCTATTGTTGATGGGAAACAGGATTGTACATACAGCCAAACATCTTGTGAATATGGTTGTGAATTTGTCACAACATTTCCGGGAAATGTTTGTCCAAATGACGAAGGCCTTGGGTTAGACGATTGTTTGGATTACCAGTGTATTCCTCCTCCAATAAGTGGTTGTACTGATCCAGGAGCGGTTAACTATAACCCACTTGCTACGGTGGACGACGGTAGTTGTATTTATACAGACCCACCAAGTAATCCTATGATTACTGGTAATGATTGGGCTATTATAAACATATCAAGTAGTTATGATTTTGTTTCTACCGACCCGACTGACTATGATTTACGTTACGGAATAGATTGGAGTGAGCCGACAGATGGAGTGGCAGATGAATGGGTGCCTTCTTCTGGTTACGTTAGCTCAGGGACGTCTGGAAATGTCTCTCACAGCTGGGCTACTTTGGGAGCAAAAACATTTAACGTTTTAGCACAAAACGAATGGGGTGAAAATTCCAATTGGTCCTCGCATGCGCTCACTGTATATGAACCAGATCCAATTTTGGTCGCAGATCCAGATAGTGTTTTAGGTGGCGCGACTGTAACAGTCACGTTTAGTAGTTTTACTAATCCAACTAATGAGGATTGGATAGGTTTGTACTTAAATAGTGCACCAGAGTTGTCAAATGAATTAGATTATCTTTACACTTCAAATTGTGATTACAGTCCAGGAGGGACACCCATAGAGGCAGGTTCGTGTGTTTTCACAATACCTTTAACTCCAGGAGAATATCATTTTAGTCTCTATCGTGATTTTGATAAATATGCTGATTCTAATACAGTTGTTGTATCTGATGAAGAGGGAGAAGAGGATACTGCTAGTGTGACAGTAAGTGTTGTACAAGGTCCGGGAGGAAGTATAAGAAGTAGTGACAATATTATAGATACAAAAATCTGCGGGTCACCTTGTGTAAAAAATTATTTACTTGGAAGTGAAGTGACACTACAGGCTATACCGTCTTCTTCTTATTGGAAGTTTAGCGGGTGGACTGGAGGCGGGTGTTTCAATATTAGTTCCTGTGTAATAAATGTTGGTGTTGATACAGAAGTAAGTGCTTCATTTACTCCTAGATTGTTTTTTTATAACGAGTTGTAGATAAAACACTGAATTGCCCAGTAGCTCCGCCTCGCTCACTACCGGACTAGTCCAGTAGTGAAATTGGTATCTTTTTGTGTGTTAGCACTATACAGATTTCTACTACTGGATTGCTTTTTTCTCTTAAATCAATATAATAATCCCTACTATGTTAAAACACCGAGCGATTTCTGGTTTCTTAATAGTGTTTGTAGTCCTAGTTGGACTTTTTGTTTATCGCTCTGAAAGGGCAGATCCGGAAGTATCTCCTCGCCTTAGCAAGTATGCTTTTAAACTTGGACTTGATTTAAACGGTGGAACAGAGCTTACTTACAGAGCCGATGTATCTAAAGTGAAATCAGGTGATATAGGTGGAGCAATGGCTTCACTTCGAGATGTTATTGAGAGACGTGTAAATCTTTTTGGTGTGTCTGAACCAGTAGTACAAGTGGAGAACCCAGGTATTGTAACGGGCGGTGTCGAGCACAGACTTTTAGTTGAACTTCCTGGGGTAACAGATATAAACCAGGCCGTAGCTCTTATCGGCAAAACTCCACAACTAGAGTTTATGTTGGTTAGGCCAGAAGCTAAAAAGTTTACAGAAGAAGAATTGAAAACAAAAACTGTAGATGATGTTTTTATATCAACAGGTTTGGGTGGACAATACTTAAGTGGCGCACAACTACAGTTTACAACCGCTGGCTCTGGACAAATAGCTGGTGAGCCAATTGTTGCAATAACATTTAATGACGAGGGTAAAAGTTTGTTTGCAAAAATAACCACAGAAAACAAGGGAGAAATTTTGGCTATTTTCCTAGATGGGCAAGTTATCTCCAGTCCAGTTATTAACGATGTGATAACAGACGGCAAGGCTATTATATCTGGAAATTTCACTGGAGAGGAGGCAAAGGCACTTGTTCGAGATTTAAATTACGGTGCACTTCCTGTTCCAATAGAACTTATTTCTACGCAGACTATCGGTGCGTCTCTTGGTGAAGACGCAAAAAGTTCTGGTGTAAAAGCTGGGGTCGTTGGGTTCGGGCTATTGATAGCTTTCCTTATTCTTTGGTACAGACTTCCTGGATTCATAGCGTCACTATCACTTATGATTTATATAATTCTTTCTCTAGCTATTTTTAAACTTATTCCTGTTACGTTTACTGCAGCTGGTATTGCGGGGTTCATTCTCTCTATTGGTATGGCGGTTGATGCTAACGTTCTTATTTTTGAAAGAATGAAAGAGGAATTGAAAAAAGGTAAGTCAGTAAACGAGGCGCTTCATTTAGGGTTCTCTCGTGCTTGGCTTTCTATCAGGGATTCAAATATCTCTAGTATGATTACTGCGGTGATTCTTTTCTGGCTGGGAACTTCTGCAATAAAAGGTTTTGCGCTAACACTTGGTCTTGGAGTATTGGTTTCAATGTTTACAGCGATTTCTGTTTCTAGAACATTCCTTTTTGCAGTTGCGCCTAGAGACACAAAAGAGCCAGTAACAAAATTAGTTAGGTTTCTTTTTAGCAATGGATTCCATATTTAGAAATTTAAAATTAAAAATTAGAAATTATCCTTTATGTTCATAGTAAATAACAGAAAATTTTTCTTCGTTCTCTCTGCAGTATTAGTACTGGGCTCTATCGCCTCCATCTGGATGTATGGTTTTAATCTTGGTATTGATTTTAAAGGAGGTTCTATTTTAGAAGTCAGTTACACAAACACAAGACCAGAATTGGAGACTGTAAAAACGGGTTTAGATAACCTAGGATTAGGTAACTACATTCTGACACCTTCAGGAGACAAAAATTTTGTTCTAAAAACTAGAGACCTGAGTCCAACAGAAAAAGTTGTCGTAATGGGCGCTTTCCAAAAGGATCCAAGTAATGTTGCAAAAGAAGAAAGATTCAACTCGCTTGGTCCAGTTGTTGGAAGTCAGCTCAAAAACAAAGCGATGGTAGCTATTAGTATAGTTATTATCTGTATCGTTCTCTTTATTACTTTTGCTTTCAGAAAGGTGTCCCAACCTGTTGCCTCTTGGAAGTATGGCTTAGCTACTATTGTTGCTCTTGCTCACGATGTAATAATTCCTACTGGAATTTTCGTCGCCTGGACACATTTTAACGGCGGGGAAATAGATTTACTTTTTGTAACCGCACTTCTAGCTATTTTGGGCTATTCCGTCCATGACACCATTGTTGTTTTTGACCGAGTGAGGGAAAATCTGCGTGAGGGCAACAACAAAAAATCATTTCAGGAGACTGTCGGTGAGTCGGTAACACAAACATTTGGAAGATCAATTAATACTTCACTTACAATTTTCATTTCACTCGCCGCACTTTACTTCCTAGGAGGGGAGACAACAAAAGATTTTGCATTTGTATTGCTTGTTGGGGTTATCGCGGGAACATATTCGTCAATTTTTGTAGCGAGCCCACTTTTGGTAACTTTGGAGAAGATGCAGAAGTAAACACTATAAGTTGTAATTTAATTTTTAATAAGTTAGTCTATTTTTGGAGAGTGAAAATGGGCTATTACGTAATGACCTACAAGGTCGACTCCGGTGACCCAAAAGTTCGGATGTGGCAAGTTGGGGAACCGTTTGATGCAACCACAGCAGAAGCTATTCAAGCACTAGAAATGCTTCAGCGCGCGGAACAAGAGTTGGCACATAAGGAAGACAGGCTTCCTAAGAACATTCAACTTTGGTCTAACATACCTCATTTTGTTGGTCCAAAATAAGATTGACGTTGTGAACTACCCACTAGGTGGAGGCCAAAAGGCCCGTGCAAGGTGGGTTTTTTGGTACTTTAATTTTCATCATTTACTTGAGTCCTAGGAGTCTCAATCCTACGTTTCAGTCATATTAATCTAGCAAATAATATTTACACTATACGATTAATCGTGTAGTATATAAATATGACACATGTATCCAAAAAGGAAATATCTAAAGAAAATTTTAGTAAAATATACAATCAGTTAGTGATTGTATTCGATACTGCTGGTGATGATCGTAGGAGTGTTACTTTACTCAAAGAGTTTATGACTCAAGCAGAAAAAGTGATGTTTGCGAAACGTTTTGCAATTCTCTGCATGTTGGAAGAAGGAGTATCAAAAAATTTCATTTCAAATATATTAAATGTAAGTCCATCAACAGTTGCTCGAATATCATTGAAATATGAAATAGGAAAATTTAAATACATCGAGAATATTTTGAAGAAAAACCAAAAAAGTATCTGGGATGTTTTAGAAACTATTGTAACTGGTGGTTTGCCACCAAGGGTGGGCAAGGGGAGATGGCAGTGGCTTAATGAAATAGAGAGAAAGCAAAACCGAAAAATCTTTAAATCATAAATTATCAATTAATAATTACTCGAATTTATACTATACGATTAATCGTATAGTATAAATAGAAGATCTGAATGGTTCATGATTACGGGAACATATTCATCTATTTTCGTAGCGAGTCCACTGCTTGTTACTTTAGAGAAGTTGCAGAAAAAGAACTAATTTCTTGTTAAGAGTTTACTTTTTGACCTCTGTGTTTTTGATGATAGTATGGTTATCGGAGGAAGCGATGTCAAAAACTTCGTATCGAGAAGTTCCTGCCTCTCCAAGTGATTCAGAACTAACTTCACTTGGAAGATGGGCGACTTATTTTCAAACTCAAGGCTATAGAATAGCCAAAGTAGAAAATAAACGTGTTGAAGGAATTAGGATCTCGAGTGACTCTCAAGGAGAAACTGATTTCCTAGAAGTGGGGCGGTGCCTTCATGGGTTTCTTGCTCAAGAGCAAAAGATCGCTCTTATCAAGGAAGATCACTTTGTCTATTTAGTATTAGAACAGATATCACTTCTCGACCGCCTCTTTAACAAGATATTTGGTGGTTATGATCCAACCCGCTAAATGGGCCAAAGAGCCCGTGCAAAGTGGGTTTTTTGGTATAAAAATTTGATTGCCTATTTACATAAAAAGTACTAATATTTAGATATTAAAATTAACTAAAAAACTATGGGATTTGAAGGATCAGCCGAGGAGAATGATGTTCCAGATGTAACAGCAGAAGAAGTACAGGATATCGGCAGGAGGATTGAAGAAGCGGCAATGAGAAAAAATCTTGATGATTTAAGTCCGGAAGATCTCGCCTCACTTGGGATAAAAAAGACTGTAAATGAACATGGGACAACTGTATATGACTACGGCTACAGTCCAGATACAGGCCTACAAACTAAGCAGGCGAACATAAAGGTTGAAGTTGTTCAAAAACCAATTGATGCCCCTGAAGTCGCAGAGGCGGCGAGGCAAAATGAAATTTTAAAAGTTGAAACAGAATTGAGGAGAGCTTCAGGAAATCCGGATAGGTTACCTTCCTCTGATGAGGAATAAAGTTATTTTGTCTCAAAACCCACTAAGCAAGGCCAAATGCCCTGCTTAAGGTGGGTTTTTTAGTGTAAGAATTATCCACAGGAATAAGAGTATTTTACCAAAATTAAAGGCTTGACTCTAAAAGAAATATGACTATACTATACGAGTGTCTGAAATTGCCTGAACAAGGCTTTTTCATTCACAAAAGTTCATTGACAATCAAATTGAATTAACCCCCGAACTGTAATTCTCCAAGAATTAGTTCGGGGGTAAAGAACGTATTTATAAGCCAAGCACCAAAAGATATTGGTGCTCGGTAAATGCAAGATTTCCGTCAACTCATTTTAGATGTCAGTCTAAAATGATAGACAAATATTCTTTATAAATGCTTTCGGATATGAAAATCTAAGCAACGATTTTCAACATCAATTAAACACATAAAAGATTTCATTTGTTACAACAGCGCAAATCAGAATTAAGAAAAATTTATTTTCCTTTATTTTGTTCCGTTCATTATAAGTTTTTGATTAAACTTTTTTTAAGAGTTTGATCCT
>CAZRVD010000007.1:0-21518 GCA_964603545.1 uncultured Candidatus Saccharibacteria bacterium | reverse complement strand
ATGGAATCGAACCATTGTTTAAGGCTTATGAGTCCTTCGTTCTACCATTGAACTACGCCGACGATATGGCCAATATAACACAAAACAAAAAGCCCTGAAAGGCTTTTTGTTTTTTCTTGTTGCGGGACCAGGACTTGCACCTGGGTCTGCAGGTTATGAGCCTACCGAGATACTGCTTCTCTATCCCGCTATATTCTTAACAGGATACATACTACCACTAATTAGCATGCAGATCAACAAAATCCAAAGGTGATTTATATCATATGAAACTCTTCAAAAACTGCTTTGTATAACTCTATTACTCTTTTAGCCTCCCTCTGACTTAGGGCGAAAGACGCACCTTCGTGAGCAACCTGATTTCGAACTTTATGTGCCTCCCAAGCAAAATCTATGGTAGTGAAATCTGACCTTTCAACAGCTTTCAATTTATCCGCTACTGTCTCTCCAGGTAAGGACATATTTTCCAAAAGCTCAACGAGTATTATATCGGCTTCCATTATTGCTTGTCGCCAATCATTTTCGCTGGAAGATAATAAATTTTTTTCAACTACTTCCCATCTTGGATTAGATACTTTGGTTTCATTAAACTCATCTGGGATACCGCTTGGATAAAGTTTCTCCCCTTCTTCTTTTCTTAGTTTCACTATTCTGTTAGAGAGATAAACGAGCCAAGCAATAAGAACCAGCGAAAAAATAATCAAAATAAGTTTCAAATACGAGACCAGTTTCCACAAAAAGAGAAGTGATCTAACAAAAATATTTGGTCCCACTCCCTCAATACTTGCAATATCATCCTCGGAAATCCAGCCCGTAGTTCCGTCTTCAAATTTTACTTGCCAATATTTTCCGCCATCTATACTAACAGGCCCCCCTATAATGGTTCCTTTGTCACCAAGATATCTTGTTGATATCTTTCTTCCTCCTGGACTGTCATACAAATCAGCTTCTTTACTTGTAACAATAAATTTTGTATTTAGTGGATTATCCAACGAAGAAATAGGGTTTGTGTACGAAAGTATTAATCCCCTCTCTGTAAACCCCTTCCAACCAGAAGAAAATACTCTACTGCCACTAAAAAAAGATGTTACGCTGTTTAAAGCAGTCACTAAAACAAATAGGGCAAAGAGTACTAAAATAAGCTCGGTTAAAGGATCTTTAACAGGAGCTGGAGCAGGCTTATCCCCTCCTGGTTTATCCCCTCCTGGTTTTTTTTCATCTGCCATATCTGTATTATACAACTATTCATTCAAAAATTTCTTTGAAATTGCAAAGAGTACATTTTCTGCACCGTGTGTTGCCATAATTTGAAGTCCTAGTGGTAGTGTTACTCCTCCCTCTGCAATTGTTCCAGATGGAATTGAAATTGCAGGAATACCAACAATATTTGCTGGTACGGTAAAAATATCCTCAAGATATAGTGCTAATGGATCATTCGCCTTTTCCCCTATTTTAAAAGCAGGCCCAGTCGTGGTTGGAGTAACAATTGCGTCGACAGAAGAAAAAGCATCTGCGAAATCTTTTGCAATCGTTTGTCTTAAAGCTAGAGCTTTGTTGTAGTATGCATCGTGATAGCCAGCAGACAAAACATACGTTCCAATAAGAATTCTTCTTCTTGTTTCCTTTCCAAATCCAACACCTCTTGTTTTCATATAGTCATCCAGTAGATTGTCCCCTTCTACGTGAAGACCAAACCTAACACCATCAAATCTCGCTAAGTTAGAAGACGCTTCAGCTGGCATAATAATATAATAAACAGCAAGGGAATACTCTATGTTTGGAAGTTTTATATCTTTTATTTGAAACCCGAGTTTCTTTAATTTTTCTATTGATTCGTCAAAAACGGCTCTAGCTTCCTTTGACATCCCACCTTTTTCTAAAATATGATAAGGAACGCCAATAATCATTTTGTCTTTTATTTCTTTTGCTGGGTATGTATTTTTATTTATCGTAGTACTGTCCATTTCGTCAGCTCCAGAAATAGAGTTAAAAACAATCTCCGAATCAGTAGCAGTCTTTGTTATAGGTCCAATAACATCAAGGGACGAGCCTAGTGCCATAAGTCCATATCTTGAAACTCCACCATAGGTGGGTTTAAGCCCAACTAACCCACAAAAAGATGCCGGTTCTCTAACCGAACCTCCTGTATCAGAACCAAGGGCGAAAAGTGCTCCATCCATAGCTACAGCTGCAACGGAGCCCCCAGAGGAACCCCCAGAAACTCTGGTTGTATCGAGTGGATTTTTGGTTACTCCGAACGCCGAATTTTCTGTAGAGCTCCCCATGGCAAATTCATCCATATTTGCTCTACCTAAAAAAACCACCCCCTCTTTTTTTAATTTCTTAACAACAGTAGCGTCATAAGGAGAGATAAAACCTTCTAGTATTTTTGAGCCAGAGGTTGCTCTTTTTCCTTTTATTAAAATGTTATCCTTAATGGCCATAGGTATTCCGAGAAGCTGTCCTTTTTCACCATTTGCAATCCTTTTATCGGCTTCATCCGCTTGCTGTAACACATCGTCATATATTTCTAGATATGCATTTATTTCTTTATTTGAAACAGAAATACTATCAAGATAAGCTTGCACGAGTTCTCTTGCAGAAAAGTCTTTATTATCTAAACCTTTTCTTGCTTCTTTTATTGTTAATTTATGAATATCAATCATTTCTGTATCATTATGTTGCTATAAAATCTTTTTAACTTTTAGATAGTTTCCGTCTCTACTTGGTGCATTGTTTAAAATATCTTCCGTATACTCTCTATCCTTATTTACAGGAATATCTTCACGCATAACATTTCTAAGAACAGGTAAGCTCTCCACGCTACCTACTTGTGAATTTTTTATTTGACCAACATAATCCAAAATGGAGTCGAGCTCAGAAGACAGACTCTCAGCTTCTGCTGGAGTAATATTTATTCTGGCCAAATTGGCTAAGTTTATTATTTCCTCTTTATTTACCATATATTATATATTGCGATGATAACACATTTATTAGAAATTTATAACTATTTAAATTAAAGCCAAAAATTCCTTTTCGCTTAAAATCGGCACACCAAGTTCTTGTGCTTTTTCAAATTTAGATCCTGGATTTTCTCCACAGAGGAGGTAGTTTGTTTCTTTGGAAACACTTTCACTAACAGCACCTCCGTTATCCCTTATTATTTTTTTGGCTTCATCACGAGATAAATTAGGCAAGGTACCCGTCACCACAAACTTCTTTCCGGAAAAAATATTTGATAATTTTTCTTTATCTTTTTCAACTTTTATTTGTACCATAAGGTTATTCAGCCTTTTACTATTTTCTTTTGACTTAAAAAAATCAACGACAGAACGAGCAATGATAGGACCTACCCCAGAAAGAATTTCCAATTCTTCAAAAGTAGCGTTTCTTAATCTTTCTATCGTCTTAAAATGCTTACTTAAATCAATAGCTGTCTCCTCCCCCACTTGTGGAATGGAAAGCCCAACAAGCAGTCTAGATAAGGTAACTTTTCTTGATTTCTCTATTGAATTTAAAAGATTATCTACAGATTTTTCTGCAAACCTAGGAAGCAGTAGTAGATCTCCTCTCTCTAGTGTAAAAAGGTCAGCATATTCTGAAATTAGATTTTGCTCTAGTAACAAATCTATAATTTTCGGGCCACAATCCTCAATATCAAAAGATTTTTTTGAAACAAAGTGATGAAATCTTCTTTTAATCTGACTTAGAGAATTGCGATTAACACATCTCCATGCAGATTGTCCGGGGATCCTCTCTATCTTACCGTCCCCACCACAAGCATCCACAGATCTTGGCCAGAGGAATTCTTTTGAATTTTTTCCTCTTAATTCTTTCAAGACAGAAACGATGTCAGGAATGACGTCCCCTGCTTTTTGTAATATCACGGTATCTCCAATCCTTACGTCAAGCCGTCTTATCTCATCTTCGTTATGAAGAGTTGCCCTAGAAACAATTGAACCAGCAACAAGTACAGGACGCAAGTGAGCAACAGGGGTGAGGACACCAGTTCTACCAACCTGTAAAACAATATCCTCTACAATAGTAGTCACCTGTTCTGCTTTAAACTTGTACGCCACCCCCCACCTTGGAGATTTGGCGGTGTAACCAATAGCTTCTTGTATCTTTCTTGAGTTTATTTTAATTACAACTCCATCAAGACCGTAGTCCAGTGAGTCTTTTTTCTTCTGCCAACCTTGATAATACTTTTCTATCTCACCGAGACTTTTAAACACTGCAAAGTTTTCGGCAATCTCAAACCCAAGATTTTTTAAAAGTTTTAATTCTTCAGACTGAGTCTTTGGCACACCCGTATTTAGTAAATCAATATCATAGGTAAACAATTTAAGATTTCTTCCAGCAGTTATTTTTGGATCTAGTTGTCTTATTGAACCAGCTGCTACATTTCTAGTATTAGCAAACGGCTCTTCACCTAAGGACAGCCTTGTTTTGTTTAATTTCTCCAAATCCTTTTTGCCCATCCAAGCTTCTCCCGCAACTGTTATAGAAACGTTCTTTTTTAACTCTAACGGAACGCTATGTATTGTTTTTACGTTGTTTGTAACATCTTCACCTACTTTTCCATCTCCTCTTGTTGCCCCCGTTACAAGCTGGCCATTTTCATATGTAAGTATAATTTTTAAACCATCAATTTTTAACTCACAACAGTATTCCACTTTTTCGTTCTCTAGCCCTGCCTTTTTTATGAAATTCTGTGTTTTAGTTTCCCATTTTTGTAAATCCTCAAAACTAAATACGTCATCGAAAGACCATTGCAGTTTCTGGTGCTCTACTTTTACAAACTCTTTAAGTGGTTCGCCTCCAACACGTTCAGTCGGTGTATCTTTTGTTTTAAGTTCTGGATACTCCTCTTCAATCCTCTCTAGCTCCAATACTAACGAATCATACGCCTCATCCGAAATCTCGGGCTTATCTAAGGTATGGTAAAGGTGCCTATGTTTCTCAATAATACCCCGAAGTTTGACCGCTCTATCCTTTATGTTTTGTGGTGCCACGCTTGCCATACCTAGACAATTCTACACCAATACAGACTAGAAATCACTCAAATTTAGACCAAAATTAAGGGTTATAAGTATTACCCGTACCACTATTGTAGAGATCTGTCCTCTCCTGTGCAGTTAAAATTCTTTTCCAAAATCCAAACTCATCTATATCACCATTCCAAAATGAATTAGGCCCAGTTGGCTCAGTCGGTATAGACATCGCCCCTATCGCAAAAGACGCTGTTGTATCAACGGGGAAACTGGTAACTGGAACTGTCGTAACGAAACCATTATCAACTTGTATATTCATCTCTGACAAACTTGTATCTAACCAAGCCACAACAAAATGCCAACCGTTCGAGTAAACAGTTCCTTCTGTTGCTGAATTAATTGTGTTTCCAGCGCTATCAAAAATTCTAAAGAAAAAGTTTCCAGCAGGGTTGTAAGATAATATCCATTCTCTTATCAAACCAGTATCTCTTTTACTTGCAATTGTTTGCTGTAAACCATTTGGACCACTTACATTAACCCATGTGGCTATAGTAAAGCTGGTACCACCAACAGATAAGGAGCTGTTGTCGGGAATGCTCAAGTACTGGCTACTCGCTGAAATAAAATTAGATGAATTGTTTACCTTTCCAGAAACTCCAGTCACACCATTGTTGTTTATAAGAGTATTACCACTATAGCTATCTACTCTCGATCCACCAGATTCATCTAGCTTCCAATATGAAACAAGATTATTTATTAAGGTTCCCCCTGTATCAACAGAAAATGCTCCAGTAGAATTAGAATCATTATGATATATAAGAGTTTCTCCTCTCTCAAGTCTCCTTAAGGCTCCCAAACTGCAAGTGTTATAACCTTTTGAATCAATAATCGTTAACCCGCCAGCATATTTTCCGACAGCAACATCAACACACCCCTTACCACTGGTAGAAAAGTCTATTCTAAACGTGGTTGTAGCCCCAACTAGGGGTGTAGGAGTAATAGGTTGACCTCCACAATTTATGTTTGAAACTGGAAAAAAGGCGCTGGTTCCATTTTTAAAATCCCAATAAACAGCACACTCTATACCGCTGTCTGAATTATAAAAAGCATGCTGAGATTCCTGGTTATGGTTTGCTATAACAAGTTGCTTAAAAGCGACATTTGCCACAACAAAACTAATAATGAGAAGCATTGATGTAACTATGATCGATATTAAAAGTGTAAAGCCTTTTTTGTTTTTCATTGTGTTGTCATTTACTGAAGCCGATTAAACAAACTTTCAGTAACTTGAAACGTTTTTGTGGTAGCTCCTTGAATCCAGCTGATTGTGATTATTACCCTGACCTCTTCGCCATCTACAACATTTTGAAACTGTACATATCTACTAAAATTTGTAAGAGTCCACCCAGAATTATAGCCCATGAGACCCGTAACTGGATCTCTCCTTAGTTGCGGGCAAGTTCCAGTACAGTTAACAATATCGTTTGGAGGTGAAGCTGTAACATCTATTATACAAGACTTTGCTGGTCCTCCCCCTCCATGCCAGCAAGGAGCAGTGCTTGATTCCGAAAGTCCTGTAAGCCATGTATAACTTGTGTCTCCATTTAAAAAGTTTAGAGCATTCTGATCTCTTATATTTTTTATATATTCCATGGCTTCTTGAGTAAGATAAAATGCTACGATCTGATCCTTTGCAGAAATAGAAGATCTAAGACTGTTTTGAACAGCAGTAAAGCCAGCCAAAATAGAAAGAGTAAGAATACTTATTGCCACAAGAGTTTCAACAATAGTAAAACCTACATTTCTCGGTCTTTTTATTTTTAAATTTTTAATATATTTGCTCATAATATTTTATTGAGAATCAAATTGCCTTTGAGAGACTGTGGTTTGTAAAATAAAACTAGATTTAACTGTAGCCTTTATTCCAGCGTGTCCCTCAATAACTATAACAACCTTTGGTTGCAATAAGTCTGACCCACTAGAGTAAGGTATCGCCCCAAAAACTCTGAAAGTTAAAGTGTCTATTGTAATATCAGAACCGGTAACAAAAGCATCGGATCCATCATTTCTAATTATTCTTCCGTTGCTTAGTCTAAAAGTAATTGTATTGCCACTAGAATTTGTAACTGCAATAGAGTCTGCTCCATTACTGCAGTTTTGAGGGGAAGATGGTGAACCACTGTTTATATCACAATGATAATCTTTACCAAAACGAATAGTTCTGGTCATTGACTCAAGTGATAAGTTTAAGTTGTCCATAACAGAGCGAAGAGACTGAGATTTTCTATTTGCATCAAAAACGGTATAGATAGAACTACTGACCATAAGCATTATTACAGAAAAAATAGAGACTGAGACCATTATCTCTATTAGTGTGAACCCCTTTTTACTATTTATTTTAAATTTAGTCATCTTATCAATAAATACAAAAACTATTGTATGCTTATCTGCCCAGTACTCTCCACAATAACATACATAACCTTGCCATTTGGCGAGGTTAGTTGAACTTTGGCCTGTGTAACTGGACCAAGTATGTTAACAAACGAACTATCTACAAAATAAATCTTTGCATCAGGATTTGGACGAAGAAAAAAAACGTTAAATCCTGCAGCTCCAGATGGCGGACAGGTCGAAGAATCACACACGCTTGATATTTTAATCTTATTTCTGATATCAACCCTGTTGGTACATTCTGTATTCCCAGTATAACACCCAGATTTATGATCGTATGCCCCATTATCATCGGAATCAATATAAAGCCGATAAGAGTAAGGAGATGCAATATTAAAATGAATGCCGTAGGCGTGGTTAAACTGTCCTGAACCAGCAGAAGTCTCCTTTACGTTTATGCTGTATGTTTGCATTTCTCTAATAGTAAGTGCTAACTCTTGAGCTGTAGCAGAAAGAGCTAATTGGTCATTAAAACTGCCGTAATTCCACAACACAACTGACAAAATAACAGTAATAATAGAAACTGAAATTAAAAGTTCTATGAGAGTGAAAGCCTTTTTTAGAATATACATTTTAAAATTTATTACTTGAATCTAAACACCAAAAAATCCGGAAAGTTGCATCACATCTATCCGACAAAGAAAAACTATCATCGCTCCAGCTATTAGAAATGGTGCAAACGGCAACTCTGACTTTAGCCCAACCTCATTCTCTTTACTTATAAATTTAGAATGAATCAAAAGGAAAATACTCCATAGTGCTCCTATCCAGAAACCAAGAACTACAGCCCCTACCCCATAAACAAAGCCAAGAAGTGCTCCGATACCGAAAACTAGTTTTGCATCACCAAAACCAATCCATCTACCTGAGGAGAAATACCACAAAAGTGCAAAGGGAATAAAAAGTACAAAAGGAGAAAGTAGATCAAACATATCTTGGGTGCCCAGATTTGGATACTTTAAATAAATAAATAGGAATAATTTGGATACCGAAAGTCCAATAAACCAGTAAACAAAAGCGTCTGGAATAACCTTGTGACGAACATCGTATATCGTAATAACAAATAAAATACTAAAAACAACAAAATAATAGATAGAAAGAAGTACAGAATACATCATTCCATTGTCGAAAGTAGAGTAAAGCGTCCACAAATTAACCTGTCTTGTGATAATGCCAACAAAAGTGAGTCCTGTAAGAAGCTCTATGAGTGGATACTGGTAAGATATTTTACTCTTACAAATACGGCATCTACCTAAAAGGAATAGAAAACTAAAAACTGGCACCAGGTCGTACCATTTGAGCGTGCTGTTACAACTAAGACACTTTGACCTGCCACCTAAAGGAGAGATGCCACTGTTATACCTTAGACCCAAAACATTTATAAAACTACCAATGAGTGTGCCGAAAACAAAAACAACAATTATAAATAGCAAATCCATCTGTTTATTATACCGCCAAAGAAAAAACAAATAAAGACTTCAAAATTACTTGCAGTTATATGGTGTCCCTGTTTGACAAATCCAAAGACCACCAGACTGTCCAGCTGGAGGGACTGTACTATCGCAAGTCTTTGCTGACGATGTGTAATCAACGCACCAGTATTTACCGTCACTTAATCGCGCATATACTTTCCAGCCAGCGCTACCACCACCACCACACGTACCAGTAGTGCCATCTTTTGTCGCAGAATGCCATATATTAGAAATATTAAATGTCTGATCACTACAGACGCCATTCCAATTAATAAGAGTGGTTTTTGTGTCATAAAATAATTGAGTAGCCCCAAAAAGAGAATTGAGTTCTGATTTTATTTTTGCATCTGCGCCCTTACCCCTTGTAGAGTTTAATGATGTCAAAATAATTGAAGAAAGAACACCGATGATAGCGATAACGACGAGTAACTCAATAAGTGTAAAACCTTTTGTAAATAATTTATCTATTTTCTTTATCATACATAAACAGCTAAATATTCGTACGTATAATATATCATAAACCTTATACTAACAAAAAGCGAATGTTAAAATAACATTCGCTTTTTGGTTTAAAGACAACAGTAAATTTAGTTACAAGTTAGATCAGCACTGTCAGTTAAGGCAGCTGTTGCTGCACCATTTGCAGCAGTATAATCAGTTGAACCAGTTCCTTGTGTTCCCTTAGCCGCACCAGCACTATCAATACACCAGTATTTACCGGTTGATTTTAGTGGAAAAGCCATAGCGTAACCTGTGCCAGTGGCATCAAGATTACAATAACCTTCTGCTGATGTATTTTTTGCGTGAACAAGTGCAGCTTGAATATTCGTGTTAGCAAAGATTGTACCTGCAGTTGTTAAAGTAGAACAAGCACCACCTAATACTGCTGTTGATCCATATCTCTGTCCGAGAGTATCATATTCTACCTCTGCTGATGCGCGAATACCAGACAAATCAGCTTTTACAGCAGCATCTGCACCCTTACTTCTTGCTGTATTAAGTGACGCCAAAACAACTGAAGAAAGGATACCGATGATAGCGATAACAACGAGTAACTCAATAAGTGTAAAACCTTTTGTAAACTTATGTTTCATATGTTAATTATTTAAATTATTAACTAAATTCTTATAATGTAATTTTGATTGTTTTTTCGACCATCCGGCCTCTTTCCAGAGACTCCCGTTTTTCTAAACGAATACTCATATTATACAACTCTACCTCAAGTATTAAAGAGGGGCTGTGGATAAAGCTCTCTCAATCATAAAGTATTAGAGACCGCATAAAAGTCTGGTGACTTTTTGCTTACCTCGACACTCTAAGAAAACAATATCCTCGATTCTTACCCTATCGCAAACTCGCCTTGATTACAAGTGCTCAAACAATGCTTCGGGCTTACTTAATCTTCGTCTTTGTTTTCTAAATCGTCTGCGGAGTCTCCAAAACCTTATGATTTCGAGTTATGAAAATAAGAAAGTGTTAAAACTTTCAGAATCTGAGTGAAATCCGACGTTGAGGATCTGGAAATAAGAGGAGCCTTACATGTTGTAAGGTGACGAATATTTCCTGATTCGAAACTAGGAGTTTGCCAGATTTGGAAGTTTTACGTGGCGGAGGCGATGTTGTAGATAGGCATAAGTACAGCCGCAAGCAAAAACCCAACACCCAAACCCAATCCAACAATCATAACTGGTTCAATAAGACCAACTAGGGTATCTACCGCAGAAGTTACCTCTCTTTGATAAAACTTAGATAATGACTTTAAAATACTGCCCAGCTCTCCTGTTTCCTCTCCAACTTTTATCATTTGAGTCAGAAGTGGAGGAATTTCTTTGTGTTCCGCAAAAGCCTCGGAGAGAGGTGTTCCCTCTTTTACCCTCTTTAGAGCCTCTCCTATTATTGATTGATAAATTTTATTATCAACCACAGCGGATGTTATTTCTAGAGCTTTTAGTATCGGAATACCGCTAATAATCATTGTGTTTAGGTTGTCAGAAATTCTAGAAAGATAAAGCTTCCTGTATAAACCGCCGAGATAAGGAACATCAAGCTTGAGTCTGTCCAAGTAAATAGCCCCTTCTTCGGTTTTTATGTATCTCAAAATAAGGTAAGTTGCTACAACAACTACAATACCCATTAGCAGTATGTGATTTACAAAAATATTACTTATCCAAAGAACTATCTGTGTATAAAAAGGTATTGGCTGACCAGAATCGGTTATCATAAGAGCTATTTTAGGAATGATAACTGTAAACATCAAAACCATAACCGCAACGAATGTAAAAATAATGAACGCTGGATATATCAGAGCATTTTTAGCCTTTGAAGTAACTTCATATGTCCTATCCATATAATCAGCCAGATAATTAAAGATCTCATCTAACTTTCCAGATTCTTCACCAGATTTGACCATATTTACATAGAAGTCAGAGAAAGCATCTGGATATTTTCCTATGGCCATCGATATTGAGCTACCACCTTGAATGTCTTCTGAAATTGCAACCAGATATTTTTTTAAAATTACATTTTCAACTTGCTCACTGAGTAATCGGAAAATTCGAAGAGCTGAAACCTGGGCCTGGAAAAGAGTAGCTATTTGTCTTGAAAGAATAACAATATCTTTATTTGAAACCCTATTTAGAAATGAAAATAGAGGAATTTTAAAACCATCTTTTTCTTCCTCAGAATTAATCTGAGAAATAAGGAGTCCATTTTTTTGAAGTTGATTTATGGCAATATCAACGTTAAAAGCCTCAATCGTGCCGTTTCTTTGCTCTCCTGTATTTGTAACTGCTTTATATTTAAATATCATACTGATTTAATGATTTATATCATTCTATCCAAACCTTTTGAGTTTTGTGTGTACAGATAAGCATTTTCTATCGATATCTCCCCCGCCCTAACTAAATCACTTAGATATCTGTTTAAATCAATCATCCCTTGATCCGAACTAGTTTCAATAACAGAGCCGATCTCATGTATTCTTCCCTCACGTATCAAATTTGCTACAGCAGTATTGTTTATTAAAAGTTCTACCGCAGGAACCAAACCTTTTGAAACAGAAGGGATAAGTCTTTGCGAAATAATTCCAAGTAAACTCCCCGCAAGCTGAGTCCTGATTTGCTTTTGGGCGATAGTATCAAATGAATCTATAATACGGTCTATGGTCTGAGCAGCATTGTTTGTATGAAGAGTTGAAAAAACTAAGTGCCCAGTCTCTGCAGCGGTAACGGCAGCCGAAATATCTTCTGGAGTTCTCATTTCTCCAATCATAAGCACGTCTATATCCTGCCTAAGAGCACCCTGAAGTGCTGTGTGAAAATCTGGGGTATCTTCCAGTACCTCTCTTTGATCTATGATAGATTTTTTTGATTCAAATACGTACTCAACTGGGTCTTCTATGGTAACTATGTGAGCTAGTCTCTCTTGGTTTATCATCTCAATCATTGAAGCCAAAGTAGTGCTCTTACCTTGACCAGTTGGACCTACAACCAGAAAGAAACCTTGTTTTTTTCTAGTGAAAACCTCCAATATTGAAGGAATTTTAAGTTCGTTAAGAGTTTTAATTTTTCTTGGAATAAGTCGTAGGGCTATACTTACTTTACCAAAACGATAAAAAGCATTGCCTCTAAACCTGCTGTTATCGGAGTTTAGATATGAGAAATCAACTTCTTTTTTATTTTCAAAAATTTCTTTTTTCGTGGAATCTAATAAATTATCCAATATACCCTTAACGTCCTGATGGGTAAGAATTGGATGATTTTCAAGTGCAATTAACAAACCAGAAACTCTAAGGATGGGCTTTCTGTCCTCCGACAAATGCAAATCAGAGGCCTCTTCTGAGACCATGACAGAAACTAAAGTATCAAAATCTTTTTTATAATCAGAAGACATTTATTTTTTTCTATTTTTATAAATTGATAAAACCAAATCAACAACTTCCGAAGGAATAGTTGTAGCCTTGATGATGTAACCATCAACTCCAAGAGCTTTTGCTTTTTCCTCATCATCGGCTTGGTTTGTAAGCATTATGATAGTGGAGTTTGGTAACAACTTCTCATCTCTTATTTTTTTTAAAAGTTCTAACCCGTCCATTCCTGGCATAATGATATCCATAAGCAAGATATCGTATTTTGCATCTGACCGAATTTTCTCTAGCGCTGAGGTTCCGTTTGAAGCGGTATCTATTTCAAGACCAGATTTCTTGAACTTTAAAACGTACATATCGAGGAGAAACCTATCATCGTCTATAAGAAGTATTTTTAAATTTTTACTTTCTGATTCCATATTTTTTATTATAACATGTTCACCTCTTCAAAAGGAACTAACTGATTCATGGATTTTATAATAGCGTCTTCTTTCATTGTTATCATACCTTTAGACCTAACTATTTTTGTAATCTCTAACTCATTGGCACCTTTTAGTAATACGGACTCTATATCTTTATCCATCTCAAAAACCTCCATAACAGCTATTCTACCTCTAGTCCCATTTGGACATTCTGGACTATTACCCATCCTGTAAACTCTGTCTTTTAAACCCAACTCATCAATATATTTTTGTGGTAGATCGCTAAACTGCTTATCAAGCATAGCTTTGAGGCTTCCCTCAACCTTCTCTGGCTTACCTGACCCGGGACACATAGCGGGGGTCAATCTCTGTGCCATAGCTAGTATGAGCGTAGGAGCAATAAGATAAGGGTCAACGCCCATATCTATAAGTCTAGGAATAACCCCCGTAGCTGTGTTGGTGTGAATGGTTGATAAAACCAGGTGTCCAGTAAGAGCAGCTTGAATTGCCAGTTGAGCTGTCTCTTTGTCCCGGATCTCCCCCACCATGATTACGTCGGGATCTTGTCTGAGTGTTGTTCGGAGTCCCGTAGCAAATGTGTAGCCAATATCCGCTTCTACTTGAGACTGAGATATGCCTTCAATATTGTATTCAATAGGATCTTCCAAGGAAAGAACGTTTTGGTGGTCTCTGTCGACTTCTTTTAGCATTGAGTACAAAGTTGTTGTTTTTCCAGAACCTGTTGGACCGGAAATAAGGACTAGCCCATATGGCTTTTTTATCGCGGCTCTAATCATATCTATATTTCTCTTACTTAGACCCAATTGGTCAAGTCCTTTCACTCCCTTTTCTTGGTCAAGAAGTCTCATCACAACTTTTTCTCCAAAGTATGTAGGAAAAGTTGATACACGGAAGTCAATTTTTCTATCGTCAACTCTAGTTGTAAACCTACCGTCTTGAGGTTTTCTTTTTTCATCAAGTCTCATTTCACTTAATATCTTTATACGAGCAACAACCGCAGGATGAACTTTTGACGGTAGCATCAAACTCGTATTCATTACACCGTCAACACGAAATCTTACTTTTACACTTTCTCTCCATGGCTCTATGTGAACGTCAGAAGCATTACCGTCTGTAGCGTATCGAAGTATAGTGGCCACGATTCTAGTAACAGGGGCGTCTTCTGCGAGTTGAGTGTCTTGAGCTGAAGTATCCTGATTCTCTGCTTTCACCCTCTCTTCTGCCTGACTTGTCTCCATCTTTAGTTCATTCTCGAGTTCTGAAAGAGATTTAGAAACTTCTGCAGTAAAGCCCTTATATTGAGAAAAAACTTTATTAAAATCTGTTTCAGTAATTAAAAATATTTTGAATGGTAAACCTGTTTTGGATGATATAAAATTCAAAGCATCCCTTGCTTCAATATCATCTGGATTAACCATTCCGACCTCCAAAACCCCTTTAGTAATACCTATTGGAACAAGACGATAGTGTGAAGCTGAATCTTCTGGAATATACCTTAGTATTTTTTCTGTAATAACCTTGTCGTCTAAACTTTGTGTCGGCACATCAAAATATTCCCCCTTGGCAATTAAAATATCTTGTGGGGAGATACCTCTTTTTATTAATACTTGTTCTATTGTTAGACCCAAGGAAACAGCCTCCTCTTTTAAAGAATCAGTGTCTTTCTTATCTATTAGACCTCTCTGTACCAGTATTTGAATAATATCCATGTTTAACTATCATTTAATTACGGAAATTTAATTGGTCGAGGCGAAGAAGCACCAGAATCAACGCCGATCTGGGCAAATGGATTTTCTCTTCCTTGCGCCTCTGGTGTTAGTGGAGTAGAAATATCTATTAGACTTTGAAAAAGTGGGCTAGAAAAAATTGTGGTGTCTATTTGGGTAGATTGAAGTTTATCTGCAAGTGTAAGTATATCTTGACCAACAGCTACAGCAACGGTAGTATCTTCTCCCAAATTCTCAGGAACTGGAACATCACCAAATAATGTTGAGTAAACAACAAAACCAAGTCCTAAAAGAATTAGGACTGACAAAATGATTTTTTGTACTTTTGGTGATACGTTCATATTATCTTAAAGAATAAACCTTAGCTTCTAATGTAAAATCCATTAATGCTGGACCCTTACCCCCCTCAGAACTTGACCTGATAATTAAATTCGTGACATCAATTAAACTGAGCCCAGATTCTACGTTCCAGAGATAGTTAATAAATTGATTATACTGTCCAGTCAACCTCATCGTGATAGTGTTTGTTTTATATGGACTACCTGTATTTGAAACTACATCCGAATTATTTGAACTTGTGTCCACAGCTCTAAACTCTTTTATTATAATGCCGTGTTGTGCACCAATAACACTTAAATTATTTAGAAGCTCGACTGAATTCAATGTTTCTGGAACCATTTTATTTAATCTATCTATGTCTGCCTCTGGAATACTGTTGTATTCGGAAAGAATAGCCTCTCTTTTTTCATTAATTTCCTTAACCCTATTCAAAACATTCTTGTACTCCGCTTTTTTTATATTAAGAAGTTTTATATCCACAGTCATTGGTCTTATATAGACAAAATATACACCTATACAGACCGCTATGACTGCAATGGATAATATTGGCTTCATTTTATTCGTTTAAGGTTAAGGATTCTAAAACTTTCTTGTAAGAAATAGCGCCGAAATTAACTGTAGATGAGAAGCTAAACTTAACGCCACCAGTATCACTTAGAGCAATATTGGAAAAAATAGGGTTTTTAATGTACTCGCTTTTGGAAAAGACGTCCTGCTGTTGTGCCAAGGCATTGAAAGTTTGAACTTCGGCTTGTGCTGTTATAGAAGGTACGCCGTTTTTAATTGAATAAGTAAGATCGTTAAATTTAAATCTCTTTAGAGCCAAATCCCCGAGAATGTAAAGCAAATTAGATGTAGCGACATGCTTTTCAAGAAGATTAATTGAAGTTGTAATCCTAGAGTTTGCATCAATTAACTCTTTTATCATTTCTGGCTGGATAGCTGATCTTGCATTATTTACCTCTATATCTGCTTTGGCTATTTGTTTTACAAGTACACTCTTATAGAAAAACAATCCTCCAAATAAAACAACAGTCACTATAGAAATCATGGTCGCGGCAAGAGAAAATATATCTGTTTCGCGGATTTTATCAGAATAATCAGATTGATCACCAATCTGTTTTTTAGGTATAAAAGAAGTTTGAAAACGAGGTTCCATTATGCACTAATTATAGTACATAGAAAAATAAAAAACTATGAAGGGTGTGTATAAAAGGACCTTAATTATTAGTTTTTAGAGCACGCATAAAATTCTGGTGAATTTTTGCTCTCGCTCAACAATCAAGTAAGTAATCTCCTTCAATTCGTGTCCTCTTGCAAACTCGGGAGGAAGTACCTCTCCTCAAACAATGCTTCGGACTTACTCAATCTCAGTCGTTAATTGCTAATTGTTTCCGCGGGTCTCTAAAAACTAATAATAAAGGTTGAATGGGTGAAATTGGATAAACAAAAACCCCGTGGGTTTCTGGGGGAACTCTGGCGAGTCCCCCCTTCTACCGCACGAAGCCGCGTCAAGGGATCGGCAAGAACAGCCGTGGGGGGTTGCCAGTCCACCAGAGCCCCGCGACGATGATGACCGCCAAGGCCAAGCCAAGCCAAGCGAACAGATACTTCGGACGCTTGGTTTTGGGAGGTGAAACCTTTTTCTTGGCGCCGGCCACCTCCTCCAGCCGTCTGACTGCTGAATGCAACTTGTCTCCCCGACCCGGATCCGGATCCGGATCCGGATCTGGAACAACCCTGCCTATTCCTGTGTAACCACTGGCCATATCTGTGGCCCTCCTAACAAAAATACTATACCTATCCCCACTTAAGTCAATATTTGTCCACAAACTTTCATAATCTGGATGAAATCCGAAGTTGAGGGTTTGGAAATATGAGGAGGTGTACATTTAGTACATTGACGAAGATTTTCAAACCCGAAACGAGGTGAGAAGCGAAGCTTCGCAAGACCTTGAGCTTTTTGTAATCAAAATGTGAAAGGTGTACTGCTCCTGTAAGGAGTTCACCAGATTTGGAAGTTTTAGCCCAACTCTTGCAATCTGCGAAGGGCAACTCCTACTGCAACTGCAAATTCTGGTCCAGTCTCTTTCAAGACTTTCTCCAAAAAGGCAGGTGCAACAACTTTTGAAAATGGATCTCCTGCGACAACTTCAGTCTCTAGTATTTCTTTTGCAAAAGGTACTACACCCTTTAGTGCACTTCCCCCACCAACCAGAACTACCTTGCTTACATCTTTATTGTATTTTTTCTGATAAGTTAAAATGAAACGATCTGCCTCTCCGAAAACATAGTTTAGAGTAAACGATGCTACATTTTTTAGTAGGATCCCGTTTGTCTCACCAAGAAGACCTTTTTCTCTTTTTAAATATTCAGCATCTGTGAGAGAAATGCCCAAGGATTTTGATAGTTCGTTTGTTATGTCATAAGAACCCTTTTCAACCATGTGTGATGCTCTTAGTATTCCCCTCTCCACAATGTAAAGTTTTGTGCTAGATGCGCCCATATCAACCACAAGAACAGGATTAATCTCTTCGTCCAAAATAGACCTCATGGTACTAAATATTTCTATCTCAAAAAAACCTACATCAAGTCCTGTTTTAGTAACAATATCTTTGTATCTATTTATAGTGTCGTTGTGTAGTGCAACTATTAAAACTTCAAGTTGAGGTACTGGTTTGTTTTCACCTTCAGCTACAGTATCCGCCAAAGGTTCAGCGTTTTTGTCTTTTGGGATAATATACCAGTCTAGTGTGACTTCAGAAATTGGCACGGGAACATATTTTCTAGCTTCAAGTGGAATCATCCCCTCAAGTTCCTTTTTTGGAACAACTGGCATATTTATAACTGCCATAAGACTAGAGGCAAATGGTATAGCGACTCCACAAGTTAAGGTTGTGATATTAACTTCCTTTTCTTTAAGCATATCATTTATAGCTTCAATAACTTTTTCCTGTGGAAGATTTACAGACTCACCCACACCCTTTCCGCTGTATGGACCTAGAGCTAGTTCACCATAGGTTTCAAGTACAGCATGACCATTTTTCCTACTAATCTGAACCATTTTTATAGAAGATGAACCAATATCAATACCTAATACACTTTGGCTCTTCTTATTAAATAAATTTGTTACACTCGAGAGAAAATTTGCCATAGATTTATATCAATATTATATCATAACAATAAGTGTATAATAAATAGTGATAGCCCTAAATAAGATGTTAAAAAATATATCAAATTTCTTTAACTCTATTTTGGATTTTGTCTTGCCCTTAAGGTCGGATTTTGACATTGTCAGAAGACTAGATGAAGAGAAAATATACTCCTTACCAAAATCAGAAAAAGTTGAGAATGCAGACTGGATAACTCCCCTGTTTAAATACAAAGACAGAAAAGTTAAAGCTATTATTTGGGAATTAAAATACAGAGAAAATACTTTGCCACTTGGAACTATTGGAAAAATGATTTTTGATGAGATTACTGCTATTTTGTCTGACATAGTTTTGTTTAATGCAGATGCAGAGTTTTTATTAGTTCCAATACCAATGACAGATAGTGCTAGAGCAGATCGTGGATACAACCAAAGTGAACTCATCTCCAGAGCTATAGTTGAAAACGACACTCAGAGAGTCCTGCTTTACGCCCCACAATGGTTTAGAAAAGTAAAAGACACACCAAAACAAAGCAGGAGTGAATCAAAAGAAGAAAGAATAAAAAATTTGGAAAACTGTTTTTGGGCAGACCCCCGTGTAGAAGGAAAATATGTTTTTTTAATTGATGATGTTGTGACAACAGGAAGCACACTACGAGAAGCAAAGAAAACTTTGGTGGAAGCTGGGGCTGTGAATGTTTACGCAATTACAGTAGCTCACTAAAAAATAGCTGGGACTCACCGTTTAACAAAGAGAAACCTTTCTTTACATTTTTTAGTTCCTCTGGACTTATGCTACCCGTTTCTGGGATTTCATTTTCTGTAATCCATTTATATTCTGAATGGTCTTCCTTATTTAACTTTATATTTTCAATCGGGTCAGTAAATTTTGCAAAATAGACGACCTCAACAGAATGTGAGCCTTTTATGTGATTTGTGTAAGTAAAAACTGAAAACGGATCACCAACAGAGATGCGCATGCCATGCTCTTCCATTACTTCTCGTTTTAGCCCCTCAACAATATCTTCACCAAATTCAATATGTCCTCCTGGCAGTTCAAAGATACCAGGGAGAAATTTCTTAGTTAATGCACGTTTTGGTAAAAATAATTTTTCTACTCCATCAAACTTTTTATGAATAAACGCACAGGCCGTAATTACTTGTTTGTCTTCTGCTGGAGTTTTACTATCGTGTGAAATTTTATTCATATATTTTATTATAACAAACCAAAAACTACGGAGGGTGTTAGACGAAGTCAGAACCTCTTTAATGCTATCAGATTATACAAAATTTAGAATTGTGGAAACTTGGTAATCTTAAATTATGCAAATTTATACTATCCACATTTCATTTGACTTTCATCTCCGAACGAGTATAGTAACGATATACACGCCCCAGCTAGCCGTAAGGCCCGCTGGGGTTTTGCGTTATTTGAAAAATTGACTAAACTTAAAGCATGAAAACAATCTTGTTTATAGATGGAGAAAATTTCAAGGGAAAGATGAAGGCTGTTTACAAAGAACTCGGTAAGAAGTATCCAGTTTGGCATGAGTATAATTTCAAGGGTCTTCTAGAGAAAGTACTTGAGGGAATTTCCATTGACCAAAAAGTTTTTTACTTTGCTAAAATAAAAGAGCATGATCAGAGTAGAGAAAAATCTAAACAGCTCATTCAAGAACAAAGATTACTTAAAAATCATCTAGAGAAACAAGGGTTTGAAGTAGTTCTTTCTGGAAGAGTTCGTGGTCAGATGGAAGATGTTGGGAAAGGTAAAACAGTTCTAGTTTTTAAAGAAAAGGGTGTTGATGTAAAAATTGCAGTTGATATGGTTAGCTTGTCTTGTGATAAGCAAGTGAAAGAAATTATTTTAGGTAGCTCCGACTCTGATCTACAACCAGCAATTACAGAAGTAAAAAGGCGAGAAGTAGGTTGTATCTATCTTGGTTTTGAAGTAAATCCAAATAAAGGGTTATCATATACAACAAAGAGAACTATCTTGATAAGAAATTCGGAAATTCTTGAATTTGAAAAAATTCAACCTACACTTATGTCATAGTTCAGTATTGTAAGTACTTAGTAATAGGATGGTTAAACATATAACGACGAACGGCACCCATATAGGATGCCGTTCAGGTCTGATATGAGCAATATATACTATATTTTTTAAAAAATCAATGAGGGATGTGGACTGCCCGAGTTTAGCAATTTTTTTAGGCTTTTTACAAATTCATTAGACCAGCTTTTCCAAATTTCGTTTGAAATACAGTCACATTCTTTCCTGCTGTTAAGTATCTTCTTTCAGGATGCCAAAGGTTTATTTTTTTGTATCTAGCTTTAATTTTTCCATTTTTATCAATATAGTAAGAAGTGTTAAACCATTTATCTTTTTCTCCCTCAATAAAAGAACCAGTGACTATGTCTATAGAATATTTTTTTGCCCAAGTTTGAAATAATTTCTTATTTTTTTCTTCAAAATCTACATATTCCCTTTTACCTACCACAGGACCAGTAACAAAATCTTCTGGAAAAACAATTACATCAGCATTTTTTTAGATGCTTCTCGAATAAACCCTTCAGCTTTTTTGAGATTTTTTTCTGGTAAATATTGATGAATTTTAAATTGGACAACTGCTATGTTTATTTTCATATCATAAGCATAGATTTTATATTTATATATGCAAGCTGATTAACACTTTTAGGTTTCCTACTTTCTAACTGTGTGTTAAACGAGAAAAAGCTAGAGTTTACCTTGCGTTCTCCGTTTAATCTGATGGCTTCGGATACCGATAATATTACGATGCGGAGCCGGCGAGATTCGAACTCGCGAGGGGTTTTAAAGCCCCTACATCTTTAGCAAAGATGCACCTTAAACCAGACTCGGACACAGCTCCAATTAGAGAAAGACTAGCACAAATAAAGCATTTTTTGAAATTTATGTTATATTAAAATCTACAAAAAGGATGAGTCGCATAGTGGTCGAGTGCAGCGGTTTACTAAACCGCCATACTAGAAATAGTATCGTGGGTTCGAATCCCATCTCATCCGCAGAAAGAAACTTCGGGTTCAGAAAGCCACAACC
>CAZRVD010000006.1:0-34803 GCA_964603545.1 uncultured Candidatus Saccharibacteria bacterium | reverse complement strand
TTGCCGGAGTGGCGGAATTGGTATACGCGCGCGACTCAAAATCGCGTCTCGCAAGGGATGAGAGTTCAAGTCTCTCCTCCGGCACAAATGAGTAAAATCTTAGTAATCCTCGGACCAACAGCATCGGGAAAAAGTAGTTTAGCTGTAAAACTCGCTAAAAAATATAATGGCGAGGTGATATCTGCTGACTCAAGACAGGTTTACAAAGGATTAGACATTGGCACTGGAAAGATTACGTCAAAAGAAATGTCAGGTATCCCCCACCACATGCTCGACGTGGCAAACCCAAAGAAAACTTTTACAATAGCAGAATGGCAAAAGCAAACACAGAAAGAAATTTCACAAATACTTTCAAAAAATAAACTCCCTATTATCTGTGGAGGTACAGGTTTTTATATACAATCCATTGTAGACGGACTAGTATTGCCAGAAGTTCCACCAAACAAGAAACTCAGAGTAGGCTTGGAAAGAAAAAACCTAAATGAATTGCAAAATGTTTTAAAAAAACTTGATAAAGAGAGATTTAAAAACATAGATATACAAAATAGAGTTCGACTCATACGAGCTATAGAAATTGCAAAAAGTTTGGGTTCTGTCCCCGTTTTAACAAAAAAAGAATCACCTTACAAAATACTCCAAATAGGACTAAAAATTTCTGACATAGAACTTAAAAATAAAATCCATAAAAGAGCTGTTTTGAGAATAAAGAAAGGAATGGTCAGAGAAGCCCAAAATTTACTTAAAAGTGGTTTGAGTTTTAAAAGAATGTCAGAGCTCGGATTGGAGTATAGATTACTTTCAGAGCTTCTGCAAAATAAAATGGATAGAAAGAAATTCTTGAAAAACCTTGAGACGGAAATCTGGAGGTATGCAAAACGTCAAATTGTTTGGTTTAAAAGAGACAAAAGAATTAAATGGTTTGAACCTAAGGATATAGGTAAAATAAACGATATGATTTCTAAGTTTTTATTAAAAGTTGATAAGTAGAGACTTTTATCATATTGTTTAAGGAATGAATACATTAGAGAATATTTTCTCAGATTTAGTGAAAAATGGTTTTAAAGTATCAACTGATACAAGAAAAGATCTAAAAGGTTCAGTATTTTTTGCGTTGAAAGGAGAATCATTTGATGGAAACAAATTTGTTAAAAAAGCCTTAAAATCTGGTGCGGTAATAGCGATAACCGACAATCCAAAAATTAAAGGAAGGAACATTTATGTGGTAAAGAATGTACTTAAAACACTCCAGGAAGTTGCCACAAAATACAGAGAAAAATTTGGAATACCAATAATAGTTATTGGTGGATCAAACGGAAAAACAACTAGTAAAGAACTGGTCCGTGATGTTTTAAAAATAAAGTATAAAGTACATGCGACTGAGGGCAGTTTAAACAACCACATTGGTGTACCTCTATCCATCCTTTCAATGAAAAAGGATACGGAAATTGGTGTATTTGAAATTGGAGCAAATCATCCAAAAGAGCATCTTAAATTACTTGAGATAATAAAACCAACATATGTAGTGGTAACAAATAACGGTATGGACCATTTGGAAGGATTTGGTTCAGTAAAAGGAGCCAGAAAGGCAAATAAGGAAATATACGACTTTGCATTACAAAATAAATCAGTAGTCTTTGTTAATAAGAATCATAAAGATTTGATAAAAGATTCAGGTATAAATACCAAGATACTGTACCCAAGATATAAAGTAAGAAACACGAACGAATCTCCTTTGGTTTTAATTCATAATAAGAAGAAATATAAGACTCAAATGACTGGAAGCTACAATATGGAAAATATAGATCTAGCTATTGCTATTGGCAATAATTTCAAAATTAAAACCGATGAAGCACTTCTGGCAATAAGTAAATATACGCCAACTTCAAAAAGGTCTCAGATTTTAATAAAAAATAAAATTAAATTTATAGTTGATTGTTATAATGCAAACCCGACAAGTATGAAGTTATCCCTTGAAAGTTTTAATAAATCGACGAAAGGTCACAGGGGTGTTGTTTTTGGAGAAATGCTTGAATTGGGGAAATATTCGAAAATTGAACATGAAAAAGTTTTGAAATATGTTCTTTCTAAAAAAATGGATAGGATTATTCTGGTTGGAAAAGCCTTCAGAAAAGTCGTGAAAAAAAATAATAAAAATCTAGTTTGGTTTCCTGACTCGAATTCAGCAAAAGTTTGGTTTTGGAATCAAAATTTTAGAGGGTATACATTTCTGCTAAAAGGTTCAAGGGGTATAAAAATAGAGAATATAATACAGTAGATAAAACTGTTGTGTACATTTTTATATTGTGATTTAATTATATATGGAGGAAATGGCCTATGCCACAACCTGAAGTACAGCAACCCGTTGTGCCCACCCAGGTCGTTGTCACCTGCCGATTCTGTGAATGTGGCGCCCCAGCCGTCACCACCGAAGGCGAGTGCATCGTCTGCGAACAGAGACTCAATAACCCCGCTCCCAAGCCAAACGGCTAGGGAGCGGTTCGTCGTCTTAAATAAAAAATTTGATTTGTAACTAGTATTGTAGTAAAAATAAAACAGGAGGCTCTTTATGAAAAGTGGGAGTGAAGACAGGCTCCTCTTTTCGAAGGAGGAGTTGCGAGACATCTTGAAGGTGGTTCTTGTAAGCGGAACCATCGTGATGTTCACCTCGTCATACTGGTGGCCATACGTGGATTACATCGTGAAGAAACTTCGGTGACCCCCACCTCTTTTGAGGTACACCCGCGCAATGTTTGCGCGGGTTTCGTCGTAATGGCGGGGGATGGAAGAATCGAACTCCCGACAGTGCTTTTGGAGAGCGCTGTTATACCACTTAACTAATCCCCCAATTAGTACAAAGATAACAAAAAATCGCCCTTTTGGCGAATTTTTGTTACTTCTTTGCCTCTTTAAATGAGACCCTCTTTCTCAACTTTTTACTATACTTTTTAAGGTCGATTTTTCTCTCGACTTTCTTCTTATTTTTTGAAGTCCAGTATACTTCCCCTGACTCCTTGTTTCTAAGTGGAATTAATCTATCTTGTGACATAGTCCTCATAAATTACCAGAAAGAGCCTAGAAATGCAAGGCTCAATTTGTGGTCAGGGATAATTCCAGTTTCGTCAAACTGAAATTTCCACGACCCTGACTCGACTATTTTTGTACTCAAAAATGTGTCTCCGTCTCACACACGTACGAAAAAATCTCCATTCAGGAGATTCTTTTCGTCGTGTGCGCCGGGTAGGATTCGAACCTACGAAGCCCGAAGGCGCCAGATTTACAGTCTAGTGCGATTGACCACTCCGCCACCGACGCAACATTTAGAGAATAACACAAAAGTTAATTTACGCCAACGCACTTTCAGAAACATAATTTTCCACAAACGAACCGTTCTTACCCTTTTTTACGTTGAAAGAAAACTCCCCTGCTTTCATATCTACAGAAATAGTTCCACCTTTTGAAAGTCCACGACTTATCATAAGACTGGCAATAGGAGTAAGTATTTTTGACTGTATTAGTCTTTTTAGTGGTCTTGCACCATATTGAGGACTGTAACCTTCTTTCGCTAAGTACTCCACAACTGAGTTAGACAAAACTAGTTTTACTTCTTTCTGAGCAAGTCTTTCTTTTACAACATTAACTTGAATATTTACTATTTGTTTTATTGCATCACGACTCAGGATATCAAAAACAATCATATCATCCAGTCTGTTTAGAAACTCTGGTCGGAAGTGGTCTTTCAAAGCTTCCAGAACTTTTGTTTTGGCATCTGCATAATCAGCCTTTTCATTACCACCTGAAGCGAATCCAATTTTCTCCATTTTATCTATATATCTTGCACCAATGTTTGAAGTAAGAATGATGACGGTATTTCTAAAGTTTACAGATCTACCTTTTGCATCTGTTAGTTTACCGTTGTCCAATACCTGCAGGAGAATATTGAAAACTTCTGGATGTGCTTTTTCTATCTCATCGAAAAGTATTACAGAATAAGGTCTATGACGAATTTGTTCTGTTATTCCACCTTCTTCGTGACCGACATAACCCGGAGGAGCCCCAAGAATTTTAGAAACGCTGTGTTTCTCCATAAACTCTGACATATCCACTCGAATCAAAGATTTGTCGTCATCAAATAGAAACTCCGCCAAAGCTTTTGTGAGTTCTGTCTTTCCGACTCCAGTTGGACCTAAAAATAGAAACGAACCAATAGGCCTATTTGGGTCACTAATTCCCGCCCGACTTCTTTTTATTGTATCCGAAATTTTTCTTACGGCTTCATCTTGGCCAACTATTCGTTTTCTTAAAACATCTTCCATTCTGTTTAATTTTTCTGCTTCCTCTTCAAGCATTCGGGATACTGGAATACCAGTCCATTTTGAAACGATGGTTGCAATGTCGTTTTCTGTAATTTGCTCTTTGAGAATTCTACGGGAACTCTGGAGCTTTTTAAGTCTTTTCATTTTTAAATCCAAATCCTTTTCAAGTGCTGGGATTTTTCCATATCGAATCTCGGCAGCCTTTGCTAAGTCTGCTTTTGCTTCTGCTGTTTCGGCCTCACGACGAAATTCCTCTAATTGTTTCTTCAGTGTTTTAATATCCGTAACGGTTTCTTTTTCGTTATTCCATTTAAGTTCAATCTCGGAGATTTCTTCCTTTAGATCTGCGATTTGTTTTTCTATTTCTTTTGAGCGAGTTTTTGACTTTGGATCTGTTTCTTTTTTCAAGGCCTCGTGTTCAATCTGAAGTTTTACAATTTTAGAATGTGCATTCTGTAACACTGGAGGTTTATTTTCAAGTGCAATTTTTAGGTAAGATGCAGATTCATCTATAAGGTCAACTGCTTTATCAGGAAGAAATCTGTCTGTTATATATCTAGAAGAAAGATTTACGGCAGAAACAATTGCCTCATCTGTTATGTGGACACCGTGATAAACTTCATACTTTTCTTTAAGTCCACGCAGTATAGTAATAGCATCTTCAACACTTGGCTCGTTTACAAATACAGGTTGGAAACGACGAGTAAGAGCTGGGTCTTTTTCTATATGCTTCTGATATTCTTTCAAAGTGGTTGCGCCTATTGCTCGAAGTTCTCCACGAGCAAGTGCCGGTTTTAACATATTTGAGGCGTCAAGAGAACCCTCTGCAGAACCCGCGCCAACAATTGTATGAATCTCGTCTACAAAAAGAATTATTTTGCCGTCTGATTTTTCTATTTCTTTCAAAATATTTTTAAGTCTCTCCTCAAACTCTCCCCTGTATTTTGTTCCTGCAATAAGTAGCCCCAGGTCAAGAGAAACGAGCTCTTTGTCTCGAAGAGACTCCGGAACTTCTCCCATAGACATTCTAATAGCCAAACCTTCAACAATAGCCGTCTTTCCTACACCTGATTCTCCTATTAGGATAGGATTGTTTTTTGTTCGTCTTGATAGGATTTGAATTATTCGTGAAATCTCATCATCTCTTCCGATAACTGGATCAAGTTTATTTTGTAAAGCTAGTTTTGTTAAACTTCTTGTGTACTTTGTAAGAGCTTTAAACTTTTTAGGTGAATCTTGTTCAAAAGTTTTAGAATTTCTTATCTCTTCTATAACTCTAAAAACAGATTCTTTGTTTATTTTAAACTTTGAGAGCAAATCCCTGGCCAAACTCTGAACATCAAACAAGGCTAAAAATAAATGCTCTGTAGAAACAAAATCATCATTAAGTAGCGTTGTTTGTTTTGAAGAGGCGTCAATTGTTTGTGCGAGCTCTGGGGTCAAGTAAATTTGATATGAAGTAGAAAGAGTCTGCCCTTGGTCAGCTCCTTCAATTGCCTCCATGAGAGAGTCTGTAAGCAGTATGGTGTCTACCTGAAGCTTATCTAAAATAGAAGTCACCATGCTTTCTTCTTGGATAATAAGTGCAGCTAAAAGATGCAAAGGATTAACATGATTTTGTCCTCTTTCTATGGCCAGTTCGTGGGCTTTCCGAATGGCTTCCTTTGCTTTTGTCGTAAAATTGTTAAATGGTGGCATAATTAGCTATATTATAGCGTATTTTTGGCCCAAGTCAATCTAAAAATTGCTAAATTATTGAGTCTTTACTGTTTCTGTTTTTGTGGGCTCAGACAGAGTAGATATATCCTTTTTCAAAAGTGAAACCGGTATAAAAGATCTTGAGGTATCTCCAGAAATCTTCATTCCGACAACGTCCCCAGAGAGATTAAGCAGTGGGCTTCCGCTCATTAAATCTTTTGTAGCTAAGTCTGTCTCAATGTTTGCTAAGTATTTTGTTGTAGTTGTTCCAACCGTTAGATCTTTTTGAATTAGAGAAATTGTTCTACCTATTGTCACAGCGTTTGTAACATCACCTCCAATAGAGATTAGGGTCTGTCCGAGTTTGGGATCTGAATCACTCAAAGTTACTGGGACAAATGCATAGTTTTTCTCGTTTGGTTTCTCGCCGATAGTTCCATTCGCCTTGAAAAGTATAAAATTAGTTTGCTTATCTACCCCAAGTGGCGAAAGATTAAGTTTTGTTTCGTCACTCATAACAGCTTTGTAGAAATTGTTGGCAATTATTGTTTTTCTATCTGCAACAATTAATCCCTCCTTACTAACAACGAGCCCCATACCATACAAACTACTTTCACCAGAAACAGCATCTGTTTCTTCAATTCTTACAATACTTTTAATGTTTTTATTTATTGAATCAACAACCAAATCTTCTTCCTTAACGATAACTGTTGTGACTTCTTTTTGACTTGGAGCAAGTATTGTAGCTGGAGTAACTGTCTCTATGGTTTTCTCAACTATTCGATTTATGTTTCTAGTAATTTCAACTGGAGCTTCTTGTAAGAGTGATACGGTCATAATACCTGTGGCAATTGACGTCACAAAGCTAATGAGCACAGTAAGAAGCACTATTTGGTTTTTGTTTAGATCTTCCATTGGCGTTTATTTTATCACAACTTTCTTTAAAGCTAAAATTAGTTTATCAATATCTGACTTTTGACTAAACTTTCCAAGTGTAAAACGCAAACTAGACTTACTGCAATCTTTCTCCTTGTTCAAGGCTCTTATAACATAAGAAGAAAAATCATCCTTAAGTGTCATACAGGATGAGGAGTAAGAAACAGAAAAACCTAAAACGTCCAATTCTATAGTCGCAAACTCCGCATCGAGACCATTAAAACAAATGTTTATATTGTTAGGCAGTCTGTGTTTTAGAGAGCCATTTAAACTCGATGACGGAAAGATTTTTAAAATGTTTTCTATTGCATAGTCACGGATTTTAGAAAGCCTTACTGACTCTGTTTCTCTGTTCTGAGTTGCCTCTTCAAGCGCCAGTGCAAAACCGGAGATGGCTGAAAGGTTTTCTGTGCCACTACGAAGACCCCTTTCCTGACCACCACCAAAAATGATTGGTTTTATATTTGTTCCAGACTTCACAAAAATAGCGCCCACACCTTTAGGCCCGTATATTTTTCCACTATCTAGAGTAAGCAAATCTATCCCGTGTCGTGCTATATCCATTGAGAGATATAAGGGACTTCCTCCTGTATCTATGTGCAAGTAAGGTGTGTTCCCCACTTTTACATCTTTTATAATTTTAGCAATATCGTTTATTGGTTGTATCGTTCCTATTTCACTGTTCGCGATTGAAAGACTAACCAAAACAGTGTTTGGTTTTATTGCTTTAGCTAACTCATCCAAAGAAATTAGACCCTCCTCGTTTACTGAAATCACAGTTAACTCTCCTCCACGTCTTTCAATTTCTTTACAAACTTCTAATATAGAAGAATGCTCTATGGTTGTGGTTATAAAATGTGGGACTAAATCTCCCATCTTAAAAGCTTCAAAAACTCCGAGAAGTGCCAGATTATTGCTTTCTGTCCCACCACCCGTAAAAACAATTTCATTTTTATTTACATTTAAAACTTTGGCGATTCTTGTTCTAAAATTTCCCAGCAAACCTTTTGCAACAACTGACTCACTGTAAAGTCCGGAAGGATTTGCAAAAATGTTTTCGTATTTTTGCATTTCTTTCAGCACGGTGGAACTAACGGGTGTCCCTCCCGCATAGTCCAAAAAAATATTTTTTCCTAGACTGTTTTTAAACAATCCAAATGGGTTTAAAAAGTTCAATCGCATATGTTTATTATACTACTGATTATTTTGCAAAAGACAATAAAATATGGCATACTCACGTGATGGCAAGCCTAATTTCCAACCCTATGTTTATTGTCTATGCCCTAGTGGTTTTAGTCATAATCCTAGTTAGTTGGACTATAAGACTTGAAATAAAAGTAAGACGTCTCCTTATGGGACAGAATGGGAAATCCCTTGAAGATTCTATCGTCTCAGCAAAGGTAAATATTGAAAAATTAAATGACTTTCAAAGAGAAGCTATTTCACACTTCACTAATGTCGAAAAAAGATTGAACCGAAGTGTCCAGGCTGTAGAAACTTTGCGCTTTAACCCATTTAAAGGTACGGGAGACGGTGGAAACCAGAGCTTTTCTACGGCTTTTATAAGCCAAAACGGCGACGGGGTGATTATTTCCAGTCTTTACTCTAGAGACAGAATAAGTATATTTTCAAAACCAGTAGAAAAATTCCAAAGCACTTTTGAACTGACAGAAGAGGAGGGTGAGGTACTGGAAAATTCAAAAAATCAACTCAAACAATAGTATGAGTATGAACTTAACTAAAAACTACCATGCAAAAACAAACAACAGACGCGAAAGCTACGACACTAAGATCGCCCGTGGTAGTAATAATGGGGCATATTGACCATGGTAAATCTACTCTGCTTTCTTATATAAGAAAAAGTAGTAGACCGCTCAATGAAGCTGGGGATATTACTCAGCACATATCTGCATACGAAGTAGAACATAAAAGTAAAGATGGTAAAAACCACACAATAACTTTTTTAGACACTCCTGGACACGAAGCATTTAGTGGTATCAGAAAAAGAGGCGCGTCCGTTGCTGATATTGCTGTGCTTGTTGTCTCTGCCGAAGATGGTGTAAAAAAACAAACCATTGAAGCACTGTCTTCTATCAAACAAAGCAACACACCATTCGTTGTGGCTATAAACAAAATTGATAAACCAGATGCGGATGTAGAAAAAACAAAACAAAGCTTAGCAGAAAATGAAATCTATCTAGAAGGATACGGTGGAGATGTGCCTGTTGTTCTACTTTCCGCAAAAACAGGAGAAGGTGTTCCAGATTTGCTAGACATGATTATTCTTATGTCAGAGTTGGAAGAGTTAACTGGCGACAGAAGTCTTCCCGCGGTTGGAGTTGTGATTGAAAGTAATCTTGATGGTAAAAAAGGTATCACTGCAACTTGTATCATAAAAAACGGCACACTAAAAAAAGGAATGTTTGTAACTAGCGGGCTTGCAACAGCTCCGATTAGAGTGCTAGAAGACTATGCTGGTAAGCCAATACAGACTGCTACATTTTCTAGTCCTGTAAAAATAATAGGCTGGGATTTACTCCCAGAGGTTGGAACGTCGTTTAAAGCCTTTGAAACACGAGAAGAAGCAAGAGCTGTTTTGGAGATAGAAAAAACAGAACAAAGTGAGAAAAATCTAAAAACTATTAGTACTGAATCTAGCGAAGAAGAAAATATAACGCACCTCCCACTAATAGTAAAAGCAGATACAGGGAGCAGTCTTGAAGCAGTAGTGTCTGAAATAAAAAAACTTGATACAGACAGAATAAAAACTAAAGTGATTTCATCTGGTGTTGGGACAGTTTCTGAAAATGATGTAAGACTGGCTGGAGGAAAAGAAAAAACTTATATAATAGGATTCAATACGAAAGTAGATTCCCCTGCAAAAAATTTGGCAGAAAGAAATGAAATTGAAATACAAAACTTTGATATTATTTACAAAATGTCAGAGTGGTTGAAAGAAGTATTACAAAAAAGCACACCAAAAATGCAAGTGATGGAGTCGGTTGGTAGAGCAAAGATATTAAAACTATTTAGTAAAGTAAAAAACAGACAAGTTATAGGTGCTCGAGTAGAAAGCGGAGAGATAAAACTAGATACTGTTGTAAAAATTTTCCGAAGAGACGCAGAAATCGGGGATGGCAGAATAAAAGAACTCCAACAACAACGAGTAGCAACAAAAGAGGTGCCACAAGGAAAAGAGTTTGGTGCTATGATACAGGCCGATGTAGAGTTAGCTGTAGGAGATTACATAGAAAGTTTTATTACAATAGAGAAGTAACATGAGTAATCGTGATGAAAGATTGAAAGAGATACTGCGAGACTTGGCTGCTAGATTTTTGTTACTTAATGGAAATAATTCTTCCCTACTTACAGTTACAGATGTCAGTTTAACAAGAAACGCAAAATATGCTACCATCTTCTTTACAGTTTTTCCTGTAGAGTTTGAAAAAACTGCACTTGAGTTTGCCAAGAGAAAAAGGAGTGAATTCAAAGAATTTATAAAAGAAAATTCTAAATTAGGTAGAATTCCCCAAATGGATTTTGAGATAGATAGTGGTGAGAAAAATCGTCAAAAAATTGATAATTTGCTAAATCAAGGTTAGAATCAATGGCGTAGTAGCCAAGTAGTAAGGCAAAGATCTGCAAAATCTTTATACGCGGGTGCGATTCCCGCCTACGCCTCCAAAATAGAATTGCCCGAGTGGTGGAACTGGTATACACGCAAGACTTAAAATTTTGTGACCGTAAGGTCATGTGGGTTCGATTCCCACCTCGGGCACCAGAGAGCAAAGCGAAGCTTTGCGTGTGGGAATCGAACGGATTCACGGTCTACGAGCACAGTAGTGCTTGTCGTGAATCCGCGTTTTCAATTCTGATAAGTGACGACGAATCAGAATTGAAAAAGATTCCGCCTTATATCAATGAGTAGTTTTGTTATCTAGCCCCAAAAGTAATTTTTTGCTAAAAATTCTTTTGGGCCGGTCTCGCGCTTTACGAAGTCACCCCATGACTTCTCACACTCCGACTCGCACAAGTGGCTTCGGATAATTTTATTTTCGACAAAATAAAATTTCCTTTGCCCGACGACTCGTCTGTTTTTATTACTATAAAAACATGACTCCGTCGCGCACTAGTGCAAAAAATCCCCGAACTGACGGGGATTTTTGCCTAGTGCGCCCACCAGGGATCGAACCTGGGACCTTATCCTTAAGAGGGATCTGCTCTACCAGCTGAGCTATAGGCGCATAAGCCTCGATGACTTAGACTGCTCTAAGTCTTTGTGGACTTATGCGAGCCGGAGTCATATTTTTCTAACAAGAAAAATGAACGAGGCAGGGTCGTGAAATTTTGCGAGTGACGACGAGCAAAATATTCCTGACCGTTATTGTAATCAAACTGCTTTGATTGCTCAAAGACTTACGCGGGCCGGAAACATGTTTTTTCACCAGAAAAAACAGTTGAGGCAGGGTCGTGGAAATTTTCTTGCGACGGCAAGAAAATTATCCCTGACCATGATTACAATTCACAATATACCTTATTTCATCTCTAATTTCAATTATTTCTAATTTAATGTTATTGTATTTCCATTAGGTAAGTGGTGCAATTGGTAGACACTATATGTCTTAGTATAATATGTAGTCATGGCAAAGAGACTTAGCAAGGTAAAAATAATATGGAACGTAAACTTTGCTTATGCAATAGGACTCATCACAACAGATGGAAATCTATCCATAGATGGTAGACATATTTCGTTTACAACTAAAGACAAGCAACTGGCTTCCCTATTCAAAAAATGCCTTGGTTTAAATAATAAAATTGGTAAAAAATCTAGAGGACATTCAAAAATTAAAAAATATTATGTTATACAATTTGGAGATGTAAATCTATACGAATATCTCCAAACTATCGGGCTCACACCAACCAAATCAAAAACTATTAGAGAAATTGACGTACCAGATAAATATTTTGCCGACTTTCTAAGAGGTTGTCTTGATGGAGATGGTAACATTTCCATATTTAATCACCCAGAGTCAAAACATAAACAATTAAAAGTTCGTTTTACCTCTGCTAGTGAAAAGTTTCTATTATGGATACACAATGCAATCTCAAAAAAATATAAGATAAATGGAGGGTATATTTATAAAGACAAAATAAAAAGTGTATCAACACTATCATATGCAAAAAATGATGGTGGAAAAATTTTAAAATTAATGTATTATAGAAAGAATCTTCCCTTTTTGAAGAGAAAGAAAGATATATTTGACAGTATGCTGGGCGAGTGGTGAAATTGGCATACACGCTGCCCTTAGGAGGCAGTGCCGCAAGGCGTGGAGGTTCAAGTCCTCTCTCGCCCACAAAATTTTCGAAGGAAATTTTGCTGTACGAGAAGTATCCCACAGGGATACGTGAGGACTTGAACAGATTGTCGGTTTACGAGCACAGCAGTGCTTGTCGATAATCTGGTGCCCAGAAAATTTTAATTTGTCGAAATTAAAATTTTCGAGGGAAAGATTCCTCTCTCGCCCACCAAAACAGAACTTTTATATAAAAATATAATGTGATAGTGTTTTGTTTAGAAGGAGAACGTATGGATATTGATGATGATATTCCAGGCGGGATTCAGAAGGCCGATCCCCTTGAACACATTGGGTTCGAATCACAACGCGTCATCTTTCAAAGCGGTGATCTGGAGAGGATCTTCGCTTTTTGCTGGATGGAAAGAAACAAGGAGGAATGGTGTATTCTCGACAGGCTACTTTCTACAGACGAAGATCCCCGAGGAGCCACACAACGCGACGCTACAGTCGCAGCTACAGTGGTTCAGTGGCTAGGCACAAACGTCGGATTCGGCTTTGTAAGAAGTTGTCTCGAAAAGGCTGGCTATGAAGTCAAAGAGACCCCGAGATAACATCGACGGGTCTTTCGTTTTATTTCAATAATATTTCCAATTCCCTCATATATTTTTATATTTTAAATAGCTTGACTTTTACATCTTTATATGATAAAATCCGCGCAGAGTCCAAGGACTGGCATTTTGCCGGAAACCTTGGTTGAGTCAGTTCTTTGACTCTAGGAAGGATAAAGAAATGAGAGAAGAATGGTCGTTTGTAGAGCTGGCCACTGTGGTTATGTTTGCTGTGTTTGCTTCTGTGGGTCTCGTACTCACCTTGGCGGGCACAAACGTCGAAGGAATCAACATCGGAGCAGTAATGCTCGCGTTGGAAACCGCCTACCTCGTTTTCAGCTTCGGCACTGTTAAAGTTGAAGAGGTAGCTGCGAAGTTCTGCTTTGGAGCCCCTGCTGGCAATCTCACTCCAGGACTATACTTTGCTCCACCAGGAGTAATGGAAGTTAGGAAAGGAAAAGCCACGCAATACCAAGACGAATTGCCTGGCGAACCCAGACAGATCTTCAGGCAAGATGACGTGGCACCAGTTCCTCCCGGAATGTTTCCACCAATTCGAGTTAAGTTCGGAGTGCCACGTAAGGATGACCCTCCAACTCTGAAGAACGACCCTTACAACATCGCCATGACGGCGGAAGTTGTACCTGTTGTCTCTTGGAAAATTACGGATGCAACAGCGTTCTTCACGAACTACGAAGACGTTGATGTATTCCGAAGAATCCTTGAGGACAAGGCTATCGAAGTGTTCGGAAATGAATTCTCCGGAGTCACACCGGCGAGAGCACTTTCGACTCTTTCCACAACAAGCACGATACTGCAAAAAAAGATCGAAACGGAAACCGCTAACACCGGTGTCCAGATCCTGGATGCATACGTCAAGCCATTCATTTTCAGCCACCCACTCAACACCGCGGTAGTCAGAGTTTCGATCGCGAAACGAGATGCCGAGGCAGTAAGAGTCGCGGCAAGTGCCGAGAAGGATCGGCTAACAAGTGTGGGGATTGGTAATGCAAACGCACGAAAGTTGATGCTAGAAGCAGAAGCTATCGGCATCGCTAAACTGGCCGAAATCGCGAAAACTCATGAGGGTCAGGTGACTCTCTGGATGGAAACCATGAAAGAAGCTTTCACCAAGGCGCAGTACAGCATTGTTCCTGGCAGTGAAATATTCACCGCCTATGCTGGTCTCAGCGAGGCAGTCAAGAAAATCAAGACTGGAGGCTCGTAATGCTCAGTTTCGTGATCTACCTCGCCATTGTGTCTCTGGCCATCATTGGCCGGATATACATGACGAGAAGGACTGTTCCGTCAACAACGCCTACACCACTAAGTACGGAGCCGTTTTATACAAGGCTCAATACTTGGTTCTGGTCTTGGTGGCCATTCCCTGTCGACACGACCTGGCTCATCGTCGAATGGATTGGACTCCTACTGCTCCCCCTACTCTTCGGAGAAAAGGGAGCAAGGGTGTTCAGTCTCCGAGACTTCTGGTGGGACATCGTCACCAGTTTCGTGGGACTCTCGATTATTGCAGGGCTTACCCTCTACGGGTACGCCAAGCAGAGTGGTTCCCTACCATTTCGGTACAAGCTCGCCAAAATCGGCCTCTGGATCTACGCCATCGTGGCGGTCCTGGTTGTCTTCAAGGGACCCATTTCCTACGGCATCAATACCGGCGGTGGGATAGGAGCTGTCATAGACCGAGTGAAAGGTGGAGCATCCACTTCGCTCTCTGCCTACGGAGGCAAGACCACGTACCAACGAGAGGTCAATGACTTCTGGTTTGGCGCGGGAATCCCTCACGAACACGCTGAGAAGATGGTGAACATCGTCAAGTTCGAGACTGCCGACTTTCGGCAGTTCAAGGACGATGGCGCTGTCTTCCAGGGTCTCATAGACCCAGATGACATCGGACTCCACCAGATCAACAGACGTGTGAACGCCGAGAGAATCAAGAAACTCGGATTCGACGTCTGGACTAAACAGGGTGACCAGAGGTACAACATCTACACCCCGCAAGGCAATATGAACGTTGCCTTCCAGTTCTACAAAGAACGCGAGTTCCAAGACTGGGAGAGAACGGTCAAGCGTATGGAGGTTGCTCCGAAAACCGAGAAGGTCATCACGGCCCCCATCGGAAACTACAGCGAGCCTCCGGAACCTGTTCTAACGAACTGCCACGGCACGCCGGACAGACCGGTGTGGGTCAGAAACGAGCTCGGTGAGGAAGTACAAGTACTTCCCCCGCCGGCTCCCCTTCCTAGTTTCAGAGGAAATACATTCCAGTACACAACCAAGGATGGCGCGACGCCAGCCAAGATTGTATGGAAGTGCATCTGACTCTAATGCACAAAACGCAAACCGCGGACGCCCCTAGAGGCGCCCGCGGTTAATTCGTTACAAAACTTTTTATAGACACTATGGAAGATTAAGATACCTTCTTACTGCTGGAACTAGACTTCCCGTCTGAATTCCAAATGTGTCCAGAACAAATGCAATGAGTCCATAAACAGAGAACATTATTAGCATGCCAACCATACCCCATAAAATAGCATTCCACGCCTCATCCCTCTCTTTATCACCTGGCTGTTTTGATAGAAATTTTATGAAATTGTAAAACAGATAAGCCGTAGCTAGACCAAACGCTAGTGTAATAAGAGGGTTGAGGATTAGAGAAATAACCCTATTTAGAAAAGGTACTATTGTAATATTAGACATTTAACAAATAACTAAGGAAGTATCGGGGGAGTTATAGTTGTAGTATTAGAAACACCAAATGATTGTTGTAGGAAAATGATAAGTCCGTATATAGAAGCCATAACTGCAATAGCAATAACGCCCCAAATCATAATACTTTTTCCCTCCGCAGCTGCCTTTGGATCTCCTGCTGAAAGAACGTATTTCGCAACTCCCCAGAAGAAATAGATGATTGCGATAGAAAATACTATCGGACCAATCAGCCTGATTATGGCAGCAAACTGCTGAACAAGCATAGTAAGACCTCCTAAGTTAGCTTGAGCAGAAGCTAGTAATGGAACAAAATACAATGAACCTAAAATTACTTTTTTCATTTTTTTAATTTTTCGAATTAAATCGATTAAACTAACATTATTTGTATAATATAAATATTATATTACAAAAAAGTATAATTGCAAGGATGTTGTGGATAATATTATGGAGCAGACCAAGGAAGGAAACCTACGAGCTGTCCGAGAAGTTTTAAAATTCCATAAATAGATATAAAAACGAAAAGAGTAATAACGCTCCAGAGCATTTTCTTCTTACCGTCTGCTCTAAATTTTTCATCACCGGCGTGTAAAATAAACTGTCCAGTTCCCCAGAAAAAATAAACCACAGCTAGACCAAATATAATTCTAGGAAGAAGTTGAACAATAAACCAGAAGTCCTGAAGCAGGCCCATTATCCTTGTTTGGGCACTAGAAACTAGTGGAAAAAGAAGTGTAAGAATAACAAGATTTAAAGAAATATGCTTATATTTTTTCATAAAAGTACTAGCCCTGTGGGATACTAGGTGTAATATTTGAATCACCTAGACCTAAATCTGATGATATAAAGCTAATAATAACCCTGAAAGAAACCAGAACAAAAAGAGCCAGAACTGCCCAGACCATATAATTCTTTCCCTTCTCTATCTCTTCCTTACTGTCTGAATTCAAAACAAATTTAGAGAGTCCCCAGAAAAAGACAACGAAGCTAAGAGAGAAAAGGATTGGATTAAGCATATTAAGAACTCTGTTGGTATTATCAATCACATTACAAACTGTTATACCGAACCCAGAAGTGCAGGGCACGATAGACTGTGCTGTACTAATTATTGGAAGAAGTATAGAAGTACTTCCAATTATATATTTGGAATTATAAATTTTCATTATATTTAGATTATGGAGCTACAAGAACTCTTACTGTGTTCTGAACAACTTTTGATATTCCGACGGCTCCGAGTAGAATGCCTGCGCCAATAAGTGCCCACAGAAGTCTTTGTTTTGCTTTATCAATTTCTGCTGGTTTGCCCTGTGCCATAAGAAATCCGAATCCAGCCCAAATGATCCACATGGTTACGGCAACCGCTGCAATTGGCATAATAATATTTTCAAGTATCGCAACAATGAGGTCCATTATCGTACAATTTGGGTTATTTCCACAATTAAAGGGGTTATTTATTTTAACATCTATAACTGTTGGACCACCGCCAGGTATACCGCTTTGAGCACTTAGAAATAGTGGGAATATAAAAACAGATAGAATGATAATATGAGAAAATAATTTTCTAAATATTGTTGTTTTTATCATATTATTATTATAACAATTTAAAAATGATTTGGTAATTTAGGGTCAAGTATTAAGGGTTAGTGACTAGAGGCACTACATTTTTTATTGCTTGAGTAAGAAGTGTGTTTGCGATAAGAGTGACGATCATCCAAGCTGCTAAAACAAAAAATATCCCCATTGCGACCTTACGAAGCATTTTATTTGCTTCTGCCCTTTTGCTGGCATTGTCTCCAGAAATCATATAGTTAAAACCAGCCCAAACAATAACCACTACAGAAAACTGCAATGTAAATATTATTGCCCAATCAATAACTTTTTTTGTTGCCTTTACTAAATCAATAAAGGTGCAGTTGCCATAGACAGTTCCTGAAACACACTCATAGGTGATCCCGGTGTTTGCGGTAGTAGGTTGTCCATAAACAAAAAACGGGAGAGAGATCAAAAATAAAAATAAAACAACTCGAGATAAACTTTCAATCTTCATGACTTTTATATTTGAGGTCATTTTTTTTACTTTAGTTGATCGTTAAGCTCCTGATTTGCTCTTCCAGATGCTTCTCCCACTCTGCTTTTACCACTTGTTATTGACTCAATCATATCACGGAAAGTAAAAGAACTTGCTGTTGGATCTGGATCTATCCATGAACGAGATATAAGCGCAGAATTGTAGAATACGGAACGAAAAGCATCGGTAGGTTTATCTACTAGCATATCTCTCCTAACCGGTGGAAGATTTGTCACCGCCTCAAGAGATTTAAGTGGTAGTACTTCTGTAAAAGCATTTATTACGGCAAAAGCAGATGTTATATTTTTTGATTGTTTTGTTATAGACATGGAATACATATGTCCAAAAGTAGTCTTCTTCGCCGTATTACGTGTTTGAGGAACATTTGTTACATCAAAATTCAAATTTGAATTTTTCTGCTGTATTCCAAATATCTCACTAGAAAAACCTATATACATGGCTAAGCTTCCGCCAAGAAACATATTAATGGAAGTCGGTAGGGATCTGTTCCATGTGTAAGAATTAGATGTGGGGTTTGAAAATTGAGTATAAAAATTAAGCATTGAATCACTTGGTGGAATCGGATAACTAAACTGATTGTTTAATACTGATACCACTTCGTTGTTTACTCTATCTGTAATAGGAGTGCCCGCCTGCAAAAGGAGTAACGAAATTACTTCTTTTGCGTTTGTTATATTTTTCCACTCACCCAAAGCTATTGCACTTTGTAAAACATTTCCACTACTGTCTTTTTTTGTAATTTTTTCTATAAGTGAGTAGATTTGATCCCAATATTGCGGAGGCTGAGAAATTAAATTGTTAGAAAAAATATCTCTATTCCAGTACATAACCAATGGGTCAACCATAAGTGGAACGGAGACGACTCCTTCTTTAGTTAAAAACATTTCTCCTTCTTCTATAAATTTATCCTTAAAAACTCTCTCTGTATAATTTTGATAGGGAATAGTAAAAAGTTTATTCCTGTGTTTATAGACATAGTCGTCTCTTAAAATAACAATATCAGGACCCCTTCCTTCAGCTAGAGCCTCTATAAAATCCTGGTCGAAGTCAGATTGGTCCTTTTTAATATAACTTATCTTTATATTATCATGATCTCTTAGAACTGACTTTTCATATAAGGCACTATAGGCGTCAAGAGGAATAGTTCCCCAGATTGATATACTCGCATCATTAACAGATGAATTACTTCTAGCTAATGCAAATATAACGATTCCAATAACAGTAAAAAAACCAAAAACAATAACCACTCCAAGTTTAAACGGACTCATATTACTCATAGTTTTTTCATAATTAAACCATAATGATGTGCGCCAGCACTAATTTCTCTATCTAGATGAAAACCGTTTTTCTCCAACATCGGGAGGACAACATCCTTTCTAATTATCGCCTGTGGTTTTGGTCCAAGTCCACCAAAAGAGTCCGTCCAGTCAACAACTAAAACTCTTCCGCCTGGCTTTAATATTCTTCTAACCTCTTTTATAACCTCTTCCTTGTTTTCTAGCTGGAAAAGAATATTGCAAAGAAAGACTAGGTCTACTGAAAAATCTCGCAGTTTTGTACCCCCGAGTTTGTCTATATCGCCCCAAATAACCTCAATATTGTAAATTCCCTCTTTAACTGCACTATTTTTTAGTTTATTTAAGAGGTCCTTGTTTATGTCTATTGCATAAACCTTACCTGTAGACATAAGAGCTCTTCCTGCAGAAATGCTATAGGCTCCAGAACCAGAACCGAGGTCTGCAATTTCCATCCCTGCTTGTATTCCACACTGCTCTACATTTTTTATAGGATCAGAGAACATAGTTTTATATATTTACATTATAGTATGAAAAAATATTGTGTGCACTAAATATTGTTCACAACTAAATAAAATATATTTTTATACGAGAAAAGCTCCACACTACTGAAAGCTGTGAAGCTTTCTCTGTGGAGCTAATGTGAGACTCACCATTTTTTGTAGCGGTTTCCTCCTTTATAAGCCCCGTAGGCGTTCTTCAAGGGCAAGTAGCCCTTGGTAACTGAAGAGATTTCAGCAACCACGCTTCCCGAAACCTCCACCACATCGATAGCTCGAGATTTTCTGCTCAATGGATTCTTTCTTACGTTCTTGTAACGTTCTCTCACCCCCTTTGAACTTTTGTAGACAGCAGTGATCTCGACCAGGTCTAGTTTGTAAACCTCGGCAATCTTGGGAAGGACTTCCTCGAGGGGAAACTTGGTTCCCGCTTCCCAGGAAAACACTTGGTCATACTTAACGCCAATGGCTTCTGCCATACTACGAACCGAGGGTAGTCCCAGCTTCACTCGTGCCAACCTCAACGTCTCTCCGAAGAGAGTATATTCTTTTGGATCGTTCATGCCTCACCCCACAAGAATTAAACCATAAAAGTTTAAATAAGCCAATCAAAAAATAACAACAAATATGTATTTGAAAATTAAAATCTCGTGAATCACATCTTTTCGGAAGACTTCGCAGGTCGCAAGCATGGTTTTGTCAAAGTCCGAGTACTCTCGGTTCATTGACAAATTGCGACCGAGAACAAAGTGAGCTTTCCGCTGGAAAAGCGAACGGTCTGGAGAAAAGATGTGTGAGAAAGAGATTTTACAAACAAATCAAACTTGCGATTGAATCTCCGTCGCGAAGCTTCATAATTCGTACTCCCTGAGTTTGTCGTCCAAGAACCGGAATTTCTTTTGCATCTACTCTAATAACTTGAGATTTCTTAGAAATAGCCACTATCTCCCCCTCTCCTTCAGCAAAAACTTTTGCAGAAATAATGTTTCCTGTTTTTGGAGTTACATTTGCAGTTTTTATTCCTGAACCTCCTCTGTTTTGAACTTTATATTCATCTATATCTGTACATTTACCATAACCATTTGCAGAAATAACCATAATAGTTCCGTTGTTTAATTCATGTGGAACTGTTTCAGCAGAAATAACACTGTCACCTTTTGCTAGTTTTATCGCCCTGACACCCATTGCAGTTCTTCCCATCTCACGAATATCCCCTTCCTTGAAATGAATCGACTGACCTTTTGAAGTTATAACCATTACTGTGTCTTTACTGTGGGTAAATGAAGCAGAAATAAGAGCGTCTCCTGCGTCTAGTTTTATTGCAATAATTCCAGAAATTCTAACGTCATGGAAGCTACTTGTTGCAACTTTCTTACTAACTCCTTGTTTTGTCACCATCATGAGACTTGACTCTTCACCTTTTACTTTCTTTGGCATAGGAAGAATAGAAGTAATTTTCTCTCCCTCTGAAAGTGGAAGGAAATTCATAATTGACTTTCCTTTTGTTGCACGACGACCCTCTGGAATATCGTACATTTTTGTTTGATAAACTTTTCCTTTGTCAGTGAAAAATAGTAAGTCTGAATGTGTAGAAGTAATAAGAAGCATGGTCACAAAATCCTCTTCTTTTGTATCCAAATCAACAACACCTACTCCACCGCGTTTTTGTTTTCTAAACTCGTCTGGATTTGTTCGTTTTATATATCCACCAGCGGTTAACACTAAAGCGTTTTCCTCATCCGGAACCAAATCTTCAACAGAAAGAATTTGTGCGCCACCTTTTATAATACGAGTTCGTCTTTCGTCACCATACTTTTCCTTTATTTCTTTACTTTCGTCTTTTATTATTCCCAAAATTTTCTTCGGTGAAGACAAAATAGCTTTAAGTGTTTCTACAAGCTCCTGAACGGCCTTCAGTTCGTCCTCAACTTTCTTTCTCTCTAGTCCCGCAAGGCGACTGAGCTTCATTTCCAAAATAGCTGTAGCTTGAATACTAGAGAATTTAAACTCCGTCATCAATTTCTTGTGTGCTTCTGGAGTATCCTTACTACCGCGAATAAGTTTTATGATTGCATCTATGTGATCCAGGGCTTTTTTAAGACCAAGTAAAATATTTTCCCTCTCTAGTGCTTTTCGCAAATCATATTCTGTTCGTCTTTTAATAACAGTTGTTCTGTGTGTTATGAATTCCTCCAAAACACCCTTGAGTGACATCGTCTCAGGAACTCCATTTACCAAAGCCACCATGTTGTAATGGAAAGTTTCTTCAAGTTGAGTGTGTTTGTACAAATAGTTCAAAACTGTTTGAGGGTGTGCAGTGCCTTTTAGCTCCACAACAATGCGAATATCCTTGGCAGACTCATCACGAAGACCTTTAACACCTTCAAGTTTTTTCTCTTGTACTAACTCTGCAATTCTTCCGATAAGAGTGGACTTGTTAACGCGAAAAGGAATAGAGGTAATAACGATTTGAAACTGTCCAGTTTTTGTTTCTACTACTTCTGCTTCTCCACGAGTCACAACTCCACCTTTTCCATGAGCATAAGCGTGCGCAATATCTTTTTGGTTGAAAGCAACTCCTCCAACAGGAAAATCTGGACCTTTAATAAACTGCAGTAAGTCTTCTGTGGTTGCATCTTTGTTGTCCACTAGGTGGGTTACAGCATCCATCACTTCGTTTAGGTTGTGAGGAGGAATATTTGTCGCCATTCCCACTGCGATACCCAAAGTTCCGTTTAGAAGTAAGTTTGGAACAGAGGTTGGAAGAACTTTTGGCTCCTTTTTAGTACCGTCGTAGTTAGGAATAAAATCTACCGTTTCTTTTTCTATATCACGAAGAAGCTCGCTTGCAAGCTTGGACATTTTTGCTTCTGTGTATCTGTATGCAGCGGCGTTGTCCCCGTCGATAGAACCGAAGTTACCTTGTCCGATAATAAGCGGATAACGCATTGTGAAATCCTGTGCCATTTTGACCATAGAATCATACACGGCGACATCACCATGAGGATGGTAATCTCCGATCACGGCTCCCACAACAGTCGCAGATTTTCTAGTTTTGCCACCGGAGGTTAACCCGTTTTCGTGCATAGCGTACAAAATTCTTCTATGTACTGGTTTCAAACCATCTCTGACATCAGGAAGAGCACGATCAGTAATAACTGACATTGCATAGTCGATAAAAGAAGCCTTCATTTCTGAAGTTATTTCTTGTGAGATAACATTCACGTGTGCGGGCAAATCTGATATACCGCCTGCTTTTTCTGTATTTTTTGCCATTTTGTTCAGGTATTATAGCATATTTGAGCTCCTGATTCAAATTTTAATTATCTACATTTGTGGTTGTAGACGCAGTAGAACTAGCACTGTAGTAGTCTATCTGGTTAGAAAGAGAAGAACCGATATCTTTTAGTTTTGAAAACTGTTCTTTAATTTTAGAAACATTATCACCCAAAATAGAACCGAGACTCGACATTGGACTTGTTTCCAAACTCCCTGCTTTCTTTTGAATAGAAACGTCTTCTTTGAAACTTGGGTAAACAGCAAGTAGCCAGAACACAAATATAATTCCGGCAAATAGAAAGGCGCCCAAAAAAGCTATTTTCTTTTTTGTGCTATCTGGTTTTTGTCTTAACTTTTCAATTAGCTCAAACATACTTTTATTATAACTCAATTTTCCCTACAACATAAAAACTTTCACAATTTGGATGAAATCCGACGTTGAGAATCTGGAAATGTGAGAAGCCTTACAAGATAGTAAGGTGACGAGAATTTCTAGATTCGAAACTAGGAGTTCGCCAAATTTGGAAATTTTATAATGCTTCCAAAACAACAACATCCCCTTCCTTTCCTTCAATATCCTTCCTCTTTATAGTCAGTTTATCAACAGGCTTCACACTTTCTTCCCCCGCTTCTTTTAGAAAAACTTTCAAAGCATTTTTGTCTCCCACTTCTCCAAAATGACTTGGAATTATTATTTTTGGACTAAATTGCACTGCTAGCTTGTGTGCAACTGCTGGGTCTAGCACGCCGTCACCACCAATAGGTACAAAAAGCACATCTATTCCGTCTATTGCTTCTTTTGTCTCAGGACTTAGTTTCTCGTCGCTTAAGGGGCCGAGGAAACATAAATTCATTCCCTCTAGGTGTACTGTATATATTGTATTTATTCTCTCACTTCCTCCATAAACAGATTTAGAGAGAAAACCTTTTATGAAAACTCCAGAAACTTCATACTCTCCAGGGCCTTGGATTACAAACGATTCTTTTTCCCCGCGAGAAGTAACATCCACTCCGTTGTGGTCAGGACTGTTTAGAGAAACTAAAGTTATATCACTACCAAATTTTGTGGACTTAAGTTTTGAATCCTTTGAAATAGGATTTACCGCAATAGTTGTGTCACCAAATGAAACTTTAAAAAAATCCGCTCCGTGGTATGTGATTATCATACGGTCAGTCTAACAGAAAAATATTTAAATTCAAATTTGACAGAAATTTTAAAAGGGATAGTATTTCAAATTGTGGAAGAGGTGGCCTAGGAAAGAAAACAACAGTGATTGCCGAAGGCAAGATGGGCATAAGCCTCAAACCATCCTGCGGGGTGGGGTTATAGGGTCACCCTGTACTAGAGAGGAGTGGCTTACGCCATCTCCAAATGGGTGATACCTGAGTACCAGGCATCAAAACCCTGGGAATTCGCCAGACTAAGGAAACTTAACTGGTAAAGGCTAAACCGAAGCTACCTCAACCACGCCATACGCCGCGAAACACCGCGGCGTTTCTTTTTGTCAAAATTTTATAATAATTTTACAAAAAGAAAAGAGCTCGACGCGCGGGGATGCGCGCCGAGACGCCTTCCCTACTTGCTTCGAACCCTACCGACCTGCCTGCCGTCGACTCTGCACGACGTGAGTGTAAAGCTCGTCGGGCTTTGTCCAGCTGGGACTGTCAGTTTCGGTGACTTCCGCCACCACACTCTCCGAAAGAACTGGAGTGTCCTTGGCTCCGTTATGGAATCCACCACGCCAGACCTTGAGAATCTTGGCTGAAGCTTCATACCCCAGATAACCTAGGGCGATACTAGCCAGAATCCATCGAGTAGCGCCCCCTTTGGGTGCCTTAACCTTACCACCATCATACATCGGTCACTCCCCCTTCTACTGATTCCATACTTGATTTTACACACAAACAACACCCTGTCAAGTAGATAAAATTTAGAATTTATGTATACTTACATCCTGTATATTAACAGCCGTAATAAGTCTTAACCTTATCTCTTCCCTTAGACCTTTTGGTCGGGCGACACGAAGTGTTTAGCCTAAACCCTAGTTCGAGATAAAAAACTTATTACATATACACTAAATGGCAAAAGTAAAAGATTTGAGTGAAGAAGAAGTAGTTGAAGTTAAACAAGATGGGGTAATGGATAAAATTCTGAATGCAACAGCAAATCCTCCATCAGTTGATGATGTTATAGAAGGAAAAGTTATCGGAATTGAAAAATCAGGCGTCTATATAGACATGCCCCCTTTTGGTACAGGTATTATTTATGGTAGGGAGTATATAAACGCTCGCGACATAATAAAGAAAATCAGTATTGGAGACAGTGTTGCAGGTAAAGTCGTAAGTCTAAATAACAAAGATGGTTATATTGAGATATCTCTGAAGGAAGCTAGACAGGCTCTTATCTGGTCTGAGGCAGAAGATGCTATACGCGACAAGAAAATATTTGAACTACCAATACTTGAGGCGAATAAAGGTGGTCTTATTATTGCATGGCAAGGAATCTCTGGTTTCCTGCCAGCATCACAACTCAAAACAGAACACTACCCTCGTGTAGCAGACGGAGATAAAGATAGAATTCTAGAAGAGTTGAAAAAGTTAGTTGGTCAGAAAATATCTGTGGCAATCATAGGTGCATCTCCAAAAGAAGGAAAACTTATTTTCTCTGAGAAAAATCCTGAACAGAAAAACAAAGACTATATTATTGGTAAGTACGAACTTGGAGACGAAGTTGTAGGTGAAGTTACAGGAATGGTGGACTTCGGAGTGTTCGTTAAACTAGAAGAAGGTCTGGAAGGATTAGTTCACATTTCAGAAATCGACTGGGCACTAGTTGAAAATCCAAAACTTTTGTTTAATATCGGCGAAAAAATAAAAGTAAAAATTATTGAAATCAAAGACGGAAAGATCTCGCTTTCAATCAAAGCACTTAAAGAGAATCCTTGGAAAGAAGCTGAGAAAAAATACAAAAAAGACGATATTGTTGATGGAGTCGTCATCAAATTCAACAAACATGGCGCACTAGCAAGTATTGAGGAAGGTATCGCTGGGCTTGTTCACATTTCAGAGTTTGGTAGTGATGAAAAGTTGCACTCTTCATTAGAACTTGGTAAAAGTTACAAATTTAAGATTGGAGTATTCGACGCCAAAGAACAAAAAATGACTCTTTCATTCGTTGATCCATCAAAGAAAGACTAAACTAAAACAAAATAGATACGACGAAGGGGACCTCGAGGTCCCCTTTTGTTACTGCGCCGGCACCCATACTACCGAAAACTCGTCATGAGTACCAGCAAGCCTTGTGTCCGGCACCGAACGAACTATGCCGTTTGCCTGAAGTGCCAACAGCATAGTGTGTACCTCATCTAGGTCCTCTCCCAAACGTTGAGCAACATCCCATTCGCCCAACCCAGCCGAGCCACCCTGCTTCAACACACTATAAACGAGTGCTTGTGTTACCACGTTGCCTCCCGTATTTTTATAACAGCTAAAGACAAATAAATCAATTAAACCCAGTCATTGCTTTTTCTAAACCATCTGAAACAAAAGTCTCTAGCGCTTCGTTCACTTTTTTAGAAAGTTTTTTTAGCTCCTTCACCTCATCTTCCTTATACTTACCCATTATCACTTTTGTGACCGCATCTTCACCTTTTGGCTTCTTTATCTTTCCAGATGGAGTTTTTGGAGAAATCCCCACACGGACTCGGGCAAATTTTTCTGTCTTTAATGTTTTTATTATTGACTCTAACCCTCTGTGCCCACCAGAAGATTTATTAAAAGAAATTTTGTTCGTCCCAAAAGGCAAGTCTAAGTCATCATAAATTACTAATAGCTTTTCTGCAGATTTCACACTTGTTACAAGGGATTTCACACTTTTCCCTGAGTTATTCATAAAAGTCTCTGGGAGAACTAGGGTTACAGGCGTCTTCCCAACTTTTACCTTAGAAATTTTGGCGTTTAGCTTTTTGTCATCCTTCCATTCTGCGCCAAGGAATTTTCCAAACCACTCTACCAAAAGTCTCCCCGTATTGTGACGTGTATTTTCATATTCCCCTCCTGGATTACCTAATCCAACAAATATGTAATTCATGACAGTATATTACCACATAAGGCAAAATCTCGCCGAACCATAACTTTTATGGCACATCGAGGAGTGAGTGAATACACGAGTACGAGAAAAAATTTCAGCAGAAATTTATTCCGGAGACAGAAAAGTTATGGTGAGTAAGAGATTTTATCTTGAAATTAAAAATTTAAAATTAGAAATTGATTTTCCAGTTTGTGTCAAGCAGACTTTGACTGTATACTGTAGCCATGAATGAAGACAGAGTACCACCTGAAAGCATAAGACCTCCTCACCTTATAGAGAAACTGAAAGAAGAAGACAAAAACTCTTCAAAAAAAAGAATAAACTGGAGAGAAATTATAAAAGAAATTATAACTATAATAGTTATTGTTTTTGGAATAATTATTCCGTTTAGAGTTTATGTCGCAGAACCATATCTTGTAGATGGTAGGTCTATGGACCCGACTTTTGAAACAGGAGATTATCTTATAATAGACAAAATCTCAGCCCTAGCTAAACATCCAGAGAGAAATGCCGTGGTAGTTTTCAACGCCACAAACGCAGGTCAGCCGAAAAAAAGTTTTATAAAAAGAATAATAGGTCTTCCGGGAGAAACTGTGATTGTTCGAGACAACACCGTGACAATAATCAACGTCGAAAATCCAAATGGTTTTGTGCTTGAACAGCCGTATGTCACACATGAGTCAACTCAAAACGTTGAGAAAAAACTTGGAGACAACCAGTACTTCGTTATGGGTGACAACAGAAAAGACAGTTATGACTCTAGATATTGGGGCCCCTTGGATGAAAAATATATTCTTGGAAGACCTATCATTCAACTATTGCCCGTGAGCAGTATTGGATTAATGCCCGGAAAGAACTAATTCTGTTATCTAAAATGGCAAAAATAAAAGTTAAAGCAAAACTCGAGCAGGTCCCAATCTGTGATATGGTTGGAGAAATTGCAATACACTATGGTTTTAGTGTCATCAAACCACCACACATAACCCACGACGACGTTGCCAAGTCAAAGCAGTTCAAAGACTTCGACCATTATAGTGACGCGGACGAAAAAGTGGCGCTAACTAGATGGTATATTGAAGAAAGGTTTGACCTAGAGCCACAACCTGTAAGTATACATTACAAGAAACCTCTCTCTGGAGTAACGGACAAGAAAAAAGGTTCTGGAGAAATCTACGGTTTTGAAATTATGGGAAGTAGCAAATCCACGAGTGAAGCGTTACTTCTCCGATGTGTCTTGTCTATCTTGGATGAGTTGGGCTACAAGGATATATGCGTAGATATAAACAGCATAGGAGACAGAGAGTCGCTAAACAAATTTGAAAGAGAACTAAATTCACATTTTAGAAAGAACTCTCATTTACTTGGGGCTAAAACTAAACAAGAATTCAAGAAAAATCTTTACTCTATAATTAAAAGTGAACAAAACGACGCAAAAGAATTCCTAAAGACAGCGCCCCAAACAATAGCTACTCTGGGAGACATAGGCAGAGTGCATTTTAAAGAAGTTTTGGAAAGTCTAGAAACTTTTGGAGTAACTTACAAAATAAACTCTACCGTTGTATCTAACAAACTTTATGCAACACATACCACTTTTGAAATCAGAACTCTTACCCCTTTGACAGTAGAGGCGGAGGCTACGAAAGGAGAGCTCTTAGCATATGGTTATAGGTACAACAGTTTAGGTAAAAAACTTGGAGCAAAAAGAGAGATTCCAACAGTCGGGGCGACGATAATGGTAAAAAGAAACAAAGATTTTGCTAAAAAAGTTATCGTAAAAAATATCAAAAAGCCGAAATTCTATCTTGTTCAACTTGGCAATACCGCTAAATTAAAAGCATTAAACGTGGTTGAAATGCTCCGAAAACACAGAATCCCTATTTACCACTCCATAACAAAAGATAAGATTACAGGACAACTCTCTGGCGCAGAATACATGAAAGCCACTCACGTTCTTATAATGGGCCAGAAAGAGGCTGTGGAAGACAGTATGGTTGTGCGAGATATACTAAGTAGAAAGCAAGAAACAGTAAGCCTAGCGGACTTACCTAAGTTTCTTAAGGAGATAAATAAGAAAAAGTAAGTTATCCTTGGTTATATTGAGTTTTTTAGAGGGATATGATAGAATGTCCCTCATATGATAAATGCCGAAGTAGTAAAAACAGGTAGTGAAAACAACGTAAATCTAATAAGACGATTCACAAAAAAGGTTCAAGGATCTGGTGTTTTGTCCCGTGTCAGAAGTATAAGATACGCTTCTAGAAAAATGTCCCCTTATGTAAAACAAAAAAAGACACTAAAAGTATTGAAAAGAAGAGAAGAAATTGCTGATCTTATTAAACTTGGTAAAATGACAGAGCACACTCGAGGCGGAAAGAAATAAAATGTCAGAAAGTTTCCAAATTTTGAACATGACAAAAGACACTCTCCCCAGAGTGTCTTTTGCTGAAATTAAAAATGAAATACTGGGTGAAAAATACAATCTTTCCCTAGTTTTTTGTGGAAGTAGAAAATCAAAAGAACTAAACAGGACCTATAGAGATAAAGACCATCCGACAAATGTTCTGAGTTTTCCTTTGGACAAAAATAATGGAGAGATTTTTATAACACCTGCTGTAGCGAAAAAAGAAGCTGTGAAATTCAATAAAAATTACAAAAATTTTGTTGGTTTTCTATTTATCCACGGGTGCTTACATTTGAAAGGAATGGAACATGGTAGTACAATGGAGAAAGCAGAAACGAAATTCCAAAAGAAGTTTCGTATTTAAAACATCTGTTTTAGCTTAATATTTCTGGAGACTGCGGAAACAATTAGAAAACAAAGACGAAGATAAAGTAAGCACGAAGCACTGTTTGAGGAGAGGTAATCCTCCCGAGTTTGCGAGAGTGTTACGTATCAAGGATATTGTTTTCTTGATTGTTGAGCGAGAGCAAAATCTCAGCAGAGATTTATGCGTGCTCTAGAAATATTAAGAAAATAACCTTAATGCTACGCAACACTACAGTTGGAATAGACATAGGAACACACCAAATAAAAGTGGTTGTGGGTGAACTTGTTAATGTCAACAATAAACCATATACAAAAATAATAGGCACTGGGATAGCTGAGTCAAAAGGTTTAAGACATGGATACATAGTAAACGGCGCGGACGTAACTGCCAGTATAGAAACGGCAGTAAAAATGGCAGAAAAAGCTTCTGGGATAAAAATTAACAAAGCGTTCATTGCTGTTGGAGGTATTGGACTGACCAGTGTGGCTTCAACAGGAAACACAATTGTAAGTAGAGCAGATTTGCAGATAACAGAAATGGATATAGAGAAAGCTAGCATTAACTGTGAGGAAAACATCCCAAATAACTTAATTCAGAATCAAAAAATTCTACATAGCATTCCCCTTTCTTATAAAATAGACGGCAAACCAATCCTTTCAAAAAGCCCACTAGACATGAAGGGTACAAAACTTGAGGTAAAAATGCTTTTCGTAACATGCCTGGAACCTCACCTGAATGATCTTCTGGAAGCGGTAGATGAGACTGGTATTGATGTTATAGATGTCATGGCATCCCCTATTGCAGCCTCTTTTGCAACGCTATCCAAATTGCAAAAAACTGCTGGTTGTGTGCTTGTAAATATTGGCTCGGAGACTATGTCTATTGTCGTCTTTGAAAACAACATTCCGGTATCACTTGAGGTTTTTCCTATCGGCTCTACCGACATAACAAATGACATCGCCTTGGGACTAAAAATCCCACTTGAAGAAGCTGAGAATATTAAAATAGGAAGTATTGGCTCGGGATCTTACCCAAAAAAGAAACTGGAAGAAATAATTTCAGCTAGATTAACAGATATGTTTGAGCTTGTGGAAAATCATTTGAAAAAAATAGGTAGAAATGGTCTCTTGCCCGCTGGTGTGTTCATAACAGGTGGTGGTAGCGGAATAGGAATGATTGAAGATTTTGCTAAAGGTGCACTAAAGCTACCGTCGAGAATTGCGGAATTAAATTTAAATGACCAGAAAACAAATGTTAAGGACTCAACCTGGTCGGTAGCTTATGGTTTGTGTATGCTAGGCCTGTCTAAAGAAGAAAAAACTAATCTAGGTCTAAGATATAGTGGATATAAAATATGGAACAAAGTATTTAATTGGTTAAAGCAATTTTCACCCTAAAATGACACAAAAACTTGATTTTTTGGCCTAAATCTTAAACATAAATTGACTCTGTGGTCAATTGTTTTTATTTAGAAGGTTTAGTGCTATAGTACTCAGAACTAACAAATTTAATAGTCAAAAATATGCCGCAAATCAAACCAGAAGTAGAAGCTTTTGCACGAATAAAAGTCATTGGAGTTGGGGGGTCTGGAAAAAACGCCTTAAACTATATGATAAATTCCAAGGTTAAAGGAGTTGATTTTATCGCTGTAAACACAGATTCCCAGGACCTGCATCACTCCATGGCAAAAAAGAAAATCCACATCGGTAAAAACCTTACTCGAGGTCTTGGTGCTGGTATGAATCCAGAACTCGGCAAGAGAGCAGTGGAGGAAACAAAAGAAGAAATCCAGGAAGCTATCAAAGGTGCAGACATGGTTTTTATTACTTATGGACTTGGAGGTGGAACAGGAACAGGAGCGGGACCTATTGTTGCAAAAATTTCAAAAGAAATGGGAGCATTAACTGTTGGAGTTGTCACAAAGCCCTTCTTCTTCGAAGGACAACAAAGAATGAAACTTGCGGAAGTTGGACTAGAAGAACTTCGTTCTGCAGTAGATGCTATTATTGTTATTCCAAACGATAGATTACTTTCAACTATCAGCAAGGAAACTACAGCAAAAAATGCCTTCGCTACTTGTGATGATGTTTTGAAGTCAGCCGTAGAAGGCATCTCAGACCTCATAACTACTCCAGGAATCATCAATATCGACTTTGCTGATATCAAGGCTGTTATGTCAGATGCTGGATCTGCACTTATGGGTATTGGTTTAGCTACTGGTGAAAAGAGAGCAGAAGAGGCAGCAAAAATGGCTATTAATTCCCCACTTCTAGAAGTATCCATTAACGGTGCTAAGGGAGTACTATTCTCTATTGCTGGAGGAGATGATCTTGGAATGTTCGAAATTCAAGACGCTGCGAAGATTATTACAGAGTCAGTTGATCAGAATGCTAAAATTATTTTTGGTACAGTTAAGGACGACAAGCTAAAGAAGGGTGAGGTAAAAATCACAGTTATCGCATCAAGTTTTCCAGAAAACTATACAAAGAAAAGTCTTTTCCAGTCTGCACAAGTTTCAGGATTAGAGAAGCCAATAGAAGAAAAGGGTAAAATATACAACTCAATTCCTGCACAAGGAACTCCAACTGAAGATAAGAAAATTGATGATGAGGATGATGAGTGGGGTGCAGTGCCCGCATTTCTCCGAAGAAGTAAGTTAAAATAAATAGAACACAATAAAATAACCTCATTTGCGTTGTTACAGTTCAAGTTTTTTTGCTCAATGTACGACCAGTACATCTCACTCAAAAACTTTCCTGCGCCTAGCATCTGGGGCTATTTTCTTGGTTCTGAATTGCTGGTATACTACACTTCATGGCTTATGACTTAATTATTATTGGTGGTGGACCAGCGGGAGTTTCTGCTGGTGTTTATGCTGCTAGAAAAAAGTTGAAAACTCTACTTATTACTCCAGAGTTTGGAGGACAATCTATTGTATCTGAAGGCATAGAAAACTGGATAGGAACTGTAAAAATATCAGGAAATGATTTGGCAAGATCTTTTAAAGAGCACCTTTTGGCTTATGCTGGAGAAACAGTCACTGTAAAAGAAGAAAGTGTGAAAGATGTGAAAAAAGTAGATAGTGGTTTCTCTGTAGAAACAGAAGTTGAAAAATACACATCAAAAACAATCCTAATTGCAACGGGAAGCACAAGAAGAAAACTTGATATCCCAGGGGCCCTCGAGTTTGATAACAAAGGCCTTACCTACTGTGCCTCTTGTGACGGTCCCCTTTTTGCTGGGCAAGACGTTGTTGTTGTGGGTGGTGGAAACGCAGCTCTAGAGACCTCTGCACAGCTTCTTGCCTATTGCAAAACCGTTACCCTCCTAAACCGAAGTGACAAACTAAAGGGCGACGAAGTCACAATAGAAAAACTCAAAACTCACCCTAATTTTAAAATAATCCTAAATGCTGTTCCAAAAGAGATAAAAGGAGATAAATTTGTAAACGGAATAGTTTATGAAGATGCAATATCAAAAGAAACTATCGAACTAAAAGTCGCAGCAGTTTTTGTAGAAATAGGTCTTATTCCTACAACATATTTTGCTAAAAATATACTTGAACTAAATAGTATCGGCCAAATACCAACTGATCCCAGAAATCAGAAAACAAAAGTTCCAGGAATCTGGGCTGCTGGAGACTGTACCGACGGATTATATCATCAGAACAATATCGCTTCTGGAGATGGGGTCAGGGCATTGGAAGACATCTATATGGAATTACATACTAAATAGAAAATTTAAATTAATTTAAAATCTTAATTCTCAAAAAATTTAAATTGGTTAAGGTGTCTAAAAAATAAGATTTCTCATATACAGGGCAATTACCTTCACAAATGGCTATATTCGGATTTAAGTATCGATATTTTGTATTTTCATAGATTATTCTTTCGGTGGAATAAGTATTTAATACAAATTGTAGCAATAAGAAAATAAGAAATAAAAACTTAGCAATCCATCCATATATCTTACTCTTTTTATCTAAATACCCAATTAAAGCTCCTGCTAAAAATACAAATGGTGTTAATTTTAAGAAACCAGCTAAGAAAAACACAAAAGCCGAACCATTTATTAACGAATAAAATAATGCAAACACCAAATAACAAAACAAATAAATCATTCCCGGTTTTAACCAATATGTGTTATTGCTCATAAAATAATAATAGCATATTAAAATATATTTAATTTTTTATACGAAATAAGCACCTCAACCCGAAGGGAGGCGCTCGTTTTTTTTGGTCCATCGGCAATCGATGGAGGGGTTGTCACTTACTCGAAGCCGAGTAGTGACCAAAGAACTGTGTAAGGAGAGACTGTGTGTCTGGTTGTGAAGAAGCGATACCGCATCCGAACAAACCAAACCAATCTCAACTCACAGCTACATCCTATCCCCAACCACACGTAATGTCAAGCTAGTTTGTGGACAATTATTTGTAATACTTCCTGTATATTCTATAAACAATAAAAGCAACTATGAGTAGTATCGCCACAACGAACCCTGTGTTTTCCATATTAGAAATTTGTTTAGCATAAATGTAGTAAACCTCACCAACTTTATATCCGATATAAGCATAGATTGAAGCTTTAACAATAGAGGCTACAAAAGTAAGCAGTATATATTTTTTTATTGGCATTCTTGTTACCCCACTAAAAACAGCAATGAGAGAACTTGGAACAATAGGCAGGATTCTTGCAAACACAAAAAGATACTCGTCGTATTTAGATTTATTCATCTTGTCATCAAAATCCAAAACTTCTGACCAGCTTATTCCAAGATAGCTCCCATACTTTTCTATAAAAGGTTTTCCTCCATAAAATCCTAGACAATATATAACAGTTGAGCCCAAAGTCAGTCCAAGTGCTCCAGGTAAAGTTATTATAAAAAATAAATTTCTTAAAAGCTCAAGGGAAGTCTCGCCTTTTAACAAAACGAAACCTGAAGTGAACAAAATTAACGCTGATGGAATAGGTACCACAATCTCCTCAATAACCTCCGCAAAAAAGACCCCAAGTGCTCCGAGTGGTATTACAATATGTTCAATGAATTGAATAAACGAATAAATCATGAAAATGTGACTGTAATAAAATAAGTGCGCGATAGAGGACTCGAACCTCTGACCCTCTCAACGTCAATGAGATGCTCTACCAACTGAGCTAACCGCCCCTGGTGCGCGGGAGAGGACTCGAACCTCCACGCCCTTGC
>CAZRVD010000005.1:0-61063 GCA_964603545.1 uncultured Candidatus Saccharibacteria bacterium | reverse complement strand
TCTTGTACTCAGAATAAAATGCGCTTGGCAGTTTGTCAAGGTCTAGTTGGTTAAAGTCCAACCTTTCATAGGAGTGTGAAAGTAGCGAAAAGATAGGTCCACAGCAGTAATGAATGGACTGAAGGATCCTAGTAGCAAAAAGCAGCCCTATCACAAAAAAGATGTACGATTTCTGCGGTGAGTCAGAAAGAAGTACCTAGACTATACGTCTAGAAAGTCTCGATAAGGATGTTTGGAATAGAATGACAAATGACCCAAGGAGATCCAGCACTAATTTTTGGAAAAAAGAAACGCGCTACCCGAGGTAGCGCGCACGAAACGGAGAGGCGTGACTGTTTTGTCGAATCTCATCGACGAACAGGAAGAATCGGACTGATCCAATGACGATCCAGATCGGCAGTGTCATCAGGCAACCGATCATGACAACCACGAAAGTGACAACGTAGTCGCAAGCGTCGGCCAAGTCATGTTTCATTGTAGGTCCTCCTAGGCGTTATCTAACGGAATGATGTCGGTTATAAATTTATTTGTCAAGTATAAAATCTTGACTCCAAAAATTAGTGCTGGAAGTCAGCTGCGTCGTAGTACTAGTTTCCCAAAGGAAGGACCTTTGGGAAACTAGGAAGGACAAAATCGATAGTTTCAGAAATTATTGAACTCGCGTAGTGCGGGAAATCCGCTCGCTACGTTCAAAGTCGTGAAATGATGGGAAGCGATATGATGAATTATGAAAATAATTCAGGGGATGCGAAACTTAAATAGTTATTGCAATCCGCCCGTCAACTCAAGGGAACCGGGAATACCCGAAGGCTAGGTTTGCCTAGACCACGGTAAATTCGGTAACAGGGAGTAAGTCGTAACAAGGCACGGCTAGCGGAAGCTGGTCGTGGAATAATTCAATTTGAAATACTTTTCGCTTTGCGAAAGGAAAGTTATGTTTTTCGAAAGAGAAATATAAATGTGTGTCGATATTGTAGGTCCCTGCCTGCCAGACTTAAGGGTAAGCAAGGATTTACAATGGACAATTACTGTAGTCCTAAAACAGTACGACTACTGGAAAGACAGTATGAACGGAACAAAATAAAGGATGATATATCAAAAAACCGCTAGTAATATAGCGGTTTTTTGGTGCTTGACTGTGGATAAGTATTGTGATATAATACTTTACAGACAGTACAGGTAATGAGGCCAGTACTGGGAGGAGACACGATGGAAGTGCGTACTGAGCAGAAAGCTGTGGTTCTGGTGATCCTGGTCATGATGGCTGGGCTTCTCGGGGGCTATGAAGCCCAAAGTAAGGACCTCGATGAGACGTTTTTCGCGAGCCAAGCCAGCGGAGTCACGCTCATCGTGGTGGCACTGCGTGAGCAGGTCCACATCCTGATGTCTCGGGGTTACAACGCCTTCACGAGATTCTGGGAACGACCCGTCGTGAAGATCCGGGTTCGCTAGTCCGGTTTGTCTCGGACGCAGGGCGGGGTGCATGCACCTCGCCTTTTTCTTGAGTTTATTTTTTTATATGTTAGTGTGTCGACAGAGGTGTGCTGTGACAAAAGCAGAGTTGCTGAAATTGTCCAGAGGGGAGAAAGAAGCTCTCTTGGTGATTTACTACAGTCAAGAAATACCAGGTTCAGTCATCTCGCTTTGTGAGCTGGCCGCAAGGTATTTGGATGATATAGAAAGGTACAAACGAGCAACAGAGGCCATGGACATGACGGGGGCAACAGAGAGTCTCCGCGATACTTACTTGAGACACTTGAGAATCGTTGAGATGCTCGAGAATGGGTTGTTCCGGAAACTTCAGGGTGGACGATGAGAGTCGGCCACCCTTTCCGTTTGTTAAAATATTCGTCTTGTGGTCAGGAATAGTTTTTTACTAAAAACTTTCCCGACCCGGCCTCGCGCCGTCGCGCTCCGGCTCGCACCAGTAAGAAAAAACTCCCGTTTAGGGAGTCTTTTCATCTGGTGCGCGCACCAGGATTCGAACCTGGGACCTACCGAGTATCAGTCGATTGCTCTAGCCAACTGAGCTATGCGCGCATGAGCCTAAAAACACAAACTTCTTTGTGTTTTTATGGACTCATGCGAGTCACAGCTACGTTTTGTTAGTAAACAAAACAAGCGAGACGGGGTCGAGGAATTTTGATTTGTGGCGACAATCAAAATATCCGTGACCATGAGCCCAAAGGCAACTAAGTGAATATAACAGAAAATTAGACTTTTAACAAACACAAAAACCATATCGTTTTGATTTAATTTCCTGTATAATTTTTAAACATTTACTACATATGCACAAAATATCAAAAGTTATCGCCAGGGAAATTTTAGATTCTAGAGGAAACCCTACAGTTGAAGTGGATTTGTATTTAAGCGATGAATCTATGGGAAGGGCTAGTGTTCCGTCTGGTGCTTCTACTGGTAGTTTTGAAGCTTGTGAGCTTCGAGACGGTGACGAAAAGAGATATGGAGGTCAAGGTGTACTTAAAGCAGTGACAAATGTGAACACTATTATCTCGGAAGCTATAGTGGATAAATCTTTAGATCAAAAATCACTAGATACTCTTTTAATTGAGCTAGATGGCACAGAAAATAAAACAAAACTGGGAGCTAATGCTATTTTAGGTGTCTCTATTGCTTTTGCAAAAGCAGTTTCTGTTTCGGAGGGTAAACCACTTTGGAAATATTTTCAAGAAATTTCGAAGACCGAGGCAGTTTACTTGCCGGTGCCAATGATGAATATTTTAAACGGAGGAAGACATGCAGAAAATTCTGCAGACTTGCAGGAGTTCATGATCGTTCCAGTTGGTGCAGAATCTTTTAAAGAAGCTTTACGTTGGGGAGTAGAAGTTTTTCATGAGCTCAAGAAAATATTAAAATCTAGAAAATTAAATACATCTGTGGGGGATGAGGGTGGATTTGCCCCAACTCTTCCAAATAATGAATCAGCGATAGAACTTATTTTAGAAGCAATAAAAAATGCAGGTTACACAGCTGGAATCGATATCAGTATTGCAATTGATTCTGCTTCTAGTGAGTTTTGCAAAGATGGAAAGTATACTTTAAAAACAGAAGGGAAAGTTTTAACTTCTTCTGAAATGATAGAGCTGTATGAAAGTTGGGTGAAAAAATATCCAATCATTTCCATTGAAGACGGACTCTCGGAAGATGATTGGGAGGGGCACAAACTTTTAACAAAATTACTTGGAGACAAGGTTCAGTTGGTGGGAGATGATTTATTTGTAACAAACACAAGTCGTCTAAAAAGGGGAATAGATGAAAAGTGTGGTAATTCTATTTTGATAAAACTAAATCAAATCGGAACTGTTACGGAGACCATAGAAGCTATAAATATGGCAAAAAAGGCCGGATTTACCTCTATTATTTCTCATAGATCAGGAGAGACTGAGGATACGACCATTGCTGACTTTGCAGTGGGACTTGGTGTAGGGCAAATCAAAACAGGCTCACTTTCTCGTTCTGAAAGAACAGCAAAATACAATCAGCTTCTCCGAATTGAAGAGTCTTTGGGCAAAGAAGCAATTTTTCTAGGTAAAAAAGCTTTCAAAATATAAAACAAAAATTCTTTTTTGTGGTCTAATTAAAAAAAATTTTGCGAAAAGTTTTTTTGGAGTATAATTACGTAATGATAAATCATAAAGGTAGTTTTTATTTAGGAGTTTTTGTTTTTCTCATACCTTTTCTTGGTTTCCCAACTATGTGGAAGATGGGTCTTGTTGTGTTTGCTGGAGTCACTTTAGTTTTAACTTCAATTAGAATTCCAACTCCTAGGAAAATATTTAGAAATAAAATAAAAAAAGAGACGCACACGCCAGAAATAGAAGTTGTAAAAATAGAAACTCCGCACGTAGCTAAACCAGAAGAGCACAAAGAACCAATTCAAATTGTTGAAAAAGATTTTAAACCAATCTCCGCTCCCAAAAAAACAAAAAAAGTTTCTGTAAAAGTTGATTCAATTCGCAAATCGAACGTAAAGGATAAATAAAATGAAAGGTGTATTAAAAAACAACAAACAAGCTACATATTTGTTTGTAGTTTTACTCCCAATATTTTTAGTTATAATTATTTTTGCTTTACCTAGAATATTTAGTGACCATTATGTAATTGCTGGCGATGCGACTATCCCCATAGCTACTTCAACTCCAAAAGAAGTTGTTTTTGTACCGTCTTACGTATCTACTCCGGAGCCTGTGAGGGGCATATATATGACAAGCTGGGTAGCTTCAAATGAGCAACTGAGAGGTGGACTGGTGAAACTTATAGATGAAACAGAGATAAATACTTTAGTAATCGATATAAAGGACTATAGCGGTAAAATTGTTTTTAAGGTTAGTTCACCAGAGCTAAAAAATTATGGTTCGGAAGAAATCAGGATAAAAGATTTACAAGATTTTATAGAAACATTACATAAGAAAAATATATACGTCGTTGGTCGTGTCGCAGTTTTTCAAGATGCTTATTTTGTAAAACACAGACCAGACTTGGCAGTGAAAACAGAAGACAAAAGTGCTGTGTGGAAAGATAGAAAAGGAATTTCTTGGATAGATCCAGGATCAAAAGAATATTGGGATTATATAATATTACTCGCGAAAGAGAGTAGAAAACTTGGTTTTGATGAAATTAATTTTGATTACATTAGATTTCCATCAGATGGAAATATGCAAGACATTTCATACCCATTCAGTTCTTCTACTACAAAGGCAATAGTAATGAAAAATTTCTTTGAATATTTACACAACGAATTGATTGGCACTGGACTAAAAACTTCAGCTGATTTATTTGGTATGACAACTAGTGCAAATGACGATATGGGTATTGGACAACTTTTAGAAAATACGTTACCTTATTTTGATTACATAATGCCTATGGTTTATCCATCACATTATCCACCAACGTTTGAAGGTTTTAGCGACCCAGAAAAATATCCATATGAAGTCGTGAAATATGCTATGAAATCTGCGGTAGATAGATCAGAATTATTAGCAAGTACAACTGGGCAAGTAGTGGGGGAGTTAAGACCGTGGTTACAGGATTTTGGACTGAAGATGAGTTATGGAGCGACTGAAGTTAGAGCACAAATAAAAGCGACGAATGATGTTGGATTATCCTCCTGGATTTTATGGAGTCCAAGCAATAAATACACAAAGGGTGCACTTAATCCGAATTAAAAATCTCTTTCTCCCGCATATCTTTTTAAGACCGTTCACTCTCTCCTTACAGGAGCAGTACACCTTTCACATTTTGATTACAAAATGTTCAAGGTCTTGCGATTGGGTCCCAATCCAATCTCACCTGCGGAGAGTTCACTTAGTCCTCGACCTGAATCTGTCAATGAGCTTTCGTTTCACTCAAGTCGTTGACAGAACCAAGCTTCAGGTCTGCGGGGTCTAAAAAAAGATATGGCGAGAAAGAAATTTTATGGTACAATATTTCAAACTATGGACCCCAATGCTATTACATATTTTGGTGAAACTGACGCTAGAAATAAGAAGATAAAGTTTGGTATTAAAGCCAAAGACCGTCTAAAACACGTCTATGTGATTGGTAAGACTGGAATGGGGAAATCTACCCTTCTTGAGAATATGGCCATCCAGGACATCCAGAACGGCAATGGGACTGTTTTTATTGACCCACACGGAGGTACAGCAGAAAAGCTTTTGGATTATGTGCCAGAGCACAGAGTAAAAGATGTTATATATTTTGCACCTTTTGATATAGACTACCCGATTTCTTTCAATGTTATGGAAGATATTGGTGTAGAAAAAAGACACTTGGTGGTCAGTGGACTCATGAGTGCATTCAAAAAACTTTTCGGAGAGGAAAGTTTCTCCGACAGAATGCAATACATTTTACAAAACACTATTTTGGCGCTTCTAGAGTATCCGGGAGCAACGATGCTTGGTATAAACAAAATGCTTGTGGAAAAAGAGTATCGCAACAAAGTCATTGCAAATATTACTGACTCATCGGTTAAAAGTTACTGGACAAAAGAGTACGCAGGGTACACAGAGAGATTTGCTGCAGAAGCTATACCTGCGATTCAAAACAAAATAGGTCAGTTTACTTCAAACCCTTTAGTTCGAAACATAATAGGTCAGGAAAAATCTTCATTTGATTTCCGGGACATCATGGACAATAGCAAGATAATGATAATAAACCTTTCCAAAGGTAAGGTGGGAGAGGGTAATGCAAATCTTCTCGGCTCGATGCTAATTACAAAAATATATCTAGCAGCCATGAGTCGTGCAGACAGAGATGAAAAAGAGTTGGCAAAACTTCCGAATTTTTATTTGTACGTGGACGAGTTTCAGTCTTTTGCCAACAAATCTTTTGCAGATATTTTGTCTGAAGCAAGAAAATATAAATTAAATTTAACTATTGCTCATCAGTATATTGAACAAATGGAGGAGGAAGTGAGAGACGCTGTGTTTGGAAACGTAGGAACAATGATAATGTTTAGAGTTGGAGCTCTTGATGCCGAGGTTTTGGAAAAGGAATTTGCACCAACATTTACCGCAGAAGATATGGTCAACCTTGGGTTCATACAGATATATCTGAAACTAATGATAGACGGAGTGTCTTCCAAACCTTTTTCCGCAATGACTATGGCTCCTATTGCTAAACCAGATATTTCTTATAGAAACGAGGTTATAAAAAGTTCAAGAGAACAGTTCGCCCATCCTAGAGAGAAAATTGAGAAATTAATATCAGATTGGCACGATAGTGGCAATGGAAATAGTAATGATAACGGGGGGAATGAAAAAAGAGAAAAAGAATTTAAACAAGACAAAGGCGACAGAAATTACAACTCAAATTCTTCGCCGAAACGAAGTGAAGCTTCAAAGGTAGAACCACTAGGCACACCAGATGAAAATAGGTTGGCCCTAATGAGAGTAGCCGAGGAGCTTCGTAGTAGACAGAAGGTACAGGAAGAAGTGCCAAAACAAGAAACAGTTTCTCTTTCTAGTATTGTGAAGGAAAAAGAATTATCTGCACAGGTGGGTAAAAAACATCCGAGCAAGGAGAACCTTTCTAGTTTAAAAAATGCATTGGCAGGAGTTTTAAGTAAAAAATCAGAACCGGTTTCTCCAGCAAAACGAAGTGAAAGCGATACGATATCTGAGACGAAAGCTTCGAATAAGACCGTATATCCGCCGAAACGAAGTGGAGGCTCAATAACATCAGAGACGACAGTTACGAATGAAGTCCCAGAAGGTGTACTTCGGAACTTGCTTAAAATGGATGACGGAAAAAAATAACAAAAAAAGAATTCTAATTTTGTCTACAGCGTACTATCCTTTTGTTGGGGGGGCTGAAGTTGCCATAAAGGAAATTACAGACAGACTTGGAAATGATTTTGATTTTGATTTAATAACAGCGAAATTAAAAAAGGGGCTTCCGAAAATTGAGAAGGTCGGGAATGTAACTGTGTATAGAATAGGAAATGGAAATGTGACTTGGGATAAAATACTCCTACCATTTAGAGGTTTTCTGCTTGTTAGAAAATTAAATAAGAGAAATGAATATTTTTGTATGTGGGGAATGATGGCTACTTTTGGAAGTGGAGCGGGGTATATTTTTAATATTTATAGAAAACTTACTTTTCAAAAAAGAATTCCTATGATTTTGACTCTACAAGAAGGGGACTCAGAGGCGCATTTGAATTTTAGATGGCTTGGCCTTATCGCTCTGTCATGGAAACTTGCGCTTAGAAATACAGATGTATTAACCGCGATAAGTAATTTTCTACTTAACAGAGCAGAGAAAAATGGATATAAGGGTGAGAGTTTTCTTGTGCCAAATGGTGTGGACGTTGATCTATTTGGAAAAGAAATTGATGAGAATGTTAGGGTAGATATGAAAAACACTTTAGGAAAGAAGGACGGCGAGATATTTCTTGTAACTACTGGTAGATTAACCCACAAAAATGCAACAGACGATATTATTTCCGCTCTTCCAAAACTAAATAAAGACATTAGTTTGGTTGTAATAGGGAGGGGGGATGATGGTCCTAAATTGCAAAAACTAGCAAATGATTTAGGTGTCGCACATAGAGTAAAATTTCTTGGCTTTGTTCCATATACTGACATTCCAAAATATTTTTCGACGTGTGATATTTTTATTCGACCAAGTCGTTCAGAGGGTTTTGGAAATTCATTTATAGAGGCAATGGCCGCCAAACTACCCGTGATAGCAACGCCCGTTGGAGGAATAGTGGATTTTATTAATGACAAAGAGACTGGAGTTTATTGTTCTCCTAATAACCCGCAGAGTATAGCTAAGGCGGTTAATCTTATTTTGGAAGATGATAGTTTGCGGAATCAAATGGTAGAAAATGCATACAACAGAGTGAAAGACAGGTATGACTGGAATCATGTATCGGTTCAAATGAAAGAGGTCTTTGACAAGGCTCTCTAAGTAAATACAATAAACAAACCATGAGAATACTTATAACAACTGGCATATACCCTCCAAAGACTTCAGGTCCTGCTCAATATGCTAAAAATATGGAGGATTTATGGCGGAAGATGGGTCATGAAGTTATTATTAAAACTTATACAACAGAAAACTTATTACCGACTGGTTTTCGGCATTTATGGTTCTTAGTTAAAATACTACCCAGTGTTTTAAGGTCAGAAGTAATCTTTTCTCTCGATACTTTTAGTGTTGGTTTTCCATCAGTTCTAATTGCAAAGATTTTGAAAAAGAAGGTTGTAATAAGAACCGGAGGTGATTTTATTTGGGAAAACTACATTGAACGTACAGGGGATATGGTTTTGTTAAAAGATTTTTATAAAACTAGAATGAACAGATTTTCTTTTAAAGATAAAATAACTTTTTCAATTACAAAATGGACATTAAGTAATACCAACCTTTTAGTTTTTAGTACAAGCTGGCAAATGAATATTTTTCTTGAACCTTATGGCCTTAATAAAGACAAAACATATATCGTAGAGAATCATTATGATAGAAAAGAAAAAAATAATTATGAAATTTCCATACCAAAAAATAGAACTTTTGTAGCCGGAGCAAGAAAACTCAAATTAAAAAATAATATTCTATTACAAAATGTTTTTGACAAAGAAGAAATAAAATCTACTGGGGCTAGGTTGGATATAAACAATGCACCTTTTAATGAATTTGTAGAAAAAATGAGAGATGCTTATGCAGTAATTCAAGCTTCTTTAAGTGATATTAGCCCACACATGATATCTGATGCAATAAATCTAGATAAGCCTTTTATCCTGACTGAAGAAAACGGATTAACTGATCGAATAAAGGATATATCAATAATGATAAATCCAAAAGATGAAAATGATATAAAGGAAAAGATACTCTGGATTTTAAACGAAGAAAACTATAAAAGACAAGTGGAAAAAATAAGAAATTTTTCTTTTGTACATACCTGGGAAGAAATAGCACAAGAATATATAACTATTTTTAATAGAATAAAATGAAAGTATTATCCATTGGTACAGACAGGAAGTTGTTTGATGAGAAAAGTGCTGTTTTTACGCGTCAAAACGAGTATGCGAAGAAAATGGACGAACTTCATGTCCTAGTCTTTACTTTAAAAAAGGAGGGGTGTGTTTATAAAAAAGAGGGTAATCTTTTTATTTATCCCACCAACTCTATTAGTCAATGGTTTTACGTTTTAGATGCTTATTTTTTGGGCCGAAAAATAATTAAAACAAATAGTTTCTCAAAAAATTCAGTAATATCAACTCAAGACGCATTTCAAACTGGGTTCGTGGGGGCTGTCTTTGCTTGGTATTTTAGTCTGCCATTACAAGTTCAGGTTCACACGGATTTTTTGAGCCCATACTTTAAGGGATTTTTTAATTCTATTAGGAAAATAATATCCTGGTTTGTTTTAAAGAATGCAAGTCAAATAAGGGTGGTAAGTGAGCCTATAAAAACTTCTATTGAAAGTAAATATCCTAAACTTAAACCAATTATAAAAATCTTACCTGTTTTTGTTGACGTTGAGAGAATTGAAAATTTAGTGACAAACAAAGAACAATTAACTCCTTCGTCACTACCATTTAAAAATAATATATTTATGTATTCTCGTTTAACAAAAGAGAAGAGGTTTGATATTGCTCTCAATGTTATTAAAAAAGTTACGAATACCTACCCAGATTCTGGACTGGTTATATTTGGAGTTGGTCCTGAAGAGAATAATATAAAAAAAATGGCTAAAGAACTTGGAATAGATAATCGAGTTGTGTTCAAGGGATGGATGGACAATATTGATATACTTGCACTTTTTTACAGGCAGTCAGATATTTTCCTCCTTACCTCTGAATATGAGGGCTACGGGATGACTCTAATAGAGGCAGGGGCCTCTGGTTGCCCCATTGTTACTACTAATGTGGGTATAGCCCAAACTGGCCTATTTAAGGACGGTTTTAACTCATATGTTTGCCCTGTAGGAGATACAGATTGTCTGGGAGAAAGGCTCAAAGATTTAATAACAAATGAAGAAAAACGCAAGTCGTTTAGTGATAACATGCGTGATAGTATTAAAGAAGTAGTGATATCAAAAGAGGATTATGTGGATAGATATATAGGTTTGCTAGAAGAACTTACAAAAAATGCCTAAAGAATATATGGATAAATACATCAGTCTCTTTTTTGAAATAACTTCTAGATATGTGGGTCTTAGGTACTTCATATCTGGTAGCACTGCTGGGGTTACAGATATTGCTGTCTTATATATTTTAAACACTATTTTAGGTATTTATTACTTAATCTCGGCTATACTGGCGTTTCTCGTAGCTTTTTTTGTTAGTTTTCTACTTCATAAGTTCTGGACTTTTAAAAGTCATGAAGAGGCTACTCACAGACAAATGGCGATTTACCTACTGACTTCTCTTTTTGGTTTATCTCTAAATACAATCTTAATGTATATTTTTGTAGATCATATTCACGTTCAAGTTATTTTGTCACAGATTATCGTTGGGCTTCTTGTCGCCTGTGTTAGTTTTTTTATTTCTCGAAATTTTGTCTTCAAATATAAACCCGAAAATAATATTTTACAATGAGACTTTTAGTTTTTACGCAAAAAATAGATAGGAATGATTCAGTGCTTGGGTTTTTTCATGACTGGGTAATAAAAATATCTGAAAGATGTGAATCGGTGGAAGTTATTTGTATTGAATCAGGAGAATACAGTTTTGGAGATAATGTAAAAATTCATCAAATCGGCAAGGGTTATGGAATTGGTAGATTGAAATATATATTTGGTGTCTACCGGTATCTGTTTTTATTGCGGGGTAAGTATGACACAGTTTTTGTTCATATGAACCAAGAGTATGTATTTTCTCTGGGTTTGTATTGGAAATGGAAAGGTACTCCGGTATTTCTTTGGAGAAATCATCCAAAGGGAAACCTTTTAACTTATTTAGCTATTTTGATTTCTACAAAAGTTTTTTGTACATCAATACATTCTTTTACAGCCAGGTTTAAAAAAGTGAAAATAATGCCAGCAGGTATTAACACAGAAATATTTAGACAAGTTTCAGGGGCGGTCAGAAAGAAATATTCCGTTTGTATGGTGGGTAGACTTTCACCAATAAAACACAATGAATTGGCACTAGAGGCTTTAAATATTCTGACTTCACAAGGAGTTCAGGTGTCTATGAGTTTTATTGGAGGCATTTTGGACAGAGATGTCGATTTTTCCAAAAAGCTTCATAAATATGTTGAAGATAATAATTTGTCAAAGATAGTCAGTTTTGGTGGAGCTGTTTCACCTAATAAACTTCCAGAAATATACAGTAGCTTTGAAATATGTTTAAATCTAACCGAGCCTGGATCTTTTGACAAAACAATTGTTGAAGCAGCTGGTTGTGGTGTTATACCACTTGTTTCAAGTCATTCATTTGATGGACTGTTACCCCAGGTTTGCATTACAGATACTAGTCCACAAAGTATCGCAGATTCCATTAAGCAACTAATTGATCCAACTGAGCAAATAAAAATTCAAAAAGATCTTACAAAATTTGTTGAATCTCAAAGTCTGGATAGTTTAATGAAAAAGTTATTTGAAGAAATAAATTAAAATGTATAAAAATAAAAAAGTCAGTGTTGTGTTCGGTACCTATAACGAGGCAGACTCTATTCGGTCTGAAATTGAAGGGTATTTTGCAACAGGATTGGTTGATGAGGTTATAGCTGTTGACAATAACGCCAAGGGTAATACAAAAGAAGAAATAGCAAAGACAAAAGCAGTTAGAGTGCTGGAATCAAAACAGGGTTATGGTTTTGCATACATGAGAGCTCTGTCAGAGGCAACAGGGGATTTGATTTTTATGACGGAAGTGGATGGAACTTTTAAACCGAGTGACTTGCATAAGTTTTTACTTTATAGCGATGACTTTCCTGTTGTTTTTGGAACTAGAACGTCTCGTGCTGCTATATGGTCTGGTGCTTTTATGCCTTTTCCAGTGAGGTTCGCAAATTGGCTTTGGGCAAAAATAATAGAGGTGCTTTATAACGGACCAGTTTTAACCGATGTTGGTTGTACGTGTAAATTATTAAATAGAGAGGCGCTAGAAAAAATAAAAAAATATTTCCCAGAATCAAGGGGTGACGGGACTTTTTCTCCAGAGATAATGATATGGCTAGTTAGGTTAGAGAAGAAGATAATAGAGATCCCTGTAATATATAAAGAAAGAGTTGGTGTGTCTGGTTATACAGGAAGCACTATACGGGCGGCTATACTTGGTTTCAAAATGCTTCCACTTATTTTTAAATATAAATTTAAAAAAATATAATGACAGATCCATATTATAAATCTAGATATGTTTGGGATAACGATAGGGAAGTTGTGTGGAAGGAGATAGTTAGGTATCTGTCTAGTTTTTTACCTATCGATGGAACAGTAATGGATATTGGTGCAGGTTACTGTGATTTTATTAATAATGTTAATTCAAAAAACAGAATAGCTCTTGATTATTCTCCAGATTTAAAAAACTACGCAAAAGAGGGAGTTAGAATTGTTAATTCTAGTGTAACAGATATGAGCGCAGTAGGTGATGCCACAGTTGATGTTGTGTTTGCAAGTAATTTATTTGAACATCTTTCAGATGGTGAACTTGAAACTACAATGGGGGAGATTAAAAGAGTATTAAAAAAAGGTGGAAGATTAATTTTAATGCAACCAAACTATAGATTGTCATACAAAACTTATTTTGATGATCATACACATAAAAAGGTTTTTTCAGATGTGTCACTTGAGACATTTTTACTAAGTCATGGTATGGAAATTGAATTAAAAAAACCAAAGTTTCTCCCTTTCTCTTTAAAATCTAGACCAAGTTTTATCCCGGTGTTTCCAGTTCTGATTCGAGCATATTTGAATTCACCGTGGAAGCCACTGGCCGGTCAAATGCTCTTTATTGCAAAACTTTCTAAATAAAAAAGAACGAGCCCCACGTCGCTGTGACGGGGGCTCGGGGTTACTTAGTCGGTGTGTGTAGATGCGATAGCCTCGAAAGGCATTTCGCTCCACCACGGCTGAACAGCCAGTACACTGGCGTCGGCCCTGCTTGAAAGAACAAAGCCTTCCAAGGGTTACCATACGCAGTCATTGGACTTTTGGCGTCGATCGCATCGGACAACTTTACCGATATCATTTTCACGTTGGATTGTGGGAAGAAAGTTCGCCACACAATACGACACCGCCTGGAGTGAGCTTCATCGGTCACAACCACAATGTTTCTTGGAGTAAACCCATCGGGAAGATTTCTCTTCACCTTCAGGCACTCCTCAATTGTGCTAATGACCGTGCCAACATACTTTCCTGTTCTGAAGATCTTGTGTTTCTCGACTTTCTCCAGTTCGGGTTTTTCGGATCCAGTAAAGGCTCCAAAAACCAAATACGGGAGTTGTCCGATACCCCGCAGTTGCGAACGGATTTCAACTGTTTTGCGGGCTACGGACTCTGCGCCACAGGTCAGCCTATCTGAAGTTGCTCCATGGGCGACGGGGACCAACAGATCGCATCTGTGTGGGAGTGGGTCGTTAACGGCCCACTTATTGGCAAGCCAGTCAACGAGCATTTCTCCACCTCCTCTACGATAATTGTATCACATATTGCCACAAAAAGCAAGAGTATCTAAAACGGTCTTATTTTGTTAATATTTTTCGTATATGGCTCCAAAAATAAGAGATTTTTTGGTACAAAACGAATGGCTTCTTGTTGTTTGTCTTGTCTTAATTTTTGTTCTAATCCGCCTACCTGGGGTGGATTTACCGCTTCACCAAGACGAATATAAATGGCCTATTATTGTTAACCCAGCAAACACAGGAGATATGCTTATACCGCATCCTCCACTATCCGAATTTATTTACAGGAACGCTGGTCAGATTGTCGGCTACAATGTTAACTTCAGATTTATACCTTTATTTTTTGGTGCAGTTAATCTGATTTTACTCTACTTTCTAATGAAGATTTTATTTGGAAGGAAAGAGGCTCTTATAGCTTCCTTTATCTGGATATTTTCCTACTTCTCGGTTTTGGCATCACTTATGGTTGATACTGACGGACAGATTTTACCTTTTTTCTTTCTTCTATCACTCATTGGTTATTATAAATTACTGGAGTCTGAAGGTAACAAAAGATACCTGTGGGGTGGTTTACTATTAGCTTCTTCCATTTGCGGGTTTTTTGTTAAGGTTAGTTTTCTTTTAGCTATTTGTGCAATTCTGGTAGATTTTCTTTGGTCAAAGAAACACCTGCTTTCAAAAAACCAGGCACTTAAATATTTTACGTTTATAATGGTTGGAGTTTTTGGGCTTGGGTTGCTTTTATTTCTAGCTAAGTTTATTTTTCCGTTTTTTGATCTTTCTGCTTCTTTTGAATACTGGAAACATTTTTTAATTGGAGACAGAGGGTGGTTTCAAACTACTATTCAGTGTATAAAAGCACTTTTCTATACATCTCCATTTCTAGTTTTAATCCCATTTCTTGGAAGTAAAAATAGCTTTTCTAAGGTAGGAGCGTTTGTATTTTTTCTATTATTTTCATTTATCTTTTACATATTACTTTTTGATTTTTCGATTGGAGCACTAGATAGATATTTACAGCTTCTGATTTTACCTCTTACTGTTATTTCTACGGCAGTTATTTCAAAAATACTTGATGGTGACGATAGAAAATATAAAGGATTTTTATGTCTAGGTATGATTGTAGGTTTAATACTGATTTTACTTCAATCTGTGCCTCATTATGTGCCGTCACTTCATCCCAAATCAGATTGGATAGGTAGAGTGCTTTCATTAAAATGGAATTTTGTTTACCCATTTTCTGGCGGTTCTGGGCCTTTAGGTTTTTACATCTCTTTCTTATTTATTGCATTAAGTTGGTTAGTGACATTTATTTTTGTAGCATTTGGAAAAATAAAAACAGATTACAAGAAACTTGTATTGGTTTTTCTTATACCAATCGGACTTACCTATAACTTAGTTTTTACCCTGGAATATTTAACAGGCTACTTTAATGGTTATGCTCCAGGTTTATTAAAAGAAGCAGTTATTTATATTAAAGATAATCCAGATATAAAAATGGTTACTGTGTACAATGATAATGGAGGGAATGAAATACAACAGATTGGTAAGTACAGGAAACGTCTCTACGTTGATCCTAAATTTGATATAAACAATAAAATTGAAACTCTGAATAAATACAAAGAGCATTATTTTGTTCTTGATGTGCCACGTATTGATCCTACTAGTGTGTATCAGAAATATTTTAATTCATGTAAAAATATATATAGTAAGGTTGATAAAAAAATGTCTGCCGTTGTGTATGACTGCAGGGATATTCCAGACATAAAAATATAAAGATTTATGTTTTCAAAACTAAAAAAAGAAATAGACTCCCTGTCTCCTTGGTTTAAAATTGTTTTAATTGTAATGGCGTTTATCTATCTCGGTTTGTGGTTTTATACCATTAAGTTGTCTTCTAACCAAACAGTAAAAAATTTTGAACCAGTATTACCCACAGCTCCAAAAGATAGTCACGAGTATGTTTTGCTTTCACAGTCTCTAATGCGGGGCGATGGGCTTTCTTCAAACGGGAGAATTGAGACACTTAGGATGCCTGGTTACCCACTATTTGTAGGGATTTTAAAAACAGTTGGCCGGTCTTACTTTGTTGTGACTTTCGTTCAAATTTTACTTGTTTTTGTCACAATCTTAATTCTGCGAAGAATAGGCATCGTTTTTTCTGGAAATAAAGTTGGAGAGATTTCAGCTACACTTTTGCTTGTTAACCCGGTGACCATGACTCTTTCTCTTCTTATACTAACAGATGTGCTTTTTATTTTTCTTTTTACTCTCGGATTTTATCTAGCTATCACAATTAATGAAAGGAAGCCATTTATAAAAGTTATTATGGTTTCTTTAATTTTTATATCAGCAATATATGTTAGAGGTATGGGGCTTTTTGCTCTCCCTATTTTTATGCTACCTATTTTGGTCACAAAATTACCGTTTAAATTACAGGCTAAACTTTTGGGCGTAATGTTTTTTATGATACTTCTATCAATAGTTCCTTGGATAGCGCGAAATTCTGTTCAAACTGGTATCAGGAGTTTTAATACTTTCGAAGCGGAAAATCTAAGCTTTGCTATTCCAAAGTTTCTTTCTTATAAAAACGGCACGAAAGAAGAAGAGGAGATAGCAAATTTTCTGAAAGTTGCAGGAGTCCCCAACTACATTTGGCAGGATTACGGTGGGCGTAACATTAATTATGCTAAACAAATAAGTAAGGCAGGAGAGAAAATAATTTTAGACATGCCATTTTCATATCTAAAATTTCACCTAACATCTTCTATTCCATTCCTTTTTCCATCATCAATTCTTTTTATGAGAGATGCATATGATTCAGCTGTAGACCAAAAAAGAGAGTTTCAATACGGGGCTATCAATGCACTTATTTCAGGAGATTGGGGTACTTTTTATAAAAGCATAAAGGAAGTATGGTGGAAATTTGCCGAAAGGATTTTATGGTTGTTTGCTTATTTTGTTTCACTATTTGGAATTTGGAAAAATAGACAAAGTCGACTGACATGGGTATTTATTTTTATATTTGCTTATCTTATGGTACTTTCTGGACCAGCGGCGGGGCCAAGACTTTCTTTCCAGGCTTGGCCTTATATGTTTCTACTTTTTGCCGAAGGGGGAGTGTATTTATATCAAAGATTCTTACTTGGGAAAAATCCAAACTCTTTCAACCTCCAATAAAATATATTTTTAACAAATTCAACATTTGCTTTAAGTGATATAAAGGAGCGTCTCTCTGAGTTTTCCAAAAATATTGTTTCAACTTCACCAGTACGAAAACTATGTCTTCTTGCTTTAATCATTATTTCTCCATCTATAAACCAAGTGTTTGACTCTAGATGTAGCTTTTCATAAGCTTCACGAGTAAATAGTTTTGGCTTCGCATTTATGTCGGTTGCAAGAATCCCAGGAAATAGTATTTTCATAAGGTTATTAAAAATACCAGAAATAAATTTACGATAAGGTCCATCACCCCGAGTAATACGTTTTGCCTTACAAAGATCTAGATTATCGTTTACCAGTTTTCTATATAATTTGGGGATGTCTTCAGGAGGCATTTGTCCATCACCATCAATAAAGGCAATGGTTTTTCCCGTTGCTAGATTTAGTCCGGTACGCAGGTCCCATCCCATACCTTGCGTTTGTAGATCTTTTTTCTCTACTGCAGTGTACAATGTTCTCGGATTAGTGTCTGCGATTTCTTTGACAACTTCTGGGGTGATGTCACCTTTTCCCTCTATGTAATTACCAACAAGTACTATTTCATAATTTAGATTTTCTTTGTTTAAAATTTCCACAACTTGCTTATAAAAAGTCCTGGCAAAATTGCCAGCTTTGTAACATAGAATAACCACTGAAATCTGAGGTGAAGGCATTAAATTGATATTATTAAGAATAATAATATCATAGTTAACTCTGCGACTCCATTTTGTGAAAAACCAGTCAGGGCTTTATATTTTGGCATTTTGTGGTAGTATCCATATTGATGGAAAAAATCAAAATTCTCTTTACAATTGGTAATTTGGACGTGGGGGGAGCTGAAAAGCTGATAATTAACCAGGTTAAAAATATAGACAAAGACAAGTTTGAGCCATGTTTGTGTACGCTTTTTCCATATGGCCCACATGATTATTCTAAGGTTTTTGAGGAGTTAAAGGGCATTCCTTACCAAAAGTTTAGCTTTAAGGGCCCCTTGGATGTTTCAAGTTGGTTAAAAGTATACACATTTCTAAAAAAAGAGAAGTTTGATATTTTCTGCTGTCATTTGTTTGAGTCTAATTTTATCATCAGACTCCTAAATTACTTTGTAGGTTCAAAACCAGTTTTTATTTTTGAGCATAATGTTTATTCTAAAAAGCAATGGTGGAAGATTGTCGCAGACAAAATTTTTGCAAAAAGAACGAGTAAGATTTTTGTAGACTCGCAAGCTATACTGGACTTTACTTCAAATCAAGAAAACATTTCCAAAAGTAAGTTTGCAATTTTACCATACCCGATTGAATTATCTGAACAAAAAAATTTTGATAAAACAAAAATAAAACAAGAACTTGGTCTTCCTGCCAGTAGTTTTGTAGTTGGGTCAGTAGCCAGGTTTGTAGAACAAAAAGGCTTACCATATTTAATCCGATCCATCCCAAAGATTCTAGAGAAAATTAGAAGGGATGACGTTTATTTTCTTATAGTTGGATATGGTAAAATGCAAGACGAATTGCAAGATTTGGCGAGAGAGCTTAAATTAGATTCTAGATTACTCATCCGTCCAGCAATGGATATAAAGGAAGTTCTACCTATTTTAGATGTATTTGTCATTTCATCTCTATGGGAAGGACAGCCAATCGCAATGCTTGAGGCGATGGCTTATGGAGTTCCTGTTGTAGCAACAAAAGTTGGGGGCATTCCAGAAATATTATTTGACGGTAAGGAGGGAATTCTAGCAGAACCAAAAGATTCTGAATCACTCTCAAGCGGAATTATTAAAATGATTGAAAGCGATGATTTAAGAGTAAGGGTAAGTCAAAACGCAAAAGAAATGGCTCGGTCGTTTAGTCTACCAGTCTATATAAACAAGCTTGAAGAGTACTTCATAAATGAACATCATGCCAGAAACAAATAAACCATTTAATTTGGAAGAGGAGGCAACAAAATATTTTACAAAACATTACCCAGAAGCAAGTGATGAGGAAATTGCCAAACAAGTTTTAGACTGGAAAAACAAAATTAGTGTCGGCAGTAAAATAGTTGATTTTTTTAAAGAAAGAATAGGTAATGTTTCGGGTAAGAAGATATTGGATGTTGGTTTTGGAAGTGGGGGGATAGTTATTTCTTTCGGGCTTGCAGGGGGAGTTGTTTCCGGTGTTGATGTTGATTTGGAGTTAAAAGAAATTGCAAAAGAGAATTTAAGAGCAAACAATGTTTCTGCTGATTTACAAATATATAACGGTATTGATTTGCCATATCCAGATAATTATTTTGATTACATTGTCTGTTCAAGCGTTTTAGAGCATGTCAGTTTTCCAAATGAGTTACTCGCTGACAGTTTTAGAGTATTAAAGGTGGGAGGTAGAATGTTTCTGACACTACCTAATAGGTACTATCCAAAGGAAACTCACACGCTTGCCTATTTTGTTAGTTATATGCCAAGACGCATGGCAAACTTGTATTTGAAGTTATTAAAACGTAGTCCACTTGAGCAGGATAACCTTCATTTTTATAGTTATTTTGCTGTTTTACGAATGCTCAGAAAAACTAGTTATAAATTTGAATTATTGTATTCAAATTTATCTAAAACAACAGGAATTAAAAAGTTTTTGACATTAGTTCTAAAGAAACTTAATATTCATTACACTATATTTTTAAAACAGCTGATGTTTATAATTGAAAAGAAATGAAGAAACAAAATAAATACATAGTTTTTGGGGCACCACTTATAGGCGAGCCAGAAATAAATGAGGTTGTAAAAACTCTACGTTCTGGGTGGCTTGGAACAGGTCCAAAAGTTGCTCAGTTTGAAAAAATGATAAGTCAACTAACTGGAGCAAAGTATTGTATGGCTGTTAATTCTTGTACCGCCGCATTACATCTTTCAATGATTGCCTCTGGAATCGGAGAGGGTGACGAGGTTATAACAACCCCACTTACCTTTTGTGCGACAGCAAACTCTATTATTCATAGTGGCGCAACTCCAGTTTTTGTGGATGTTAACCCTGAGACAATGAATATAGATGAAACTAAAATTGAAAAAGCTATTACTAAAAAAACAAAAGCTATAATGCCTGTTCATTTTGCGGGGAGACCTGCTGAAATGGATAAGATCATGGCAATTGCAAAAAAACACAAACTTTTAGTAATAGAAGATGCTGCGCACGCAATAAATGCACAGTATAAAGGTAAAATGATTGGAAGCATTGGTGATTTAACATGTCTTAGTTTTTACGTCACAAAAAATATCACAACAGGAGAAGGAGGAATGGTTTTAACAAACAACAAAGAATTCGCAGACAAAATAAAAGTCCTTGCTCTTCACGGTATGTCTAAAGACGCCTGGAAGAGGTTTTCTGATGATGGTTACAAGCATTACGAAGTGGTTTATCCCGGGTTTAAATATAATATGATGGATATACAGGCTAGTATTGGAATTCATCAATTAAAAACAATAAAAAAAGGCGATCTAAAGAGAAAGAAACTTTGGGATTTTTATAATAAGGAATTAGCTTCCCTGCCTATAGGTTTACCAAGTTACAAGGCAAAGTATAAAGGTAGCAAAATAAAACATGTTATGCATTTGTATACAATATTGGTCGACGAAAAGCAGTCAGGAATAAACAGGGATAAGTTTATGCAGGAGATGCATAATCGTGGCATAGGTACGGGGGTTCACTATAACCCAGTACACTTGCATCAGTATTACAGAAACACTTATGCATATAAGAAAGGAGATTATCCAAATGCAGAATATATAGGCAGTAGAACCGTTTCTTTGCCTCTCAGTGCGAAATTAACAATGGAAGAAGCCAAAAGAATAGTGAGTAGCGTTAGAGAAATTTTAGTAAAAAATAAATAATATGTCAGATTTAATTGAAGAAAATCTTCAGTTTGGTGAAAGCTATTTTTCTAAACTCAGTAGTGATTTTTCTGATAAAACTTTTAAAGAAGAGTTTGATTTGATTATGCAATTGTTACCACCAAAAGCTGGAGATAAAATTCTTGATTTGGGTTGTGGCAAGGGTAGAGCGGGGTTATTTATTTTGAGTAAGGAGAAAAATTGTGATGTTACTTTTAGTGATGTTTCTAAAACTGCAGGTAATTATTTATCAGGGCTTAACTTTGTGGAGTGCTCAATGACAAATACTCCATTTGAAGATAATACTTTCCAAAAGATTTATTCCCTAAGTACCATAAGTCATGTGGACGATATAGATAAGGCTGTTAAGGAGATGTATCGTATATCTAATGGAGAAGTGTTAATTACAACCAACAACAAATGGCCGGTCTACCTGTACAGAATTTTGTCATTTTTTAAACTAATTCCAAAATTTCAATATGATGAAACAGCAAAAAAATTGTATGATGTGGTCAGTTTACGGGGATTGTTTGAAAGAAATGGGTGGAAAGTAAAAACTATTATTTATTATGGGGAATATCCATCATCAAAACTTAGGCTAAATTTTTTAAAAAAAAGATTAATGTTGGTGGCCTATAAATAATCTATATGAAAGAAAAAATCGCTTTGATGAGTTATCCTATGGATAACAGAAAGGGTAAAGGAACAGCCCTCTACACTCGTAAACTTATTGAGGGGTTACTCCACTCACCTATTTTTGATTATTATTTAGTCCATTATGATAAAGTCTCGGACCCGTTGTACGAAAAAACAAAGGAAATTATTATGCCGAAAGTCAGACTTCCTTACGGATCACATTTTATCTCTCAACTTTTATTTTTTTGGAAATATAGAAAAACTCCATTTGATATCGTGCACTGGTTTCAACCAAGAGTTTATCCTTTTTATTGGTTAGTTCCTGCAAAAAAAATAATAATAACAATGCATGGAGCGGGGGATATAACCGCACCAAAATATTTTGTATTTTCTAGGTTGATTTTTAACTTTGTTTTAAAATATTTACATAAATGGGTTAGTAAAGTTATTGTTGTTTCGGAAGATGCGAAGCTTGAAGTGGTAAAGTATTACAATTTTTCTCCTGATAAGGTGATTTCTATTTACAACGGCGGTGGAGAAAATTATAAACAACTCCAAAAAACTGAAGCTATGAAAGTGGTTTCAAGTAAGTATGGTATTTCTGGTCCATATATTTTGGATGTTTCTCGTTTCTTACCACACAAAAATATAGTGACTCTAATTAAATCTTATGACCAGTTGCGGAATAAATATCCGGAACACTCACAGAAACTAGTTATAGTTGGTGGAAAGGGTTCAAACAATAGAGATGAGGACAATGCAAAAGAACGATCAATTTTTAAAGAAGATATTGTTTTTGTTGATTATGTTGATTCTAGTGATTTAAATGCGATTTATTCAGCTTCGGAGATTTTCGTTTTTCCATCACTTTCAGAGGGGTTTGGTCTGCCTGTTTTGGAGGCAATGGCCTCAGGAACACCAGTTATTACCTCAAATTTAGCCTCTATGGGGGAGATAGGCGGGAAAGCGGTAATTACAACTAATCCATTGGACATTAACGGTTTGGCTGAAGTTATGCATAATTTACTTATTGACGAAAAAAAGAAGCTTGAGATGGTAGAATTGGGTCTAAATAGGGCAAAGGAGTTTACATGGGCTAAAATGGTAGAGAAAACAGAAAAGTTGTACAGAGATACTCTGGAGTAAGTAGCCCTAAATTAAAACTTGAAAATATGGAAACAAAAAATTTATTCAACCAAGAAATAGACAATCTTACAGAAGTGCTCGATCAGAGGAAGGCTTTTCGTAATATTGTTTTTAAGGATAGTTCTAAAATCTTTAAAATAAAAGATAAAAAAGTTTATTTTATGGAAATTGCTGGGGATGGGTTTAATGATGAAAATACTGATGTTATTGTAAATAAAATAAAACTACTGCTCAAAAAAGTGCCGTGGGTTTTTTCTACTATTTATAAAATAATGAATCCAACTTGGAGTGGGGTAAGTAGCAATAAAGCTGTCAGTCAGTTTGCGCCAGGGAGCGTCATTTTAAATCTAGGGTCAGGAGTAACGGTAGTCCGGCCAGATATTATTAACGTTGATTTTTATCCATTTCAAAACGTAAATTTCGTGGCTGACATTGCCAACCTCCCTTTTGCTCCAGCTTCAGTTGACGCGATTGTTTGTGAGACTGTGCTTGAACATGTTCCTAACCCTAAAGTGGTAGTTACGGAGATGCATAGAGTTCTAAGGCCAGGAGGACTGATTTATATAGTTGTGCCTTTTGTTTTTGCTTTTCATTCATCTCCAAATGACTTTTATCGTTGGAGCAAGATGGGACTTCAAGAAGAGCTTAAAGACTTTAAAAAAATTGACTCAGGTATATATTATGGTGCGGGACATGCAGTTTCTTGGACTCTGTCCGAATACCTGGGTACCATTTTGTCTTTTGGGTCAAAAAAACTTCATCAGATTTTATTCATGATTTTTTTAGTTTTGACTACACCACTTAGTTACCTTGATTTTATTTTTAAAAAATTTAAAAGTAGTGAAAACATTGCAAGCTGTATTTATTTCATCGGGACTAAAAAATAAAGAATATGAGAATAAAGTACATTACAAACGTTCGAATTCCAACTTCCAGAGCACATGGTTTCGCCATAATGAAAATGTGTAATGAGTTTGCAAAAGCTGGTGTACAAACAGAGCTTTTTATACCAAGCAAGGGTAATAATGAAAACAAAGAAGATCCTTTTGATTATTACAAAATAGATAGAAACTTTAAAATTGAAAAAATTCCAAGTCTGGATTTGTTGGGATCAACTTTGAAATTTGGAAGGATTTTTTATTGGATAGATAGCCTATCCTTTCTACTCTCTGCTAAGTTAAAAATAAACTTAACGGCAGGAGATATACTTTACACCCGTGATTTTATAACAACTTTATTTTTTTCAAAAAAAGATTTTATCGCACTAGAACTTCACAGTGTTCCAACTTCAAGATTTTTATTTAAACTTGCACTAAAAAAGCCAAAGATATTCTTTGTTCTAAATGATTATATAAAGCAAGATTTGGTTTCTATGGGAGTGAACCCTGAAAAAATTTTTATATCACCAAGTGGGGTGGATGTGAATCTCAACAAAATGGCGGTGTCGCAGGAAGAATTTAAAAAAAGTTTTGGTTTGCCACTAGACAAGAAAATTGTTTTATATAGTGGGCAGTTCTATTCTTGGAAGGGAGTAGAAACTCTTGCAGATTCTGCAAAGCTTGTGCCAGAGACTTGTTTTGTTTTTGTGGGTGGGGCTGAGCCAGAATTCTCTTCCTTTGTGGAGAAATATAAGAATGTTCATAATATAAAAGTATTAGAGTTTCAACCGAAAGAAAAAAGTCTGCAGTTTATGTTAGTCTCTGACGTTTTGGTTATTCCAAACTCCGGTAAATCAAGAATTTCTTCTCATTACACATCTCCATTAAAGCTTTTTGAGTATATGACTTCAAAAAAGCCAATAGTTGCATCAAACCTTCCGTCAATTAGAGAAATTGTAAGTGAGAATGATTGCGTTTTTGCGGAGCCGGATGATCCAGAGTCTTTCGCAGAGGCTATTAAAAAAGTTATAAATAATCCAGATTTAACTCAGTTAATATCACAGAGTGCATATAGTAAAGTGGTGCAATATTCTTGGGATAAAAGGGTTAAAAATATTTTAAAAAATATACAGTCAATGCTTTGATTGAGTTATAATACGAATATGGATATTAAACTTCACAAACTACATCAGGAAGTCCAAGCCACTCACTGGTGGTTTAGAGTAAAAGATAATCTTTTGAAAGATATTGCAAAAAAGTATTTCAAGGGTGCTACCGTGTTAGACTTCGGATGCAATTATGGTCATTCTGTTAAATTATTGAATGATTGGGGGTACAACGCTCTAGGGGTGGATGTTTCTAGGGAAGCTATAAGTTTTGGAAAGTCCTTGAAGATTGAAAATATTTATTTGGATTCTGAAAAAACCTTTCCAAAAAATCATTTTGATGCAGTTATTTCCTTAGATGTTCTGGAACATATTGAGGATGATAAGGGAGCGCTTAGGTATTTGACCGAAGTTGTGAAGCCGGGGGGATATATTGTTATTATGGTTCCAGCTTTTATGTTTATGTGGGGTATTCAGGATGTAATCTCACAGCACTACAGGAGGTATACACTTTCAACTTTGACTAAATTGGCGAATGAGGTTGGTGGGTTAGAAATAATAAGAAAAACTTATTTCAACACAACACTTTTTATTCCCATTGCTCTTGTTCGTTTATGGGCAAGGATTTTTCCACCAAAATCAAGAGATTCTGATTTGAATATGAATAATTGGTTTTTAAATGGTTTATTTTTTATCATCTTTGATATTGAAAGACGTATTTTTAAATATCTAAATTTTCCATTTGGGGTATCCGCCGTAATCATTTTAAAGAAGAAATAGGATGAAGAATCTTTTGAAAAATCATTGGCTTGTTTTTCTTTCTGCATTTGTGATTGGCTTAATAATTTTTCTCCCCAATATTACGTCTATTATAAAAACAGGGGATAAGTTTTCTGGAATTTACCCAATGTTTAATGACGATGAGTCTTATTACCTGGCCATTACAAAAGAAGTTTATGAGGGTAGCTATAATTCTGGTAATACTTTTATTAAGGAATATAAAAATAGTCCAGCTTTGCAACCTCTATATTTTGAAACTATCCCTGCGTTTGAAGCTAAATTATTCGGTATTTCTGTCCCCGAGGCATTTGTTTTAAATGACCTAATTCTGCCCCTGCTCGGTGTAATTCTATTATATATAATTCTTTTTTCTATAACAGAAAGCAGATTAATTTCAAATATATTTTCTTTTTCTTTTTATTTTATATTCCTAGGAGTTTTTAACAGACCAATTAGCCCTCAGTTGGGTTTCGTCTTTCTTTTAGTTGGGGTTTTTCTTATATGGAAAACAATTAGTAAAAGTTACGAGCTAGAGAAGTTTTTAATATTGAATTCTCTTTTAGGTTTTGTTTTTGGCCTTTTGGTATACGTTTATCCATTTTACTGGACGACTTTAATTGTTTTATATGGCGTGAGTTCTTTGTTAGTAATTTTTAAGGAGAGGCAGTATTTATATTGGGTTAAGGGTTATTTTGTTTTTTCTTTAGTATCCTTACTCATTCACTTGCCTTATATTCTAAATGTTTTAAAAATTTTTAAGGATCCATCACTTTTTGAAGCCTCTGTTCGAAATGGTCTTGTTTTGACACATTGGCCCGGGGCTTTTTTTAATACTGCTTTTATTTTATTTTGCTTTCCAATTGTATATCTATTAACCTCACACTTTTCTAATAAAAGACACTTAATATTTAGTTATGCTCTTATCATAAGTGGGGTAGTTTTAAACTGGCAAAATATTATAACGGGTCAAGTGCTTCAATTTTCTTCTCATTACTATTTAATAACGATTTTCTTTATATTTTTGATTATATCTATCGTTCTAAAAAATTTATTGTCTTCACTTTTTAATCAGGAAAATTTATCTTATAAAAAGTGGCTTGCGATTGCCATGTCAGCTACTTTACTACTGGTTATTATTTACAAACAAAAGAATGATATTGTTATTCCATTTAAAAACATAGTCTATCCGCCCGACATAACAGAACTACAAAGAATTTCGCCCGCACTTGATTGGTTAAATAAAAATACTGAAACAGAGTCGGTCGTTTACGGTTTAGGGGGCAAATATGATGTTTATGTTCCTATCTATACCAACAACAATGTTTATTTGAGTTGGTATACAGGGATGTCTCTAATACCAGACAATGAATTAGAAAACAGGTGGGTAATACAACATTTTTGGGACGATATAGATCCTGAGTTTGTAAATGAGTCACATAGGAGTATATGGATAAATAAGTTTCAAGATACTTATGCCAATAAAGAAGTAAGAAGAAAGATATTTGAAAAGTTGACGGGAAACAAATATCCAGAGAATGTCCTTTTAGAAAATAAATATGTAGACACAGTTTTAGAAAAATCAGCACAATATAAAAAGGCTGGGTTTGAAAAATCTTTAAAGACTTATGAGGTCAATTATGTTATTTTAGACACAAAAGATGACAGATATAAAAACTTGGCTGACAAATTTAAAAAATATTCTTTTCTTTTGCCAATGGTAGAGAAAAACGGTTTTATTGTGTATAAGGTAGAATAATATTATATGGAAAAATACGACAAGTTTGACCTACAGGATAATCAATACGAAGAGCCCTATCACCATTTTGTATCAATGGATGGCGGTGTATACAAGGCTTTGTCGTGGGGACTAGGATATTTTGGATACATCTCAAGGGTTATGAGTTATATAGATAGTACAAGTAGTTTAAAAAAAGTTGCTGATGTTGGTTGTGGGGACGGAAAACTGATTTTAGAATTATCCAAAATATACCCTGCTACTAACTTTTATGGGTACGACCTATCTACTCGCGGTATAAATTTTGCTAAAGCATATTCTTATGGGTCTAGTAATGTAGAATTTTATGCTGAGGATTTTTCAAACAGTAGGATAAATACTTTTGATGTGATTACTTGTATTGAAACTATGGAGCATATACCGGACGAAATTATTCCTGGGTTCGTGAGTATGCTTCGAGAAAAAATATCAAGTAACGGAAAACTTATAATAACAGTACCATCTACAGTTTTACCACTCAATAAAAAACATTATAGGCATTATGACGAGAATGTTATGTCGGCTCAGCTGTCTGGCAAATTTAAGGTAGAAAAGTTTGAATGGCTACATGATGGTAGAGGCTCTTGGTTTCTTCGTTTTCTTTTAATAAATCGTTTTTATGTACTTCGTTTTGAGCCCCTAAGAAAGCTATTGGTAAGTTTATACAAACGGTTTTATCTTATTTCGGATTCAAAAAGAGGTGAGCACTTACTGGCTATTTGTAGTCCAGTATAACCAGCAGAGAGGGGGTTGATTTTAGGCCTTTTTAGGTCTATATTGTAATTCACATGAAAACACAAGAAATTGTACTAGTTACGGGCGGTGCTGGTTTCATAGGTTCTAACTTTATTAAATACATACTGGGCAAACATAAGGAAGTTAAGGTTATTAATTTAGATAGTCTGACTTATTCTGGTAATAAGGATAATTTAAAAGATGTTGAAAAATCTCCTAGGTACGCTTTTATAAAAGGTGATGTCGCGAGCAGTAGTGTAATAGAAAAGGTTTTTAAAAAGTACAAGCCAACATATATAGTAAACTTCGCTGCAGAAACTCATGTTGATAGGAGTATTCATGTTGGCGCGAAAGAGTTTATTGATACAAATATTGTTGGAGTTTTTAATATCCTTGAGGCTGTCAAGAAATATGGAGCTAAAAAGTTTGTTCAAGTTAGTACTGACGAAGTTTTTGGTAGCTTACCACTTGATTCTAAAAAATCTTTCAAGGAAACAACAGCTTTTTCTCCAAATGTTCCATATTCGGCAACCAAGGCTGGAGCAGATTTATTGTGTAATGCTTATTACAGTACTTGGAAAGTTCCAGTAGTGGTGACACATTGTTCAAATAACTATGGTCCATTTCAGTACCCAGAAAAACTCATACCTTTTTTCATTTTAAGAATGTTGGAAAATAAAACCTTGCCTTTATATGGAGATGGTAAAAATGTAAGAGATTGGATTTATGTTTTAGACCACTGTAGTGCGCTAGAGCTGTGTTTGTTTAGAGGTAAACCAGGAGAAGTTTACAATATAGGAGCTGATAACGAGATTAACAATTTAATAATCGCAGAGAAAATTGCCAAGTATTTCAAGAAAGACAAATCTATTTTTGAGTTTGTAACGGACAGGCCAGGTCACGACAGAAGGTACGCAGTTGATTCATCAAAAATAAAAAAGGAATTAGGATGGAAACCGAAATATAGTTTTGAAAAAGCTTTTAATGAGACAATAAAATGGTACCTGGATAACCCGAAGTGGATAGATGGTGTTAGGAAAAAGACGGGGGTATTTAATCCACATATTGATTTGTGGAGAAAGCATAAATTACAAGAAAGTAAAAAAATAAAGAAATAATATGAAAGGAATTATATTGGCTGGGGGTAAGGGGACAAGACTTCTACCACTTACAAAAATTACAAACAAACATTTACTCCCTATTTTTGACAAGGCAATGATTGAGTATCCACTGCGGGTTCTTCTTCAGGCAGGGATCAAGGATATACTCATAGTTTCTGGAAGAGAGCACGCGGGGGACTTTGTGGAGTATTTAGGTTCTGGTTCGGACTATGGAGTAAAATTTACATATAAAGTTCAGGTACAGGCAGGAGGTATTGCTCACGCACTTCTCTTAGCAGAAGACTTTGCTGATGGCGGGCCAATGACTGTTATTCTTGGAGACAACATTTATGAAGATAATTTTAAATCAGAGCTTTCAAGTTTTAAAAAAGGAGCAAAAGTTTTTTTGAAAGAGGTGCCTGATCCAGAAAGATTTGGTGTAGCAACTCTAAAAGGTAATAAAATTATTAAAATTGTTGAAAAGCCAAAGAAACCAGAATCAAATTTTGTTACAACTGGACTGTATCAATACGACAATAAAGTTTTTGATATTATAAAAAAATTAAAACCTTCTTGGAGAGGGGAGCTTGAGCTGACAGATGTAAACAATGCATACGTAAAAGCCGGAACCATGAAAGCGGAAATGGTAGATGGTTTCTGGTCTGATGCTGGGACTTTTGATTCAATGGTTAATTCTATTAACTGGGCGGTGGAGAAAAGTAAGAAAAAATAAAATATTTGACAAACTAGTATTTAGTGTGTTATTTTTGTGCCAGGAAGCACGAGATTTCGTGCTGATTGGAGGTTATTCAGGTGGAACTGGAAAAGATGGAGCAGGGCGAAAGAGAGGCGTTGCTCGTTGAAGTGTTTCAGTGGATTAGAAAGCAGGGTGGGTATCTTCCTGCTTCTATCTACTGGGAAAGATTGAAAACCTTCCCAACAGTGCACCACGAGTGCGTAGAGTTCTGTCCGTCGGCTGATGGCACCGGGTGGGAGGTTCTTCTCGATTTGAGGCCTCCCGACGATCCACACTTTCCCAGCATGTACGGTACCCAAGGGTTTACCGTTATGACCGGGGATGTTCTCCAAGGACTTTTTGAGCGTCACTGCGCGGAAGAGTCCTACATTCCAACGATTGCTGGAGACTTCAGATTCTGTGGTCTGGGAGTCTCACCACACACCAAACGTGATCACGCTTATGTCGTGGTATTCGCCAGATTGTTGCCGGGTCGGCCGGCAACAATACAAGACGGTGAGTATCGACGTGACTGGGTTCCGGTCAGCCGGTTGGGGGAAGTAGCCATGGTTCCCTCAAACAGATTCTACCTCCAGATGGCCATCAACGTGATGCTGAATGGCGCCATGCCATACTACGGTGAGTTCCACGGAAAGGTCTGAACAAGGGTCTCCCTGAGCTCACGAGCTACCAGCGGGAATGGAGGGGTGAATTCACCCCCTCCGGCCTGCTGTTTTTTTGTTTCAAAAATTTAAATCAGAAATTGATAATATTAGTGAGATTTGATAATGTTTGTACTTAAGAGATAATTCATTTTATGAAAATAGACTTAAACAAAGTTCTGGTAACGGGTAGCGACGGTATGGTTGGAAGTTACGTAGATTTTGGCATAAAGACAAACAGGCGATCACTTGATGTAACGGACCTTAAGGAAGTTCAGGCTGTTTGTAGAAAATACAAACCATCGGCCATAGTTCACCTCGCTGCCGAAACAGATGTTGATAGATGTGAAAGAGACTCTGAACATGCTTATATGGTTAACGCGGTTGGTACTTACCACATGGCTCTCGTTGCCAAAGAACTTGGAATTAAACTAGTCTACGTTTCTACAGCGGGTGTTTTTGATGGAACGAAAAAGACTTCTTACACAGAAAAAGATATTCCAAATCCAACAAATTATTATGGAAGAACAAAACATTTGGGAGAATTAGCTATACAAGGCATGTTAAAAGACTACGTCATTGCAAGAGTATGCTGGATGTTTGGAGGTGGTCCAGAGAAAGACCAAAAATTTGTGGCGAAAATAATCAAACAACTTGATGGTAAAGAAATCAAAGTGGTTACAGACCAAATAGGTTCGCCGACTTTTGGCAAGGATTTAGTCGCTGGAATAAAAAAACTTTTGAAAGAGGATAGCAGGGGGATACATAACCTAGCTGGAAAAGGAGTTTGTTCAAGATATGAATTTGCAGAAGCTATAGTAAAAATATTAGGAAAGAAAACAAAAGTTCTACCAGTTAAAATGAGCGATTTCAAAATGGATGCATTCCGAACATACAACGAAGGCATGATTTCTAAAATATCAACCTCTAGACATTGGAAAGTTGCTTTAAAAGAATACTTGGAGACGGAGTGGAAATAGTTTTAAACTATGAGTCAATCTGTTTATAAAAAAGAAATTTGTGGGATGTGTGAAGGGACAGGTCTTGTTCCAGTTCTTGATCTTGGCGAGATGCCAGTTTCAAATGCATTCTTAAAAAAAGAAGATCTTAACTTACGTGAGCCATTTTATCCACTTTCAGTTCAAGTTTGTACAAACTGTAAGTCGCTTCAGTTAGTACACATTGTGCCTTCTGAACTCATTTTTAAAAATTATAGTTATACAACTGGAGCAAGTAAACCATTGGTAGAACATTTCCACAGATTAGCGGATGATATAGCAGAAAATCATATTGAAAATCAAAATGAATTGGTAATTGAAATAGGTAGTAATGACGGTAGTTTGCTTTCTCGCCTAAAAGGAAAGACAAGAATACTTGGTATTGATCCAGCAGATAACATCGCAAAACTTGCTGAAGATAACAGTGTCCCGACTCGTGTAGATTTTTTTGACTCCAAACTAGCAGAAGATATTCTACACAATGAAGGTCCTGCCAAAGTAATCGTGGCCAACAATGTCATGGCTCACATAAATAACATAAAGGATGTTTTTACTGGAGTAAAAATACTACTTTCTCCCAAAGGGCAGTTTATTTTTGAAGTCCACTGGGTTGGTAATTTACTTACAGATGGAGGCTTTGACCAGATTTATCACGAACATTTTTATTATCATTCTCTTCATAGTCTAAAACATCTTATTGATTCCCTTGGTATGGTTGTGCGAGATGTAAAGTCCATTCCAATTCATGGCGAGTCTATTCGAGTTTATGTTGGGCTCTCTGGCGATAGTTCAAAAAATGTAGAAAATTTTCTTAAGCGAGAAGTAGATATGGGATTAGCGGATGTGAAAACTTATCAGGATTTTTCCAAAAAAGTTGAATCAAATAAACACGAACTCAAGAGTCTGCTGTCTAGGCTAAAGGAAACTGGTAAAAGAATAGTAGGTTATGGTGCGCCAGCAAAAGGGAACACATTACTCAACTATTTTAAAATAGGGCCAGATATTATTGACTACATAACAGATACCACACCATCAAAACAAGGAGCATTTACTCCGGGTTCCCGCATCTTGATAGTATCTCCAGAAAATCTAAAAAAAGAAATACCAGATTATATTCTACTTCTATCTTGGAATTATGCTGACAGTATTTTGGAAAAAGAAAAAGAACTTCGGGAAAAGGGAGTGAAATTTATAATTCCTGTTCCAACAGTTAGAATTGTTTAGTTAGATTTGTTCGAAATTAAATAGGGTATAAGACTTGTTGTTTGGAAAAATTATATTACCAAATATCTTAACTAATCTTTGTTTCCATTTAGGTAGTGAGAAAGATGGGGTGATTTTAACTTCCGGGTGTTTCTCAAGCAGTTCTTTTTTGGTGTTAAATTTTTCAATACTTTTTATTTTGCGCTCAAATGTTCCTACACCAACTTGCTTCACGGAAATTCTGAATAGCTTGTAAACAAGTTTGTGTCCAAGTGCGGTGCCCGGGATATCTACTAGGTCAGTATTTATTCTGGCGTCATAATTCTTCTTTCCACTTGCTAATTCTTTATAGTGTTCAACTTGGATAGGTTTGCACTGAAGGACGTGAAAAGTTTTATCCTCCACAGGGTATCTGCGCATAAACTCTGTAAAATCATCAAACTTTTGTGGAAAAATCTCTCTGTACTGCGGGTTTTTCTCAAACCATTTTGACATGTCCGTTGAATTTGATCCGTGCCAACCAAACTCTCCATTCCAATGGACTCCTCTTAAGCTTCCTTCTTTACTAAAGCGTGTAGCTAATTCTGGTGGACCAAAGGTCATTCCCTCCTTTTCCAAAAAAGGCCTAGCTGTTTTGCAAATCCATAGATCTTCCGGGTGAAATGGCCCACCTATTTTTAAATAATTATTTGAAATATAGTCTAATAGCCTTTTACTTCGTACACTAAAACCTCCGCCACCGACTTTTACTCCTCCAAATTGATACCATGGTGAACCCAGGTAGTCATATTTTAAGAAATCATCTTCCCAAGCAGAAGGGTTAGCGATAAAACTGTCTGGATGAAAACAAAGTGCATATTCTGTATCAACATGTTTAGCAAACTCTCTTATGTAAAATTCTGAATATTTTTGCCAGTTGTTAAGCAATTCTGGAACAGGAACCACTCTGGGGTCGTCTGAAGGGATGGATGACAAAACTTTGACTGCTCCAAATGAAAATTCTCTTTCACAAATATCTGCGGCAGCTAGTGTCTGCTTTAGGTTCACACAGTCAAAAGTAATCAGAGTAACGTTGGGTAGATGTTTTTTTGTTTTTGTTTCACTCATATTTTTTTATTATCTCTGCATTATGCTACAGAGACGGGATTATTTTTGTTTGGGAATTTTTGAAAGAGGGCAATGTTTATTATACTCCATAAGATTTTAGTAATAACTTTTGCAATTACTATACCAATAAGGCCTTTCCACAAAATAAATACAAACATAATTATCATTTGTAGTATTGGTACGGTGATGTTTGCGATATACTGCTCTTTTATTTTTTCTTTTGCAACAAAATATGTTTCCACGGGAATAGAAATTATAGATAGCAGTGACAGTGAGAGTATTTGAGAGTAGAAGATTGACTCTAGGTATTTTGGAAAAAATATTTTGAAAACATAAGGAGCGATTAAAATATAAACAGCAATCATTATGATACTCAATACAAAGACTACAATATATTTATTTTTCATTCCGGTTCTTATTTCTAAATCATCTCGTTCAGTAAATTTCGGGAGTGCAATAGTGGCTATTCCCTTAACTGGTCCCTTTATTTGGCTAGGCATTGCTAAGGCAAAGTTGTATAACGCCAATTGAATTGGCCCAATGAAGTGGAAGATTAATATCTGGTCAATATTATTTGCTAATCCACTCAGTATCTTAATAATACTTAAATGTTTACTATAACTAACAATACCCTTATCTACCTTATCGTTTGGTTTGTATATTTTGAATATCCTTAGATATAGAATTATCCCGATAAGGGTATTAGAAGCAAAATACACAAACACTAGCCATAGAGTGTTGTCAGTAAGAAGAAGTGTAATGAATATACAAATTAGTGGAAAAAAGTTTCCTATTATTCCGAAGTAGATAGCGCTACGCCTGAAGTCTTTTTTTGCAGCTAAGTAGGCATCATAGAGATTGGTACTACTCCAAAGAGGAGAAAATGCACCTATTATTATAAGTGCAATACCAAGTGACTGGTTATCGTTTAAGAAATAGTATGCAGATAGACCAAGTGCTAAAAGAAAAGAAAACACACTCCATTTCATATTTGTCCAGAAAGCATACTGTAGCGTGCCCTCGTTGCCCTGAACTACTGATTTCAGTACTGCGTTGCCCAAACCAGTAAGAGTGAGAGTTCCTAAAATACTGGAAATAGATAGGATGTATTTATACTCCCCATACGCTTCTTTTGAGACAAAGTGGGCAAATGATATGGCAAGTAGAAAGGTTCCAAAAGATATAACTACTTGGCTAAAAATGGTCCAAAATCCACCAGAAGCAAGATAGACCATATCCGTTTTAGCATAGGTTTCCAGCCATTTTAGTCCACCTACTGTTCTATCTCTAAAATAATCCATAATTTACCCATTTTAGCTCATTTCTGGGCAGTTTACTAGCAAGCTTCTGAGTCATTTGTTATACTCATTTGCATGACAACAACAAAAAATATTCTTAAGTATGGAATTTTGGTAGGTTTATTTATCATCCCTTTTATACCCTTTATTGTTCCTGGAACAATGTTTTTCCCTTTTATAACAGGAAAAGGGTTTACCTTCAGGATTTTAATAGAAATAGTTTTTGGTTTATTTGTGGCACTAGCTTTAATGGAGCCTGCTTATAGACCAAGGATGACTCGAATAACAAAAGCAGTATTTCTCTTTACTTTTGTTGTGTTAATTGCTGACTTATTTGGTGCTAATCCATACAAAAGTCTCTGGAGCAACTTCGAGAGAATGGAAGGTTTTGTTTTGATAATTCACTTACTTCTATATTATGTTGTTTTGTCATCAGTGTTAAACACTAAAAGTCTTTGGAATAAATACTTAAATACCACAATTGGTGCTAGTGTTTTGATGTCATTTTATGCGGTTCTGCAACTTGCTGGTAAGTTTCAAATAAATCAAGGTATTGATCGTGTAGATGCTAGGTTGGGAAATGCTTCATACTTTGCTATATACCTAGTGTTTCATATATTTCTGTCTATATATATGATCGTTGATGAGGCGACGAAAAAATGGTTGAAATGGACTTATGGAGTAATTGTAGTTTTTGAGATAATAATACTTTATTTTACAGCAACCAGAGGAGCTATATTGGGTATTATCGGAGGCCTTATGTTTACTGGGCTTCTCATTGCTTGGAAAGAGAGAGAGAATAAAATATTAAAAAAGGCAGGGTACTCAATTTTAGGTTTGATGGCGATTCTCGTACTAGGCTTCATATTGCTACGCAATACTCCTATGATAAAAAATAGTCCAGTGCTATCAAGATTTTCAACACTAGGAACCTCGGAATTCAAAACTCAGGGTAGATATTTTGTATGGCCTATGGCACTAAAGGGAATTGCTGAGAGACCAGTTCTTGGTTGGGGACAAGAGAATTTTAATTTTGTATTCAATAAAAACTATAATCCAAATATGTTTGGACAGGAGGAATGGTTTGATAGGACACACAATGTTGTGTTAGATTGGCTTATTGCTGGAGGTATTTTAGGTTTTAGTTCTTATGCTTTAATTTATCTTGCATTTTTCTACTACGTTTGGAGAAAGGAGTCCCTGCTTACTATTTCACAAAAAAGTATATTAAGCGGGATGATGATCGCTTACGTGTTCCACAATCTATTTGTATTTGACAACCTTATAAGCTACATCATGTTCTTTACTGTACTGGCTCTTATTCATTATAAAAATAAGGATACGGTTGATAGCGGGGGAAGCTTCTACACAAAAACTTTTGGCGATGAGAGTGTGAATTATATAGTTTTTCCACTAGTAGCGATTTTAACTGTTGGTTCGGTTTATTTTGTTAACATTCCTCCACTTAAAGCTAATACTACACTCATACAAGCAATTTCACCCCAAAAAGAAGGAGTAGATGAAAATCTCAAATTGTTTAAAGAAGTTTTTGCTTACAATTCTTTTGCTGATAGTGAAGCTGTTGAGCAGTTAGTTACTACGGCTACTCAAATAATGACTGCTCAGTCAGGTATTAGTGATGCTCAGAAACAAGCCTTTTATGATTTAGCAAGAACAAAAGTTGAGGAGAAAGTTGCCCAGTCACCGAAAGATGCAAGATATTTGGTTTTTGCAGGAAGCTTCTTTAATCGTTTTGGTCAGCATGACGAAGCTATTAAATATTTAGAACGAGCTCTAATAGAGTCACCTAAAAAACAAACTATTTACTTTGAATTAGGAACATCCTACTTAGGCAAAAAAGATTACAAGAAAGCATTTGAACTACTCAAAACGGCTTATGAATTAAAACCTTCATCCAGAGAATCTCAAATTCTTTATGCGCTTGGAGCCATTTATACAAAAAATGAAGTCGTTTTAAAAGAGTTATCAACAAAACTAGATCCAGATACAATCGTGTATGATAATCGTTTCTTAAACACCTACGCAAATATTGGTGATTATGGCAGTGCAATAAATATATTGAATGCAAGACTCCTTAAAGATCCAAAAAATAAGGACAGCAAACTGTCTCTTGCCTCTGTCTATGCAACGATTGGTCAAAAACAAAAGGCCGTCAGTATTTTGAGGGAGATTATCGCAGACGATCCAAGTTTCAAAGATCAGGGGGAATTCTATATTAACCAGATTTTGAGCCAATAATTGTGGCTAAAAACAAAGATATTGCATTATCTTGTCAGATATGATATAATGTCTGTGTGAGTGCGAATGCAGGATTGCTATGCAGTAATGCAGTAAGTACAAACAACAAATATTGTGAAAGTCCCCGCAAGGGGATTTTTGCATTTAGAGGAAGTTTTCTCTATAATAATTTCATTGTTTCAAGAGATGGTCAGTGGTTCGCACTCACAAAATATTTGTTGGAGCTTGCCTCCACTGACCATCTCTCGGTGCAATCTAGAAAAGAATTTTCAATTTAGAATTTATAATTTCCAATCAATTTTCAATATCTCAATGAACCAATATAAATTTCTTTTAAAAATTAGAAATTAGAAATTATTTTTTGTTTATAAAAAATAGTTATCCACACTTTTGTAAAAAAATAAATACAAATTGTTTTTCTTTGTAATATAATTATCATAGGTCGGACAACGCACATCGTTGCAAACTTTAAAAAAATAATTATCAAATTACTTCTTACCAAGTAATTAAAAAATATCATGGCAAAAAAGAAAGCAGCAAAGAAGAAGAAAGCTTCAAAAAAGAGACGAGCTTAGTCTTCTTAAAACTATTGTCACTTGACAAAAGTTACAAAAAACCGCACGAAAGTGCGATTTTTTGTTTTTTATGCTAAAATCGTCTCTATATTATGTCCATATTTACAAAGATATTTGGCTCGGATTCTGATAGAACCTTAAAGGAGCTTGGGCCCATAGTAGAGAAAATAAACGCTCTGGAGAGCGTTATTTCTCCCCTATCTTCCGAAGAGCTTAAAAATAAGACCATTGAATTTAAAAAGAGACTAAACTCTGGTGAAACTCTTGACGATATATTACCTGAAGCGTTTGCTGTTGTTCGAGAGGCTTCAAAGAGATGTAGAGGTGAAAGGCATTTTGATGTACAGATGTTGGGGGGAATCGTTATGCATAATGGTGGTATTTCTGAAATGAGAACAGGTGAAGGAAAAACTTTGGTTGCTACTCTTCCAGCATATCTTAATTCTTTAACTGGACTTGGTGTTCATGTTGTTACCGTAAATGATTATCTTTCTCGGAGAGATGCTGTCTGGATGGGAGAAATATATTCTTTCTTAGGTGTTTCTACCGCCGTTATAAACCATAGTGAATCTTTTATTTATGATCCAACACATAAGGAGTTGGACGAAAAAAGAGACCAAGTAGCATCTTTTAAAGTCATAAATGAATTTTTGCGACCAGTAACTAGGCGGACCGCTTATGAAGCAGACATAACTTACGGAACAAACAATGAGTTTGGTTTTGATTATTTGAGAGATAACTTGGAATACGAAGAAAAGTCTCTTCGACAAAGGGAGCCAAATTATGCAATCGTTGATGAAATTGACTCAATTCTTATTGATGAAGCCAGAACTCCTCTTATAATATCTTCTCCAACCACTGAATCTGAGGATTTGTATGGTACTTTTGCTAAAATCGCTAAACAATTAGAGAAAGGTGAACATTACAGTGTTGATGAAAAGTTTAAAACAATATCACTAACAGACTCTGGTATCAGTCGCGCAGAGGAACTTTTGGGTGTTGAAAATATATACACAGAGAAGGGCATAAAGTATGTGCATCATTTGGAAACCGCTGTTAGAGCCCAGGCTTTGTTTTTTAAAGATAAAGAGTACGTTGTAAAAGACGGTGAGGTGGTTATTGTGGATGAATTTACAGGTAGACTTCAGCCTGGAAGAAGATGGTCAGAGGGATTACATCAAGCCATTGAAGCAAAGGAGGGGGTTAGTGTGCAGAAGGAATCAAAGACTTTTGCTTCTATTACTTTTCAGAATTATTTTAGATTGTATAAGAAACTTGCTGGTATGACAGGAACAGCTGTGACTTCTTCTGAGGAATTTTACAAAGTTTATGGTCTCAATGTTGTTTCTATACCGACGAATAAAGTTTCGCAAAGAAAAGATAATAACGATCTTATTTTTCAAACCGAAGCAGGAAAGTTTAAAGCCTTAAGTAAAGAAGTTAAAGCAAGACATTTAGCTGGTCAACCGGTTCTTATTGGTACGGTCTCTATTGAGAAAAACGAATTACTTTCAGAGTATTTAAAAGCCGAAGGAATACCCCACGAAATCCTAAACGCTAAAAATCACGGAAGAGAAGGTGAGATTATTGCTCAAGCGGGGCGCCCTTCTGCAGTAACTATTGCTACAAACATGGCTGGAAGAGGTGTGGATGTTAAACTTGGGGGAAATCCAGGGACAAAAGAGGATTATGAAAAAGTTAAGTCAGCAGGTGGACTTTTTGTGCTTGGAACGGAGCGTCATGATGCAAGAAGAATAGATAACCAGCTAAGAGGACGATCTGGTAGACAAGGAGACCCAGGAGAGACAGCCTTCTTTGTATCATTGGATGATCATCTTATGCGAGTTTTTGGTGGGGACTCTATAAAAAACATGATGGGCAAGCTTGGCATAAAAGAAGACGAGCCTATTGAAAACAGATTAATCACAAAGTCCCTTGAAAGTGCTCAAGAAAAGATAGAGGGCTTTAATTTTGATGCAAGAAAGCATGTTTTGGAGTTTGATGATGTTTTGAATTTTCAAAGAAAGATAATGTACGGTAGAAGGAGAGCCGTTTTGCTTGGAGGAGAAGAAGCCGTCCGTTCGTATGTAAATGAAATTCTCGTTGAAGCAATTGACGGGGTGAAAAAAACAATAGAGGACAAGCTTTCTAAAATGAATGAGGGTCTCCTGAGAAATTTAAAAGCGGTAATACTTCAAACAATGGATATGTTCTGGGTGGAACATTTGGAGGTGATGGATTATATGCGGTCTAGCGTTAATTTGCGTGCTTATGGACAAAGAGATCCCCTTGTTGAGTACAAAAGAGAAGGACTGAAACTGTTTAAGGAAATGGAAAGAGCTGTGGGTGAAGAGATTTTGAAGCTCATTCCACAAATAAAAGAAGAGAAATCATTTTTTGCTGAAAAAATTAATTTAACCGAAACTAGGGAAGTTGATTCAAATGTAAACTCTCTAATTCCCTCAAATAAAACAACTGCCGAGGGTGGTGTAAAAGTCGGTAGAAACGACCCTTGTTTCTGTGGTTCTGGTAAAAAGTACAAAAAGTGTGGGGAGTTAAATACAGAAGAACACCAGAAAAATATGTTAAAGCAGGATAATCAGGGTGGTCTGGAATCCTAGGTTGTTTTATGGTAGAGTCTTTAAAATAGTTAATACAAAAAATTATAAAAGAAAATTATGAAAAAATACGGCTACATTCTAATAGTTCTAGTACTTTTGGTGGGAGTAGTCTACCTCGTTAAAACACCCGGGAAACCAGGAAAATACGATACATTCGCGCAATGTTTGAAAGACAAAGGGGCTGTATTTTATGGTGCGTTTTGGTGTCCACACTGTCAGAATCAAAAGGCTATGTTTGGTAAGTCAGCGAAACTCCTACCTTATGTAGAGTGCTCTACTCCAGACTCTAGAGGTCAAACTCAAATATGTAAGGACGTCGGTATTACAACATACCCAACTTGGCATTTTACTAACGATATATCCACTACAACAAAAGTTCTTACCGGGGAGATACCACTTACAGAACTTGCAAAAGAGACAAATTGTCAGTTGCCAGAGTAATACCAAGTAATATGATTCAGTCAAATATAACATTGGTGGTAGCAAGTCTTACTCTGCTTTCTAACATTTTTTTTGTTGTTTTTGTCGCCTTACTTTTTATAAAAAAGGAATTTAAGGACTTCGTCTACTCTTTTGTTAACAGATATGTATTGAGTCTACTGTTCTTCACTTCGATGTCTGCTTTGGTTGGCAGTCTACTTTATTCAAATATAGCCGGTTTTCCTCCATGTGAGTTGTGCTGGATTCAAAGGATATTTATGTACCCACAAGCTCTGCTTTCGTTTATGGCCATGATTTGGAAGGATAAGAGCATGGTCGTGTATTTATTTCCTTTGACTGTATTAGGAACTGTAGTTTCTTTTTATCACTCTCTTGCAAACTGGGGGTGGGGGGGCTCACTTATTGAATGTGCAGCTGTTGGTGGTGAATGTTCCAAGGTCTACGTGCTTGAATATGGTTATATAACCATACCATTTATGGCGTTTACTACTTTTGTTTATCTACTTCTTATTTCAGTTATCTACTATAAGTCTACCAATGAGCGAATCTAGCACTGAGAGTAAGAAAGTAACTATTGTTACCCATAGTTCTAAATTTCACACAGATGATATATTTGCCGTTGCTACACTAACTCTAGTTTTAGGAGAGGAAAATATTAAGGTTGTACGTTCTAGAGACCAAGAGGTTATAAAAATGGGGGGTTATGTTGTTGATGTTGGTGGGGTTTATGATTTTGATAAAAAAAGATTTGACCATCATCAAATAGGTGGTGCAGGAAAGAGAGATAATGGTATCCCCTACGCCTCTTTTGGTTTAGTCTGGAAGCATTTTGGTGAAAAAATTTGTGGAGACCTAGAAATATCTGAAAAAATTGATCAAACTTTAGTTCAACCTATAGATGCTGGAGATAATGGGATAGAGATAGTGGATTTAAGATTTAAAAATATTCATCCCAATACTATAGTTTCGTATTTTGAATCATTTAATCCGACATGGAAAAGCAATGATACTGAAAGACTTGAGCCATTTATAAAAGCAGTTAATTTGGCAAGAGATTATATAATAAGAGAAATAGTGATTGAATCTGATTTAATAGAAGTTCGAGAGATTGTTAGAAATATTTATGAATTATCAGCCGACAAAAGGTTGGTTGTTCTTGATAGATTTTATCCAGTAAGTGATGCTCTAAATAATACTAAAGAAGTATTATTTTCTATTTACCCTCAAGAGGGTAATGGGTGGGTAATTAAAGCGATAAAGGATGATGACGAGTCCTTTGTTTATCGTAAGCTTTTACCTAAAGAATGGGCCGGCCAAACAAGTATGGGATTAGAAAAAATTACTGGGGTTCTAGGTGCAAATTCTTGCCACAATGATAGATATATCGCTACGGCAAAATCAAAAGAAGCTATACTTAAAATGGCGGAAATCGCTCTAAATTCTTAGTCAGTCTGTATTTATAGAATTTGTAAAAATGATTCAGATGCTAGGCGCAGGAGATTTTGTGAGTGAGCCTTACAAGCAGTAAGGTGAATGAATAAAATTGAACTGCAACAACGCAGATGGATCATTTTTACTAATTCTAGAGGAATAAACCTGGGATATAGAGTAGTACCATACTTAGTATAATAATCACACACAATACGGTCCAAATAATCTTGAAAGCCTTTTTATTTTTCTGTTGGAATAACATGGAATAAATTTTTAATTTTTAATTTTAAATTTCTAAACAGGATAACAGAAGAGTGATATAATAGCTATAATGCTAGATATCCAACAAAAACGCAAGTTTCGTAACGTAATTTACCATAGAGTTACTCTAGGCCTACTTTTTATTTTGGTCGCATTAGCTCTTCACTCTACTTGGAAAGTCTATTTAAAGAGAAGAGAGAGTTTAATGATGAAAGAAGCTTCCATCACCAGACTTAAGGAGTTAGACAGTCGTAATCAAGAGCTAGAGTCAAAAATTAAGAAGCTTGGTACGGTTTCTGGGGTTGAGGAGGAGATACGGTCGAAGTTTAGTGTGGCAAAAAGTGATGAAAACGTTGTGATAATCGTAAGAGAAGATGGAGGTTCTACCACACCAAAGGCAGAAAAAACAGGTTTCTGGGCAAAACTCATAAGTTTGTTTGATTAAATTCGGGTAAACTTGTGGTCAAAGTATAATTTAGATATACTAGTGGGACTTAATAATAAATATAATAAAAAATGAGCGACAACAAAGTAACAATATACTCAACACCAACATGCCACTTCTGTAATATGGCAAAGGATTATTTTAATGCAAATAATATCGCTTATGAGAATTTTGATGTTTCAAGTGATGCAGGGAAAAGAGCAGAGATGATGGAAAAAAGCGGACAACTTGGTGTGCCAGTTATTGTTATTAAAGACAAGATTATTATTGGATTCAACAAACCAAAAATTGCAGAGCTTTTAGGTCTAAATCAAAAAGCAGAACAAGTGACTGTTTAAACTATTGTTTGATTTTTGGCTTAAATAAAAGTATCCTACTTTAAGCCTTGCCGTCGTAGTTCAATGGATAGAACAGTCCCGTCCTAAGGGATAGATGTACGTTCGATTCGTATCGATGGCACATAATTAAAAAACCCGAAGGGGTTTTTTAATTTGGCTCGATACGAATAGAATGTGGGAAGGGGTCGGGAAACGGGAGTTTTCCGTGGAGGAAGGATTGGGAAAACCGTGGGTTTCCCAGGAGTGAGATATCCTGCCGATGGAATCTTAAAAACCTGTGACCAAATTAAATAAGTCTGCTATAATACTCTGAATGACTCCAGAAGAAAGAGAACTTTTACAAAGAAGCGTTAAGCTCGCAGAAGATAACAATAATATGCTTCGGTCTATAAATCGTTCCATGAAAATGGCACGAATAATGAGCGTTGTTTATTGGGTATTTATAATAGGGTCTGCTGTTGGGGCATATTATCTCATACAACCTTATATAGACGCTCTGGTGGGCGCATATGGGGGAGTTAGGGGTAGTATTGATAGTGGTGTGGGTGGGTTTAGTAGTTATCTGGACCTCTTACAATAAACTAGATTTTTATTGCAAAAAGCTCTATTTTTAGTAGTATTATATGACTTGCCGAGATAGTGAGTTTGGGTTGGGACCCAAACGCAAGACCGGAGCCCGACGGGGCGAGGTGGGGTCGCGAGAATTTTCATCAGAAAATTATTTGTGACCAGCAGGTCCCAACTGGCTAAAATTTAATATCATGCCGAGATAGCTCAGTTGGTAGAGCGCTTCCCTGAAGAGGAATAGGTCCCCAGTTCGACCCTGGGTCTCGGCACAATAAAAATACTCCGTAAGGAGTATTATTAGTTGACGAGAATAAAAGCAAAGCTTTTAAGCCCGGGGTCGAAAGCCGGAACGGTTTTTATTTCAGCAGAAATAAAACGTGAGGCGGGGTCGCAGGTTTGAGTGAACGACGGTGAACTCAAAACCTGTGACCAACCCTGGGTCTCGGCACATTAAACAAAACCACTCAATTGAGTGGTTTTGTTGTGAAAACTTTTAACCTTTAACGCGTAGGCGGGTTTGTTTATTTTTATCAATTTTAGGTAGTCTTATAATAAGTAACCCATGCTTTTCTATGGCGTCTGCTTCTTCAACTTCTACCTCTGCCGGCAACATTATGGACCTTGAAAATGATCCCCAATACAGTTCTCTGTGAAAATAATCATCATCTTTAACAAATTTCTCAGTTTCTCTCTTCCCCTTTATAACAACCATATCGCGAGTAATAGAAATATCTAAATCTTCTGGTTTAACCCCTGCAACCATACTTTTTATAATAATTTCAGAAGGTGTCTGGTATACATCTATAGTCAGTTCTCCTTCTTCAGCTTCGTCTCCAAGAATTCCTGCACCGTTTCTTGCAGGGAGTACGTTTTCTTCAGCATCTTCCATGTCGTCCATTCGGACGCTACCGGTTAGTTTTTCAAAGAATGATCTGTTGTCTTTCATAAATTTATTTTTGTTCCTTCACGTCTCAAATGTTTAATTTTTTCAAACAATAATAACAATATTACGATACCAAACCAAACGCATCCGAATATAAGGAAAATATTTCCCGGTGCTCCGCTAATTATAAATAAATTGAACGCAGTATGCAAGATTATTGCTATAATCATTCCGATAGTTGTATAGATTATTTTTTTGGTTTTTGTTTTATAGAAGGCTAGACCCAACATTGTTCCTATTGTGGCTGAAGACATTATGTGTATGAGACTGGCACCTATAAATCTCATATTTCCATTTATTATTGTGCCAACAAAGTCCCCATCCTTAAGTAATTCGGTCAAAAATAGAGTGTTTTCAAACGTTACAAAACCAAGTGCTGACACAATAAGATAAATCATATCATCTACCGGCTCATCTACGATTTTACGTTTAAGGGCTATGTAATATACAAAGCTAAATTTAGTCACTTCCTCTATAGTTGCCCATAACGTAAAGGAGATAAATTGGTAGTCTTTCAAATAGTCGTATACAACCTTTTGTATAGGAAGTACAAAAAGCACAGACAACATACCTCCAAGGAAAGCCAAAGTTAGTATTTTCGCTGGTTCTGGGTGAATATCCTCCTTAAGCCAAAACCAAAGCCATATAAGTGCCGGTATTAGTCCTAAAAAGAATGCAAGAATAAAGGGGTAGTTTTGTATAAATTCTAGTATCATTATTCTTTATTCAATGTTCTACTGAGTTGGCCATTTAGTAACTAGGAGTAGGTTCTCGTCGGTATTTTTTACATGTGACCAGATTTCTTCTGTAATGAAAGGCATAAATGGGTGCAGGAGTTTTAAGGAGGTTTTAAGTAGGTAAACAAGGGTGTATTGTGTAGATTTTACAACTTCAGGATCCTTATTTTTAAGTTTTTCCTTTGAACCCTCTATTATTTTATCAGCAAAAGAGTGCCATACATAGTGGTATAACTTTTCTGCAGCTAGGTAAAATCTGTATTCATCCATATCTTTTGTTACATCTTTGGTTAGTTCATCAAGTTCCGAGATGTTTGCAAGGTCTGATTCTACTAGTAGCTCCGGCTTTTTTCCATCAAAGCTCTCTGTGCTTGTCAATACAAATCGAGTTATGTTCCATATTTTATTAGCAAAGTTTTTATAGGCTTTTACTTTATCTTCTTGTAGAGCAAGGTCTGTTCCTGGAGTATTTCCTACAATAAGAGCCATGCGCAGACTATCTGTTCCATATTTTTTTGTAAGTGTAAGCGGATTAATAACATTGCCTTTAGATTTACTCATTTTCTTTCCTTGAGCATCATTTACTAATCCGTGTAAGTACACGGTGTGGAATGGAGCTTTTTTACCAAGATATAAACCGAAGATTACCATTCTTGGCACCCACTTAAATATAAGATCATGCCCAGTTTCCATAACATCAGTTGGGTAAAATTTTGAAAAATCTTCTCCTTGAGGAAAGCCTGTCGTCATTAATGGCCATTGTCCAGACGAAAACCAAGTATCAAAAGTATCAGAATCTTCTATCCAACCCTCTCCTTCTGGTTTTTCTTTGCTAGCCACAGCTTCACCATTTTTAAGCCAAGCGGGAATAGGGATTCCCCAAACTATTTGTCTTGATATATTCCAATCTATAGTGTTGTTCATCCAGTATCTGAATATTTTTTCGTAGTTATCTGGAATAAATTTAATTTCTCCTTTGTCCACTGATTCTATGGCCATTTTTGCCAGAGGTTCCATTTTAACAAACCATTGGTCTTTTATTTGTGGTTCGATTGTGGTATTGCATTTATAGCACCTTTTTACTACATTTTTATATTTTTCATCTATCTTAATAACTAAACCCTTAGATTGCAGTTTTTCTACTATTTTTCCTCTAGCATCTTTTATATTCATCCCTTCAAATTCACCAGCGATAGGTAAAAGTTTTCCACGCCAATCTATAATCTGTTCCATATCTAGATTGTGGCGTTTAGCAATCTCGTAGTCTATTTGTGAGTGCCAAGGAGTTATAGTCATCACCCCCGTTCCAAACTCCATGTCTACTACTGGGTCTTTGATAACAGTTGCTTCTATTGGTCCATTTATCCATTCAACAATTAGTTTCTGACCATGCTCATAATCTTTGTATCTTTTATCATCTGGATGCATAACTACATACTTATCTCCAAATTTTGTTTCTGGCCTTACAGTACCAATTTCGAACGGTCCATATTTGAAATAATAAAAAGGTGTAATTTCTTCTACAGAATCAGTTTCAACTTCAGAAAGGGAAGTTTGGTGTTTACTGCACCAATTGATAGTTCTTTTGCCACGGTAAACTATACCCTCGTTGTACATTTTTATAAAAGCATTTTGAGTTTTTTCTACAACATCGGTGTCTAGAGTAAACTTTTCTCGAGACCAGTCACAAGAGGCTCCAAGAGATTCAACTTGGGCTTCCATATTCTTCTTATTTAGTAGTGTAAAGTTCAATATTTCTTTGTATAAATCTTTCGGGTCCATTCCAAATCTTGAACGACCTTCTTTTTCTAATTTTTTTTCGTACACGACTTGAGTTTCAAATCCAGCATGATCTGCTCCAGGTATCCACAGAGCTCTAAATCCATTCATTCTCTTAAACCTTACCATTATGTCTTCTAGGGTTATAAAAAGCGTATGCCCGGCATGTAAATCACCGTTAGCGTTTGGCGGGGGCATTATTATAGTAAATGTTTTTGCATCACTACTTACTATACCCTTTTCAACTAGTGTATCAGGGTTAAAAAAACCACTCTCTTTCCATATCTTGTAGATTTTATCTTCCGTGCTTGTTGGATTATACGGAGACAGGAATACATCGTTCATTTATTCAGAATAGCATATTTAGCGTTTTGTATAAAATTGGTTAGTGGTACGGCTATATATGCAGAAACAGTTTTAACAATGTTTTTATAAAGGACATTACTAATGTCCTTTATAAAAACATTCTAAACAAGCTTTTGTATTAGTCTGATATTAAAATCTAAAGGACTGATATTCTGGTTTAAAGGACACAATTTACAAAATGGCTAAAAATATGGGTTTTATGGTAACAGCGAAACTTTCTTCTTATTGACAATAATAAGAATTACTGTACTATTCCTTTTATAAACAGATTATAATTTTAGTTATAAATTTAAAGATTCACTATTATGAAAAAAATATTTACTAACATTCTGATCACCGCCCTACTACTCTCAAATTTTTCTGGTCTAGTACCTTCTTTAGCCTCTGCAAATTCAGAAATTTTGTCTAATGATTCTGAATATGTTCAAAACCAATGTATCGTTCCAGCCACTTTAGGTGATGAGGATCATATTGTTTTTGGAACAAGTCCAGAACCTACTCTTGAAAGTATAATTAATACTTCAGGACTTTCTGTTACCTCTCAAAAAGAGTATCAAGTGTGGGGTACTACTAAAGCATCTACAACGGTACAGATTAAATTCATTAACGGTTATTCAGCTTCAGGAGATATATTTGGATATTACAAAAAGGGTGATTTAAATACTTTCGTACCACTATTTAAATCTGGAAGTGGTACAAACGAAGCTTATCCTAATGTTGCAACAGCAACTCCTGGTCAGATTTATACAGTCACACTACCAGGTGGAGATTATGGTTTTGCTATACAAAATGGTGCTTTAAATAATCTTCAGGCATCAGAGAATTCATTAAATGAAGGTGGTAATGACCACATGGCCTCATATGGAGTATTGGGTTCTAATGAAAATGTAGATTCTGGTTCATACTTACTAGGTTTTGAAAACCTAGCTCTATCTATCTCAGACAAAGATTACAATGATGTTGTTGTTCAAGTAACAGTAACGTCTTGTGAAAACGTAGAAGTTGAAAATCACCGACCAGTCATTACTTTGGTAGGAGCAAATCCATACATAATAACTGTTAATAGTTTATTTATAGATCCAGGTGCAACGGCTACAGACTTTGAGGACGGTGATATAACAGAAAATATTGTTTCGACTGATAATGTTAATGCTAGTGTTGTTGGTTCTTACGCAATAGAATACAATGTTTCTGACTCTAAAGGTCTTAAAGCTGAAGAAGTTGAAAGAGTTGTTGAGGTTGTTCCTCCTGACCAGTCGAACACAGCAATTGTTTCCACTACAAAAATAGTTTGTGATTCTGAGGCAGATTTGCCAAATTGGGGAGCTAGCGGGCACCAAATATCTAGCACCACAGCTTCTTTATTTTTAGCAAATCATCCCAACTGTCACTTAGCACCGTGGGTTTTCGAATGGGTGAAGGAAGGAAATGGTTCAGATAATCCCGGAGATAGTGTTGGAGTTGCTGGCGGGAACTGGTTTCCTTTTACCGGAACTACTACATTACCACTTGGAGATAGAATCTGGGTTCGTGAACAATTTAAACCAAATTACATTCCATTTACTGGAGTTAATACTACCCTAGCTGTATCCGCAGAACTATACTGCGATACTGACGTTTTACATTATGATAACTATGATTGGTTGGTACCAACAGTTGCGGGTAAAACATATCATTGTGTTGCTTGGAATGTCCCAGAGGAAGAACCTGTAGAAAATCAATGTCTCGTTCCAGATACTTTGGGAGATGTGGACCATGTTGTTTTTGGAACAAGTCCAGAACCTACCTTGGAGAACATAATCAATACTGCTGGACTTTCCGTTTCTCCTCAAAAAGAGTATCAAGTATGGAGTACAACTAAAGAATCTACAACAGTACAAATTAAGTTTATTGCTGGCTATTCAGCTGCGGGGGATATATTTGGATATTACAAAAAGGGTGAGTTAAATACCTTTGTGCCACTGTTTAAATCTGGAAGTGGTCCAAATGAAGCTTATCCTAATGTTGCAACAGCAACTCCTGGCCAAATTTATACAGTAACACTACCAGATGGAGATTACGGCTTTGCTGTGCAAAACGGCGCCTTGAATAATCTTCAAGCATCAGAGAATTCATTAAATGAAGGGGATAATGATCATATGGTTTCATACGATGTGTTAGATTCTGCTGGTTCAGAATCTAACACTGGTTCATACGTGCTTGCTTTTGAAAATCTAGCCTTAGCTATTTCAGACAAAGATTATAATGATGTTGTTGTTCAAGTAACAGTAACATCTTGCGAGAACATAGAAGAAGAAAATCATCCACCAGTCATTACACTCATAGGAGCAAACCCCGCAAGTGTGAATGTTGGAAATACTTATATTGACCCTGGAGCAACGGCTCTTGATCAGGAAGATGGAGACATTACAGCAAATATTGTTGCTTCAAGTACTGTCAACACAAGTATTCCTGGAAGTTACGTTGTTACTTATAACGTAAGCGACTCACAAGGATTAAAGGCAACTCAGGTTTCAAGGACAGTAAATGTCCTTGAGGTAGAACCAACACTAAAAGGAAAGATAACTTTCTGTATGATGGTTGCTGATACTCAGAATGTAATAGCCACATCATCGTACGCACTACCTAACGGTTCCTTCTCTATTAACTTAGCAACTTCAACAAGTTTTGCTTCCACAACTATTAATTCTAAGACTTGGACTTCGTCTGCATTTCTACCTAATTCAAAAATAATATCTTCATCTGTAAATGATGCAGATTGTGTAACTTTTTCTAATCTAGAGTTAGGTAATTATAAATATTCAGAACTTGCTATTAATGGACTAGCGTGGAATGTTGCTAAATATAATGATCAATCTACTCAACCAGTAAACAATATTTTTGACTTGTTTTTGTATAAAAGTACCGCTGGTGGTATGAACTCTGACGGAAGTGTTTCTTTGACAGAGAACAGGAGAGAAAGAACTGTTGTGTTGCTAAGTACATACAATCCTGAAGAGCAATGTTTACTTCCTACAATCACTTCGCCTTTGTCTCTTAGCGTTGTAGCGGGGAATCAATTTTCGTATACACTTACTGCTAGTTCCACAACAGATGTGATTTTGTCAGTAGGAACAACTACACTTCCTGCTTGGCTATCTTATGCAACCACTACAAGCGTATTGAGTGGGGTACCAACAGTAGCAGGAACTTATAACGTAGAACTAAATGCCGTAAATACTTGCGGTTTTGATTCAGAGACTTTGGTAATTACTGTTACTGCGGGCGGTGGTGGAGACCCATCTTCTGATTTGCAAGTTACAAAGACATCTGACAAAACTACTGCCAGCGTTGGGGATACGATAACTTATATAATAAGTTTACTAAATAAGGGACCAAATGATGCCCCAGCTGTGACTCTAACTGATTTACTTCCAAATACATTAACTCTTGTATCAAGCACGTCTACTGTTGGTAGTTTCTCTACAACAACTGGTATTTGGACAATAGGAATCTTATCTAATAATAATGCCACAACAACCTTAACAATTGTTGCAACTGTAAACGCTGGCACAGAAGGACAAAAAATAACAAACACAGCTATTGCCTCATCTACTCAGGCGGACCCAGTAGCAACAAACAATACGTCCTCTGTAGATTTGAATGTAAACCCAGCACCTTGTACTTCTAATTGCGGTGGCGGAGGTGGTGGTGGAGGTGGTGGGGGTGGAAACGGTCCTATAGTTGGCTCACTAACCTCTAGTGGTGGACCACTTGTTCAACAGCCGGTAGAAATTCCAAATAGTTGTTACTACTTATACGACTACTTAAGAAAAGATTTCAACAATAATCCCGTAGAAGTTAAAAAGCTTCAGGTATTTTTGAGAGATTTAGAAGGATACAGTAACGTACAAATTACTGGTATCTATGATGATCAAACAATAGTTGCGTTAGACGCTTTCCAAGAAAGATACAAATCAGATATTTTAACTCCATGGGGACACACAGAAGCTACTTCTTACACATACATCCTTACTAAAAAGAAAGTAAACGAAATATATTGTAGAATGGCTTTTCCAGTAACACCTGGGCAGCAAACAGAGATTGATACATATAGAAACTTCCTACAAGGACTCCGAGATTCTGGAATTCTGTTACCAGACGGTGGTATAACTCCAGTAAATCCTTCTAATCCTTCTAATCCAATAATAGATGGGCAGGTAGGAAGTGATGATTCAACTGGAACCAATGGTCTACAGGGGACTTTAGCTGGGTATTCATCTACAACTCAGAGTTTTGTTTCTGGACTGACAGCTAACGTGATAGCTTCTGGAAAGAAATTCGCGAACTACTTACTAGGTTTACTTGGTTGGCCATTTAAATCTTCTGTAGACGATTCTTTACAGTGTCCTAATACTTATCTTGGATTGGGCTGGTTAAACATCATTCTGATACTAGTTATTATTTTGGTTTCGTATCTCTGGTATAGAGAATATTGGAACAACAAAAAAATAGAAGAGATAAATAAACAAATAGACCTAGAATAAACTAAAAAGGATAGTAAAAAGGAAAAGACCCACATTGTGCGGGTCTTTTCCTTTTTGTACCTCCAGCTATATTATAACATTTCATATTTTAATTTCAAATTTCCTTCCGCAATTATTTTATTATTTTTTGAAATTAATTCAGGAAATACTAAGGTTTTTATGTATGTGGCGCAGGCAATCATAATACTGTTGTCTGTGGATAACTCTTTTGTTGGGGTTTTTAAAGTGAGTCCTTCAAATTTATTTGCAAGTTCCGCAAAAGCTTCTCTAATTTTTTTGTTAGCAATAACTCCTCCAGCTACAATAAGAGTTCTAATGTTATTGCTTTCTAAAACAGTTTCAACTTTGTGGACTAGAACTTCCACAACAGAGTCTTCAAACTCACGAGCAATGTCTGCTTTTTCGTTCTCACTTATATTCTCAGTTTTTCCTTCAAAGTTATCTCTAATATAGTATAAAACGGCTGTTTTTAGCCCAGAAAAAGAGAAATTAAGGTTTTTGGAATGTATCATCGGCCTTGGAAATTTGGCTATTTTGGAAACATCCTCTAATCGAGCTCTTTCTGCTAACTTTGAAATTTCTGGACCACCTGGATAAGGAAGTCCTAAAAGTCTCGCCACTTTATCAAAAGCTTCTCCAACAGCGTCATCCACCGTAGAACCTAGTATTTTGTAACTACCCCAATTTTCTATTTCTACAATTTCTGTGTGACCTCCAGAAATAAGAAGAGCTAAAGCTGGAAATTCAACAGGGGTTTTATCTTCGTTTATTAAGATAGAAGCAATGTGTCCTTCCATATGATTTGCAGGAACTACTGGTAAGTCCCAAAGTTTTCCAAGGGCCACTGCAAAACTTATTCCTACCCATAGTGCTGGTTCTAATCCTGGACCTGAAGTCACTGCAATCAAATCAATATCCGGTTTTTTTATTTTTTCAATAGTTTTTTTAAGTTCCTCAAATAATCCATCTTCTCTCTTCAAAATATCTTCTATCTCTTGCCACTTATTCATATCATACGATATATCGTATGATATGAATTCTTTAGTTTGTTCAAGAACCACTTTTAAGAGTTTTGGAAGGTTCTTTGCGTGCTCTCTTTTTGCCATCATCGGGAAAACTCCACCATATTGTGTGTGAGTTTTAATTTGGGAAAAAATGGCGTTTCCAAGTACAGAAAAAGTAGGGGATTCTAGTCCACCTGTTGCCTCTACAATACTAACTGCTGTTTCATCGCAGCTGGTTTCTATTGATAAGATTTTCATTAAATGTGACCTCACAGGGAATCGACCGCTACTCGGTCAGTACCCCAATTGGATTTTTAATTCACTTTGTTCTTAAAAAATCTCAATCGGGCTTCGATCCCCTTAGACTTTTTTCAAAATGAAAAATGTGAGCCCGGAGGGATTTGAATGGAACACCATTGAAAACCTAGTATTGAAATGGAAAACGGTGTTTCAGACCCTCAATCCGAGTTATCTAATGGTACCAGAAACCCATGCTATTTAGCCACTTTTCATACTTACAAACTAGAAAAGATCTTACCTTATGGGGTATTGAACTGTATGTAGCGAGCGCGCAAAACCACGAATAAGCACGAACATGAGAAAGCCAAAAGAAATTGAAGAACTGATCAAGCGAGCGATCCGCGATGAAGTAGCACTCTATCCTCTCAAGTCGGTGGCGCAAGTTCGCAATTCTCTGTATCGACAAGGATACCAATCACTCCGAGGCGAACTCGACTGGCACTATGTCTCAAGACTGCTGAAAAAGGTCCGCATAGAAAACCTCGAAGAACTTTCTACTCAAAGTCGAACAGAGAGGTTGGTAAGTCTCAAAGAGCGACATCGATTTATTACGCAAAAACTTGCCACAATTCTCAACGGAGAATCCGGTCCGACGTTTGCGGATCGCATAGCAGCCGCAAACTCAATACTGAAATGGGATATGGCACTTTTCTTTGCAGAGGAGTCCACTCCAAAAGTTGAGATCGAGCAAAAAGAAACACTGCTTCTGTATCAGCGCTCCATTGCCGTTACTAGAAGAAAAACAAAAGAGGTGCATGCGGATTTCTCCACACGCACCCCCAGATCACACGACATTCCAACCAACATCAGTACACCTTCTGGTGCACTTCCTTCTCGCCGGTGACGGCTTCGACGTAGTGCCAGAGGAACTCCTCGGCCTGGCTGTCGTGCTTGAAACAGCCGAGCAAGTCTTGCAGCGTCGCGTCGGCCGGCTTGTCCTTGAAGGATTCAGCCGCCCGTGAGAACGACTTCTCGACGAGCACTTTCTCGGCGATCGCGCGGTCGAAGCGCAGATCCGGAAACAGAGCGAGAAAGCGCTCCGAATCCTTCGGCAGGCCCTTCACCTTGCGGGTGTCGAGTTTGCTGCCGCCGTTCGGGAAAATCGTGCAGACGCCGAGGAACGGCATCTGGAAGAAGATCCTCCCGTCGCCGATGTCCTGCGGTTGCACCATGCTCTTGCTGACGGACGAGGTGGTGATGTGCCACTTCTCCCACTCGCCGGTGTCCGGGTTCATCCGGGCGCACCACGGCGAGTTGAAGCGAACGGAGTCACCTTCCACCTTGATCTCCGCGATCGGGCCGCGGTAAGCGACGCCGTCTTCCTGCGACTCGATGTCGCCGCCGATGAGGGCCTTGTTCGCAAGGACCGCATCCCACGTGAGTTGAGCGTTCATTCAGTGCCTCTCTTTCTTCGGTTGATGGTTACTTTCAAAGGGAAACGCCTAGCGTTAGCCCCAAACAAACTCCTATGGCTATTCTAACATCTTATAGTGTTTATGTCAAATAGGTGAAGCGGCTTGGAAAATAAGCATATTTTTTATGAAAAGAGTATGATTTATTCATGGCAAAATACAGTCGCGCCAAAAGAACCGAAAAGCAAGAGATCGGTGTACTGGAGACTCTTCTGAATGCACACCCTCTGCTCACGCAACTCACCAAAGGAGATGATGATTTTCCGCTAATCGACGGGTATGTCCATCTACTTGGCGAACAAGACGAGGTTGGTGGGAACATGCTGAAGGTGCAAATAAAACCCCTCAAGACAAACAAAGACGGTTCTCTTTCTGCGACTTGTAGCACCGATCTTTTGAGCCATGCGCACGGATCTTCAATACCTGTATTTCTTATCGCCGTGAATCCGGACGAGCAAGTCGCTTACTGGATGTATTTAGCACCGGAATCTGTAAAGACACAGTACGAGGCACAGGTCTCTGCAGGTAAGAAAACGATCACTTTTCGTCTCAACAAAAATCACACCATCAAAAAAGGCGCCGCCGCATACGTGGCAGAGTGGAAACGTATTTGCGGGCATCACCGGAACACTTCGAACGATCGACTCGCGTTGCGATACAAAAAGCGCGTCAGGAAAAATCTCATAACTGCCAACGAGGACACTCTACTCGAGCGAATCCGCACTCTCCATGATCTCGTTTATTACCGAACGAACAAGGGTGAGTTCCCGCTAGTTGAAATCGTACTCGACATGGCGCGAACGATCGGTGGCACCTCTGCTTTAGTCAAAATCGCATACATTGAGTTGCTCGAGCAGGTCATTCACGACAAGACGGCCGAAGCATTGGAGGTCATCACAAAACTCGCCTCCGATGAGAGCGAGCAAGTTCGAAAGAAAGCAGCGGAAGCGTTGAAAAACACTACAAAATATAACTACCACTGGCTAAATGCGATCGGCTACGGCCCATACCGAGCCATGCTCGACTTCATCACAAGCCATGATGTCCCGTCAGAGATCGCGCATGAGATGCTCCGCAACCTATTTAGCCCCGACTTCGATGGAACGTCGCAGACGGACATGTACACGCTCACTTTTCATCGTGGGGCACTCGACGCGACAAAGTTCTTGAAAAAGTTACGTCGCGATGCGATAGATCTCCTGACGAAGCGATACGAGATAGCAGATACGATACGTGAGAAAAGCAAAACGGTGGATACAATCGGTTACGCGACGCATAAGACTGACTGGCCGACCGGAGATCCTGATTTTCTTCAAAGATCTGTGGACATGGTAGAAGCCGACACCGAACATGTTGTTGCCGCGTACAAAAAAATACTTTTCCCGAAAAGTAAAATGATCGCCGACTATCCGGTAGTCTACGAGATAGAAACACAACTATCAATTTTGAACACGAGAGAGCGTAAGATCTCTGGCGTTGAGGAGTTGCTTCAACAAATCCGTGAAAACAAGGGCGATTATCGGCTATTTAGCCTCCTTGCCGGAGACGAGATGCGTTTGCGACGCGATATGGAGTGGCAAGAGGGACGGCAGCAAAAAGAGGAGGAACTGAAGGAGGTTCTTGAATCGATTACTGAAAAAAACGCCGAAGAGTGGTATGCGCGTATCAACGCGGTAGCCAACTTTCGCGACTGTGTTGAGGACTGGCTCTACCAAACTCTGCGGGATTTCCTCGCTCAAATCGCAGAAAAGAAACCGAAAGTAGCCGCAGTATTTGCGAAGCATGCTCTCACGAGCAAGACTGGCCTGTACTTCTTTTTTCGCGGCATACTCTGGGGTCTTCGGAAAGGCTCACTCGATCAGTGGGACGAGTACGTCGACTACATCGCAAAACATCACCTTACAGATCAGATCGATGGAATCCTCATGTCTTATTTTTCTGTAGGTGGCACGGAACTCTCTGTGGCTAAAATCCGCAAGGAAGATATAGCGATCACACTTGAGATCGCAAGAAAAGTAGGTCGTTTCGCGTTTCTCAAGAGCGACGAAATCAACCGTGCGCTCGAGTATCACTCGATCCGATCACTCGCATTTTTGTCGACCCTAGATAAAGACATTCGGAAAGCACTGATTGAAAAAATAAAGGAGTACCCCGAACTCGACACGATGTATCCTCACGAACTTGGTTTTGCTCTGCATTGTAAATGGATCAAACTTGAGGAGTGGGACCGTACAGATCTCGAGACACTTGCCGAGATGCTCGTCAACATAAAGCGCCTAGACCACAACGAGTTGCAAGTTCTCCACGCACTTGGGGTTGTCGACTTCAATCTGATGATGTTAGTTTTTGAGCGTCGGATAAAGCACTCGTACGATAGTGGATATGACGCAATCCCATATCACATTGAGCCCGGCGTAGCGGCTTTCATACGCGACGATCCACGAACAAAAGACGTCGTTCGCCGTTGGCTCGAAGAACGAGATCCTGAACAAGACAGCATGATCGGTTATCACCTCGGCGAGTTCTTCAACCGCGTAGGGGGTGACGTGTTGCGCGGCGCTCTCTCGGACCTGATCGCCACAGGTAAGAAGGAAAATATCCTCAAGGTTATGGAGATGCTGCCTATCTCTGATCCAGCGGATCCGTCACTTTGTCTTGAGATCGTCGCTGTTACGGATGACAGACAGATCTTGGCTAGAGTGGACGCCAGAATGCGTCAGACTGGTGGAGGAACTGGTGCTGTCGGTGAAAACATTTTTGCGCGCGAGATGCGAAAAAATCAAGCACGTATCGAGGATGTAAAATCGAAATCGACTAATCCAAAGATAATAAAGTTTTGCGAAAAAGTTCTTGCTAATCTCGCAAAAGATATTGCGAGATCAGAACAGGAACACGAACGAGAAATGCGGGAGGAACGACAAGAGTACGAGGATGAACACCCTAAAGACTAGTTCTCTGGTTATTTGCAAACAACCCGACTAACGTATCGATTCGTTCACTACTTCCAAAAGCATTGAGTCTTGATTGGCAAGAGTTTCTACGAGGCGTGTGAGTTCTTTTTTATCGCGATAAAGTGAGAAGTCGTCCGTGTTGCGGCGGATGTTCTCTCGAAGTGTCGCTGCGCTTGCAAAGTCCGGTGCAGATATTCCAAGTGATCGCGCCCACATTCGGAGTCCAATCACATTGTCGTCTTTCACCATAAAATCGGCCATTGCCCGCACCGCCTCCTGTTGACGATCCGGAGTAACCACATCCTTTGCCTCCTGTCGCGGTAAATTGCCCGTGTAAGAGGGTGTGTCGCCCCTTCCAACCCAATTATCAAGAAGGATCAGTCCTCCGCCCATAACGCAAAATGCAACAAGTGACCAGAGAACTATTTTATCGACGATAGTTTTACTTTTATTCATAGGTTGGCTTGATCGCTAATCAACCTGATAAAACCTACGGCGAGACACAAAAAGCCCGCCACGGGTAGAGAGCGAACCCTCTCGTACAGGTTTCCCCATACGGCGATCAAGCAACCCCATGACGGGTTTTTTATGCTTGATCGACTTCCAGATCATGCCACCGGGTTGTTCCCGATGGGTTAGATCCCGCCCTCAAGGGGCCGATATTCAGTTGTCTTTCAATGATAGCGAAAAATAGTGGAAATTGCCATTGCTGAAAACTACCAACTTGCTACAATTTGAGTACAACTGAATAAATGGGGTTATGAACGTAGTCGCCGGCCCCAGAGTCTTCTTGAATAAATAAAAGGACTCGCGATCACTTCCGATATGCAACACGGAAGTACGCGGGTCCTTTTTGGTTGTACTGGATCCGCTCCACCATGGAGCCGGAAAAGAAACAAACAGGCACAGAGTTCGAGGCATTCAAAAAATCCCTCGGACCATCAGCAATCAAATACACCGATGAACAACTACGTCGGATGCTTATTGCGCTTGATGGAATTGCAGATAAATACTTTGATATCTGGCTGGAGAAAATAAATCGTAAAGCGCATAATGTAAAAGACGATCAAGCATATGAACTTATCAATACAAAATAAAAAATGCGTAGTGCAGTGTCGTGTCAGTTCACTCAAGCAGTCGAGTGAAGGTGAAAGTCTGGAGCGACAGGAAGAGAGTCTGCGCAGATTTGCACTGGACCGAGGGTGGGCTATTGTTCCACAAACAAAAGAGTATCCGCAAGGGAAAGTATGGGGCCGTGCAATTTCAGGGCGAAAAACTAATCGAGATGACTTTGAAGAAGTCCTCACTTTCATAAAAGAAAATCCCGGACTTGTAAACTATTATGTATTCAAATCCATAGACAGATTCACTCGCGCAGGGACCGGTGAGTATGATCGAATGAAAAAGGAATTGTTGAAATACGGTGTGGTGATGATCGATACTCTCGGAGTAATACAGCCATCCATAAATACTCTTGAAGAACTCGGCTTCGAATACGACTGGAGTAGATTCTATCCGAGCGAGATCACTGAAAATGTGCTGGCAACAACTTCGAAACAGGAAGTGACGACGATTCTACATCGCATGATAGGACAAGAGATCCGGCTAGCGCAGCAGGGTTATCGTACACGTTCACCTTCCGACGGATACAAGAACGAAAAGATATTCGTGGAAGGAAAGAAAAAGACTATTCAAGTTCCAAACCCGAATCGGGCACAATTCTATCGAGCGATGTTTGACTTGCGTGCTCGTGGACTAACTGATGAGGAGTGTGTCGCACAAGTAAATGCAATGGGTTTCCAATCTCCGATCCGGAACAGATGGAACAAAGAACATACAGAGATTATCGCGAAAAGAGGTGGCAAACCCCTCAACATAAAGCAATTTCAAAGATACATAGAAAATCCAATCTATGCCGGTGTCATGTGTGAGTTGTGGACACACTTCAAACCTATCAAGGCGCAATATGACGGCTTGGTTAGCATTGATCTTTGGAATAGAGCGAATCGCGGAAAATTGATTTTGAAACAAGCCTCCGATGGAAGTTTCGAGTTGATAAAAAGATCTTCAAAAACCGGCGAGGTCAGGGTAAGAAACAACCCATTATACCCATTCAAGTTTCTTCTATGCCCTAGTTGCTCAAAACCATTTCTAGGGAGTGCGTCCCGAGGTAAATCTGGAAAGAAGTTCCCGGCATATCACTGCTCACGCAAACACAAAGGAATCAGGATCCCGAAAGCGGATTTTGAAAAGGCTGTAAACGCGTACATCTCAAATCTGAAGTTTCAGCCAGATGTTCTCAATGCGCTTGAACTGGTGTTTATGAATAAATACCGTCAGCGTGAGAAGGAAATCGTCAAAGCCTCGGGTGACATTCATCGAAACATCGCAGATCTTGAAGCAGAGCAGGCCACAAAACTCGATGTTCTTGTGACCACTAAAAGTGCTGTTGTTCGAGAAAAGTTGGAGAGAGAAATCGAGGAGAGTGACAAAAAAATCAAAGAAGCGCAGGGGGTCCGGCATAAAATCCAGATCTCTAGGCATGACATAAAGGCATTTATCAAAGATGCCAGATACGTAATGGAACACCCAGCCGAATTGTTACTAAACCCTGATGATCCGCGCTCTTTACGGGACCTGTTTGGGTTGGTATTTGAGAAGATGCCCACCTATCCAGAAATAGTTAGTGGAACACCTAAATTGTCGCTAGTATTCGAACTGTCTTCGGGATTTGTACCCGATCAAAACCTGATGGTGACCTCACGGGGAATCGAACCCCGATTGCAGCCTTGAA
>CAZRVD010000004.1:56723-91130 GCA_964603545.1 uncultured Candidatus Saccharibacteria bacterium | reverse complement strand
TCTCTGGTCTTAACGTAAGTGGTAGTGCAACCTCAACATCTAACGTCGGTTTCAATATTACAACTGGCTGTTATGCAATAGGTAACACTTGTGTAGGTGGAGGATCATTCTCAAACACTCTAGCTTCTGGTGGCACAGCTACAACAACATTCCTAAATGGTGGTGTCGTATTCTCCGATGGTTACAGACTAACTCAAGCTTCATCAACATCTTCATTTTACTGGGATGATACGAACAGAAGATTGGGATTGGGAACTTCAACACCATTCGCAAAACTTTCAATTAACTCATCTGGTGGGGAATCACCCTTTGTCATAGGTTCAAGTACACAAACATATTTTGAAATAAATAAATATGGAGCTCTCAACCTAAATGTTTCTTCCACATCCGCTTTCAATGTTGTAGATGGTAGTGGTAATGATATTTTCACTATAGATACTACAGGTGCATCTACAAATTCAGGTATTGATATTACTGCTGGTGCAAGTCAGACGGGGAATCTCTTTAATATTTTCAAAAGCGATGGAACAACTAACTTATTAACTGTAACTTATGCTGGGTATCTTGGAATTGGAACAAGTACTCCACAAGGTATTCTAACTATCGCTTCGACAACAGCTCCCCAACTCACTCTATCGGCAGGAGGAGGTCTCGCACAATGGGCATTTAGAAATGCGGGCGGAAACTTTTATCTAGCAACAACTACTGTAGCAGGGACAGCAACCTCTTCTATGTCAGCACTTAGTATTGATAAAACCTCTGGCACAACAACAGTTTGGGCTCTTAATGTTAATGCTACTGGATCAAATGCAACATCAACAATCGAAGGAAACTTAAACGTAAAAGGTACTCTAAAAATTGGAACTGCATCAGTATTTATGTCAGAGCTAGGAGTTCACACAACCGGGCAGACAGACTTTAACTTTAGTAGTGACAACAACTCCACAAATTTCGGATTTGGTACCTCTACTCCAAAATTTGCTTTAACAGTTGCTTCAACAACTGCTCCACAGATTGCGATTTCAGGTGGGGCAGGGTTAGCACAGTGGACATTTAGAAACGCCGGAGGAAATTTCTACCTAGCAACAACTACAGTAGCAGGAACAGCAACAACGTCTATCTCAGCTATTGAAATAGCAGGCTCTGGCTTCGGCACCACCACTCTCCGTGGTTTAAACATAATGGGGCTTGCGACTTCAACCTCAAACGTTGGCTTCAACATCACCACTGGATGTTTTGCGGTCAACAATACTTGTGTAGGTGGAGGTGCTAGCGCTGACCCATCAATCGGAGGAACACTTACATCTGCAACACTTGGTTCAGTGCTGTTTGCAAGCAATGCGACATTTGCACAAGACAATGCAAACTTCTTCTTTGATGATACAAACAACAGACTAGGTCTTGGAACAACAACACCGTGGGCACAACTTTCAGTTAATGCAAATGGGATTGGTGCAAATCCACAGTTTTCTGTCGGCTCATCAACTAAAACAGACTTTATTGTAGATAACAGAGGCTTCGTTGGTTTAGGTACAACTACTCCTTGGGCGATGCTTTCCGTAAATGCAAATGGTAGTCTTGGTTCTGCACCTGCATTCGCAATCGGCTCATCAACAAGAACTTTATTCTCTGTTGATAATGCTGGTAATACGACTGTTGGTGACAGTGCTGGAACAGGTGACGCTACATTCCAGTTTGCATCGGACACAAATGCCTGGTCAGTTGGCTACAATTCATCTGACAAGTCATTCAGAATTGCATCGTCAACCAACCTTTCTTCAAATGTGATGTTTGAAGTAGATAAAACTGGTACAGTTTTTCTAAACGCTGGGCTTGGTACGGGTACTGGTGGCAACTATCTATGTATTGATACCAGTACTTATCAGATATTGCGAGGAAACGGTGCATCTTGTACTGCATCATCAGCTCGATTTAAAGATAATATTTTTGATATAAATTATGGATTGGCTGACGTAATGAATTTACGTGCAGTTAGTTTTGTTTATAAACCAGAGATGAATTCTGGCACCTCTACACATCTAGGTTTTATTGCTGAAGAAGTTGAACAAGTTATTCCTGAACTTGTTACATACAATAACGATGGACAAATACAAGGTTTGGATTATCCAACAGTAACTTCTGTTCTTGTTAAAGCAATACAAGAAATGAATCTAAATCTTGAGAGTGTTGCTTCCACTACCGCGACAACAACTCCGCAGTCACAAGCTTTTGCAACAAGTTTTTGGAACAATACATTCGGCAGGCTAATTAGCTGGTTTGCTGACACCGCAAACGGAATACAAAAATTCTTTGCAAAAGAAGTAAATACGGAGAAACTTTGTGTGTCTGATGGCACAGGAGAGACATGTCTAACAAAAGCTCAGTTAGATACTCTTATTGCAAATGCAAGTGGGGCAGGTGGTGGAGGAACTCCAAATCCTAGTCCAGCGCCAGCACCTGTTCCGGGCACTGACACGACAGCTCCAGTAATAACAATTAATGGAAATAATCCAGCGGTTATAGATATTGGAACTTCATATGTTGACTTGGGTGCATCTGTAACCGATACAAATGAAAATGGTGTAGTGAATGACAATCTTGGAATTTACACCAATGTAGATGGTGTGGATGCTCCGTTTGTTATTATAGATACCTCTGTAGCTGGAGTTCACACGATTATTTATAGCAGTACAGATGCAGTAGGAAATGTAGGAACAGCAACCCGGACAGTAGAAGTAGTTGACCCAAATGCACCACCTACACCGCCCCCTGCTCCAGCTCCTGCGCCAACACCAGAACCAGTAGTTGATACAACAGCCACAACTACAGATCCAACCGCCACAACTACACCAATAATTGTTGCGACACCATGAGAAAAATTATTAAAAAATCAATAACACTCATAGTTATCTCTGCCTGGTTTTTTTCTGGGTGGCCACAGGTTAACATTAACGCGGGAAACTTTTCATTAAATTTTCCATCAAGTCCTAAGATTGCACTTGCTACCACAAATGATGCAACAGTAGAAGTTTTAGGCGGAGGTGGGGGTGGGGGGATTGTTTCTGGCTCAGGTGGAGGCGGTGGAGGAGGTGGTGAATACAGACGTTGTACTGAGACACTTTCCGTTCAAGACTATACGGTCACTGTTGGTGTTGGAGGAACAGCGGATAACACAGGAGAGACAGACAGCTCATTTTCTGGTACTGGAATTTCTATGACTGCAGATGGTGGAAATGGAACAGCAAGTGCTACAGCTGGTTCAGCTGGAACAGGAGGGGCGAGTACAAACTGTGATACAGCAGTGGCAAACTATGACGGTGGAACACCTGGTGCTGGAAATGGAAGTGGTGATGCTGGAGGTGGAGCAGGAGGTGGTGCAGGATATGGAGGAACAGGTGGGAATGGAGCTGCCGCATCGTCAAGTGTTGGTGGTGGTGGTGGAGAAGGAGGAAGTGAAAGTGCAGGCGGCGGAAATGCTAGTGGGACTACGGCAGGTAGTGGTGGCGGTGGAGGTGACGGTGGTGCTGGAGGGAACGGTGCTGTCGGTGGAGGTGGAACTGCGGGAACACCAGCAACATATCATATTGTCGGTGGAGGTGGAGGTGGGGGTGGAGACAATGGTTTACGAGGTGGTGCCTGCGGTGCTCCTGGAGCAGGTTCTGGTGGAGGTGAAGTTACTGGAGCAGGAAACGGATGTCGTGGTGAAGTGCGTATCGTGTATGTTGATTCTGAAATAACTGCAACTGGAGGAACTGAAACAACCAGTGGTATTTATAGGATTCATACATTCACATCAAACGGGACATTCCAAGTAACTGCTATATCAGCAAGCCCTCCTACTGTAACAACAACAGATCCTGCGACAAACATTACTGCTACCTCAGCAACATTAGGTGGAGATATAACTTCTACTGGAGGTGCAAACGCTACTGAACGTGGTTTTGCATGGGGGACAAGCTCGGGTCTCTCAAGTGGTGGATCAGCAACAACCACGGATTCTGGAGACTTTAGTACGGGAGCATTCACTAAAAACATTTCAGGATTTCTTGCTGGTGTTACTTACTATTTTCGTGCATATGCTACCAATTCTGCTGGTACTGGATACGGTAGTATAGTGAGCTTTACAGCTGGTACAGATACAAGCATTACTAGAAAAATGAGGCTATTTGAAGGTTATAAAATTACACTAGTTAGTGGCAAGGTAATTATTCATCAAAGATAAAAATGAGAAAAGAATATTTAGTCATTTTAATTATTTTTTTTGTACTGTTTTTTGGAATAGTTTATTTTTCCTCCAAAGAACAGTCAGCATCTTTAGAAAATATTACAGCTACTTCTATAAAACCAAAAACGGAAGAAAAAAGGGTTACACCTACAGGAATGCATGAATACATAAGTGACGCGTATAGTTTTTCAGTTTTCTATCCTGAAGAGCTTAAAGTAGATGAGCGTTCCGAAGGGGAAGGCGCCACCACTATTACTTTTCAAAACATTAAAGATGGAAAAGGTTTTCAGATATTTATTCTCCCGTATTTTAATTCACAAGTTTCAGAGTCTAGGTTTAGAAAAGATATTCCATCTGGAGTTAGAACTGGCATTGTTGATTTTGAAATAGGTGGAGCTGTTGGAGCAAGTTTTTATAGCAAAGACCTAGTTTTGGGGGATACTTATGAAATCTGGTTTGTAAAAAACAATTTTTTGTATGAAGTCACCACACTAAAAAATCTTAACGTCTGGCTAGATGATATAATGAAAAACTGGAAATTTTTATGATAACATTAAAATAAATATGAAGAATCTTAGATTACTAAATGCACTCGGGGTTATTGTGATTTGTTTGCTGGTGTTGTTTATCTGTATTTCTGTATTTATGTTTATAAAATACAATAAATTAAATTCAGATTTTAAAAAATTAACAAGTATAGAAGGACTTAGTCTTACAGAGAGAGTTTCAAGGTTGGTGTTTTTACCGGAAAACGAAGAACCAAGAATTATTACTATTATCAATGAAGAAGAAATAGTGAACGAACCATTTTTTAAAAATGCTAAGGTGGGAGATAGTGTTTTGGTGTATATTAATGCTCGCAAAGCCTTTATATACAGGAATTCAGAAAACAAGATCGTGGAAATAGCGCCGATTATAATTAAAGAAACGGCGTCATTTTCACCTGATAAAACAATAGATAACCCTACAAATGATATTTAGAAACAATAAATCATTAATAAAGAAAATTCGTTTAACTCTTCATGGTCTACTCCTCATAATTTTTTCTATCACTAGTTTGTTTTTCTTTAACCCAAAAGAGGTACAGGCTGCACCTCCAACTATTACATTTATGGATTCGGGAGGTGATGCAACGGGGGGTTTTGATTTCTATGATGTTACAACTGGAGCAGTAGCTGTTGATAATACTATATATCACACCGGGACGCGTTCACTCAAGGGTAGTACGGGTAACCCTGCTGTCAATGGGTTGATGTCAAGAAGTGGAATTCTCTCGGATACTGGTCGTCGGATATCAGCTTGGGTGTATTTTGACACTGCTCCAGTAGCACAATCAAACTGGTTTCAGATTTTTTCTACCTCTGCGAACATGGCTCAACTTCAAATTACTACTGGTCGCAAGTTGAGTATGCTAGGACCAACTGGCAATACGGTACTCGCAACTAATACTTGGTACCGCATTTCAATAGCATATGTAATCACCTCTTTAACTGAGTATGAGTTTAGGATTTATCTAAATGGGGCACTAGAACTCGTAGTGAAAAATGCTGGTGCCTTGGGGGGTACAGGCTCTGACAGGTTAAGGTTTCTTACAGCTTCAGCTTGGGGGACAGACATAAATGTTTGGTACGACGATATATATGTTGATAGCGGTACTGATTTAAGTGACCCAGGGGATGTTCGGGTTACAGCCAAAAAGCCGGCGGCAAATAATACTAATAATTTCGACACTGCTATTGGTGCCAATCCTAGTAATCGCTGGACTAACGTCAATGAAGTAGCCACCTCGACCACTAATGGCTGGCAACATTCGGCGTCTTCTGATGTGCAGGAGAATTACACACTAGAAGCGCGTCACATTGGGGACGTTGATCTGACAAAAAATACAATAATTGGACGAACAGCTTGGATTTACGCCAAAGGAACGGCTGGAGGAGCTGGAACCCCAAAGATTATGGATAATGGTACGGAAACCGCTATTACACTTACATCAATTCCGGCTCTTTTTACCTTAACTAGTACTGATTCAAGTTATCCATCGAACGCCGCAGGTATTGGTATACGATCAACAGCTGACGCTGATGATACTTTTCTTTATGAGGCGGGGACTCTTATTGCTTACTACGCAAATAAAGTAAATATTAAGGTTCGTGGCAAGACAAAAATAAGAGGCAAGGTAGTATTCAGATGAAAAATAATTCAAAAATTTACATATTGTTAATTGTTCTCGTAGCTATTACTGTGGGTTATTATGCCGGTAGACGTGGGGTTAACTCTGTCGACCAAGTAGCTCAGCCTATAGCTGAAACGGAACTTGCTCTGAAAAACGAGAAGGTTAACGAAGTAAAAACTGGTAAAAATATATTTAAATTTCATAACTTCCACGGACAGGATTTAGGTAGTAGTGGTTTTGAGTTAGAATATCCAGCTGGCTGGTATAATGACGGCCAGTACTTCAGTCCTCAAAAAATTACATACTATGATATTACAAGTACCGATGCTCCAATATATTATGACCTGATTTCCGAAGCCTTGATTGATACTAGTGACTTGAAGTATCAGATTATGAATGACAAGAGATACAAACCTGATTCGGATGTGATGATAGCTGGTAAGAAATTCAAAAAATATGACCTGCTTGATTATCAAAGTGAGGAGCGAAATAGGGTGATAATATTTCTAGGCCCTAAAATAAATATTTTTGAGTCTAGTTATTATTTAGCTTTTCGTTTTGAGGAAAAACCTCTGGGTCTGACAATCGAGGGGAGTAATCCAGAAATCTTTGAAAATATGGTAAAAACTTTAAAGTTTACTCAGTAAGTCTTGCTTTTTGCCATAAATCGGTGTATAATTTGCTAGTTATGTCAGATAGTTACTCTTATACTTTTGTATAAGGGAGGAAAGTCCGAACATTGAGCCATTAAATTGGCGCGGGTAGCGGGTAACACCCGTCCGGAGCAATCCGAGAGGTGCGAGCAGAGACGCCTAAGGTGAAAACTAAAGGTACCCCTTGGGGTAAATCTAGTAGTAATACTAGGGTGAAACGGCAAAATCCTTACTTCAATGCAAGGCCGTATCGATAATCACTTCGTGATTATCGGGGTGCCGCTTGACTCCAGGAGTAATTTTGGAGCTAGATAAATGACTATCGACAACAAAATTCGGCTTATAGACATAACATGATGAAAACCGCGTCCTAAATGGACGCGGTTTTCTCTAGTTTATGGGCTTGTAAAATCACGACTTTATGGCTTAACTTATCAACATATTTGGCTTTTCTAGCACTAGATTTGGGATGGTTTTTTTGGTATAATTACGGGATAAAACATTATAAATTTAGCATTAAAATATACGAAAAATATGGATGTAAATGAAAATAACCCTGTCGAGCTAAACACTTCAAAGGTCGCATTATTAAACAAGCTTTCTTTTTGGATTTTACTTGCGGTAACAGCACTTATTCCAGTGTTTTTCCTACCAATTTCCTTTATTTCTACTCAGTTCGGGTCTAGTTTACTGTTTTCTTTCGGCGTAATTGTCTCTGCAGTTCTTTATATAATTTCAGGCATAGTTAATGGCTCTTTAGACTTACCAAAGCCAGCCAAGTATATATTAGGATTTTCTGCTCTTGTCCCCGTCGTTTATTTTCTCTCTGGTATTTATCTTGGCTTCTCTAGAATGGCTTTCTTTGGGTATACTTTTGACATTAGCACAGTAGGGTTTATCGTTCTAGCTTTCGTATACATGTTTCTCGTCTCAGTTCTATTTAAAGATAGAAAGAAAATTCTTTATTCTTACTATGCTTTCAGTTTATCCGCACTAGTTTTTGCACTGTTTATTCTAGTCAGAATTTTTTCAGAAGGGGAAGCTCTATCTTTTGGTCTTTTTACAACTTCCACTGCTACTATGCTTGGAAGCTGGAATAATATTGCTGTACTTTTCGGTATGACAGCCATTCTTTCTTTACTAACTCTTGAAATGGTAAGGGTTAGCAAGGCGGTAAAGGCATTGCTTTATCTCGGGCTTCTGGTTTCTTTGTTTTTTATGGCACTAGTTAACTTCACTCTTATTTGGGGGACATTAGCGGTTTGCACGTTTACGTTTCTTCTATACGGAATGTTTAATTCAAACATGTATTTGTCTTACGGGCTCTCTTGGAAAGAAAAGCTTTCGAAGGTTTCCTTCTTACCTTTGATAGTTTTTGTCGTAGCCCTTGTTTTTGTTTTTTGGGGTACTGCCGGGGTCTATCTTGCTGGCAAGCTAAACGTATCTAATATCGAAGTGCGTCCTTCACTTTCTACAACATTAGACATCGCAAAAAATACAATAAAATCAAAACCTCTTTTTGGTTCAGGACCAAACACGTTCGTAACACAATGGCTGACTTACAAACCATCAGATATTGTATCTTCAGTTTTTTGGAACACTGATTTTACAAATGGGATTGGACTTATTCCAACATTTACTGTAACTACTGGTATTTTAGGTCTTCTCTCATGGCTCTTATTCCTTGGTTTTTATATTTATCTCGGAATAAAGTCTATTTTTGTTAGAACGGAAGATTTGGTGGCAAGATATTTGGTAAACTCCTCATTCTTTGTTTCATTGTTTTTATGGATAATAGCTTTTGGTTATGTCCCTAGCACAGCAGTGTTTGTTTTAACTTTTTTCTTCACTGGACTTTTCTTTGCTTCAATATACTCAGCGAGCATTGTTCCTGTTGTAAACAGACAGTTTAATCTAAATCCAAGACTGGGATTTGTATCCTCTCTTATAATGGTAGCTTCTCTGGTTGCAGTTGTGAGTCTTGGCTATGGACTGTTTAAAAGCTCACTGTCTCTCTGGTATTATCAAAAAAGTTCATTTGCACTAAACACTAACAAAGACAGTAAGGCTTCAGAAGAATACATGCTTAAGGCTATAGTGGCTGTTCCAAATGACATCTACTATAGATCTCTTTCAGAAATTCAGATTTTTAAATTAAACGAAGTTCTGTCTCAAGATCCAAAGATAGTTAAACAAGAGGACATACAAAAACAATTTACCGATGGACTAACAAACGCAATCACTGCGGCAAAAACAGCAACAGAAAGGGATGATTCAAACTATCTAAACTGGGTTTCTTTAGGAAGGGTTTACGATGCGGTGTCTATTCCACAGCTCAATATTACAGGTGCATACGAAAGTGCACAGCTAGCTTATATAGAAGCTCTGAAAAGAAATCCAAAAAACCCAGGAATGCTGATGCTTCTTGCCAGACTTTCTGTAAACAGAAACGATTTGAAACAAGCGGAAGCTTATGCTGGGCAAGCAATACAGATAAAAAATAATTATCTAGACGCGTACTTTTTACTTTCTCAAATAGAAGTTGCTAACGGTAATATAAGTGGAGCAGTAAGGTCTGTTACAGCTGCTTCAGTTATTGATCCAACAAATCCGGCAATATTCTTCCAGCTGGGGTTACTGAAATATAATCAGGGGGACTTCAAGGGTGCTATAGAGGCTCTAGAAAAAGCAACTACCATGACACCCGACTATGCCAATGCCAAGTTTTTCCTAGGACTTTCATATGAAGTAACCAAAGAACACGAGAAGGCTTTGAAGCAATTTGAAGATTTAGCAGTTTCTAATCCAGATAGTCAGGAAGTGAAACAAATATTAGAAAATCTAAGAGCTGGCAAGGCAATATTTACTGATGCTACTGCTAAACCAGAGAAGGGTAAGGACCTACCAATAAAAGAAAACTTGTAAAACTTCCAAATCTGACGTACTCCTTCGTTAGACTTCGATAAAATAATTTTCACCTTACTATAGTAAGGCTCAAATTATTTTTCTTGTCTGCCTCGGATTACATTCAGATTATGAAAGTTTTATGAAACTTGATAGCTTGGCTCAGAGGGTAAACTCTGTAATAATGAATGAGTGGTAAAAAGGTTTATAGATTTTCTAAGTAGGGAAATAGTGGGGCTTCATGAGGCGGCTTATTTACTAGGTTTTTTCGCTATTTGTTCCCAAGTCCTGGCTCTTTTCAGAGATAGGATTTTAGCGTCTGAGTTTGGTGCTGGAAATGTTTTAGATATTTATTATTCAGCTTTTCGTATCCCAGATATACTTTTTGTGACCGTTGCATCGGTTGTTTCCGTTTCAGTTCTAATACCGTTTCTTATTGAAAGATTTGAAAAAGGGGAAAAGGAAGCCAAAGAGTTTATAGACACAGTTTTTTCTTTTTTCTTTTGTCTCATTTCGTTTATGGGAATACTGGCCTATATATTTACCCCAAATCTTATGGCAAAACTTTTTCCTATGTTTGCCAGTACCGATTCGTTTCCTGAGCTGGTTAAACTTACAAGAATCTTACTTCTATCCCCGGTTTTTCTAGGGTTCTCTAATCTACTGGCTAGCATAACTCAAATAAATAAAAGATTTTTTCTCTACGCAGTTTCTCCAGTTTTCTACAATGTAGGAATTATTATTGGTATAAAGATGCTGTACCCGATATTTGGGCTTTCTGGTCTGGGATACGGAGTTATCTTGGGAACTGTTCTTCATTTTCTAATCCAGGTTCCATTTATTGTGGGGCAGGGAGTGTTTCCTGCATTTAGGTTTCCTATTAAGCTTGAATTTATAAAAAAAATAGTTTTTACCTCACTTCCGAGAACTATCACTGTAAGTGCAAATGAGTTGGCGGAACTTTTTCTTATTTCATTCGCTTCTTTTTTTATTGCAGGCTCTATCTCTATTTTTAATTTTTCTTTTAATCTTCAATCTGTTCCTTTCAGTATAATTGGTATTAGCTATTCTCTGGCAGCTTTTCCAACACTGACTCGTCTTTTTTCAAATGGGGATAGAAGCAAGTTTGTAGAACAAATTATAACTTCTTCGAGACATATTATTTTCTGGTCTGTGCCAGTTTCCGTTCTTTTTATTGTTCTTCGAGCTCAGATTGTCAGAACTATTTTGGGAGCAGGTAGGTTTAATTGGGACGATACCAGACTAACCGCCGCAGCACTGGCGCTTTTTACAGTCTCTCTCGTAGCTCAAAATTTAGTTACTCTTTTTGTTCGTTCCTACTATTCTCAAGGAAAAACTAAGACTCCACTTTTGATGAACGTCTTGTCGGCAGGACTTATTGTTGCGGGAAGTTATTATCTTATACATTTATTCCAAAATAATTCAGGTTTCAAATATTTCATTGAGGCAATACTGAAAGTTCCTGATGTTCCTGGAACTATCGTGCTTATGTTGCCACTCGGATTCTCTATAGGACTTTTTATAAACCTTCTCGTTCATTGGTGGGGATTTGGTTTACATTTCCCGACTTTTTCAAAACCAGTTCTTAGAACTCTTTTTCAAACAACTGGGGCATCACTCATAATGGGTTTTGTTGCTTATGAATGTTTGAGTATTTTCGATAATTATTTAAACATTGATACCTTGATGGGAATTTTCTTACAGGGTTTTCTATCCGGAATTATTGGAATTATCTCCGCGGTAATAGTGCTTTATATGCTTAAAAGTACTGAGCTTAAAGAAGTTTGGACAACATTACATCATAAGATTTGGAAAGCAAAAGTAATACCACCAGATGCGGAATTGAATTAATTCAGTACGTCGAATCGAGATATTTTTCTATGATTGCTCATAAAATACTATCATGATAACATGTTTGTATGGGTGCACAAAAAATAGTAGTTTCAAAAAAACTACTTCAGAAGTTATATATTAAAGATAATCTTACACCACATAAAATTGGAGAAATATTAGGATGTAGTTTTAAAACTATAAGAAACAGACTAGAAGAACACAGCATTCCATTCAAAGACCCTGCTTATGCTAGAATGAGTTACGATAAGAAGGATTTTAAGGGTACACTCAAGGAAAGGGCTTATATGATAGGGTTTAGAATGGGTGATTTAAATGTTTATAAAAAAAGTCCTGATTCATATACGATTGTTGTACGTTGTCATACAACCCAAGAACAACAAGTTTCCGTAATTAAATCTTTATTTAGCAAATTCGGTAAAGTTACCGCTTCACATAATGATGGTCATTTTCAAGTTAATTGTTTTTTGAATAATTCTTTTTCTTTTTTACTTAAAAAAGATGATTCTGTATGGAAATGGATAAAAAATATAGATGACGATATTGTTGCTTTTAGTTTTATTTCTGGGTATACAGATGCAGAAGGTAATTTTATAATTAATCAAGGTAAAGCTAGATTTAAGATCGATTCTTATGATTCATCGATTCTTAATTGGATGTCTAGGTGGCTTAAGAAAAAAGGAATTAATAATAAATTGAGAATTATATATAAAAAAGGTGAAAAAATTCCAAGTCAATCACCTTTTCCAAAAGATTTATGGAGATTGAATATTAATGATATGAAATCCCTAAGACTTTTTATCTTAAGGCTTAGGTTTTTATTAAGACATAAAACTAGAATTTTACAGGCAAATAAATCACTTTCAAACATTCACAACAGAAAAATATACTATGAATAACATAAGAAACTTTTCCATAATGGCGCATGTGGATCACGGCAAATCTACATTAGCAGATAGAATGCTAGAGATTACTCACACAATAGAAAAAAGGAAAATGCAGGATCAGGTTCTGGACTCTATGGAACTTGAAAGAGAAAGGGGGATTACTATAAAAATGCAACCAGTTAGGATGAATTATAAACTAAATCATCCTGATCCAGGAAGCATGACTCAAGAGACAGGAATTATCCCCGAATCTAACATCTTGAATCCTGAATCATCAGATTCAGAATATATTCTGAATCTGATTGACACTCCAGGACACATAGATTTTTCATATGAGGTTTCTCGAGCACTTAAGGCGGTGGAGGGCTCAATACTCCTAGTTGATGCCACACAAGGGGTTCAGGCTCAAACACTTACCACCTTGGGTATGGCAAGAGAATCTGGGCTTACTATAATTCCTGTTATTTCTAAAATTGATTCACCGTTGGCAAGAGTAGATGATGTTAAGGCTGAAGTGGTAAAACTTCTAGATTGCAAGGAAGAAGATATTTTATTGGTATCTGGGAGAACTGGAGAGGGAGTTGAAAGTTTGCTACAAGAAGTAATAAAAAGAGTTCCTCCTCCTAAAAAAGTTGAGAACGTGGAATCTTTCAGATCGCTTATTTTTGATTTTAAATATTCAACACACAAAGGCATTATTGTTTTCATTCGTGTCATGAGTGGATCTGTTTCTCGTAATGAAAAATTGATTTTCAAAATCTCTGGAAGAGTTTTTACCTCAATTGAGGTTGGTATATTTTCTCCAGATGAAAGACCTGTTGAAAAACTTTCTGTGGGGGAGATAGGCTATATTGTTACTGGGATAAAAGAACCAGGGATAGCATCTGTCGGAGACACAGTGGCGAGTTTAAACGATACGTTTCCACCACTACCAGGATACATGTCACCAAGGCCAGTTGTCTGGGCCTCTATTTATCCAGAAAGTCAGGATGATTTCACTACGCTTAAACAGGCATTGGGTAAACTAAAACTTTCTGACTCGTCGTATACGTTTGAAGAAGAATCCTCAGGTGTTTTAGGGCGAGGTTTTAGGTGTGGTTTTTTAGGTATGCTTCATTTAGAAATAATTACAGAGAGACTTCACAGAGAGTTTTCACTTGAACTTGTTGTAACAATGCCGACTATTACATACGAAGTGACATACAAGACTGGTCCCAAGCAGGGAAAAACAGAAACGATTTACTCTCCGTCAAATTTTCCAGATGAAGGATTGCTTTCGGAAATAAAAGAGCCATGGGTAAACTGCGTGATTATTACTCCGGTGTCCCACCTTGGGAATTTAATGCCACTTTTATATGAACATGAAGCAGAAATAGGTGAGTCGGAAAACTTTGGAGATGATAGAACAAGATTGGGACTTAGAATGCCACTGAGGGAACTCATGCGAAACTTTTTTGATAAATTAAAGAGCGCGTCAAGTGGTTTTGCATCAATTTCATATGAAATTGAAGGCATGCGAAAAGCAGAAGTTGTTAGAATGGATATTTTGGTTGCTGACGAAGTCCTGCCCGCTTTCTCTCGCGTTGTTTCAAGAAGAATCGTTGAAACAGAGGCAGAGTTAATGGTGGAAAAGCTTCATTCACTTTTGCCAAGACAGATGTTTGTTATGAAAGTTCAAGCAAAGGCACTCGGCAGAATTATTTCGTCTCGTACAGTTTCTGCGTTTAGTAAAGACGTGACCCAGCATATGTATGGGGGAGATATAACTAGAAAAATGAAACTTCGCGAGAAGCAAAAGAAAGGTAAGAAAAAAATGAAAGCTAGGGGTAGAGGCTCCGTCGACATCCCTCAGGACGTTTTCCTAAAGATGCTGAGGTCTTAAAAACTCTTACTCAACACATATTTTCTGTCGCCGGAATAAATTTCTGCTGAAATTTTTCCTCGCACTCATCTCTACACGGACTCCGTGATGCGCCATAAAATATATGTTTTCGACGAGTTTTAGATGGTCTGAATTTTTATATAACAGGAAACGGCCGGTGCAGTTTCCTGCCCCCGACCGAGTTAGTCATCTTTTTCCTCAGCACCTTCAAGCTGTGAGAGGTCTGCCCGTTTCTTTCCGAGGTTCCCGACACCGTGTAGTTGGTGTATGGTGCCGATGTTTCTAGCCAGAACAGGCTCACCTCTTTGATTTTCAACTTTGATGAGCTCGTCGCCTTTCTCGACGAATTTCTGTCCACAGTATGCACATTCCAGTTGATTTCCGCGGGCGGGGACCAGTACACCTTTCCTCTGGTCGCTTTTCTTGCAGGATGGACACCTATTCATACTTGCCATATCGAAGTTCCTCCAAAAATAACTATATCTTGATTTTAACTAAAGTCAATATTTTATCTATGAATTGCAAAGTGGGTGAGGCCAATGGCAATGGCGTCAAATTCGTCATCAGATTGACCTTTCCCAAAGGTCTTTCCTTGGGGGAGTTGGATAAGTTTTTTGACCATATCTATTATTTGTCTTTTTTCACTTCTACCATATCCTGTTATGGCGATTTTGATTTCATTTGGTCTGTATTCAAAAACTTCTAATCCGAGTGAGCTACCTGTATAAAGAATTACTCCGCGAGCTTCTGCTACAAGCATGGCGGTTTTTTGGTTGCCCGCAAAGAAAAGTTTCTCAGTCGCCAAATGTTGCGGTTTCCACTTTTTGATTATTTCTTTTACTCGGTCACCAATAAGAGCAAGTCTTTCGTGATGGGTAAGTTTAGGAGACGTTTTAAAACATTCAGAAAATAAAAGGGTCTCTTTTTTACCTTTATTTTTTTCTATTATTGCCACGCCAAGTCTTTCATATCCTGGGTCTATAGATATTATTTTCATAATTAATCTGCATTTGTAAAAACATTTTGAACTTCATCGCTATCTTCAAGTTCGTCTATTAGCGCTGAAAGCTTCTCTCCATTTTCTTCGGAAAGGGTAATTGAAGAAGTTGGAAGCCAGTCCTCACCTGGGTTGTGAGAGAATGCCCAGCTCGCAGCCCCAATACCTGCCATAGCAAAACCATTTCGTGACATGATAGTTTTTATTTCTTGATTTACCCTGTTTTTATTATCCGTCAGTGCTTCTATAATCATCGCGCATCCCCCTGGACCGTATGCCTCATAAACAACAAGTTCCATTTCTTTTGCTTCACTAGATTTTTTGATAGCTCTCTCAATGTTGTCGTTAGGAACATTAAAAGATTTTGCTTTTTCAATCGCAGCTTTAAGACCCGGAGAAGACATATTACCTCCAGCTTTCTTTGCTTCAACGGAAATCATTTTCACCATTTTGCCAAAAATTTTAGACTTTTGTCCATCCGTTTTTTCTTTTTGCCTCTTTATTTTTGACCATTTGTTGTGTCCTGACATATGAACAGAATATAGAATATTGAATAAAGAATCAAGATAATAAAACTTGTCGAAAAATTTGTTTTGTGGCGCATCGCGGAACCTGTGAAAGAGTGAGCGCGAAGAAAATTTTCAGCAGAAAATTATTCTGACGCCATAAAACAAATGTTGAGAAAAAGTTTAAAAATCAAATCAAGGTATTAGGGGTCAATCCTAAGTGTTCATACCCAGAGGAAGTAACAGTTCGTCCTCGTGGTGTCCTGTCTAAAAAACCAAGTTGTATTAAATATGGTTCATTAAATTCTTCTATCGTTGCTTGCTCTTCTGAAAGTGCTGCAGCCAAGGTGTTGAGCCCAACAGGACCACCAGAAAACTTGTTTATTATTGTGTGAAGTATTTCACGGTCAGCTGGAGAAAGTCCTACCTCGTCTATTCCTAAAAGTTTCAAAGCTTCATCTACAGACTCTTTAGTCATCTCACTTTTGTGTACTTGAGAGAAATCCCTTGCTCGTTTCAGAAGATAATTTGCAGTTCGGGGTGTGAATCTACTTCTTTTGGCAATTTCTTTTCCAGCATTTTTATCCAATTCAATTCCAAGAATTTTGGCAGAACGAGTAATAATGTCCAAAATTTCATCGTTTGTATAAAACTCTAGTTTGAAAATCCCTCCAGAGAATCGGCTTCGAAGTGGAGAGGAAATCATCGCGATCCTTGTTGTGGCTCCGATAAGTGTAAACGGCGGAAGTTCTAATTGTATTGTTCGAGCAGATGGACCTTTTCCGATAATAATATCTAACGACCCAGATTCCATGGCGGGGTAGAGGACTTCTTCAATTGTTTTATTTAATCTATGTATCTCGTCTATAAAAAGAATATCTCCTGGCGTTAGGTTGGTAAGTATAGATGCTAAGTCGCCAATTTTTTCTATTGCGGGACCACTTGTTACTTTCATCTGCGCGTTTATCTCTTTTGCGATGAGGTGAGCAAGAGTTGTTTTACCAAGACCAGGAGAGCCGTAGAATAAAATATGTTCAGGTGGGTGATTTCTCTCTTTTGCTGCGGTAAGGAGAATTTGCAGGTTCTTTTTTATGTTTTTTTGACCAATATAGTCATCCCATTTTGATGGGCGAAGAGTGGTGTCTAGAAATAACGCCTCTTTATCTCCATTTTCGTCAGTTTTTTTCATATCAATACATTATACTATACAAAAATTCGTACAATTCAGTTGACCCCAGTACTAGAGTAGAGCAAAGTCAAGGGTCTAACGGGTACTGAACTTTGTTCTAGTACCCGTTGACAAAAAATTCTTTCTGTGATAGACTACAGGTCAAGTTGATTTTCATTGAAAAAGGAAGTTTTGAGGGTCTAGAAGAGACCTTTTTTAAGCTCCAAAATATAAATCTCTAAGCAACTAAGCATTTTGTGTTTACGAGTGTTTCTACGAGGACACTCTGGGTATTACCTTGTGTAATATTCTGGAGCTATCCTTGGTAAAATACTTAGCTTTTGGTATCTACTATTAAAAGTGTTGCTTAGAGATTTATGCTTTGGAGCTTTTTGTGCATTTAGCACTCTATTTATACAAAAATAAAGCATTTTTGTTTCAAATCTCAACATATCTACTTCTAAGTATAGGTCTGAAGTAAGTTAAAGCAAGTGGATTACTCATTACATCTTACTCGTTGCCTGGTGTCTAGCAAGAATCGTTTTGCTTGAATTATTTTTGTCAAACTTTACAAATAGTTTTATTCCTTTTCTAGATCTACTACTCGTTTTAGTTCGTCTAATGTTGTTGTTCCGTCTAAAACTTTAACAACTCCGTCTTGAACCAAAGTCAAAAGTCCTTGTGTTTTTGCTGCCTTTTTTATTTCTCTTTCACTTGGGTTTTCTTTGATAGCGTTTTCAATTGTTTCATTCATTACTATTGCCTCATGAATTCCTATTCTACCTTTGTATCCAAGCATGTTGCACTTTTCACATCCGACGGCTTGCCAAACAGTATCCAAACTTAAGCCTTTTAAGTAATTCTTATCTTCAATTTCATTTACTATATTTTGTATTGTTTCTTTGTCCACTCCTTCTAGCTCAACTTGTTTTCTGCAATTTGTACAAAGTTTTCTAACCAGTCTTTGAGCCATAGCCAAAACAATAGCAGAGGAGAGAATTTTAGGATTTACTTCTAGGTCTATCAGTCTTGGAAAAGTTCCTGCGGCATTGTTTGTGTGAAGTGTAGAGAAAACCAAGTGTCCTGTGAGAGCAGAGTTCACAGCAATACTTGCAGTTTCTGCATCACGAACTTCACCGATCATAATCACATCAGGATCCTGCCTTAGGGCACTGCGAAGTCCCTCTGCAAAAGTGTAACCTTTTTTCTCGTCTGTCTGAGTTTGGACTATCCCAGGCAAGTGGTATTCAATCGGGTTTTCTATGGTAATTATCTTTACTTCAGGGGTGTGAATCTTTTTAAGAAAGGCATAAAGTGTTGTGGTCTTTCCAGAGCCAGTTGGTCCTGTGATGAGAATCATTCCGTTTGGGCGAGTTATTTCATGGAAAATAACATCAAGTAGTTTTTGGTTTATACCAAGTTCATTTAGTGGTACAGAGATCGAGTTTGGGTTGAGCACTCTAAGCACAATTGATTCTGCATAAGCTCCGGGAAGTAGGGAAGTACGAATTTCAATTTCACTTTCTTTTATTTTTATACTAAATCTTCCGTCCTGTGCACCTCCTAAGTTTAATTTAAGATTTGAAATAAGTTTTATTCTAGAAAGAAGAAGCCTGTATGTTTCTAAATCAAAATCTAAAATATCCGTCAACATTCCATCTAGTCTGTATCGCAAACGAACATAATCTTTCTCTGGTTCTAGGTGGACGTCTGAGGCGTTTGTTGAAAGTGCTCCAGCTAAAATAATTTCCATTATTCTAGAGATACGATAACTTTTTTTCATCTCCAAAACCTCGTTGATAAGATTTTTTACGTCAGGAATACTTTGAACTTTGGCAAGGAACTCAGTTATTTGTTCGTTTGAAATATCTAGGGCGCCAGATTTTGTTTCAAAAGAATATGAGAGGTCTTTGTATCTGTCCCAGACTTTGGCGAGACTTGCATGAGAGACCAAAAAAAGTTCAACGCTGTAACCTTTTTGTTTTATTTTTTCCAATGCCTCCTGCGTTTTTTGATTTTGTGGCGAAAGAACCCCCACACTTACAAGTTTGTTTATTTCATTAAAAATAGCTATCTGAGCCTCCCTAGTTTCTAATTCAGTAATAATTCTTAAGGCGTCTATGTTTATAGGCGTCACAGTTAGGTCTAGATAGGGGATTCCGTATTTGGAAGAAAGGGTTTGGGTGAGATCCTCCTCCTCTTGCTTTCTAAGTTCGTCGAGCTTTTTGTTTTGCTTGTCTTCATCAAAGATTACCATCCTAAAATAATATCATGAAACACTTCAAAATAAGGGTTATTTTGGGGATATGGGGTGCTTGACAATAGAGTTACAAAGGTGTATAATAGTAGGTAGGAGGTGCCACATGGCCCTGATTGACATGAAGAAGCTCGTGGTAGTGCTGGCCCTCGCGGTGTTCGCAGTGGCTTGCGCTAGCAAGTCGAGGATGCGAGAAGTCCCTGTACCGATCGAGGTTCTCGAGGCGCAACTTGTCGAGGTGGGTATCCAGATCAAGAATCTGGTTGACCTCGAGAAGAGCCTCAGGGAGCAGGGTGTCTCGCTTCGCTCCGTGCAGATCGTTCAGGTTCGGGCTCGTCAGATTGAGCTCAAGAATCGAGAAACGGTCATCCTCGACCAACTCGACCGTCGAGGTCGTCCTGCCACCAAGGAGGCTCGGAAGCAACTCCAGCGGGAGATCAACGCCGAGAACAAGAATGCGAAGGTGTGGGCAGATGCTCTCCGAGACTCGGAGTTGAGCGGGTGCGATCCTTCTACCGTTAAGGTCAAGCCTGGCGGGCAGATTAAGTTCGATCCGTTCAACATCTTCCCATCGACTCTTCGCATTCGTTTGTTGAATGCGGGGAAGTCTCCTATCAACCTGGACACATCGATGCGTAGTTTGGGAGAGATTGTTTCCAACCTCTGTCCTGGCGGAAAGATCAACGTAGCCGTCGAGTTGGGGTTCTGGGAACCGTCCCAACCCATTCCCATCACAGCTTCAACTACCTTACCTGATGGCAGGGTGGTAGAGGAGACAAGATACTTCTATATCCAGAAGTCGACATACAATCAGTACATCGACAATCAGAATTGGTCGGTGAATCTGAGCAACCGGTAGCCTTCGGGCTATCAAGACATCGTCGCTGGGGGAGGGCACAACCTCCTCCGGCGATTTTTCGTACCCAAACATTTTTAAAATATGCTAAAATCCAATTATATTTATTTTTGTAATATGAAATACGAAATCTCTAGTTTGGAAGAAACAGAAAAAGTTGCACGGGATTTTGTGATGAATATTGTTCCAAATCCTGAAACCGCGACCGTTGTTGGGCTTTATGGTGACTTGGGAGCAGGCAAAACAAATTTTACTCAAGCTGTTGCCAAAGTTTTAGGAATTGAGGAGAGTGTTGTTAGCCCAACTTTTGTTATAGAAAAAATATATGACTTGCCCGACCAGAATGGTTTAAGGACTGACAAATTTTCACATCTCATTCATATAGATGCTTATCGGCTAGAAAAATCCGAAGAACTTTTACATTTAGGTTGGAGAGAGATTATCGCAAATCCAAAAAATCTTATTCTCATAGAATGGCCTGAGCGGGTTTCTGACATAATGCCAGAGCACATAAAAATAAGTCTAAAACACACAAAAAACGAACAATCTCGGGAGGTGGAGATTGTAATGTGAGGGAGTGGTATAATGGGGCGATGGTAAAGGCCAAGGGTAAAAAAACACTAGTTTTGCTTGATGTGCATGCAATCTTGCATAGAGCTTATCACGCTCTTCCAGAATTTAAATCAAGTAAAGGTGAACCGACTGGAGCTTTGTACGGACTCTGTACTTTTCTTATTAAATTAACTAAAGACTTAAAACCAGATTACATAATCGCCTGTAACGATTTGGAAGGACCAACAATGCGTCATGATGTTTATGACGCCTACAAAGACGGTCGCAAAAAAACAGACGATGCCTTAGTCGCACAATTTGACCGTGCTCTAGATGTTTTTAAAGCAATGAATATTCCGATTTACTCATCACCGGGATTTGAAGCAGACGATATGCTCGGCACTGTTGTAGAAAATTTAAAAGGGAATAAAGACGTAGATATTATTATTGCATCCGGTGATATGGATACAATGCAACTAATAAATGATGACAAGGTTCGTGTTTACACTTTGAAAAAGGGAATAAAAGATACAATTATTTATAACGAGACAGCGGTAAAAGAAAGATTTGGATTTGGTCCAGAACTTTTACCAGATTATAAAGGTCTTCGAGGTGATCCGTCGGATAATATTATTGGAATAAAAGGAATTGGAGAGAAAACTGCAGAGGAGCTCATAATAAAATTCGGAACAATTGAGGAAATATATAAAAAATTAAAAAAAGACGAAAAATCTTTTGAAAAAGCGGGAATTAAAAAAAGAATAATAGAACTATTGAAGGCGGGAGAGGAAGAAGCTCTGTTTTCAAAAATGTTAGCGACCATCAGGCGAGACGCTCCGATACATTTTACCCTTCCAGAGAAAGTTTGGAGAGATGATATAGATTTGAAAAAGGTCCAAGATCTTTTTGTAGAGTTTGAGTTCAGGGTATTAGGCGCCAAAATAGCCGAAGCCCTTTCCCTAGAAGTCGCCCAAAGACCGTCTTTGGGCGAGGAGGATTCAGAGGAGGTTAAAGAAGTGGGGATTATGCTATGGGTAGTGGACTCAAACAAAACAAATCCTGATTTGGAGGATATTTTGTCATACACCAGGAAAAATACACTTTCGGAAGCAAGATCTGTTTTGGAAAAGACGATCAAAGACCAAAATCTTTCTTTTATCTTTGAAACAATAGAGAAACCGCTTATGCCTATAACAAAAGCTATGACGGATGTAGGAATAAAAATAGATGTAGAAAGACTAAAAATACTTTCCAAAAAATATCATACGGAACTAGCATATCTAGAAAAAAAGATTTGGAAAATAGTTGGAGAAGAATTTAATATAAGCTCACCAAAACAACTCGGAGAAATGCTTTTTGTAAAAATGGGGCTAAAAGCAAAAAACCAAAAGAAAACAGCAAGTGGGGGATTTTCCACAAAAGAATCAGAGCTAGAGAAACTTAGAGAGGTGCACCCTATTGCCAACCTTATTTTGGAATACAGAGAGCTTTCGAAACTTCTCGGGACATACATAGATACTATTCCCACAATGGTAGATAAAAATAACCGTCTACACTCGGAGTTTTTGCAGGCGGGAAGTGCTACGGGAAGAATGGCAAGTCAAAATCCTGGAATACAAAACATTCCAAATAAAACAGAACTTGGTCGCGAGATTCGCAAATCATTTATTTCAGAGAAAGGTTGGAAGCTTGTTTCTTTTGACTACTCTCAAATAGAACTTCGTATTGCAGCATTTCTATCTGGAGATAAAAAACTCATAGAAATTTTCAAAAAAGGTCTGGACGTTCACAACGCTGTTGCTTCCGAGGTTTTTGGTGTGGATCCAAAGGATGTTACAAAAGAAATGAGAACTAAAGCAAAAGTTATAAACTTCGGTGTTATGTATGGTATGGGGGTGACAGCACTACAGAAAAATATTGGAACGGGCAGAGAAGAAGCCCAACAGTTTTTAGATGGGTATTTTAATAAATTTTCAGGGCTTGCGGAGTATCTGGAAAAAGTAAAAAGAGAGACGGCGCAAAAAGGCTATACAGAAACCTTTTTTGGTCGCAGAAGATATTTCCCAGATATTCACTCAAAACTTCCTTTTATGAAGGCATCTGCAGAAAGAATGGCAATAAATGCTCCAATACAGGGAACAGGAGCGGATATAACAAAGATTGCAATGTTAGAAGTAGATAAGTTTATTAAAACCAAAAATTTAGAAAAAGATGTCAGACTTCTTCTTCAGGTTCACGACGAATTAGTTTATGAAATAAAAGATAATATTGTATTGAGTGTATCACCTGAGATTAGAAAAATAATGCAAAACGTTATAGATCCAAAAAAAACCCACGGGGTGACTTTAGTTGCAAACGCATCATATGGAGATAATTGGGTGGAAAATAAAGAAATTATTTAGTATGTACTACTTTTTATACGGAACAGATGCACACAAATCGAGGCAAAAACTACATGACCTTCTTAAACTTGCAGAGAAAAAAAGACCAGGGGCGGAGATTTTTAAAATAACAACAGAAAACTGGAGTGAAGGGCAGTTTGATGAACTACTTGTTTCTCAAGGTTTGTTTGAACAGAAATACACAGTAGTTTTTGATAACCTTTTCGAAAACAAAGAAGTTAAAGAATATGTACTGGATAGATTGGAAGAAGTAAAAAACTCCGAACAAATATTTTTGATGTTGGAGGGCAAGGTAGATGCAGTAAGTTTAAAAAAAATAGAAAAGTATTCAGAGAAAACTCAAGAGTTTGACAAAAAAGAAAAAGTTAAAGATGTACTCAATATTTTTTCTATAACAGATGGACTTTTAGATAAGGACAAAAAGAGACTCTGGATTTCTTATATTGATTTGTTGGAAAAGGGTGGGGTACCGGAGGAAATTCACGGAATACTTTTTTGGCAAGTCAAAAATATGATTTTATCTAGCAGGGCGAGTTCTTCAAACGAAACAGGTCTGTCACCATTTGTTTATAAAAACGCACTGCGGGGTGCAAGGAATTATAAAACAGAAGATTTGCAAAAAATGTCAGGGGAGTTGGTGGATATGACACACAAAGTTCGAAGCGGAGAAGGGGAACTTGCGGTGATGCTCGAAAAGTGGGTTCTTTCTTTATAATCAAAAAGGCACCCGCAATATGTGGGGCGCCTTCAGCGGTGTAGAGACTCCTTTATTTTGGAGTTTGGATGACATCAGCATGAATCCTGATAGCGGTTCTTCTGAGGTAGGTAACTAAGTGCATTCTTGTTCTTATTCCTGCCTTGAGACCGGCGATGATGGAGTTAATTTCATTTTCCGTCATCGCAGTTTCTCTTCTGAGCTTTACCTGCCGAACTTCTTCATCGCTGGGTTCCTGCATAGTTCCTCCGGTACAGATGCTAGCAGACTTGATGATAGTTAGTAAAGAGGGGGGGAAGTATTATAAAACATTTAAACTGTCTCTGATTATTTACTATCTGCACTTGGTCCATATATAGACGGGACTTTGCCACCCATTGGCCTTAGGTATGTAGAGAGCTGGCCTCGATGATGGATCAAATCAAGTAAGAATTCCCAAGCAATTTTTCCTCTAGGTTCTTCCCATTCCATTTTACTTCCCATGAACATTTGAGCTTTTGAAGACCATTTTTTATTATCCATTTTTTTTACCAATTTTTCTAGATTTTTCATATTCTTAACAAAATCTTTTCTCACCCCTTCAGCTGTTTTCCATTTTGGTTTTGGATATGCTAAAAAATCTAATTTGCCGGTTTTTAAGAAAACTGAAAACATTCCAGACTCGGATCCTAGTGCATGAGACAATAGTTCAAATGCTGTTCTAGATTTAGCATCATGTTTGTAAGAATGCTTGTGTTTCGGCACACTTTCTACTGCTTTTATTACTCTTTCAAATCTCGGAATTTCACTTTTTAATATTTCAACAAATAAGTCTTTGTCTGTCATGGTGATGTTTTGATTAATAGTATGGGTGTATTATAACAGGATTGGGGGGAGGGGATAAGACGCTAAGAATTAAGCGGTTCAGTTCTTACTGTCTCAATCACCATTTTCATTGGGATACCACTTTCGTAAGGAATATCTTGTCTGACCATTTTTGATTTCGGCTCTCGTATTGCTTTAATAAGTAAGTTATTTTTACCACATAAGTTCATATAGTATCCCATTGGTCTGTAATAAACTGACAAGTCATCTTGTATCTTTAGCCATTGATTAAAAGTTTTTACTTTGTGGGCTTCTAGGTATTGTTCATTTTCTTCATCAACTTTACTTTGTGGAACTGCATCAATTGCTTTGTATAAAGACCATTTCATTGGATGGTCTATTGAAAGTATAAACCTACCATTTGGTTTTAATATTTTATGTACATTTGAAAGAAAAGTATCTACATCATCAACATACCAAATAGCCATATGAATAATAACTAAATCAAAATAGTTCTCTGGAATACCATCAAAATCTTCTGCAGGATGAGTGGAAAATTTTATTCCTAAATCCTCATATTTTTCTGTAGCTAGTCGTATAAGTTCATTGGATATGTCAGAAGCCCATATTTCTTTAGCCCCTTCTTTCATTAGTTTTCTATCGATATATCCATTTCCACAGGCTACATCATAAACAGTCAATCCTTTCGGATTTCCAATTAAATCAAAAAGAGGAGGGTCAATAGTATGTTGGTGATTATAACTACCAATATCACCCATGTCCTCGTCATATTGCTTGGCGAATCTTTCAAAAGATGTTTCTGAATCCATAATTAATTAAAATATATTGTTCGAGTGCACTTCGGATAATTTCAATTCCGTCGAATTGGAATTTCCTCCGGCCCAGGACTCGACTGTTTTTTCTGTTGAAAAAGCATGTCTCCGTCTCGCACACGTATGAAAAAGTTTCAAGCAGATGAAACTTTTTCTCGTGTGCGCCCGGCAGGAATCGAACCTGCGACCATCTCCTTAAAAGGGAGCTGCTCTACCGACTGAGCTACGGGCGCAAAGTGCTTAGAAAAATAAAACTACTTTTATTTTTCTAGGGTCTTTGCGAGCCACAGTCATGTTTTTGTACCAACAAAAACAGACGAGGCGGGGTCGCGGAATTTTGCGAGCGACGGCGAGCAAAATATCTGTGACCGTATTAACCCTTGAAATATAACAAAAATACCCCAAAAGTCCAATCTGTATAAAGTTTTATTTTCTAAACAATACAGCAATTCCTTCAAATAAAGACATTATAAGAAGGACTATTCCAATTGGTATTGTTATAAGGCCAATAATTATAGAAATTGTATTTCCTTGGATAAAACTTAAATGAGGAAGGTATATCAAGATAAGACCCAATACTAGGTAAAGAAGACTACTTTTTATCCGATGTTTTCCATCATTATTTAACTGGGCAACATCACTTTTTTGTTTACCCGCAATGTGAGCGATAGCAAATAGAATAACGGATGCGATTCCCAAAAACCCCATCATGATCATTATTCCAACTCCCGCTAAGCCATAACCTTCTTCCCCGCTATCAATAATTACAAATATAATGGGAACAATTAAAAGTGCTAATGCAAAAAAATTAAAAAGTCTCTGTTTTTGTTTTGGTGTCATTATAGCGGAAGATCAAAAGCGAACGCTCCTGGGCCAGTTAGAAGTAACGATATGAGTATTACCACTGCTATAAAATATAAAAAGTATCTTTCTGTCTGGACCGGAACCAGATTTCTGTTTTTCCAGTAATCTATGTAGAAATCAAATTTTAATATTGCCATTCCCAATATTGATGCTGGTTGAGTATATAATCCTAAAAAGATAAGAATACTTGATAGGAAATATAGTACAGAAAAACCCTTATACTCTTTTTTGTATCTAGATAAACCAAGCCAAAGTAAAAATAAACTAACAATTAGTCTTAAAAGTAGGGGCGCAAAAATCTCATAGTTAAATAATTGGGGGAATATCGAAAGTGGATGCATTTGTATATTATATGGTATATTCCCACATATTACAAAATAGTATGGTAAAGAAGGAAAATAATGAGGTCGCAGTACTTTTGCATGACATAAGGTCTACTCACAACGTGGGTTCAATTTTTCGAACAAGCGATGCTTTGGGAGTAAATAAAATCTATCTCTCTGGCTATACACCCACTCCAGTAGATAAATACGGCAGAGCAAGAAAAGATATAGGCAAGGTCTCTTTGGGTGCTGAAAAAACTCTTTCCTGGGAGTACGAGGAGGATCCAAAAAAAATAATAAAGAAGTTAAAAAAGGATGGTTGGCAAGTTGTGTGTGTGGAACAGGATAAAAAGTCAGTCGACTACAAGAAAGTTAGGGTGGGGAATAAGGTCCTGTTTGTTATGGGTAATGAGGTTTTTGGGGTAGATAAAAAGATTATGAAACTTTGTGATGTTATTGCAGAAATACCAATGAGGGGAGACAAAGAGTCACTCAACGTTTCAGTTGCTTTTGGTGTAGCGCTCTTTAGAATCTTGAACGCATAAACTCTTTTCAAACCTTTCAACGAGTTTTAATACTTTAAAGTATCAACAATTTTTCCAACATCGTCGTAAAGAACTATTTCTTCTCTGCTACTTTTCCATAACTTCTCGCTTCTCTTCAAATAAACTCGCCATTCTTTCAAATAAAAATCTTTATCGTTTTTATGTGTGTTTACGCAAGACGGATAATTAATTTTACTGTAAATAAAGTTTACGCATTCATAACTCCAATTTGCTGGTAGACTTTCGGTTTGTATTCGACATGTTGGAAAGTAGTCAATATAGTCAAAACAAGCATCGTTGTTTACTGTTCTTGGTATGGATGAAAGATTTTCGTTTTTAGGTTGTGGACAAGAAGTATAAAGATAAGGGGTAAATGTCTGGAATTGAGCCAAGTATCCTGAACATTTGTTTAACTTAAAACTACTTCCATTCGGCGATATTCCTGTAATTAGATACATTGTGTCTCCAGAATCAAGGTAGATATCTTCCTCAGAATTTACTGTTCCGGTAAAGAAAAGGGGAGTTCCTTTTGGAATACTTACACTTACTCCACTAGCTAAACTTTTTATAATCCAGCCAGTAATGTTTATAGGAGCCTTTGTTGTGTTTACTCGTATAGTTAAATATTCTTGTTTGGGGTCTTCTGACCTTGTTACATAAGATAGATCAATTATATCTTTATAGACAGACTGAGTTTTCTTGTCTTCCTCGGCTTGGATTTGTTTTTTTAATTCGTCTGCTTTGTATTGTGCTTGTGTGATTTGATATTGAATATCTACCTGTTTTTGCTCTGGAGTCTGATTTTGTGGGGTTATTTTAAAAAATCCGCCATTGGATGTTCCTTTTGATCCACCAAAAACAGCTATGGCAATGAGGGAGAGTAGGATGACTATGCCTAGAGCGTTATCATTTTTCATAACTATATTGTACTAGCAATATGGTTTTTAGTTAAATTTCATTTTTGGCAATTTGGACAAAAAATTGTGGTTCTGGTTTGCACTGTAGTTTTTTCTAAGAGTTTACCGCACCTAGGACAATTTTGTCCTGACTTGCCATATACTTTGTGTTCTCTGGCGTAATTACCCATTGACTCATCTAGAAGTCTGTAAGTCGCCACGGAAGACCCGCCAACTTTTATTGCTCTTTTTATTATTCGAATTATTGCCTTGTGCAATAGGGCCACTTCACTTTTTTTAAGGGAGGATGCTTGTCTTGTGGGTTTAATTTTCGATTCAAACAGGCTTTCGTCAGCGTAAATATTTCCAAGTCCTGTGACTATCTCTTGATTCATTAAAACAGCTTTTATCTTTCCCTTTCTATTTTTCAGTGATTTCTCAAAATATTTTGCAGTAAATTTTTTATCTAGTGGTTCTAATCCAAGAAGTTCAAAATGTTTTGCGTCAGCAAAGTTTATTAGATTGGGGTAGTAAAGTAGATATCCAAACATACGAGTATCGTTGTAGTATAGAGTTCCTTTGTTTAATTTAAAAGTTATATGGGTGTGTTTGTTCGGGAGTTCTTTCTCTGATATTTCTATTGGATGTCCACCTATAATTCTTTTGCCATTTTGAAGACCTTTGTAAACAAACTGGCCCGACATCTTAAGATGAACTAGCAAAACCTTACCGCTTTTAAATTTAAAAATAAGATTTTTAGCTCTTCTGTCTATTTTTAGAAATGTTTCGTTTGTCAGTCCTCCTTCAAATTCTTTAACTTTTTTTATAGATGCGGTGCGCAGGGTTCCCTTGCCGGATACAAGTTTGGGTTTGCGAACTTCAACCTTCGTAATTTTTTGCCCAATAAGATTTTTCTCGAGACCAATACGTAAATTTTCTACTTCCGGTAATTCAGGCATTTTTTTGGTTTGTTTCTAAATAACTTTTTAGTATGAGTGCTGCAGCAGAAGCGTCGTGCATTTCGTTGTGACCTTGAAGGTGTTCGGCTTCTAGTGAAGTCATGAACTCTGGGTGCAGATATACCGGCTTCTCAATTTTAGTTTTCAGATCATCTACTAATTTTCGAACTTTCACCATTATGGGATTTTCATTTTGTTTGAAGTCCTTTGATTCACCAACCACAATTATATCTACATTTTTTTCTTTGCAGATGTTTGCTATTTCTTCCACAATATTTTCTGAGTTTTGGGGCACAGAAAGGGGATATGAAAAGTCACCTCTTTCATCTGAAAGAGCCAAACCAACTCTCTTTTCTCCATAATCTATGCCCAGGTATCTCATTTCAGTTAGTCTACATTAAAATCTTTTGAATTGCATTATCTTCTGTTTTTGGTAGGATAGGCTTCATGGATACTGTATTACTTAGCGGTTTTCCAACCTGGCTTTTGGTAGTTAGTGTATTGTGGTCACTACCTTGGAAAGGTTTTGCTTTGTGGAGGGCGGCACAACTGTCACACAAGAAGTGGTTTGTTGTTATTTTTATTGTTAATTCTTTGGGAATTCTTGATATATTTTATATATATTTTGTAGCAAGAAAATATACAGTAGAGGTAACGGAAGGTAAGTAAAGTTTGTGGTATACTGGATGAGTGACTGAGAAGTACAAGAGAAAACCAAATACCAAATGTTTTATTTGTAGTAAGCTTATTTATAGAAGGCCAAGTGAGATATCAAATAATAGGGGGCATGTATTTTGTAGTATGTCTTGTTTCGGGATTTCTTGTAGAAAAGAAATCCCTTGTGTCATTTGTGGAAAATTAATATTATCTGGTTTAAATAGAAAAACTTGTAGCAGAAAATGTTCAAATGTTCACAGAAAAGGTATAAAATATAAAATTAATAGACCTAAAGATATAATAAAATACCAGAAAGGTTTAAAGCTCAAACTTATAACACTTAAGGGAAAAAAGTGTGAAAGATGTGGTTATGATAAATTTGAAATACTACAAATTCATCACAAAGATAGAAATAGAAAAAATAATAACATTGATAATCTAGAACTTATTTGTCCAAATTGTCATTATGAAGAACATTATCTTAAGAAAAGTTGGTTAAAGAGTCATCTTGAGAAAAAATCAAAAATAGATATACTAATCTAGTTAGCCAAAATACGGATGGGTGGCAGAGAGGTCTAATGCACTTGTCTTGAAAACAAGAGACTGGGTAACTGGTCCGTGAGTTCGAATCTCACCCCATCCGCAAAGAAAAGAACCTCGAAAGAGGTTCTTTCTGTTTAAGCGGATGGGGTGAGATTCGAACAGAGAGGGGTCGGGAGAGAAAGCTCTCTCCCGTGGAGGAAGGATTGGGAAAACCGAGGGTTTCCCAGAGGTTCGTAGTCTCACCCTGAATTTGCGTCGGAAAGAAATTTATTCCTGACCGAATCTGTCACAGATAATTTTCTGCTGAAAATTTCTGCGACCCCACCTCGACTCGTCAGTCTCCGGTCTTGCGATTGGGTCCCGTCCCAATCTCATCCCATCCGCCTACCACTCAATAGTACCCTCACTGTTTACATTTATATCTAATGATTTAATCCCATCAGACAGTTTGATACTGGCTGGTGTTGTTGTCCCTGCAAGCTGACTGAAAATAATTACATTGGGGAACGTTGTATTTGGATTTTGCGAAATGTTTATATTCGCTGGTACAATCTGATTTGTTGAGGCACCCTCAACACATCTTGTTCCTGGACCATCGCGAAAAATAATATAGTTTGGTTTTCTGTAACAGAAGCCATGTGGACTTTCAAACATATTATTCATAGCTAGGTTTCTGGCTTTTTCCAAATTACTTACAATAGTTGAACTTTCTGTTTTTAAAATATCATTTTTTAAAAAACTAAGATCAACAACTAAGCCTAAACTTATTATTAGTGATAATATGCCGATTACTATTATTATTTCTATTAAACTTAATCCTTTGTTGTTTTTCATTTTATCTGGCTTGTAGATGATTTGTTATCCCGTATACAGGAGTTATTATTGAAATAGCAATAAACCCAACAAGAATTCCCATAAAAATCATAAGTACTGGCTCTATTAACGAACTAATATTTTTAGTAAAGTCATCAACTTCTGATTCAAAATGTTCTGATAAATACATTAATGAGTTGGATAAGTTTCCGCTACGTTCTCCAACAGAAACTATTTGAGTTAAAACATCTGGGAAAAGATTTTTAGTTTTTAAAAGGTATAAGGACATTCCTTCGCCACGATTTATGTTTTCAGCCAATCTCTCAAATTCTCTCTTGTAAACCAAATTACCCAAGACTTTCGATGTTATCGGTAAGGCTTCGCTTAAAGGAACCCCACTTTTTAAAAGTAATCCTAAGGCTCTTGTGGAGTTTGCTAAATTATAAGATTTTATTACATTGCTAATCACCGGAATTTTTATAGTATACATATGAAAGTAAAATCTAATAGTTCTGTTTTTATTTACAATCATGATCGAAATTACTATCAAAGTTATAACTGAACCTATAAAAATTAATCCGTAATTGGTTAAAAAATTACTAACATATATAACAATCTTTGTGCTTAATGGTAAGTCCATATTTATACTAGAAAAAACGGGTATAATTTTTGGAAAAAGATAGATCATCAAAAATCCTGTCATTCCAAAAGTTGCCAAAGTGACAACAAACGGATAAATAAACGCACCAATAACTTTCTTTTTCAATGCATCTTTTTTTCTGAGTTCGTCTGACAAGTATTCAAGATTTTCTGATAAAATTCCACTAGATTCTCCAAAACCAATGATATTTATAGAAAAATCGCCGAAAATATTTCTAAACTTTGCAAGGCTTGTCGATAAATACTGTCCACTGGAGACATCACTGATTACTGTTTCTAACATCGAGGCGTAACCTTTTTTACGAGTTTGTTCTTTTATCATCACCAAGCTGTCCAGTAGGGGTACCCCAGCCTTGATTAAAAACGATAACCTTTTTACAAAAAATGATTGTTCCTTAACTGACATTCTAACAAATGAGATTTTTCTGATACCTGATAACATAATATTTTTTGAAAGTTGCATTATTAAGTTTTTTATTCCTGTATTACACGTAGCACTTCTTCCAACGTTGTTAATCCAGACTCTACTTTATGAAAACCATCCTCAATCATCGTTGTCATGCCACGCGCAATAGCAATCTTTTTTATTTCACTTGCGGGGGCTTTTCTTAAGATAGCTTCTTTAATAGTTTCATCTGCAACCAAAACTTCATTAATTGATATCCTTCCTTTATAACCGTTACCATCACATTGTTCACAACCCATACCCTCATAAAACCACTGTTTTTTATTTAGAAGTTTTTCGAAAGGAGTTCCAGACAAACTTTCTTTTAGTGAATCTGGTATCGTCCATTTCTTTTTACAATTTGAGCAAATCTTTCTAACTAATCTTTGACCAATAGCAATACTGACCGTTGAAGCTACCAAATATTCCTCAATGCCCATATCAAGTAATCTTGGTAATGTAGTAGCCGCATCGTTTGTATGTAGAGTTGATAACAGTAAGTGTCCAGTAAGAGCCGTGTTAACAGCAATACTTGCAGTCTCATTGTCTCTTATTTCTCCGACCATAATAATATTCGGATCTTGCCGGAGGATACTTCTAAGTCCATTTGCAAAAGTTAATCCACTTCTTGTGTTTACCTGAATTTGCTCTACGCCGTTTATTGCGTATTCTATTGGATCTTCTATGGTGACGATTGATACTTCAGGAGAGTTAAGTATTTTTATAAGTGTGTATAGCGTTGTCGTCTTCCCAGAACCAGTCGGTCCAGTAGAAAGTATCATACCGCTTGGTTTTCTAATAGCATCCATTATTTTTTTCCGATCACTTTTACTAAAACCTAAATTCTCCAGGTTAAAATTTTCAGCCTTATCAGAAAGAAGTCTCATCACCACATTTTCTCCGTGATAGGTTGGTACGATGGAAACTCGGAGGTCCACAAAATCACTTGAATCATAAAAAATATATCTAAATCTTCCATCCTGAGTTGCTTGATGTTCATCTGTTCGCAATTTACTCAGGACTTTTATTCTAGAAATTATCTCATTATGAATTGATTTGGGAAAAGATATGGATTCTTGCAGTACACCATCAACTCGAAATCTAACGCGTACTTTGTTTGCTCCAGGATCAATGTGAATGTCCGAAACAGAACTTTTGTGAGCTTTCTCAATTAAACAATCCACTAAGTTTACAATGGAAATATCCTTTCCCCTCAGCATTTCTCCTTCCAGTTTGCTTAATTTTTCCTCAGTTGTCGTCATAATTGGAGTTTCATTACGTTCTTTCTTGGCAGGAACTTTACTCCTAAGGGCGGGTTTTTACAAGACTTGTTTTTTTTAAAAACCAGGTTATTTTATAGTCCATTATGATGTTATTAAATAAAGGTAATTGTCTTATATTTAATCAAGGTTTATAATATAACCCATGATTAAGAGAGCGGGAATTTTCTCTAGTGCCGTTTTTGCTTTAACGCTCGTTTTTATTTTTTTTGCGAAAGATAATATAGTTGCTCAAGTCCCACCGACAAGCCAACCACTAGTGCAAGCAAATGACGTTGTTTATCTCGGAATAATTAAAATACCATCTGGTCAAGGGTTAGGTATCGGACCAAATGGTTTGGGAGTAGAGGGTAATAAGCTGTACTATGGATGTTATGGTGGTAGTCAACCAGCTGGTGTAGCAGTGTTAACTTTACCAGCAAATATTGGTGGTACTGCCACACTAGATACTCCTTGCGCAAATTTGCCAAACCTTAACCAAGTACACAAAGGCGGCACGTATACTGATATTGTTCCTGGTGGAATTTTGCCATACGGTGGACGTGTCATTGTTACAGGTTGGACATATTACGATGGTAGCGGTGGACAAGTCAAATCACACTGGGTAGGTAATAATACTACTTCTATAAATGGACCGTACACGATGGAAGTCTCTGATGTGGGGATGTTCTCAGAAGGTGCTTTGACTTGGTATCGAGAGACAATGGTCGCAGGTTATATGGGTCTCATTCCCCCG
>CAZRVD010000004.1:0-56713 GCA_964603545.1 uncultured Candidatus Saccharibacteria bacterium | reverse complement strand
TCTCCTTGGCGGGCCAGCTTTGACTGGACAATGCTGCGTTCCTATAATTTCTCGTACTAGTTATGGACCGACTTTTTCTGTTTTTAATCCAGATGATGTTGGAGTGGTGAATCCTATTCCAAGTAAAATGTTGGCGGGTTACCCTGCCGAGCATACTAATCTAGGCCCGTGGGATGCGGCAAGTACTTATTATGGTGGAACAGACCAGTTGGGCTCTGTTGCTTTTCCTGCAGGTACACGTTCGATTTTGCTAACTGGGCGACATGGAGACAATTTCTGTTATGGTCCAGGCACAGCTAATCTGGCACTTGTTGGCACAATTGATCTAGCCGTATCCGCCTACCCTTACTGCTATGATCCTCTGGATAGCTTACAAGGTAACCATGGGCCTCCTTATAGACCAACAATGTGGGCTTATGACGCCAACGATTTAATAGCCGTTAAGCAGGGCACCAAAAAACCTTGGGATGTTCAGCCTTACGCAAAATGGACATTACCTGGCATGAGTATAGATGTTGCAAATTATTTGCGTGCTGGAACTTACGATCCAGTAACACAAAGATATTATGTAGGGTCAACTGATTCAAGAGATATTTACGTTTTTCAAATAAATATAGGAACACCAGGTGACGTTACCCCGCCAACAGTTTCCATGACCGCACCGTCAGGAGGCGCTACAGTCTCGGGTCCAATTGCGGTCTCTGCAACAGCATCAGACAATACGGGAGTGGGAGGAGTACAGTTTAAACTAGACGGAGCAAATCTAGGTGGAGAAGATACAACTTCTTCATATTCTGTAACTTGGGACACAACAACAGCAACAAACGGTAGTCACACACTTACTGCCACAGCAAGAGATGCAGCAGGAAACACAACGACATCCTCTTCTGTGATGGTGACAGTCAGTAATACTGTGACTACACATACTAAAGATCGGGCAAATTCTTACGATGATGCTTGGCAAACTGGGGCAAGTGGTTGGGTTGAAAATGCAAAGTCAATTTTGGCGGGGGGGAATCAAGTACCAGGACTAGTTCTTTGGATTGGGGATTCTCTTACAAGGGGTCCCGGTCTTGCTGCTTGGGCGCAAGGTGGAAGTGGAAAAACTTCTGAAGACATCAGTATTTTAAATTGGATGAATGCAGGTTTGTCGACCCAAAGTATAAACAGTATTGATGGATTTGCTCTAGCCACGCCCTACATTTGTTCCAACAGAAGTTTTACTGTTGGAGACGGCTTAGCAGCTTGGGAATTTTTGGGTGGAAGTGGAATGCCACATGATACAAATCCAACTACAGCAAAACAAAAACTTTTGGATTGTACTACCTATCCTCGAGCACTTACATTAGACACTATGCTGGCGGCAATTCCAAAAGCTCAGTTTGCAATTGTTGCTGTCAATATGCAAGCTACACCATCCGATATTACTACAATGACACAAATGTTTGACATGCTTATAGCAAACAAAATTGTTCCAATTATTATAACTTATACCTATAGGGCTAGTGCCACTTTTAACTTGGATGTTGATACATATAATAATGCTTTAGTTGCTTATGCTCAGTCAAAAAAATTACCTTTGATTGATTTAAATAAAGAGATGCTTCTTCGACTCCCGTATTCTTCTTGGCCAGGAAGATTTTTGGAAATTGGAGATGATCCACATTACACAAATGGAAGCACCCAATATCCAGCAACCAGTGATCCATATGCGGCTGGAGGTAATCCGTCTACACACTCAACAGGACTAGCACTAACTTACAATGGTTATGGATTAAAAGCTTGGCTCGGTATTCAGAAGATGAAAGAAATTAAACAACTTGTTATTGATACTATGACTGGCGACACTACAGCTCCAACTGTCTCCATAACTGCACCAACAAACGGAGCCACAGTCTCTGGCTCGTCTGTAACAGTTTCCGCTAATGCAAGCGATACTGTAGGAGTAGTGGGAGTACAATTCAAAATAGACGGAGTAAATCTTGGATCTGAAGACACAACCTCATCATACTCAACTATTCTAAACACAACTACAGTTTCAAATGGAACACATACTCTAACTGCAGTAGCTAGGGATGCTGCTGGGAATACGACTACATCTTCAGGGGTTTCGGTAACGGTAAACAATGTTTCGGGAAATACTATTATTGTGAATCCCGCTATTACACTTCAGACTATGCGTGGTTGGGAAGTGGTAGCTCAAGCAGATCAATATGGGCCGTATTTCAATAATTATCAAAATGCAGTACTAGACAAAGTGGTTGAGGCGGGAATAAATCGTGTACGTTTTGAAGTAAGGTCAGGTTCGGAAAACACAACTGATTCGTTTTTGAATTGGAAAAATGCCGGTTATCCATCTTCAGGCACAGCGTACACGACTTGGCGTGCAAAACGTTATGAAACAATAAATGATAATAGTAGTCCTACAAGCATGGATCTCTCGAAGTTTTATTGGACTGAAATAGATTCTGTTGTTGATACGATTATCAACCCTCTCAAGGCCAAGCTAGCGATAAAAGGCGAATCACTCTATGTTAATTTTAACTACGTGGCTTTCTATGGGGCAGTCACGTCCGGTCAACCAAATGTGCATCAGGATCCAGCAGAATACGCTGAGTTTATGTTGGCCGCATTCCAACACTTGCAGTCTAAATATGGTTGGGTGCCGAATGCTATTGAAGTTGTATTAGAACCTGACAACACTACAAACTGGGGGGGTGTATTACTAGGTCAGATAATTGCTGCTACGGGAGCACGGCTATCTGCAAATGGTTTTAATCCTGATTTTATAGCCCCAGCCACAACAAACATGACAACAGCAAGTACTTGGTTTGATCAAATGTGGACAGTTACCGCAGCTAGACCTTATATTGATGAGTTGTCTTATCACCGCTATTCAGGAGTTAGTACAGCAAGTCTTCAAGCTATTGCAGGTCAGGCACAAACAGCTGGTATCTCCACCGCCATGCTTGAGTGGTGGGATACGGGAAACACTTTCAACTTGCTTCATGAAGATCTGAAAGTCGGTAGAAATAGCGCTTGGGAACAGTCAGTTATGGTGGACACAGCTAATCCTGGTGGCCTAGCTATTGCATATGTAAATCCTTCCAATCCTACGGTGGCAACTTTAACAAATCCAACAAAGTTTTATCAACAATATTATAAATTTGTCCGTATGGGAGCGACAAGAGTTGACGCTACTAGTAACAATTCTAGTTTTGATCCGTTTGTTTTTAGAAATACTGATGGCAAGTATACTGTTGTTGTAAAGGCCAACAGTAGTGGAACATTTTCCATAAGCGGTTTACCAGCTGGTACTTATGGAATCTACTATACTGTAAGTAGTACAGGGTCACCAGCTAATCCAGATCAGTATGCCATTAGTCAATTTGACCAAACTATTTCTTCTGGCCAAACATTAACCACGTCTATTCCTGGGTACGGTGTGGCCACAATTTATGGTAAGACAGGAGGTGGGGGTGGCGACACTACAGCTCCAACTGTCTCCATAACTGCACCAACAAACGGAGCCACAGTCTCTGGCTCGTCTGTAACAGTTTCCGCTAATGCAAGCGATACTGTAGGAGTAGTGGGAGTACAATTCAAAATAGACGGAGTAAATCTTGGATCTGAAGACACAACCTCATCATACTCAACTATTCTAAACACAACTACAGTTTCAAATGGAACACATACTCTAACTGCAGTAGCTAGGGATGCAGCAGGGAATACGACTACATCTTCAGGGGTTTCGGTAACGGTTTCAAACCCGAACACTTTCCAACGTACCATACAAATAGATCCTGAGGGAAGAATAAGTAAAATATTATCCGGGACATTAAATGTGCTGAATCCCTCTAAGGTTTCAATTAAGACTTATCCATTTACTACAAATTCAACAGGTCAATCTACCATTACATTTGATATATCTCCTCAAGTTGTTTATCTAAAACTGAACCCTTCCCCATTTCTAGCAAGACTAATCAGTCTTGATCTAAATACAAATAGTATATATGTTTTCCCTAAACTTCTAAATGGGGATATCGTACAAGATAATATTATCAACTCTGTTGATTACTCTGCACTAAATACAAAATGGTTTACTTCCGATGCCACATCAGACTTAAACAAAGATGGTCTAGTGAACTCAATTGATTTCTCACTCATGAATCAACATTGGTTAACTAACGGAGAAGTCTAGAAAGTAAAGTATTGTTTATTTATGATCTTGTCACTTTTTTAACTGCATTGGCAACAGCCATCACCACTCTTTTATCAAAAGGGTTTGGGATAATATAGTCAGGAGAGAGATCTTTTTTTGAGACAAGGTTTGCAATGGCAAAGCTAGACGCTAATTTCATCTCCTCAGTAATTTGCTTTGCCCCAGAATCGAGAACGCCTCGGAATATTCCCGGAAAGACTAAAACATTATTGATTTGATTCGGATAGTCGCTTCTTCCAGTTCCAAAAACTTTAATTTTTGTCTTTTTGGCTTTTTCCATGCTTATTTCTGGATTTGGATTTGCCATCGCCAAAACGATCGGGTTGTTTGCCATAGTTTTTACCCACTCTGGTTTTAGTGCATCTGCCACAGAGACTCCAATAAACACATCTGCATTAACTAGTGCTTCTTTTAGTCCGCCCAATTCCATTTTCCCGTTAGTTTTACCAGCAATTTTATTTTTATACGAGTTTAAATCCGTTCTATTTTTATGAATTGTGCCACGACTATCTACCATGATTATATTTTTACCAGCAACACCAAAATTCAAAATAAGGTTTGCAATGGCTATAGCTGCGGAACCAGCCCCGTTTATTACAAGTTTTATTTTTGTTTTTTCTTTGCCGACTACTTTTAAAGCATTTATAAGGGCCGAAAGAACAACGATAGCTGTGCCGTGTTGATCATCGTGCATTATAGGAATATCTAATTCTTTTTTTAATCTTTCTTCTATTTCGAAACATCGAGGCGCAGAAATGTCTTCTAAATTTATCCCTCCAAATCCAACGGATATTATTTTTATTGTTTTAATTATTTCTTCCACATCTTGTGTGTCTAAGCAAATAGGGTAGGCGTCTATACCAGCAAATTCTTTAAAAAGTAGCGCTTTGCCTTCCATGACAGGAAGAGCACCAAAGGGCCCAATATTTCCAAGTCCTAAAACACTAGAGCCGTCAGAAATAACTGCAACGGAGTTTGATTTTATAGTCAAAGTTTTTGCTAGGTTTTTATTTTTTGCTATTACCCTAGAAACTTCCGCTACTCCTGGTGTGTAGGCGACAGAAAGGTCATTTTTATTTTTAATTTTTATTTTGGAGTAAACCCCTAGTTTACCTTTTAGTTTTTTATGTCTAGAAAGTGAAAGTTTAAAGTAATCCATGTTTTAGAAGTTAAGAAACCTATTGTACTACATAGTAGTTTTTATTTATACAGAATAGTATAATGGTAGATATGAATATAAAACAAATATCCGTTCTTGTCTCCAGAATCGCATTATTTGTAATTTATTTTTGGTTCGGGTTACTTAAAGTTATAGGACAAAGCCCAGCAAGTGAAATGGTTCATAATCTCTTGGACAAAACAATGCCTTTTATGCCATTTACTTCTTTTATTGTGCTTTTCGGCCTTTTTGAGATGGTTATTGGAGTTTTGTTTTTCATTCCCAAACTTGAAAAAGTAGCCATAACTCTTTTTGGAATTCACATGTTTACAACAATTCTTCCCATCTTCATGATGTCAGAAGTCTGGACTCGTATAATGGTTCCAACCTTAGAAGGACAATATATTATTAAAAATTTAGCCTTGATTGGTTGTGCTCTCACAATTTGGGCTGGGGTTGGAGAAGTTAAACCAAGAGTTAGTGATACTATTCTTACTACATTATAAAAATGGATAAAATTTCTTGGCAGACATTTGAATATCTACATACAGAAAAAACTAATGACTGGTATTGGATAGTGGGTATCGTTACCATTTCAATCGCGGTTGTTTCTATAATTCTCAATAATGTTATCTTTGCAATACTCATTATTATTTCCTCGTTTACTCTTTCATTATTTGCTTCAAGAAAGCCAGACATTGTCCCCGTAACGCTTGACCACTTGGGGGTGACTTTTGGTAGAACTCACTATGCGTATTCCAATCTAGAATCCTTTTGGGTTGAAACGAGAGATGGGTATCCTAGATTACTACTTAAGTCACAAAAAATATTTATGCCGTTTGTTGTTATTCACACAGAAGAAGAAAATCCAGAGGAAATAAGAAGTGTTTTAAGACAGCATTTAAAAGAAGAAGAGCACTCTGAGCCTCTTTTGGAAAAAGTTTTAATATATTTAGGGTTTTAGTTTGTGGTCAGGAAATCTCACTACTGGGGACTGGTAGACTCTATTGGTCACAGATAATTTTGTTTTCGTCAAAACAAAATTTCCGCGACCCCACCAGGAATCTTTTTGTATTTTATTTCGTCGTCACTCTATAAAATACAAAACGCAGATTCACGACACTTGCTGATGCAAGCGTAACCGTGAATCTGTTCGATTCCTTCATAAAACTTCGTTTTATTCTGTGCTCCCGCCAGGAATCGAACCTGGATCGCCAGCTTCGCAGGCCAACATTCTATCCATTAAACTACGGGAGCAATAAAATCAAACTATCATGAAATCGTCACATGATCAAAAATTCTTTTTGTTTAGATAATTCTTTTTAGATCTTTTTGTTATGGCAAGTATTCCGATTACAACAAGATATGCTGTGAAAACTTCACTTGGTAAGACGTAATTAGTATTGGTTGCATCCAGTATAAATAAGATAATAATAAGTATTGTCCAAATAATTACATATTTCTCTCCTGGATGAAATCCTATATTATAGTTGTGCCATCTTTGAAATTCTTTTTGCGTAGAATATACGGCAAGAACAGCAAGATATATAGCAGAAACTGGTTCTATAAAAATGTGAAGAGAGTTGTTTTTAAAATAATCTCCGATTATGATTCCATAAAATATTAATGTCCAAATATTTAGTAAGTACCTCCACAAATTTGAATTTATCATTTTGTATTCTATTTATTCAATCTAATCAAGTTAAATTATAACAAGAAAACCGACGAAAGTCGGTTTTCTTGTTCAAAGGTATTTACTGGTTCTAGTTACCTTTCTTAATCATTGCAACTAACCTAGCTTTCTTTCTAGATGCAGTATTAAGTTTAAGTAGCCCAGTTTTTACTGACTTATCAAGGATCTTCTGTACGTTTTTCATGTACTCAGTTGCACCCTTCATGTCTTTTTTAACTACAAGAGCTTTTAGGTTTTTTACAGCTTTGTTTATTAGGTCTTTCTTTTTTAGATTAAAAACCTTCTTTCTAGAAGATGATCTCAGGGCTTTTTTGGCAGATTTTGTTATTGGCATAAGGCAGATACTATAACGAAACTCAAAATAAATCAACCCCCGAACTAATTCCTCGGAAAATTAGTTCGGGGTCAAGCCTTTCTTGGCTAGTTGAAACCAAATAGAGTATTATATGATTATGATAGGATATCTAAAGGGGACGGTGATACAGCAAGATTTAAAATTTGTTATTTTGGATGTAAATGGTGTTGGTTATAAAATATATACAAATACCGTTCTACTTGATAGTAAAATACAAAAAATCCTAGAATTCTGGACGTATTTGGCTGTAAGAGAAAATGCACTAGATTTATATGGTTTTGTTTCAAAAGAAGAGCTTAACTTTTTTGAACTTCTTATTACGGTGTCAGGAATCGGTCCAAAGTCTGCTATGGGCATTTTGTCAGTTGCCAGTGTTGAAAATCTTCGTAACGCCATAATTTCTGGTGACACTAGTCACTTAACTAAAGTTTCTGGTGTAGGGAAAAAGAATGCAGAAAAAATTGTTGTTGAACTAAAGGACAAGCTGGGTGTTATGGTGGACGGAGTTTCTGTGTCGGGAGATGTAGATGTCATAGAAGCATTGAAATCTCTCGGTTATGGGGAGAGAGAAGCACGAGAGGCTCTAAAAAAGGTGACAGATGCAAAGGATACGAGTGATAAAATAAAAAAAGCTTTAAAATTATTGTCTTAAAACATATCTTAATATGCACGTATTGATTGATGATTTTAAAAAAATAGAGATAAAAATAGGGGAAATAGTGAGTGCTGAGAAAGTAGAAGACGCTGACAAGCTTCTAAAACTTTCTGTAAATTTTGGAGAGGAAAATCCAAGGCAGATAATCTCAGGTATATCAATGTATTTTGAAAATCCCGCTGATTTAGTGGGTAGAAAATGTGCATTTGCTACAAATTTAGAACCACGGATCATTAGGGGACTAGAAAGTCAGGGAATGATACTGGCAGTAAGTGGAGATGATTTTTTCTCTTTGTTATCTGCTGATAAAAGTGTAGTTCCTGGGAGTTCTGTAAAGTAGATTTTTAGTTGTTAATGTCTATTTTTTTGCTGTATAATTAGGCTGATGAATTTCAAGAACATTTTTAAGGCATTTCCAGCACCAAAGTTTTTAAATATTCCTTTTGCGGGCATTTCTATTTCGGATTCTTCTGTGAGATGTATAAAGTTTTGTAAGAAAAATGGTGGTTTGTCTATCGAGAAGCATATCGAGGTGCCAATATCTAAAGGCGTTGTAATTGGAGGGCAAATAAATAATAAAGATGAAATAGTTCGTATTTTAGGAGAAATTAAGAAAGACTTAGATTTAAATTTTGTTAAAATTTCTTTACCAGAGGAAAAAGCTTACCTTTTTACTGCTAAAATACCAATGGTTAAAGAAAGTGAAATAAAAAGTGCTGTTGAATCTAAAATGGAAGAAAACGTGCCAGTGTCACCACTGGAGCTTACTTTTGATTACGTGTTGTTTGACCGTAAGGACGGAGAGTATTTAGGTGTCGTCGTCTCAGCTTTGCCTATAAGTATTATTGACTCTTATGTTGAAATAGCAGAGAGTGCTGGATTGTCTCTTTTGTCTTTGGAAATTGAATCCCAAGCAATATCGAGAGCTGTTTTGCCCTACCACTCTTCTGGAACAAATCTCATTATAAATTTCGGACAGGAGAAGGTTGGTCTCTATGTTGCAACTGACAGGATTGTTAGATTTACATCTACAATTTCTACAAAAGGTGAATATTCAAACAACCCCGGCTTTTTGATGCAGGAAATAAAAAAACTCTATACATACTGGCATACTCTAAAGGAAAATGTGGATAAACCAGAAAGACAGATTAGTCAGATTTTTATTTGTGGTGAGGGGTTTGATGAGTCCATGATTTCTTTTATTGCAAGTCACAGTAAGACGCCAACTTCTTTGGCTAATGTTTGGTTGAATGTCTTTGATATAAATAAATCAATACCAGAGATTTCTTTCAACGATTCTTTGAAATATGCTTCTGCTGTGGGGCTAGCTCTTCCATCAAAGATACTTATATAATTTAATAAAATGTTTAACCTACTTCCAGATAGTTTAAAGTCAAAAATAAAGAAAGAGTACAAACTCCGTTTGGTAGTTGTAGTGCTCGCATTTGTTTTATTTGTTCAATTTTCTTTTTTAGTATTTCTAGTTCCAACGTGGGTGTCTTCTTTCTATAGAGAAAAAGAAGCGGTGTCACAGAGTAATGAAATGAATGCGTTTCTGTCGACACTCAACATTAGTTCGACGACGTCGTTCGTAAAATCAGTAAATTCAAAATTAAGTTTAATAAATAGTTCACTTGAGTACCCTAAGGTAATTCCAATATTAGACGAACTTCTTTTGAAGAAAACGGATTTCATAAGTCTAAAGGGTTTTAGTTATACGGCTAATGCAACAACTACAGCTACACTCAACTTGATTGGAGTAGGTAGTTCAAGAGAGTCTCTGGTTTCTTTTGTTAAGAGTCTAGAAGAGATCAGTTTTTTTAAGAATGTTGATTTACCGATATCAAATTTAGCAAAAGATAAAAATATAGATTTTTCGATAAACATAAATATAAATAAGTGATATGAATCAATCTAGATTATTCAAAATAATAGTATTTCTCAGTCTATCGTCACTATTTCTATTTGGGGTTATGTATTTTGCATATAGCGATATAAGGTCTAAAAACGAAAGAATATCTACAATAGAGCAAGAACTACTTTTTCAAAATAATCAGTACGATTATTTGCTTTCAATGCGAAAGCTAGTGGAGAACCTTGAGCCAAAAATTAGTAAAATTGATAATTCTATCATTTCAAAAAATGGAGATGTGAATTTTATAGAAAACCTAGAAAAACTAGCAAGAGACCACAATCTAAAGATAGAAATTGATTCTCTTACTTTAGCTAGTGATCCAAAAGAGGCGTCGAGTCCTGTGACAACTCTAAAAATTAGAGCAAAGGTGGAGGGCTCTTGGAAGGATTCGTACCTGTTTATTTCAGAGATTGAGTCTATCTCATTTAAAATAAAGATTAACAAATTGTCGCTTGTTGGGACAGAACAAACTCTTTCTAGTTCAGGTAAACCTTCCGCTTTAAATAATAAATGGCAAACTACTCTTGATATTAATGTATTAAAATATAAATAACATGTCCTCACTTATTAATAAAATCAAATCTTGGTATAAAAGCCAGAATAAATCAGAAATCTCTTATGACAAAATAGGTATTAATCCTGGAAAACAATGGGCAGTCGTATTACTGGTCACATTCTTGGTTCTTTTTATATTAGCAATACTGGCTTTTTATCTTTACGTGGAGATTGAAAGCGGTAACTTTTTTGAAACAGAAAATAAAGATTTTCTAAGTGATGTAAAGATTAACAACACTCTTTTAGAAAAAGTCTTAGGAGATATAAGTGAGAGGGAGGAGTCTCTGGTTGAAATAAGAAATAGTAAGGTCGTTCCTCCAAATCCGAGTTTATAAGAATATTTTGGGGTAAGGATAATTTCATTTTCGACAAAATGAAAGAATCTTCCGCGAGTAAAAGTTTTTCGTCAAAAACTTTTCTCGTGTCCGTAGCTCGCGACCAAGTTTGCTGACTTGGTACCTGCTCCGCTTTTCGATTCCTGACGAAAGTTGTTCCACAACTTTCTCCGAGCACATATACAAAATCCCCACTCGGGGATTTTGTATATGTGCTCTCGGCAGGAATCGAACCTACATCAAAGCCTTAGAAGAGCTCTGTTCTATCCATTGAACTACGAGAGCGGTAAGAACACATTAGCACAATTTGTAAAATAAGAAAATTTTTTGTGCGGGATGGAGGAGCTCTCTCCTTACAGGAGCAGTACACCTTTTCTGTTTTTTGATTACAAAAAAGCTATCAAAGGTTTTCGAGTTCTCACGAAAGTGCTCCCAGCACTTTCTCATCTCCACAAAAACAATTTTTTGTGCGGGATGGAGGAGCTCTCTCCTTACAGGAGCAGTACACCTTTTCTGTTTTTTGATTACAAAAAAGCTATCAAAGGTTTTCGAGTTCTCACGAAAGTGCTCCCAGCACTTTCTCATCTCCACAAAAACAATTTTTTGTGCGGGATGGAGGACTCGAACCCCCGGCCTATTCAGTGTAAATGAATTGCTCTAACCAACTGAGCTAATCCCGCGTGATTCCAGATTACATTAAAAAACTTCTTTTATCAAGCCAAATAATGTTGTATAATCGTCAGAATGAGCACGGAATTAAAAATACCGAACTGTGTGGGTATTATACTAGATGGAAATCGTAGATGGGCAATTAAAAATGGCTTACCTAAACTAGAAGGTCATAGGATTGGGCTACTTAAGACCTTAAAAAATACAACTCTAATCGCTAGAGATTTTGGAGTAAAACATCTAGTTGTTTATATGTTTTCAACTGAAAATTGGAATAGAGAGCCAATAGAGGTCTCATATTTAATGGATCTTTTTCGTGAAGCAATGAAAAAAGAAATCTTAGATCTTGGTAAAGAAGGCGTGAGAGTTAGGTTCGTTGGTCAAAGAGAAAGATTTAGTCCCGATCTTCAGGAGGCGATGAGTAATACAGAAAGAGAAACAGAAAATAATACAAAAATTACTTTGTGGCCATGTTTGTCTTATGGAGGTCGAGCAGAAATTTTAGAAGCTACAAAAAAAATAAAAGAATCAGGCGAAGAAATAAATGAAGAGAATTTTGGCAAGTATTTGTGGACCGCAGGAATGCCTGACCCTGATATTATAATTAGAACTTCTGGCGAACAGAGACTCTCAGGTTTTTTAACTTGGCAGTCAGTATACAGTGAACTTTTCTTTACTCAAACTCCTTGGCCAGATTTTTCTAAGGAAGAGTTTGAGAAGATAATTGAGGAGTATGGTGAGCGAGAGAGAAGAATGGGGAAATAATAAATTTTAAATTACAAATTTTAATTTAAAATGAACCCAGAAATACTATACGAAGACAGTGAAGTGTTGGCAGTAGATAAACCAGCTGGTCTGGTTGTTCATAGTGACGGAAAAACAGAGGAAAAGACTCTTGTTGATTGGCTACTCTCAAAATATCCAGAAATAAAGGACGTTGGTGAACCAGGAAAAACATCCACGGGAGAAACTGTTTTAAGATCTGGAATAGTTCACAGACTAGACAGAGAGACATCGGGAGTAATGTTGGTTGCAAAAACAGAAGAATCTTTTCAAAATTTAAAAAAACAGTTTCAAAATCACGAGATAAAGAAAACCTATCAAGCTTTTGTGTGGGGTGAGTTGAAAAATGATGAGGGTGTTATAGATAGACCGATAAGTCGCAGTAGCAAGGATTTTCGGATGTGGACTGCACAGAGAGGTGGAAGAGGAATTGAGAGGGAAGCTATAACGGAGTACAAGGTTTTGCAAAGAAAAGACGGATATTCGTTTGTGGAAGTTACTCCGAAAACAGGCAGAACACACCAGATTAGAGTTCATTTTAAGGCCATAAATTATCCCTTGGTTGGGGACGCTCTTTATGGTCCTGATAAAGAAAATACTCTAGGGTTTAAAAGGCTAGCACTCCATTCAAAAGAAGTCACTTTTTCGGATACAAAAGGAGAGTCTCACACGGTTTCAGCTTCATATCCAGAGGATTTTGAGCATGCAATGGCTTTGTTGCAAAGCGTATAATCTTGTGTTAAATTGGGAGTCTTATGGCAGAAGCACAAACAAAAGTCCAATCACCGGTAAAAGTAATTGATCGAAAGAACCTAGATATTAGATCTGGAGACACTGTTCGTGTTTGGCAGAAAATCGTAGAAAAGGGCAAGACACGCCTTCAGGCCTTTGAAGGTCTAGTTATTGCTGTAAAGCATGGAAAAGAGGCAGGAGCAACATTTACAGTAAGACGAGTTGCATCAGGTGTGGGTGTAGAGAAAATTTTCCCACTATATTCTCCAATGATAGATTCTATTGAAACTCTAAAAAGATCAAAAGTAAGAAGAGCAAAACTTTATCACATACGAGACAAGGCAACCAAAGAAATCAGACGACAAATGAGAAACATCAGAGCTCTTCCAGATAATACTCCGAGCGAAGACGAGGTAGAGGTTGCAGAAGCAACTGAAGAAACAAAATCAGAATAAAACAAAAAGTCCCGAAAGGGTGAGAAGTAATAAGTATTACTTCGCAAGACCTTGAACGTTTTGTAATCAAAATGTGAAAGGTGTACAGACCCTGTAAGGGTTTTTGTTTTTAGAGATAGGACTCTCTCCTTACAGGAGCAGTACACCTGTTCTGTTTTTTATTTCGCTCTGCTTATAAAAAATTATCACAGGTCTTCGAGTCCTCACACAGATGCTCCCAGCATCTGTTTCCTGTACACAAAAATCGCCTCACAGCGATTTATTGTGCCCAGGAGAGGACTCGAACCTCCACACCTTACGGCACACCCACCTCAAGGGTGCTTGGCTACCAATTACAACACCTGGGCATACCTTAGGAGTATATGTGTTTTTTGTTTTTATTTCAATTTATATCTAGATTTCTGGCTGATTTTCTGTTATAACTTGGTAATCTAGAGTTAAATCTAGAGCTGATGGTGGCTATGGTGTAGCGGTAGCACGCGAGCTTGTGGAGCTCTCTGTCTGGGTTCGACTCCCAGTAGCCACCCAAAATGATAAATAGATTATATATAACTGCTTTCGTTGTGGTTTCCCTTTTGGGAGCTGGTTTTGTGCAGGCGGAAGCCGATTCCATTTCTTTTTCTCCTAAAGATTTGTATCAGGGAGAACCCTTAATGATACAAATAAACACGAGCACTAATTCCGTTAGGAGTATTAAGTTTGGAGGTGTACCAGTTAGAATTTTTAAATACAAAAATAAACCGACGGGATTAGTTGGAATTGAATTAAACAAAGCTACCGGTGTTTATTCTGTAACTGCAGAACTTTCTGATGGAAGGGTTATCTCAAGCAATATAGAAGTAAAACAAAAGAAAGTAAAAACGGCACCATACACTATACCTAAAAAACTTGGTGGCGATACTATTCAAAGTCAGCAAAGTTTAATCGCTACTTTGGCTGATGAAAATAATTCTTTCAAACACATTAAAACATCAAACAAGACTTTTTGGTTTTCCGATTTTACTCCACCTCTAAAAAAAATAAAAATTAATGATGAATTCGGTTATCACAGACAATTGGCTAATATAATTATGGCTCACAAGGGTGTTGACTACAGTGCTTCAACTGGCACAAAAGTAATGTCCACAAATGATGGTATTGTTCGTGTTGTTGGGGAGTATAGAAATTATGGGAAAACAGTTATTGTCGACCATGGTCTCGGTGTCCTGTCTTTCTATCTTCATCTATTGGAAGCTAGGGTGAAGGAAGGCCAATTTGTTTTCAAGGGAGACACTATTGGTTATAGTGGTGAGTCAGGCTATGCCGATGCTCCACATCTTCATTTTAGTATCCGTATTTACGGTGTTTCTGTTGACCCAGTAAAATTTCTAGAATTATTCAAGTAATGCATGTTATACTAGGCATCCAATGCATATTCTTTTTTCATACCTAAAAAAATATTGGAAACTTTGTGTCGTCGTTCTTGTTCTAGCAAGTGTCAACATGGTTTTTTCCATGCTTGACCCATATATAGTAAAACTCATCATTGATAACTATGCATCTAAGTTTGGAGAATATACTCAAGCCGAATTTGTAAGGGGAGTAACAAAACTCTTACTTTTAACTATTGGAGTGGCATTTGTATCTCGTGTTGCTAAAAATTTCCAAGATTACTATCTGAATACTATTACTAAACGTCTTGGGGCAGAGCTGTATGCACACGGTGTGGAGCATTCACTGGATCTGCCGTACCAAGTTTTTGAAGACAAGAGAAGTGGTGAGACTCTAAACATTTTACAAAAAGCTAGAACGGATAGTGAGGCACTCATAACTTCACTTATAAATATTGTTTTCACATCTCTAGTTGGATTTATTTTTGTTGCTGTTTATTCCATAAAGCTTCACTGGGGTATAGCTGTAGCTTTTGCTTTGGCAGCGCCAGTCTTGGCAGGGATAGCTTACTTTTTATCTAGAAAAATAAAGGATATTCAAGAAAGAATTGTTAAAGAAACGATGTCCCTCGCAGGTTCCACCACTGAGTCTCTGCGAAATATTGAACTGGTGAAAAGTTTGGGTCTGAGTGAACAAGAAATAGAAAGACTCAATGATACAACAGGAAAGATTCTTTCGCTTGAACTTCAAAAATTAAAATACATAAGAAGTGTAAGTTTTGTGCAGGGAACGCTAGTGAATTTTGTTAGAACGTGCGTGACATTTTTTATGTTTTTTATGATTTTTAAGGGAATAATATCAGTTGGAGATTTCTTTTCTCTTCTAATATATACATTTTATGTTTTTGAACCTCTGCAGATGCTCGGAAATATTTTGAGTCAATATAGAGAAACACAAGTGTCACTTAAAAAGTATGAGGAGATTATAAATACTCCAATAGAACTAGTTCCCCTAGACTCAAAACATCTTTCCAAGCTTGAAAATCTTGAGTTTAAAAATGTTTCTTTTTCTTACGTTAATGCAAAGACAAATGCAGTAGATGATATATCTTTTAATATTAAAAAGGGCGAAACCGTGGCGTTTGTCGGACCGTCAGGTTCTGGAAAAACAAGTGTAATAAAGCTCATTGTTGGTCTCTACCCAGCTACAAAGGGTCAAGTTTTGTATAACGGAATAAACGGAAAAGAAATTAATCTCCAGGATCTAAGAAATCAGATTGGTTTTGTTACTCAAGATACACAACTTTTTGCTGGCTCAATCAGGGAAAACTTGCTTTTCGTTAACCCAAATGCAACAGACGAAGAATGTTTAGACGTTCTACACAAAAGTGCCTGTGACCCACTTTTGGCTCGTGCAGAAAAAGGCTTAGATACTGTAATAGGAGAGGGTGGTGTGAAAATCTCTGGCGGAGAGAAACAAAGACTTTCTATTGCACGAGCACTTTTGCGAAAACCAACACTTCTTGTTTTTGATGAAGCAACGTCATCTTTGGACTCAATAACAGAAGAGGAAATAACAAAAACCGTCAGAGATGTTACAAGTACAAAAGAGCACATTACTATATTAATTGCACACAGACTTTCTACTGTGATGCACGCAGACAAGATTTATGTTTTGGAAAAAGGTCTTGTTTCTGAATCTGGAACTCACGAGGAGCTTCTAGCTTCCAAGGGGCTATACTATGCTATGTGGCGACAGCAAATTGGTGAGCGCTAATGGGTATTAGCGCGTAAAGCCGGAGCACGACGGTGCGAGGCCGGGGTCGGGGCAAAAATTTAGCAAAATTTTATGCCAGACAGCGAGTGTAGGGATACTCTCGCAAGACCGGACTGAGCGGAGGCGAAGGAGGTGGGGTAGCAGAATTTTTCAACAGAAAAATATCTGTGACAGCGAGTGCAGGAATGTGAGCGCAAAACCTTGCCTGATTTTTTTCAAATAAGGAGTATAATATTGAGTATGAATGACAAAATAAAAACAGAGGCACTTGAGTTTATGATGTCTCAAAAAGGTGGGGTAGTTTCAACTCTCTCAGGTGATCAACCGGAGTCTGCTTTTGTTTTTTACGATGCAGATGAGAATTTTAGTATTTATTTTCCTACAGTAATAACCTCAAGAAAACACCAAAATATTAAAATAAATAACAAAGTTTCTTTTACTATATCGTCCGTTAAACCCCCTAGAACTATTCAGATGAATGGAATAGCAGAAGAAGTTACCGACAAAGATGTAACTGAAAATGCCCTAGGTAACTACATAGACATTGCTACAGATGAAATGAGAAATAAAGCTCCTATTACTAAACTCAATTGGAAAGATGGCGTTGTTTTGTATAGGGTTAAACCTACTTGGCTTAAGTGGTCAGACTACTCGGATGCAAAAGAAGAATCTGTGATTATTATTGATGATAAGAGTTAGTTGTTGGGCTTTGTGTGGGTGTATAACTTTTACACTTTGTTTTTAAATTTGTTAAAATTTATACGGAAGATTTTATTCACTAACTATCTAAAACTATGACAAATAGTAAAAAAATGGAATGGGTTTTGAGAGTGGGAGTGGCCGGAGAGTTTTTAGGTCACGGAGTTTTTGCTGTGTTGGGAAAAGCTGACTGGATAAAGTGGACAGAGCAACTTACTGGCTTAGATACAGCAACTGCAACAACTTTTATGATGGTTGTGGGATTACTCGATATCTTACTAGCTCTTTTGGTTCTGTATAAACCGATGAGACCAGTATTACTATGGATGGCTTTTTGGGGATTCTGGACAGCCCTAGTTCGTCCGCTTGTTGGTTTGCCAGTTTGGGACTTTGTAGAAAGGTTTGCTAACTGGGCTGCTCCACTCGCCCTGTATTATCTAAGCAAGTCTGAAAAATAAAAAAGATAACCAGATGAAAGGAGAGTTTTTTGCACATTTAGAAACTAAGAAATATCAGACTAGATATCGTCAGGAGTTTATCACTATTACAAGTGATGTTGAGTTGGCGATAAAAAATTCTGGAGTAAAAAGAGGAACTATTTTAGTTCAAACGCACCACACAACTTGTGGTGTTTGGGTAAATGAAAATGAGAAAAATTTAATAGGTCCTTCTGAGGAACTTGGGTATGCTTCTGATTTACGAAAAACCCTAGATAATTTTGCTAGTCCAATGCATGATTATGGTCACAACGATATTCGGCACGGAGAAAATGTAAGTGGCAAAAGAGACACACACCTATGTGAGCCAGATGAAAATGGTGTCATACACGAATGCGTAAATGGCCACGCTCACGCACAAGCACTAATGATTCACCCCTTTGTTAGTTTTATAGTGGAAGATGGCAAAATTTTGAAAGGTAGATGGCAGGAGATAATGCTTGTTGAACTAGACCATGACAGATTGAGACAAGTTTCTTTTCTAGTTTCAGGGGTTAAATAGTGTTAGTATCAAAATTATGGAAATTCTTACTACTGACAAATCAGAAGGCTACGAGCTTTTGGATAGTGGAGAAGGGGAGAAATTAGAAAGATATGGGAGTGTAGTTTTGGCGCGTCCAGAGAATCAAGCTTTGTGGAGGAAGACACTACCTCTGGAGGAATGGCAAAAAGCAGATGCCGTTTTTTCTCATGGTGAGAATTCGGGTAGATGGGCCAAAAAGAATGGAGTTGAAGAGGAGTGGCAGATTGGTTTGGAAGGATTAAAATTCAATCTAAAACTTTTACCTTCAAAGCATCTAGGTCTTTTTCCAGAGCAGTCAGAAAACTGGAAATGGTTGGAAGAGAAGATAAAAGCTAGTGGCGGAAATATTAAAGTTTTAAATTTGTTTGCTTACACAGGAGGCGCCACTTTGGTCTGTAGCCGAGCGGGGGCAGAAGTAGTTCACCTTGACGCATCAAAGTATCCAGTGGATTACGCTAAGAAAAATTTAGAAGACAGTGGTCTTGGGGACAAAAAAGTGAGGTTTATTGTTGATGATGTACGGAAGTTTGTGGAAAGAGAAATAAAAAGAGGAAGTAAGTACGATGTAATCATTCTCGATCCTCCAGTTTATGGAAAGGGAACAAACGATAAGGTTTGGAAAATAGAAGAAGATTTACTACCACTTTTATCTAAAATTAAAAATATTTTATCAGACGACCCCCTAGCAATACTCCTCAATGGCTATGCTTCTATATATTCAAGCGTGAGTTATAAAAATACTCTGGAGTCTGTAACTGGCGGTTTAGGAGGAAAGGTTTCTTCTGGAGAGCTAACAATAAGGGAATCTTCAGGGAACAGACTTTTGCCTTGTGGTGTTTTTGCTCGTTGGGAGAAATAATATGAACAAAATAGATATTTTTATACAACAATATTTTTATACCGCTCGGACTCCAGAGTTAACTCAATTTTTCTACTCTGTTACATCCTTGTTTGATCTAACAATTTATTTTGTTTTATTTCTCATGTTTGTTGCTCTCGTAATTTACACAGTTAGAAATTTAAAATACGCAGTGTTCTTTCTTACTACTATTGCTTTTGGTACTGGGGTAGTTTATGTTATGAAATTATTTTTTAATGTAAACAGACCACCGGAGCCGGTCATGTTTGTTTTTGGCCAGAGTTTTCCAAGTTATCACGCTACCATCTCTGTTGTATTTTTCATTTTACTTATGTATGTATTTGATGATTACTTGCGTGGAGTCTGGAGGAAGATTTTTAATCTTTTTTGTCTCGTGTCTATTTTTCTAGTATCTTTGTCTAGAATTTACCTAGGAGTGCATTGGTTTAGTGATGTGTTTTTTGGAGTTTTTCTAGGTTGTCTAATCGTTTATTTAGCTATCAAAATCTTTAAGCGTGTAATAATAGTGCAAGATGAAGCATCTATGTTAAAATGAGAGTATTAAAAATTAACAACCGCCGTAAGGCGAGCAGTGGTCGTATGACCGCAAATAATAAATTATGTATCAATCTTTAGACGAAGTTCAGAAAAGAAGGTTTTTTAATGGGGTTTTTGCGGTGATAGTATTACTTGCAGTTTTTCTTGGAATTCAATCCCTGAATTCATTCAAGGAAAGTTCATATATAGGCAAAGGTGCTTACGCAGTAAACACAATAACTGTATCAGGAAAAGGTGAGGTTTTTGCAATACCAGACACCGGATCTTTTTCTTTCTCTGTTGTAGAGGAAGGAAAGTCTGTTAAGGAAGCACAAGACAAAGCAAGTAAAAAAATGAATGCTATTTTGGATGCAGTAAAATCCATGGGAGTTGAAGAGAAAGACATAAAAACTATTGGATATAGTTCATATCCAAAATATGACTACGACCAAGGTAGGGTTTGTACTACAATGTACTGTCCTCCAGGAAAACAAGTTTTGATAGGGTATGAGGTTAGTCAAAACATTTCTATTAAAGTTAGAAACACAGACCAAGCAGGTGATGTCCTGACTAAAGTTGGAGGTCTTGGTGCTTCGAATATAAGTGGATTGAACTTTGTTGTTGATGATGAAGAAAAAGTTCAAGCCGAAGCAAGAAACAAGGCTATAGCTGATGCAAAAGCAAAGGCAAAAGTATTGGCAGATTCTCTAGGTGTTGATCTAGTAGCTATCGTTAATTTTTCTGAATCAGGAAACTATCCTATTCCTTACTACGGTGGTATGGTAGCAGAAAAAGTGATGGGTATGGGGTCAGATTCTGCAGTTCCCCCACAACTTCCAGTTGGGGAGAATGAGATTGTATCTAATGTTTCAATAACGTACGAGATTAAGTAAAACTTTTAAAACCGGCGCATTTCGTTGTTGAACTTCAAAAAATTTTCGTCACCTTACTAGTTGTAAGGCTCCTCACCTTTTTCTCGTTCGCCTAGAACTGCATCCAGTTTAAAAAGTTTTTAATTCCACACTTCGAATTTCATCCAAATTATAAAAGTTTTAGCGTATTGACTAAAAGTCTAGAGTAAAGTAATATGTAATTAACCCCCCGAGGGGTTTTTTACTAAAGGAAAACCTCGGTTTATAATACAAACATATGTCTCTAATAACATACCTAAAAGATACACAAGGAGAACTAAAGCACGTTTCTTGGCCTACAAGAAATCAAACTATAGCTTTTACTATAGTTGTTGTTGTTATCTCTGTTTTCGTTTCTTTTTTTCTCGGTTTCTTTGATTATCTATTTAAAATGATTCTTGAGAAGTTTGTAGTTTAATTTCTAATTTTAATTATGGCAAAACAACAATTACACAATACTAGGAACTGGTACGTTGTTCACACTTACGCAGGGTATGAAAATGCTGTTATGCGTAACCTAAAACAGCGTATTGAATCTTTGGGGATGGAGGACAAGATTTTCAATGTTATAGTTCCTACAGAGAAAAAAATAAAAATAAAGGGTGGTAAAAGAGTAGAAGAAGAGGAAAAAATATACCCAGGGTATATTTTGGTAGATATGATAGTGACAGAGGACTCATGGTTCGTAGTTAGAAATACACCTCGCGTTACCGGTTTCGTCGGTTCTGGTGTGTATCCAGTTCCAATTGAAAAAAAGGAAATAGACGACCTATTTAAGAGAATGGATTCAGGAAACGTAAAACACAAAATAGATTTATCTGTAAACGATGCGGTGACTATTGTGGACGGTCCGTTCAAAGACTTGGATGGTAAGGTAAATGAGGTTGATGAGGAGAGAGGAAAGGTTAAGGTTCTTGTCGCTATGTTCGGTCGAGAAACACCAGTAGAATTAGATTTCTTGCAAGTTAAGAAAATTTAAGGTAATCTTGGAAAACACAAAAATGGCAAAGAAAGTAACAAAAAAACTGAAATTGGTAATAGTTGGGGGTAAGGCTACTCCTGCTCCTCCAACTGGTCCTGCACTTGGTCAGGCTGGTGTTAATATTGGTGAGTTCGTAAAGCAGTTCAATGATGCAACTGCAAAAATGATGGGGGAAGTTATTCCTGTAGAAATCTCAGTTTACGAAGACAGAACTTTCACTTTCGTACTTAAAACTTCTCCAGCATCAGCTCTTATTCTAAAAGCAATTGGAAAGGAAAAGGGTTCAGGCAAAAATGCAGTTTCAAAAGTAGGCACTATTACAAAAGCTCAAATCAGAGAAATTGCAGAGAAAAAAATGCCAGACCTAAACGCAAATGATGTTGATGCAGCGATGAAGATTATTGAGGGTAGTGCACGTTCAATGGGAGTAGAAGTCAGATAAAAAATAAAGCCCCAAAAGGGGTTTTATTTTTTCTTTTTAATATCTCTATCATTATAAAGTCTAGGAAGCATACTTGTTGGACTCCACTCTTTTATCATTTTCTTTGTGTCGGTTGTTGTTTGGTACTTGCCTTGATGTGTGTAGTCTTTACCTAAAATAGGTCCAGTTTCAAAAAAGATTAATTGGGCAATTCGTCTACCTACAACTAAAGGGATATGGTAATGTTTCGAGTTGTTTGTAATTTCCATCGTCCATCTGTTTACATATCCTACATCACCCCAACCAGCGCATTTACAGACCTCTATAAAGCTTCTGCCCATAGAAGATCTAGCTTTCATCATTGTTGTTATGTGGTTTAGTCCACCTATAAACTCGTCCGTATGGGCTAGTATCGTTTCTCCTGGAGCAAGTAATATTACTTTGTCATTTGGAGAAATATTTCCAAATGTGAATTTATAATCAGCGAATACTTCTTTTGCAAGTTTTGCCTGAAGAGGTTTTTTGCCCCAAACATGGTCTACATGATCTTTTTCATAAATGTTGAATATATTTTGAAAATGTTTTGGGGGTTGTTCTACAAAGAAATATTCACCCAAAGTAAGATCATAGCTAGAGGTGGCCAGGTTTTCTTTTTTAAATGGAGTAATTATTATGTTACCAGCTTTTATTTCTTCTAAGATCTTTTTATCAGATAATGCCATGTTTCATAGGTTAACATCTTTATTTATTTTAAACAATTAGCGAAACCCGCGGGCAATCTAAGACTGCCCGCGGGGTGTTATTTGTCTTTCTTTACGATGTCGTGCTTACCACGGACGGTAGACCACTCATCCAAGGACATATCGCAGTGAAGCGCAATTCCCGGAATGATTTCCTGCAACGATCTTCCCATTTGTTGCGCGACGACGCGTAATGTCGGGTGTACCGCTTGAGTCGATCGAAGTTCAGCGATGTAGATTGCTGACGGAAGTCCAGCAGTGAGTTCACACGCCACATTGTAACCCATAGCGACGTAGTACTGGCGTATATTCTCATTACTGATATTCCCAATCTCTGCTTCCTGAAGTTGAAGCGTTTTCGTGACCACGTTCCTCATGTGATCCGGAAGAGAATCGAGGTACCATTCGTGAAAGCCGTGCCAGGTTGAGAGGAGTGGCATTGACTGGGTACAGCTTCGGTGTCTCTGAAGATCTCGGAATGAACCAAAATCCAGGAGAAATTTGAAGCTTATCTGACCGAAATGGTTGTATCGGTCAGGCAACTCAGTCTTCGCCGGTCTGCTTTGGAGCAGGTCGTGGTGTCTCAATTTCTCACCATCGATGGTGTGTGTATAGGAGAACCCCACAGAAAATGGATTGTCCACGTAGGTCAGTTTGGCGCATTTCTCGAAGTATGCATCTTGATTGGCATACGACTTGAAATTGAAACTGTTCGGGTATTTCTCGCGAAGCCCAGACAGAATCATTGCAGTCACTTCTCGGACTTCGGGAAGTGGGTGGAATGACATCTCCTTGACGTGGTCCCATGCTTGCCGAAGGTTGGTGTGCCATCCTACGTAGGTTGTGCATCCGGCTGGCAGAAAAGCTCTGGCGATATCGAACGCCTTCGCCTTAATTGCCTTCTCATAGATCTTCGGATCTTCACTCGGAAGTGCTGGGTATTTCTCTGTCAGGTGGGGAATGAGCCCGTCCAACACAAACGAATAGAGCGACATCCATCTTTCTTGGATTGTCACTCCCTCGGCCGTGCCGAGTGGATTCAGTACCCTCTGTTTCTTCATGTCCAAGTAGCGCGTTGACGCCTCTTGGCCATTGTAGAGTGAATTGTCCTGCACGGCTTTCGCTCCGAGCATGGATACATTCTCGATGCAGATAGTGGTAGAACCACAGTCTCCGATGGACTTGTGTCCATAGCCAACATAGAATTGGCCCATGAATCTTTGCCAGCCCTTTTTCAGGACTTCGCGTAGGTGGATCAGGAAGCTTTTAGGGCTTCTTGAGTACATCGCAAGAGCCATAGCGTTGGCTTCTGGAGGAAGACCGTCTGAGATGATGATTGTGCGACCACCATCCTCGATGACGACTGGCGGGTTCGGGTCGTATTCGAGGAATCGATCAATAATTCCTCGAACTTTCTTCCATGTTCGTGTAAGCATATTAAAAGGACTCCTTGGTTAAGTGCGTGTGATGCGCACAAAATTCTATATCTATTTCTACTCTTTATCCATACATTGTCAATCTTACAAAAACTCTTTCAAACTGTTACTGTAATTTCAGGAGTGTGACAATGCTGGGAAAATTCATTGTGATTGAAGGGGGTGACGGGGCAGGAAAAACAACCTTCGTTAACCTTCTGAAACAAACCTGTCCGCAATTTGTGTACTCGCGTGAACCAGGGGGAGTTGGACTTAGTCAGAAAGTCCGCATGCTTGTGCTTGACGATGAGTTCAAGTCCGCGGACTCACTTACGATGTTCCATCTTTTCTGGGCATCGAGAGCCGAAAATTTCGCGACAGTAATTCTGCCCGCGGTTCTTGCGGGCAAGATTGTCGTGACTGACAGGTTTGATGTTTCGACCTGGGGGTATCAAGTTGGTGAAAACCCGCGACTTGAGGACTTATTCTGGGCGACACGCGATGCGTGTTTGCAGGGAGTGAGTCCCATCTACCTAGACTTTGACGTTTCACTTGGGACAGCTCGAGCTCGTCTTGACGGACGTGGTGAGCAGAACCATTTTGACAAGCGAAATGATGAGTATAGGTTGAAGGTTCGAAAACACTACGATCGGTTCTTTGGTAACAGACGGGTTCGTTCAATCAAGGTTGATGCGGACTTGCCGAAAGACCGTATGCTCTCACGAGCCATGGGGGCGCTTGAAGTGGCGCTTCAGATGTAACAGCGCGGTGGCTGACTCACATACGTGGGCGCCACCGCGTTTTCTCTTACCTGTGATATTATTGTGGCATGAAGATATATTTTGCCGGGTCAATAAGAGGAGGAAGAGAAGATAAAGATATCTACTTTTCTATTATTGAAGAATTAAAAAAATACGGTAATGTTTTAACAGAACATGTTGGTAATGCGGGTCTGAGTGAAAAAGGTGAGAATTTGGAAGTAGGTTATATGTTTAAAAGAGATATGGATTGGGTAAGAGAGTCTGATTTGCTTGTTGCCGAAGTAACTACTCCAAGTCTTGGGGTTGGATATGAAATAGGACAGGCTGAGTCTTTTGGTAAAAAAATAATCTGTTTTTACAGAGAAGTTCCGGGAAAAAGCTTATCGGGAATGATTTCGGGCAATCATTATATTAAACTATTTAAATATGAGTCTATTGATGATATTGTCGATATCCTTAGTAGGGAAATAAAATGAAAGAAATACTAGAAAAAGAAATAGAAAAAATACTGATTGACCTTGGGGTAAAAGATCCTAATGTGGCAGTAACGCCCTCTGTATATTTGGATAAGGGGGATTATACAACCTCAGTTGCTATGGTGCATGCAAAAGAATTAAGCAAAAAACCACTAGATTTAGCAGAGGAAATAAAAGAAGAGCTTGAGAGTAAAGACAAAATAAGATCAAAAGAACTTTCAAACATCTCTAAAATTGAAATTGTTCAACCTGGGTTCATGAATTTCTTTTTTACTCCAGAGTATTTTGCTAATAGTTTAAGTTCAAAAATTGAAAATAAAATTTTCTCTGGTCAGAAAATAATAATAGAATACACAGACCCAAATCCATTTAAGGAATTCCATATTGGGCATTTAATGCCAAATGTAATTGGTGAGTCAATTTCTAGAATTTTAGAAAGTAATGGTGCAGAAATAAAAAGAGCAAACTATCAAGGAGATGTTGGGCTACATGTTGCAAAAGCTGTTTGGTCTATGAAAAATGGAACAGATTTAATGAGTGCTTATGCAGAAGGCCATAAGGCATATGAAGAGGATGAAAGTGCCAAGAAAGAGATAATAGAAATAAATAAAAAAATTTATGATAAATCTGACACAGAAATAAATGATTTGTATGAAGCCGGAAGACAAAAATCACTTTTGTATTTTGAAGTGATGTATAAAATTCTTGGTACAAAGTTTGACCACTACTTTTTTGAAAGTGAGGTTGCAGATTTTGGAAAAGAAACAGTAGAAAAAAATATTGGCACAGTTTTTGAAAAAAGTGAGGGAGCGGTGATATTCAAGGGAGAGAATTATGATAAGAAGCTTCACACAAGAGTTTTTATAACCAAAGAAGGCCTTCCAACATATGAAGCAAAGGAACTTGGTTTGTCTAAAATAAAGTATGACGCTTATCCTTATGATGTTTCTATTGTAGTAACTGGTAACGAGATAAATGAGTATTTTAAAGTTTTACTAAAAGCGATGTCACTTGTTTTTCCTGAGCTGGCAGAAAAAACAAAACATATTTCACATGGAATGCTCAAACTTCCAGAGGGAAAAATGTCCTCAAGAACTGGCAATGTTATCACCGCAGAAAGTTTGATAAATCAAGTAACTGAAAAAGTTTTAGAAAAAATGAAAGACGGTGAAATCGCGGAAAGTGAAAAAAGTATAATCGCAGAGAATGTTGCTTTGGGAGCTATAAAGTATACAGTTCTGCGTTCAGCAATCGGAGGAGATATTGTTTTTGATTTTGATAAATCAATTTCTTTTGAAGGAGACTCCGGTCCATATCTTCAATATGCAACTGTTCGTGCCAACTCTATCCTGAAAAAGGCTAGCCCAAAGTCCGACTTTGGGCTACCGGAGGGATGGGTAACAACAAATTTAGAGAGACTAATTGAGAGATTTCCATCTGTTGTTGAGAGGGCGGGAGTAGAGTATGTGCCACACTATATAACAACTTATCTTACAGAACTTGCTGGAGAATTTAATTCATTTTACGCGGTGCATAAAATAATTGATGAAACCGATCCAACTTCTTCATATCGTTTGGCGCTTACAGAAGCGTTTGTTCAAGTCATGACAAACGGACTTAATCTACTTGGAATTAAAATACCCGACCGCATGTAGTTTTTGAAAATGGGCTCGTAAATGCTAGGATATTCTTATGGTTGATAAAGAAACTATTGAAAAAAGTGACATTGCTTTAAAAGAGGAGAAAATCCTGGATTTTTGGAATGAGAAAGAGATTTTCAAAAAAACTTTAGAAAAAGATTCTCCAAAAGGTGAGTTTGTATTTTACGATGGTCCAGTTACATCAAATGCTAAACCAGTTTTTCACACAATGGAACCTTTTGCCTTTAAGGATATTATTCCACGGTACAGAACAATGCAGGGTTTTCATGTGCGTAGAAAAGGAGGGTGGGATACACACGGACTTCCTGTTGAACTTCAAATTGAAAAAAAACTAGGATTCAAGTCAAAAAAAGATATTGAAGATTATGGAATTGCGGAATTTAATAAATTATGTAAAGAAAGTGTATGGGAATATATTGAATTATGGAAGTCATTTACTCGGAGAATGGCATATTGGGCTGATCAAGATAATGCGTATGTTACGTATGAAAATAGTTATATTGAATCTATTTGGAATATATTAAAAACAGTTGAACAGAAAAAATTTTTATATAAGGACTATAAAGTTTTGCCATGGTGTCCAAGATGTGGAACCGCACTTTCTTCACACGAACTTGCACAAGGTTATCAGGATGATAAGGATTTATCTGTTTATGCAAATTTTAAGATAAAGAACCCAGAAAAATTACCTATTACTAGAAATTCGGATGGAAGTGTTTATTTAATTGCTTGGACAACAACCCCATGGACTCTTCCTGGAAATGTTGGTCTAGCTGTTAATGATGATGTTAATTATCATTTTCTAAGGAAAGGTTCAGATATTTATATAGTATCAGATAAGGCTTACATAAAAATGTTTAATGATGGTTCTTTTATGATTCAAATGATGCAGGATGGAAGCACAGAAATAAAAGGTAGTGAGTTAGTTGGTTTAGAGTATGAACCACTTTATTCTTTCATGAAAGAAAAGTTTCAAGATAAAAATCCTGAAGCTTTTGAAAAAGCATATAAAGTTTATTCTGCTGATTTTGTTACTACAGAAGATGGAACAGGAGTTGTGCATACTGCTGTAATGTATGGACAGGACGACTTTGTACTTGGAACTCAAATCGGCTTACCGAAATATCACTTAGTAAAAGATGACGGGCGTTTTCTAGATGGAATGGATTTTTTGAGTGACCGGTTTGTTAAAGATGAGGAAGTGGCAGTAGATATAATAAAAGATCTAGCGCATAGAGGATTACTTTTTAAAAAAGAAAAGTTTGAGCATTCATATCCGCATTGTTGGAGATGTAAAACTCCGCTTATTTACTATGCGAGAGACTCTTGGTACATCGCGATGTCAAAACTTCGTGACGAACTTGTGAAGGAAAATGAAGGTATCGGTTGGGAACCAGCACATATAAGAGAGGGACGTTTTGGCGAATGGCTAAGAGAAATAAAAGACTGGGCAATAAGCCGAGAGAGATATTGGGGGACTCCACTTCCTGTATGGCAGGATAAGGATGGAAACAGAAAGGTTATAGGTAGCATAGAAGAACTTAAAAAATATTCTAAAAAATCTGGGAATAAGTATTTTATAGTTCGACATGGGGAGGGTGAACACAATATTGCGAATATTTTAAGTAGTAAAAAAGATGACAATTTTCATCTTACAGAAAAAGGTAAGAAACAGGTTGTGGAGGCTATAGAACTTTTGAAAGAAAAAGGAATAACAAAAATAATTTCCTCACCTTTTGTACGAACAACCGAAACCGCAAAAATGATTTTGGATGGTTTAAGCTTAGATAAAAGTAAACTAACTTTTGATGAAAGACTTAGTGAGCATAACCTTGGAGTACTTAGTGGCAAGTCAGTTGATGAATATCACAAAATCGCAAGAACAGGTGAACAAGTGTTTGATACTAGGGTAGAAGGAGGGGAAAGTCTATCTGACGTAAAAGTTCGCACTGGTCAGTTTCTGTATGAAACTGATAATAATAATAAAAATGAGACTATTTTAATAATTACTCACGAACACACATCTTGCGCTATTGAGTCCGCAGGTAGAGGTTTAAACAAAAAAGAAACAGTTGTGTTTGGTAACGACAATCAAGGAGAGTTTATAAAAAATGCAGAGATTCACGAACTGGATTTTGTTCAGCTTCCACACAATGAAAACTACGAACTAGATTTACACAGACCATTTATTGACGAAGTGAAGTTGGTAGATGAAGATGGAAATGAATTGACTAGGTCAAAAGAAGTTTTAGATGTTTGGTTCGACTCTGGAGCAATGCCTTTTGCACAAGATCACTATCCTTGGCAAAATGGAGAACTTTTGTACCCAGCAGATTTTATTTCAGAAGCCATAGATCAGACTCGTGGATGGTTTTATACTCTCCACGCCATTGGAATATTAATGGGTAAGGGAAAATCCTTTAAAAATGTAATTTGCCTGGGACATATTTTAGATAAGGATGGGAAAAAAATGTCTAAATCTCTAGGAAATATTTTAGATCCTTGGACTGTTATGGATAAATACGGTGTGGATGCACTACGATTGTGGATGTATACAGTAAACAGTCCAGGAGATTCAAAAAACTTTGATGAGAAAACAGTAGATGAGATAGTTAAAAAAGTTTTTAATCCATTACTTAATATTGTTGCGTTTTACGAACTGTATAAAGACGGTACAATCTCTCCACATAACAAAAGTCAGAATGTTTTGGATAAATGGATTTTATCTCGTCTAAATGAGCTTGTAGCAAACGGAACTAAGTCACTAGAAAAGTATCAAGTGTTTGAATCAGCAAGACCAATTCGAGATTTTGTAAATGATTTTTCAACCTGGTACGTTAGGCGTTCTAGAGACAGATTTAAGTCTGATAATACTGAGGAGAAAAAAGAAGCTCTGGCTACAACAAGTTTTGTTTTGCTCGAACTTGCTAAATACATGGCGCCATTTACACCTTTCTTTGCAGAAGAGGTTTATCAAAAAATGAGAACAAGCGACATGAAGGAAAGTGTGCATTTGGAAAACTGGTCAGAATGCGGGGAGATTGATAGTGAACTAATTGAGAATATGGAAAAAGTTAGAGAGACAGTAACCTCGGCTCTTGAATTAAGACAAAAATCTGGACATAAGGTTAGACAGCCACTAGCCTCACTTCAAGTCCCTATAGAGTTTTCAAAAGAACTTCTCGATATTATTGCTGACGAAGTAAATGTTAAAGAAGTGAAAGTTGGTGAAAAAATTTTACTTGATACAAATTTAACAGACGGTCTGGTAAAGGAGGGAGTTGCTAGAGACATTATAAGAGCTATTCAAGATGCTAGAAAGACTGAAAAACTTAGTCCAAGTGATGCAATAAAAATAGTTATGTGCACCGACAAAGATGGAGTTGTAAATGAATATCTAGAAATGATAAAAACTCCAACTGGTGTGACTGGAATATCTTACTCCAAAGACAAACAAATGTATCCTGTAGATTTAGGAAGTGGTGAAACTACTTTCAGTATACAGAGATAATGTCGTATCATATTTATACAACGGACGGAATTATTTTAAAAAGGACTCCTTTTGGTGAGGCTAATATTCTCGTGCATATTTTGACGAGAGATTTAGGTCTGATAATGGCTTCTGCTAGGTCAGCCAGACTTTATGTTTCTAAATTGCGTCCAGCACTACAAGAATATGCTTTTGTTTCCGTATCTTGTATAAAAGGAAAAAATGGTTGGAAGGTTACAAATGTTGTTTCAAAAGGGTCTTTCTATTTCGATTACCCACAGTATTCACACAAGACTATGTCTCAAATTACTTCTGTCTTAATGCAAATGATACAAGGCGAACACCCCCATAAAGAAGTTTTTGAAATCGTAAAAAATGCCCTTGAATTTTTAAGGACTGTATCAGAGGAATACATATCAGAGTTTGAAGCATTGGTTGTTCTACGAATTCTGAAAGAACTTGGTTACGTGGTAAACGACTCAAGTACAGAAATGTTTCTAAATGACGAATGGAGTGAGGTCCTGCTTCAAAAAACAAAAGAAAATAAAGTCACTATTGTTGGGGTTATTAACAAAGCTTTGAAAGCCAGCCACCTATAGTTTTGAAATAAATAAATGATATAATCATATAATGGTAGAATCAGAAGAAAGTAGTATAGAGAGACTGAAAAGAACTCTATATTCTAGAAACGAAAATTTAGTTCCAAAAGAGAAGAGGACTCCTGTATCACCGCATGAGTCGGACGTTCCTACTGATTGGGGGGATAAGCCTGATTTTGCTATTTCCCCAGATGTTGTAATGAAAAAAAATAACTCCTTTTTTAATAGGTTTCTATTAGGCTCACTAGTTTTTTTCATTATATCTATTGGTATTGCCTCTTTTATATTCTTGGACGGTATTAATATGATTTCTTCTAACAATTTGACTGTAGAAGTTGTTGCGCCAACTTCTGTTTCTTCTGGTGAAGAATTATCTGTTGGGCTTACTATCGTTAATGGCAACAGGACTGATTTGGAAGACGTTTCTCTTTTTGTCACGTATCCAGACGGAGCCTACTCGGTAACAGAAGAGGACCGGCCTATTGTTCACGATGAAGTAAAACTTGGCATAATACAAAAAGGAGACAGAATGGAGTATGTAGTTAGAACTATTTTGTTCGGTGAGAAAGATACAGTAAAGTCTTTTAATTTTAGAATAGAGTACAAAGTAAAAGGTTCTAACGCCACTTTCTCCAAAGAGAAGGTTTATGATGTTATTATGGGTTCATCCCCAATTCTTCTTGAGGTGAAATACCCAAAAGAAGTGAATTCTAACCAAGAGATAACTATTTCTCTTGATATTACGTCAAACTCTTCTGTCCCTATTAAAGACACACTAGTTAAGGTTGAATACCCATACGGATTTACATATAAAAGTTCAAACATAAAGCCAGTAAGAGATAATTCTGTATGGAGTATTGGAGATTTAAAAAATGGTGATAAAAAAACTATTGATATTGTAGGAACTTTACTTGGCCAGAATTTGGAGGACAGATCTTTTAGAATATCTGCAGGAACAAAAACGGGTGATGTATACGATTTTGACACAACTTTAGTTTCAACAACTATAACTATGGGAATACGAAAATCATTTTTTGATTTATCTATTGTTCCTAATAATAATGAAAGTCTTCCTGGAACTTCGATTACAACTTACGTAAAGTGGCAGAACACTTTACCTGATAAAGTTTTTGATAGTCATATTGAAGTTGTGGTTTCTGGTAATGCTTTAGACAGGTCAAAAGTTTTTGCTGGCTCTGGAGGTTTTTATCGGTCACTCGACGACACGGTTCTTTGGGATAAAAACAGCACTGATTCGCTTATAGAGATGTCTCCTGGAGAATCTGGAGAGGTTTCTCTGTCGGTTTCTTCTTTGCAAAATTTAGTACAACCAAAGCTCATAAAAAACCCAAATATAAATTTGAAAGTTAATATGACCGGAGAAAGATCTGGAAGAGATGGGGGGACAATATCTTCAACTGAAAATATCACCATAAAAATATTGCCAGTGATGAATCTCTCAGCAAAAACTTTTAGAAGTGTCGGACCGTTTAGTAATATTGGAGCCATTCCACCAAAAGCAGACAAAGAGACAACCTACACAGTTAATTGGCTCCTAACAAATACAACTTCTGATCTCAAAGACACAACAGTTAGAGCTGAGTTGCCTCAGGGTGTTTCTTGGAAGGGAGAAGTTTCCCCAGCGAGTGAACGAGTTACATATAACCCATCTACTAGAATAGTCAGTTGGGAGGTTGGCAATGTTTCTGCTGGTAGCGGTTTTATTTCTTCTGCAAAACAGATTTATTTTAAGGTTGGTCTCATACCTAGTATAAGCCAAGTTGGAAGTGCTCCCGAACTGACGTCTGCGGTTGATGCTTCTGCTACAGACACTTATACAGAAAAACAAATAAAATCTAACGCATTACCAACAACCACAAGATTTTCTGACCCATCTTTTGCTTCTGGACAAGATCAGGTAGTAAATTAGTAAAGTTTGAAAGTCAGGAGTATCTAGGTTAATATAAGCTTTATGAATGAAAAGAGTGGAGAGGAAAACAATATAATGGAGAAAATAGTCTCTCTTTGTAAAAGAAGAGGCTTTGTTTTTCAGGGTTCTGAGATATACGGAGGTTTGGCTGGAACTTGGGATTATGGTCCGTACGGAGCAGAGCTAGCAAATAACATAAAAAATTTGTGGTGGAAAATGTTTGTTTCTGATAGGGAAGATATGTACGGGATTGATGCTGCAATAATAATGCATCCAAAAGCATGGGAATCAAGCGGGCATGTTCATGGTTACGGTTTTGCTGACCCACTTGTTGAATGTAAGAAATGCCATCATAGATTTAGGGCTGATCAATTAGATAACAATAATGTTTGCCCTGATTGTAGTGGTGAATTAGGTGAGCAAACCCATTTCAATCTAATGTTTAAAACTAATGTAGGTACAGGTGATGATATTTCATATCTTAGACCAGAAACTGCTGGAGGAATATTTGTAAACTATAAAAATATAATTGACTCAATTCATCCAAAAATTCCATTTGGTATGGCCCAAATAGGTAAGGCATTTAGAAATGAAATCGCTCCAAGGGACTTCGTATTCAGGTCCAGAGAGTTTAGACAAATGGAAGTAGAATATTTCATTGATCCAAAAGACTGGGAGAAATCATTTGAAGAATGGAGAAATATTATTTTATCTTGGTGTAAGGAAATTGGTTTAAATATGGAACATGTGCATGAATTAGAAGTTGAAGAAAAAGATAGGGCGTTTTATTCGAAAAGAACAATAGATTTTGAATTTGATTATCCTTTTGGAAGAAAAGAGTTATACGGGTTAGCTTACAGAACTGATCATGATTTAAAAGCACATTCTACTGGATCAAGTGTTGATTTGGATTATTATGACGAAGAAACAAAAGATAGATTCACTCCTCATGTTATAGAGCCATCACTTGGAGTAGACAGAACAATATTAGCAGTTTTATGTGATTCTTATGTGGAAGATGATTTGGGTGGCGATGAAAGAGTTTATTTAAAATTTTTACCTAAAATAGCGCCGGTAAAAATCGCGGTGTTTCCACTTCTAAAAAATAAATCGGAATTGGTAGGAAAAGCTCGTGAAGTTTACAAAGTCCTGAAAAAAGAATTTGGCGCAGTAGTTTTTGACGACAATGGAAATATTGGAAAAAGGTACCGAAGACAAGATGAGATAGGAACTCCTTGGTGTGTTACTGTGGATTTTGAAACTATTGAAAAAGATGGTAGTGTCACTATGCGAGATAGGGATACAGGAGAGCAAAAAAGAATGAGTGTAGAAGAAGTGGTATCTTTTGTAAAAACACAGCTCTCTTAAAAATATAAATATGAATTTCAAGAAGAAAACACTTAAAAATGGTTTGCGTGTACTCGTAGTCCCGATAAAGGATGCTCCTTCGGTGACTGTAATGTCTATGATTTCTACTGGTTCTGAATATGAGAGTAAAGAAAAAAACGGAATTTCTCATTTTCTTGAACATATGTTTTTCAAGGGTACAGAAAACAGACCAAAATCCATTGATATTGCCAAGGAATTTGATGGTATGGGGTCAGAGCACAATGCATTTACCTCAAACGAAGTGACAGCGTATTATGGCAAGGCGTCATATAAAAATTTCGAGAAGGTTTTGGAGATAATATCTGACATGTATTTAAATCCAACATTTCCTGAAGCTGAAATGGAGAAAGAGAAAGGGGTAATAATTGAGGAAATAAATATGTATGAAGATTTACCACAACAAACTGTTCAGAACGTTTTTCAAAAAATGTTATACGGGGACACTCCTTTTGGAAGAGATGTGCTTGGTCCAAAAGAAAATATAAAATCAATGGTACGTGAAGATTTTATTAAATACAGAAAATCTCACTATGTTGCTGAGAGGACTCTAGTTGTTGTGGCGGGTAATGTATCAAGTCTTGATGCTTTTAAAAAAGTGGGAAAAGCTTTTAAAGGTATTCTAAGTGGGAAAATTATAAAAAAAGAAAAAATCATCGAGAACCAGTCTAAGTCGAAAATAGAAATAAAACACAAGAAAACAGATCAATCTCATATTGTTATTGGGGTCAGGACTTTTGGGGTTCATGATAAACGCCTACCTATTCTCCGAGTGATGTCTGCTGTATTGGGAGGAGGTATGAGCGCAAGACTTTTTCAGAAAATGCGTGAAGAGTTGGGCATTTGTTATTATGTGCGATCTTCTATAAATGACCTTACTGATCATGGAAATTTTACTATTTCGGCTGGAGTTGATAAATCTAGATTGGACACTGCTGTTTCTGGAATACTAGGGGAGCTTAAAAAAATGTCCGAGAATTTAGTAGGTACTGCGGAATTAAAAAAAGCCAAAGACTATCTTATTGGACAAATGTATTTAAATTTAGAATCATCTGATTCTTTGGCAGGGTTTTACGGATTTCAGGAAATACTTGGACAGAAACTTAAAAAACCAAACGAAGTAGAAAAAGAATTGCTTAAGGTTACACCTGTTCAAATAAAAAAATTAGCCAAAGAACTTTTTGTAGATAAAAGTCTCAATATGGCTATTGTAGGAAATGTTAATAGCAAAGAAAGTTTAGAAAAAATCTTTCATTTTTAGTTTTTACAAAAGTAGAGGTGAGTGCTAGTATTAAGCCATAAAGGTATAAAAACAGGATGAATCTAAAAGAAAATACTATTAATATAAGTTTGGGGACAATAACAAAAGCTATCGTTGTAGTTCTGCTTTTTGCCCTAGCTTTTTATTTGAAGGACTTACTTTTGGTTGTACTTCTTTCTATAGTTGTTGCTTCTGCAGTGGAACCTGGAACAGTCTGGTTTGAAAAAAGGGGAGTACCAAGGCTTTTTGGTGTAATACTTATTTATCTTTCTATTGCTATCTGTTTGGTTGGGGTTATTTTCTTTCTGCTCTTGCCGTTACTTACTGAATCTAGTGATTTCCTCCGAAACTCTTCATATTACTTTAATCCAGAGACAATAATAAACGATAGCTTCCTATCTTCTCAGCCGATTGTTGCGGGACTGACAAACAGTTTTGATTTAGACAAAATGATTCTTCAAATCAATACAATAATCTCATCTATTTCATCAAACGCCTTTGGAAGCATCACTACAATTTTCGGAGGACTGCTCTCTTTCTTTTTGACGATAATATTGTCTTTTTATTTAGCAGTAGAAAAAGATGGAGTTGGTAAGTTCCTAAAAGCAATCACTACACTCAAACACGAAGGTTATGTTGTTGACCTTTGGAAACGCTCACAGAAAAAGATAGGACTTTGGATGCAGGGGCAGTTGGTGCTAGCTATTATTATAGGAATGTTGGTTTACCTAGGGCTTCTTATAATCAACGTACCAAACGCACTCCTTTTAGCAGTACTTGCAGCTGCCTTTGAGATTATCCCTCTTTTTGGGCCTATTTTGGCCTCTATACCAGCCATTATGATAGCTTTTGTGACTGGAGGAATGCCACTGGCTCTGGTCGTTATGGGCCTTTATATCATTATTCACCAGTTTGAGAACCAGCTAATCTACCCACTTGTGGTAAAGAAAGTCGTGGGAGTTTCTCCAGTAGTTTCTATCTTGGCTCTAGCTGCCGGCTGGGAACTCGCTGGGTTTATTGGTCTTATACTTTCTGTGCCAGTAGCTTCTGCTGTAATAGAATTCTTTGATGATTTTGAAAAAAATAAAATCTCAGCTATTGAAAAAATGAATCAAAATTAATTTTGAATTTAAAATTTTAAATTTGAAATTTAATAATATGTCAAAAAATTTTTACATCACCACCACTTTGCCTTATGTGAATTCCGAACCTCATATTGGTTTTGCTATGGAGATTATTCAAGCGGATGTTGTTGCCCGTGCAAAAAAACTCCAAGGTTTTGATGTATTTTTTAATACTGGTACAGATGAACACGGACAAAAGATTTACCAAAAGGCCTTACAGGAAAACAAAGACCCGCAAACTTATACAGATGAATATGCAGAAAAATTTAGAAGTCTCAAAGAACTTTTAAATTTGAGCCCAGATTTGCATTTTATTAGAACTACGGATTCAAATCACAAATCAGCAGCACAAGAGTTTTGGAAAAAGTGCGATGCGTCTGGAGATATTTATCAAAAGGCCTACAAAATAAAATATTGTGTTGGTTGTGAACTAGAAAAAACCGATTCAGAATTAGTTGACGGAAAGTGTCCCATTCACCCAAATAAAGAAATAGAGACAATAGATGAAACTAATTATTTTTTTAGATTTTCAAAGTATGGAGATAAACTTTTGAAAATGTATGAAGGAAATCCAGGCTTCATGTTGCCAGATTTTCGTTTGAACGAAATGAGGGTGATGATTAAAAATGGTCTTGAGGATTTTAGTATTTCGAGGCTAGCTTCAAAGATGCCGTGGGGGATTCCAGTCCCAGGAGATAATACACAAGTGATGTATGTTTGGTTTGATGCTTTGGTAAACTATGTTTCAACAATAGGTTGGCCAAATGATTTAGAAAATTTTAATAAATACTGGCCCGTTGTTCAGTTTGCCGGGAAAGACCAGGTTCGACAGCAGTCTGCGATGTGGCAGGCAATGCTTATGTCAGCAGGCCTTCCTCCGTCACAGAAAATAGTTGTACACGGTTTTATAAATACGGGGGGCCAAAAGATGTCAAAAAGTTTAGGTAACTTTGTTACACCTGTAGAGTTGATAAACGAATACGGTGTAGATGTTTTGAGGTATTATCTCACCCGAGAAATGAATCAGTTTGAAGATAGCGATTTTACTCTTGAAAGGTTTAAAGATGCTTACAACGCAAATTTAGCAAATGGTTTAGGAAACTTAGTTTCTAGAATTATGAAAATGGCGAGTGATAATTTGAAAGGTCCTGTAGAAATTTCAGAAAGAAGTATTCCTGAAGAATATTTTGAATTATTAAATAACTTTGAAATAAATAAAGCGGTTGAGTATGTTTGGAAAACAATAGGAGAAATGGATTTGTATATTCAGGAAAATCAGCCATTCAAACTCATAAAAACAGATAAAGAAGCCGGACAAAAAATGATAAAGGGGCTAGTCGTTAAGTTATATACAGTAGCCCGAATGCTAAATCCAATAATGCCAGAGACATCAACAAAAATAAAAGAATTGATTAAAGCAAACAGGTCACCAGAGGCACCCCTATTTCTTCGAAAAGACTAAATTTCTGGTCTTTTTGTCCGATTTCTGCGTTGCTCGCTTGCGTTTGCTCCTGCAATGTACTACATGTACATTTTAGTCACAACCCGCACTCACGCCTTGAACTCGAACAAAAATCCTCAGGAATTACATTTATGATAATATGCATATATGAAATTAGAATATTTTGACATCCACTCACATTTATATTTTCCTGACTTTGATAAAGATAGGGAGGAGGAAATAGAAAAAATAGCCAAACATGGTATTGGCACTATTTCTATCGGTACGGATTTTGAAAGTTCCAAGGTGTGTTTGGAGTTAGCAAAAAAACATAATAATATTTATGCAACAGTAGGTCAGCATCCAGGAGATTTGAAAGAAGACTCCGTCTTTGAGGAGAAACTTAGAAAACTCGCAGGACACGAGAAAGTGGTAGCAATAGGTGAGTGTGGTCTAGACTATTTCCGCCTTCCGCCGGAAAACTTGGAGTTAAAAATGATTCAAAAAACAGTGTTTGAATATCATGTGGATCTTGCACTAGATTTAAATAAACCATTAATGTTGCATATTAGGAACAGTAAGGGGACTCAAGATGCATATCTTGATGCATTAGACATATTAGAGCACCACGCCAAAACATCTGGTGGAGCACTCAAAGGTAACGCTCATTTTTTTGCTGGGGACCAGGAGGTTTTAGACAGGCTACTTGCTATAGGTTTTACTGTCTCGTTTACGGGAGTTATTACCTTTACCAGTGATTACGATGAACTGATAAGAAACACCCCGTTAGATATGATTATGGCCGAAACAGATGCCCCCTTTGTGGCTCCAGTGCCTCATAGAGGCAAAAGAAACTCACCTCTCTACGTACCGAAGGTTGTAGAAAGAATTGCAGAGATAAAAGGGGAGGATTTAGAGGTGGTAAAAAAGGCCCTCTTTGACAATACTTTAAGGCAGTTTCCAGCCCTAAATTCCTCCCTTGCCTCTTTGGGCTTATTGTGATAGTCTCTACTTCATGGAAAAAGAATTAAATGAAGTAACTGCAAGTACTGACGTAGGCACAAAAGTTGTCTACGAGGTTTCGTATTTACTCCTACCTACGCTGTCTCTTGAACAGGTTCCTGTTAAAGTAGCAAGCGTAAAAGATGCCCTAGTTTCTTCTGGAGCAACACTTATTTCAGATGAGGACCCTGTTTTAATTGACCTTGCTTACTCTATGACAAAGGTTGTTCAGACTAACCGACACAAAGCAGACCAGGGTTATTTTGGTTGGGTTAAGTTTGAAATAAGCAAAGACTCAATAAACCAAGTTAAGAAATTCTTTGATAACAACGTTGATGTACTCCGACATCTAATAATAAAAACCGTTAGGGAGAACACGCTTCTTAATGGCAAAATGAAACTAAAATCTGAGGACAAAACAAAGAAATTTGATGACAAGAGTGATGAAGAGGCTATTGACACTCCAGATGTTTTAAAAGAGGAAGTTGCCACTCTAGAGTTAGATAAAAATATAGACGATTTGGTGGTAGTTTAGAAATTGAAAAATTAGAAATTAGAAATTTAATACTATGTATCTAAACAAAGCAATAATAATAGGGAACCTAACAAGAGATCCAGAGATCAAAGCATTACCAAGTGGAGTAAAGGTGGCAAGTTTTGGAGTGGCTACTAACAGAGTTTGGAAAGATAAAAACGGTGTGAAGCAAGAGAATGTAGATTTTCATAATATTGTTGTTTTTGGAAGACAAGCAGAAATTGTTGGCCAGTATATGAAGAAGGGCTCATCTATTTTAGTTGAGGGAAGAATGCAAACACGAAGTTGGGATGATGCAAGTGGAGTAAAGAAATACAGAACAGAGGTTGTGGTAGACAGAATGCAGTTTGGTCCAAAAAGAGATACACCCGCGGGAAGTTACAGTGCTCCTGCAGTGGCAGATGATGACCATAAGAAAGCATTGGACACCATAGAATATCCCGAAGAGGAGATAAACCCAGAAGACATTCCGTTCTAAATTACAAATTACAAATTTTAAAACTTATGAAAAATTGTTACTTCACTGAAAATAATATTAAACACATAGACTACAAGGACGTAGATCTTATTAAGAAATTTCTAAATCCACACGCTAGAATGATTTCTAGAAAGAGAACTGGGGTTACTGCAAAGAATCAACGCAATCTTGCTATGGCGATTAAGCATGCCCGCTTCATGGGTCTTCTCCCATTCGTTAGTAGATAAACTTCCAAATCTGGCGAACTCCTTGTTTCGAATTTGATAATTCTCGTCAATGTACTAAATGTACACCTCCTCGAATTCTCAAACTCTCAACGTCGGATTTCATCCAGATTGTGAAAGTTTACAAAAACCACCTTGCGGTGGTTTTTGTTTTTATCATGGTTTTAGTTTCTAAGGATTTTTGTTTGAGTTCAAGGCGGAATGAGAAAATGCGAGGAGCCTTACAAGTAGTAAGGTGACGAGAATTTTTGAAATTCCAACGCAGAAATCGGACAAAAAGACTAGAAACCAGCGACGGCTCGTTCTGTATATTCTCCCGTCTCACTATTCACCCTCACAACTTCTCCTTCTTTTATAAACATCGGTACTTGGATTTCTGCACCGGTCTCAAGTTTAACTGTCTTAGTTCCACCTTGTGCTGTGTTACCTTTGACAGCTGGATGAGCCTCAATAACTTTGAGCTCCACTTTAATTGGCATTTTTATTCCGATGGTTGTGCCATCAAAAGAAAGAACTTCTATTGTTGAATTTACTTTAAGAAATTTTCCACGTTGTCCCATTATTGCTTCGCTAAGCTCAAATCTGTCTGCTGGGTTTTTCGGATCGCAAAACCAATACTCACCACGATTTGCATATAAATATTTTGCTTCTTTTGAATCAATTTCTGCTTCTTCAACTTTTTCTGATACATGGAAAGATTGCTCGGTTACTTTGCCAGTAATTAGGTTTTTTAGTTTTGTAGCGTTAACAGGTTTTCTCTGTTGCTTGCGGAAAACATGAGAGGTGAGTACCTCCCAAGGCTCACCATTAAAAACGATATATTTTCGCTCCGTTATTTCACTGTAGTCTAGCATTGCCATATGAGTTAAAAATTAAGGTAACAGGGGAAATAATAGCCCATTTAAGCCAAAAAATAAAGGATTGACTTTATACAAATTTAATGTACAATACCAAGAGGGAGGCTACAGATGAGCGAGAAGTATTGTTGGGTTGGAATTGGCATTCTGCTTGTGAGTGGTGGACTCATGTTTACTACCACAACACTCGTAGCAGTCTCGATCTGCTTCGTAGGGATTCTCTTAGGGGCAGGCATCGTTGTTTGGTATGCTACCTCGTAAACCGGCCGAAGTGCCGAGACCGCAGAACCGGTCTCGAGTCACACGAGCCGGTTTTCTGCTGTCAAAAATTTAAATTAATAATAAAATTCATATCATACGATATATCGTATGATATGAATTTACTACAATATAATGTAGTAAATTAGAATGGTTTGTATTAAAGTTATAAGACTAAGTGAGATTATTATTTTATGAAGACTCCGCAAGTGTTTTAGAAAACAAAGACGAGAACTTAAGTCTGGAGGAAATGTTTGAGCGAAGCGAGTTCTTCCGAGAAGACGAAGTTTGAGTCTATTGTTTTCTTAGAACACTGAGGTAAGCAAAAAGTTAGCAAACTTTTATGCGGTCTGAATAAAATAATAATCGAACGATCTCTACTCAGAGCTTTCACTTTCTCCACCAGCACTCGCTACTACTGATCCACCGTTTTTTGATAGCCCGGCACGTATATCTTTTAATATACTTTCTGCAACTTTTTTGTTTGCTTTGTCTTTTAGAAATTGTCTTGTGGCATCATAACCTCGTCCGAGTTTTTCTTCTCCGTATGAGTAGCTTGTTCCTGACTTTGTTATGATTCCCATTTTCTCACCAAGCGCGATGAGTTCACCTTCACGTGAAATTCCTTCGTTGTACATTAAATCAAACTCTGTTTGCTTGAAAGGTGCGGCAACTTTGTTTTTAACAACTTTAACTCGAATTCTACCTCCCATTATTTCCTCACCTTTTTTTATTTGAGCGATTCGACGAATATCTATTCTAACTGAAGTGTAAAATTTCAAAGCTTTTCCACCCGGAGTTGTTTCTGGGTTTCCAAACATAACACCAATTTGCATTCTGATTTGGTTTATAAAAATAACAAGAGTTTTGGAGCGGGCCACAATAGCTGTAAGCTTTCTTAGTGCTTGGGACATAAGACGTGCCTGTTTACCAACATGGTGCGCTCCCATATCACCCTCGATCTCATCTCGAGGTGTTAGGGCTGCCACAGAGTCAATAACGATAACATCTATCTTTCCAGAGCGTACAAGGGATTCCACAATCTCAAGGGCTTGCTCGCCGTTGTCTGGTTGAGAGATAAGTAGCTGGTCGATTTTTACACCAAGCCTGCCCGCGTATTCTGGGTCCATAGCGTGCTCGGCATCTATAAATGCGCAGATACCACCCTTTTTCTGCGCTTCAGCTACAACATGGAGTGAAAGGGTAGTTTTTCCCGATGATTCTGGCCCAAAAATCTCAACAATTCTGCCTCTAGGAAGTCCACCCACACCAAGGGCTGCATCAAGTCCAATAGAGCCAGTTGAAATTGCGTTTACATCTACGTGAGGCTTGTCACCGAGCATCATTATAGAGTCGTCACCAAATTTTGTTCGAATTTCTCTTAAAGTATTCTCAACATTTACACCACTTGCGTCATTGTTTATTTTTTTTGCCTCCTTTGGTGCTTTTTTCTTTAGCATGTTTTATTGTTTGAATAAGTTAATAATATATAGATACGAATATAAACCAGGGAAATTGCGAATATATACGAATGGATTCAGGGCTCATTCGTAACCATTCGTTAGTTGTATTTGTTTTCATTCGTATCTTAAACTGTCAGTATTCTATACCTCTCTTAAATATTGGCAATGTCTTGACGCACTGTGATTTTAATATTCCTTTAGAATAATTTCGAGTCGCTTTTCTGTGTATTTTTTAAACTTATCTTTAGCGTCTAGTTTTATTACATTGTAACCAGGGGAGAGAAGAAACTTTTCTTTAAAGTATCCAGTTTTATCTGTAAAAATAGGTCTGTCGTTCATATTTAAGTAGGCAATATTTTTGGCTCTACCTTCTATTTCTATAAGTGTTTGACTGTATGTTGAACCGTTTTTAGGGCTATAGATTTCTATTATGGGGCCCTTGATTAATTTTTGAGCTTGAAATAGGGAATACGTAGCTATAATTAAAAATAACAAAAACAATAAAACTTTTCGTATTATCCTTCCATTTTTCATACTGCTTCTGTTGGTTCTTCCACAGCGGAGTCTGATGTTGCACCATAAACTTCTCTAGGTTTTGCTCCCGAACCTGGGCCCACAACTCCTCGTTCTTCCAAAATATCAATAAGTCTGGCTGCTCTTGCGTAACCTACACCAAGTTTTCTTTGTAGGTATGAAGTGGAGGCTTTTCCAGCTTCTAAAACTGTTTGTTTTGCTTCTTCATACAAATCGTCATCATCTTCTATTTTTTCTTCATCTATTGTCGCTTCAAATATACTGTTTTTTCCGGAACTACCAGCGTTTTCAGAAGTAAGGTTTATTTCGCTAGGCACTTCATCTTCGTAACCATGAGCGAGGAATTTAACAATATCTTTTACTTCGTTTTCAGATATAAAAGCTGATTGAATTCTCTGTGGCTGAGACATTTCTCCAGAGAGATACAGCATATCTCCAGCGCCTAAAAGTTTTTCCGCCCCGGCCATGTCCAATATTGTCCTCGAGTCTATCTGGCTTGCAACTTGAAGAGCTACTCTTGAAGGAATGTTTGCTTTAATAAGACCTGTAATAACGTTCACAGAAGGTCTTTGGGTCGAAAGTATGAGGTGAATACCAACAGCACGAGACATTTGAGCCAAGCGGACTATAGCCGATTCTAGTTCTCTTGGGTATGCCTGCATTATGTCTGCTAGTTCATCTATAACAATAACTATGTAAGGCATGGTGTCTATTGGTTTATCATCAGCAGATCTTCCAGATTTACTCCTTTTTAATTCTGGTTCCAGTATATTTTTATGATATGAAGAAATATTTTGCAGGCTGTGTGACTGAAGAATTTCATATCTTCTTTCCATTTCTTTTGCTGCCCATTTAAGTGCAAGAATAGTTTTCTTGGCATCTGTAATAACAGGAGTAAGTAGATGTGGAATTTTGTTGTACAAAGTTAACTCAACTCTTTTTGGGTCTACCATAATAAATTTAAGATTGTCTGGAGAATTTCTATAAAGAAGGGAAGTTATAAGTGCGTGAATAGTAATAGATTTTCCAGATCCTGTTGCTCCAGCAATAAGAAGGTGTGGAGATCTTGCGAGGTTGGCAAAGAAAGAAAGTCCAGAAGTCCCCTTTCCAAGACTCATAAGTAGAGGTTTATCAGAGTTTTGGAATTCGTTTGACGCTAGGAGTGGCCCTAAGCCAACAGTTGTTTTTGTACTGTTTGGTATTTCTATACCAACCAGAGATTTTCCTGGAATTGGAGCTTCAATTCTAATAGGGTGTGCTGCTAGAGCGAGAGCCAAATCATTTTGAAGACCTAGAATTCTAGAAAGTTTTACTCCCTCTGCTGGTTTAAGTGAGTATCTAGTAATAGATGGTCCGATAGAGATTTCATCCATTTCAACATTAATTCCAAAATTTTGTAGGGTCCTTTTTATGATGTTTGAATTTGATTTGATGTCCCCGACCCCTGGTTTTCCTTTATCTTGAGATAAGAGTGATAGTGGAGGTGGTGTCCATTCCTTTCCGTTCCATAGTAGTGGGCTTATTCCAAATTCATCCTTTTTGATTTCAGGTTCCTCTTTTTTGGTGAATACAGAAGAGTCTGATTGTGACTGCATCTCCTTTAAGTCTTTTGAGGTTATACCTAGCTCCCCTGCGTTAGCTATCATGAGCTCAGGGGTGTCATCTTCTTCGTCTGTTTCTTTCTTTTTAAATAAGGAAGAGAGAAATGTAAATTTAAGTGGGGCATCAAATATAACAATAAGAGATATTATTGTCAGTGCAACAAGTATCACTACGCTGGCGTATGTATCAAACAGATTCACAAGCGGCGAAGAAATAAAGTTCCCTATCACACCACCCTTTCCTGGCATGCTTATGTTTGTTAAAGAGAGCATTGAAGCAAAGAATATTATTCCGCCAATGCTGTGCGTTAGGGCCAGTCTTTTGTGAAGAGTTCTAAAAAATGAGACCGACAAAATCATAAATAATACAGGCAGTATATAGAAGCCAACCCCAAAGAGGTAAGACATGCCTTGGAAAGCTAAAACTCCAACCCTTCCACCTCTATTTACAGCTGAAAGTAGTAGAAATACTGATATAACAAAAAAAACTACAGCAACTATGGCTCTAATAGTCTCTTCTTTTAAGTATCTAGATGTGGTTTCTTCTTCGTCTAAATTATCCTTAGATTTGTTTTTTTTGTCTTTCTTACTTTGACGTGCCATTACTTAGTTATTTTAACAAATTAATATCCATATGTCTTTGTGTTGTGTAAAAACAAAAAATGAAGGGACTTGCAAACCTATGTCTCTTACTGATATAGTATTAGGGACACTTGACTTCATTAAGGACATTGTGGTATTATATAGGACAATATAAGGACAAATCGTGGACAGATAAAAGACACGAAAAGTCCTAATAAAACACACTTATGGAAAACACAGAATTAGATAAGGCAAAATCCGATTTAAATTCTCAAAAAAATCCTGAATTTAACGTATTTTTTGACGCTGATAGTGATTTCGTATTTATTTGCAAAAAGACAGAAAAACTGGCTTCAGCAGTGTACTTGATAACAAATCTGTTTTCCGACAACGAACCCATGAAGTGGACTTTAAGAAAAAAAGTCTCTGAGCTTTTGTCCTTTGTGACAACTTACAAGGACATTAGACAATCTGAATTACCGAACTTTGTACACACCTCAAAAACAAAAGTTTCTGAAATACTGTCTTTATTAGAAGTTTCACTTTTTGCTGGTTTAGTTTCTCAAATGAATTTCTCTATTCTTGGACAGGAGTTCACTAATTTAATAGAATTACTAAAAAATAATAACCAAAAATCCGACTTTTCTAATAATCTAATACCAAAAACATTTTTTGAAGCCAATCGACCATCCTTTGCATTATCACCTGTTTCTGTCTCTGCAAACATAAAGGACAACTTTGGAATAAAGGACGACACAGCCTTTAAGAGCAATAACCGTCAAAACATAATACTCGGGCTACTCAAAAAGAAGAAGGATCTTACTATAAAGGATATCGCTGTCATTATTAAGGATGTCAGTGAAAAGACTATTCAGAGAGAGCTAATATCTCTAATTTCAGCTGGAGTCATAAATAAGACTGGAGAAAGAAGATGGAGCAGGTATTCCCTTAAGGTCAGTTAATCTTATAGTGGGCTGTGTCGAACGTTTGTACTCTTCGTCAAGATTGACTTTAGAGCTGTTTTTTGCAATAATGGCTGGGTGAATATTTTTGACTTTCAGGGTCTTTTTTATCAAAAATAGGGCTTAAAGTCGGAGTTATCCACACGGACAGATTTGAAAGTCTAATAGGAGCATATATAATGTGTAATGTATATTGAAGTTTTACTTCATATACATTGCAGGTACGCTCTAAGACTTCAGAGAAGATTGTTTTTTGACAATAAAATATGGATTTAGAGTTAAGGTGCGACTTTCGTCGTGCCTCAGTCTGTTATGGATAGTACAGTTGGGCTGAATCAATTCTTACATTTTCAGAATTACAGAAATTCAATATTAAATTACCATCTATCCTTCATTTTATGCGTCGATCAATTTATGTTCAGTACGTTTTCATTTAGTTGAAGATAAAGTTGAATATAAATAAAACAAACAAAGTGAAGGATTAGTATGAAGATGTGGTCGTGGAAAATGTTTGTAAACTTTGAAAAGAGTTTGCAAACATAAACACGATCACATCTGAAAATTATTAAGTAGTTAACGTTTCCGAGACTTCATCTCTAAAAAATTATTAATAGTAAATAGAGGTAGGTCGTTTTATTAAAAACATATATATGACTTTAAAAAAATCAAAGACAGCAAGAGTTGCTGCTGGACTTGTAGGTTTTGCAATGGCTGTGAGCGCTTTCGTTCCAGCTGTAGCAAGTGCCGATATGGCATCAGATCTACAGGCTCAGATAAATAGTTTGCTCGCAACGATTGCATCATTGCAGGCACAACTATCAGGTACAACTGGTGGTTCAACTGGTTATACATTCAACACAAATTTAACAGTAGGTAGTACAGGTGCAGATGTTAAGAATCTACAAAAGGTTCTTAATATGAGCGCTGATACAAAAGTAGCTAACTCAGGTAATGGTTCACCAGGAATGGAGACATCATACTTTGGTCCTGCTACAAAGGCAGCTGTAATGAAATTCCAAACTAAATATGGAATTACACCAGTAGCTGGTTATGTTGGAGCAATCACTCGAGCTAAGCTTAACTCGATGAATACTGTGGGTACAACTCCAGTAACTCCAGGTACACCAACAGGTGGATCACTTTCAGTTTCAGCTGGTTCACAACCTGCTAACTCTCTAGCACCAACAAATGCAGCAAGAGTTCCATTTACAACAGTTGTCCTCACAGCAGGATCTTCTGATGTAACAGTTAACTCTTTGACAGTAGAACGAACAGGTCTTGCACAAGATGCTGTTTTCTCTGGTGTTGTTCTTCTAAAGAGTGACGGCACACAGATTGGTATCGCAAAAACACTTAACTCAAACCACCAAGCAATGGTAGGTGAGCCATGGGTGATCAAAGCTGGTACTTCTCAAACAGTTACAGTTGCTGGAAACATTGGAACAGTATCATCAACATACGCTGGCCAAGTTGCTAGTCTAAGTGTTGTTGCAGTTAACACTTCAGCATCAGTTTCAGGATCACTTCCTATAACTGGAGCTATGCACACTGCAAACGGTACTCTTACTCTAGGTACAGCACCTATGACATCTTCATCATATGACCCAGGATCATCACAAACAAAGGAAATCGGTACAACTGGTTACAAGTTTGCTGGTGTTAGACTTACAGCAGGTTCTGCTGAACAGGTTAGACTTTGGTCAGTAAGATGGAATCAGTCAGGTTCAGCATCATCAAACGACCTTGCTAATGTAAAGGTTTATGTAGATGGTACTGCATATGACACAACAGTTTCAGCTGATGGTAAATACTATTCAGCATTGTTCTCAGGTGGAATTCTAGTCGACAAGGGTAACTCAAAGGATATTTATATCCAAGGTGACATTGTTGGAACAGGTTCTGCTGGAAGAACAGTGAAATTTGATATCTACAAGGCAACTGATATTTACGTATCAGGCGTAACTTATGGATATGGAATTACTGCTACTCAGAGTCAAAGTGGAACTGCTTCAGATTCAACATCTGAGTTTACAGCAGGAACTCCATTCTTCGATGGATCAAAGGTTACAGTTTCTGCAGGTTCAGTTACATCTATCCAGAAGGCAACTTCTGTAGCTGCTCAGAACATCGCAGTTAACGTTCCTAACCAGGTTCTTGGAGGATTCTCTACAGATATTAAGGGCGAGGCTCTATCTGCTCAGAGTACAGTATTCTACTTTAACTACTCTGCTGGAGTATTAGCTTCTTCTTACCTTTTGACAAACGTATCAATCGTTGATCAAAACGGTGCAGTAGTTGCAGGTCCAGTTGATGCAGTAAACGTTGGTGGTATTGCTCAAAAAGTAACATTTACAGACACATTAACACTTCCACTAGGACAGCAAACATTTACCCTAAAGGGTAAGATTCCTACAGGAGTTGCAAATGGAACAACTATCGTTGCTTCAACAACACCTACATCTGATTGGACAAACGTTACTGGTCAAACAACTGGTAATTCAATCACATCACTAGGAAGTGTATTCTCAATGAACACAATGACTGTAAAGACAGCTGCTCTTGCGGTTACACAATCAGCTACACCTGCAGCTCAGACTATCGTAGCGGGAGGACAAGGAGTTACATTTGCTAACTTCCAGTTCGATGCAACACAGTCTGGTGAAGATGTAAGATTTAGTTCACTAGCTCTTACAACTTCTGCATACACAGGTTTGACATCATGTCAGTTGTACGATGGTTCTACAGCATTGAACACAGGTTCAAACGTTGTAAATCCTTCATCTGTTACACCTACATTCACTCTAGATCAACAGCTTATTGTTTCAAAAGGAACAGTTAAGACTTTGACTCTAAAGTGTAACGTATCATCATCTGCAACAGGTGGATTTACTTGGAACATAACATCTGCTCAAATCGGAGCGATTTCAACAACAGGTGTTACTTCAAGTAGTACTGTTACACCAACAGGTGCAACAACATCAGGTACAGCTCAGACAGTTGGTTCAAGTACTCTAGTTGTTTCATTGTCACCATCAAGTCCTTCATACAAACTTGTAGCGGCAGGATCAAGTAACAATGTTATTGGAGTTCTAAGATTCAGAGCGGCTAACGAGAGTATGACACTAAGTAAGGTTAGTCTAAAATTGACTAATACTGCTTCATCTTCAGCTTCTGACCTAGTACAGGTTTCTATCTGGGATGGTGCTACTCAAGTTGGTACGGCTACATTCACAGGTACATCAAACTATGCGACATCATCAGCATTGTCTGTTGTTCTACCTAAGGATGCAGACAAGGACCTTGAAATCCGAGCTGAATTTGCTCAGATTGGTACAGGTCTAACAGGAGTTCAAGGAGACTTAGTTGCGATTGATTTCAACGGATCAGACAGTACAGGTACACAAGCTACAGGTGCTAACTCAGGTTCAACAATTAGTGCAACAGGTTCATCTGCTGTGTCAGGTGCAAGACTATTTAGTTCAGTACCTACATTCGCTCTTGATACTCTAAGTGGAAATGGTGTTACAGACGGTAAACTTATGAGATTTAAGGTAACAGCAGGTTCAAACGTTGGAAACCATGGAGTTGGTATAAATCAATTCAAGTTCACAATGTCAACAACTTCTGCTACTGTTTCAGCAGTTAACCTATACGGTTATACTGAATCAACATACTCATCAGGTATCTCAGGATTTACATCTGGCCAGTTAGCTACATCTAACGTAGCTCCTGGAGTTCTAGGTGCAGTTACAATTACGCCTTCTGCTGTAGTTAACATCCCTGCTGGCTCAACATATTACTTTGAGCTACGAGGAACAGTTACTGGATCAGGAACAGCGTACTCTGTTAACACAATCCTATCTGGAGACACATCATATCCTGCTCTAGCAGCAAATATGGGTTCATCAGCTTCAGTTGTTTCAGCGAGTGCTAACCTAGTATGGTCACCAAACGCTACAACTACATCTAATGCTTCACATATTGACTGGACAAATGGATATGGAGTTTCAGGCCTACCATCATCAGGCTTGAGTAACAACCGAGCTCAGTAATTATCTATCGAGTTTGTCCAAACAGTTTTACTGGTTGAACAACGAGATGATAATCTAAGCAACAAAAAACCACCCTCGGGTGGTTTTTTGTTATCTAAAAAATATGTTAGGATGGTGCATATGCAGTTAACCAATCTACAAAAATTCTTAATAGGAGTAGTAGCTCTAGTTGCTCTTATTACTTTACATATAATTCTTACCAAAAATACAGATGTTCCGGCACAAGTAATTGGTACTGAAGCCACATCTACTTCTCAAAAGATACCAGGAACTGATTTTGTTATTCAGGGAAATGGTGACTATACTATTACTGCGGTTCCATCAGAGACTATTGCTATACCAGACTTAAATCGACGGGTGATTTTCGGTAGTACAATCGCTCTTAGCGATGAAGCAAAAAAAATATTAATAGACAAAATTGTGTCCTTACAGGCAAGCCTAAAAAAGGATCCAAAGAATGTAACCAATTGGATTCAACTTGGAGTTGATCAAAAAATTGCAGGGGATTTTGAAGGAGCTGTTATATCCTGGAAATACGCCGGGGATGTTTCTAATGACTCGATTTCTTACGGTAATCTCGGGAATCTCTACGCTTATTATCTAAAAGATAGAAGCACGGCTGAGGCTTATTATAAAAAAGCTATTTCTAGAGCTCCAACACAGGCTTATTTATACATTCAACTCTCAGGTGTTTATAAAGATGTTTTTAGTGATATTTCCAAAGCAAAGAGTATAATAGATGAAGGTCTTGGAAAAATACCAAACGATAAAAGTCTTTTGGAAGCAAAAGCTAATTTAAATAAATAAAAATATGGTTAAATTATTTGATCAAGATTTTTTTAGATTTCTTCTTGGATTTACTGCTATTGTTTGTACTAGTCTCATCATTCTTATGGCTTCTAGACTTTACCAGGAGGAGTCTGTGATTGGAGGTGAGGATAACGCTGGGGCAGTGATAAAAGCATATGAAGGGAGAACATATGGCGGGTATGATAGATAATTATAATTAAAATAAAAAATATTATGTCTGAAGGAAATTTTGAAATAAACGGAGACGATTTTAAAAGAGCAGAAGAAATGAATCCTGTTCTTAGGGGTTTAGAAAATGGAGCTGAGGAAGTACCTCATTTGGCTGGTGAGATTGAAGCCCTACAACATCAAATCCAAAATCTAGAAACTCAACACGATCCCAAGAATGCGGATTTAATTATTGATTTAAAAAAAGAACTGGCTAGTCTACAAGGAAAATCAAACTAATTATTGACAAAAAATAGATTTTCTATAATATATGAATTCATAAGGTCAAAGACAGTAGGGGGCAATAGCCTTAATTTCCTACCGAGATAAAACTCTAGCTTAACCTTAGGTCGTATTATCAAATAATATAGAAATTTCACAATCTGAGTGAAATCCGATGTTGAGAATTTGAAAATGAGAGGAGCCTTACAAGTAGTAAGGTGACGAGCCTTTTTAAATACGAGACAAGGAGTTCGCCAGATTTGGAATTTATATCATGGCACTAAGTAAAGAAAAGAAAGGAGAAATTCTCTCTAAATTAAAAAAGATTGTTAAGGATTCAGCATCTATAGTTTTTATTAACTTTCATGCTCTTCCTGTAACAGAATCTTCTCTTATACGAAAGGCACTTCGAGAAAAAGGTGTTGGTTACACAGTAGCCAAAAAATCTTTGACTAAGAAGGCTCTTTCTGAAGGAGGGATAGATGGAACAATGCCAGAGCTACCAGGGGAACTTGGTATCGTGTACGGCACAGATCCAATAGAAGGTGCTCGAGGTGTGTATGAATTCCAAAAAAAGCTTGAAAAGAAAATACAAATTGTGGGCGGGGTGTTTGAAAACAAATTTATGACTCAGGCAGAAATGCTTACTATCTCGCAAATTCCTGGTCTTAAAACTCTACAGGCACAGTTTGTTAATCTTATTAACTCACCAATACAAGGCTTTGTAATGGCACTTGATCAGATAGCAAAAACAAAAGTTTAAAAATTTAATCAAATTAAAATATTATTATGGAAACAGAAGTAACAAAAACAGCAGAAACTCCAGCAAAATTTAAAGCTGTGGTAGATGCTATAGAAAAAATGTCAGTTTTGGATTTACACGAACTCGTTAAACACCTAGAAGAGAAGTTTGGTGTTTCAGCAGCAGCTGTAGCTGTGGCTACACCAGCAGGTGGCGCAGTAGCGGGCGCAGGTGAAGAGAAGTCAACAATGAACGTTGAACTTACAGATGGTGGCGCAACTAAAATTGCAGTTATCAAGGTTGTTAAGGAAGCTCTAGGACTTGGTCTTAAAGAGGCTAAGGACCTCGTAGACGCAGCTCCTTCAATGCTTAAGGAAGGAATGAAGAAAGAAGACGCCGAAGCTCTAAAGAAGAATTTGGAAGGAGCTGGGGCTAAAGTAACGCTTAAATAATTGAAAATTATTTAAGGTTACTTTAGAGCCGGAGCGGTCTACAGTCGCAGTAGCGACTGTCGCGAGGCAGGGTCGTGAAAATTTTGTTTTGACGAAAACAAAATTATTCCTGACAAAGTCACTTTAAAATAATTCTAAACAAAAACTCCCACTCGGGAGTTTTTGTTTTCTAAAAGTAATACGGCGCGCCTCGTTGGGCGCGCCGTCTAGCTCGTGTCTTCATTAACTCTTGTCTTCTGGTCTCACGATGATTGCTTCAGATCCCTCCGAAACTGTTGAGCCGGGACAGGGCAATGCACGCCATGTGCCATCGGTCGAATCGTACACGTCGCCTTCTTGAGTGACTGTACCAGGCGAGAGTCTCGTACCTTCTTTTTCTTTTCCGCTGACGGGGTGGATATGCTTCACGTGTTTCCTCCCCGCAAAGTCTGACATTTTACCCAAAATTCGTCAACTTTCTCTTTTTTCTCACAACCTGCTAGTATGTTTCCTGTATATGGAAATACTATCAAAACTATTCGGAAGCGAAGTAAAGGTGAAAATAATGCGCTTGTTTCTTTTTAACCCCGATAAGGTATTTAGTGTCTCTGATGTGGTTGATAGGGTTAAGTCAAATCATTCAAAAGTTAGGAGGGAAATATCTATACTGGAAAAAATTGATTTTGTTAAGCGTCGAACTAGTCAAAAAAGTAGAAGTGGTTATGGTTTTGCTATGAATATGCAATTTCCCTACCTTTTACCTCTTCAGAACTTTCTCATAAATTCAGAACCATTGCAGTCAAAGGAACTAATAAAAAGAATTACAAAACTAGGTTCAATTAAGATAGTTATTGTAGCTGGAGTTTTTATCCAGGAACCAGAGAGTAGGGCAGATATACTCATAGTTGGGGATGGGGTAAAGAAATCAATGCTTGAGAATATTATGAAGGATTTAGAGGCAGAGATAGGTAAGGAGCTAAAATATGCTTATTTCACAACGGAAGACTTCAAATACCGCGTGAGCATGTTCGATAAGCTTACAAGAGACATATTGGATTATCCACATAAGAAGATTTTAAACAAGCTTGGAATTGTATAAAGTAGGAGTATAATATAAGTATTATTATTTAATATTGTTTATATGATTCTAGATACATGGGGTTCAGTTTTAAATGCTTCATTTCAAGCACTGTGGGTTGGGGTAATAACGTTTATTCCTAATCTAGTAGTTGCTGTTGTTATATTGTGCATCGGTTGGGCTATTGGTGCGCTAGTAGCAAAGGGAATTTCTCATTTCATGAAAATGATAAAATTCGACGAGGCTCTAGACAAAGCTGGCTTTGCACAAGTTGTAAAACGAGCTGGGCTAGATTTAAACTCTGGTCACTTCATCGGAGGATTGGTTAAGTACTTTGTTATTGTGGTTTTCCTAATCGCAAGCTTCGATGTTTTGGGATTAGACCAGGTCACAAACTTCCTAAGACAAATCGTAACAGGATACTTGCCACAACTTATCATCGCAGTACTCGTACTGATGGTTGGAGGAGTTGTTGGAGATGTTTTGGCTAGAGTTGTTACAGCTTCTTCAAAAGCAGCAAATGTAGCACAAGCTAACTTCCTTGGAGTAGTTTCAAAATGGGCAGTATGGGTTTTTGCAATTCTAGTTTCACTTTCACAGATGGGTATTGCAGGAGCATTCATTCAAACTCTATTTACAGGTTTTGTTGTAGCTATTTCTCTTGCTTTGGGTCTTTCATTTGGACTTGGAGGACAGGAGGCAGCGGGACGGGCTATTTCACGAGTTCAGGAGAAGATGTCACCACACAACCACTAGAACTTCCAAATTTGGCGAACTCCTCGCTCTCGAGTTTTGAATGCTCGTCACCTTATATCTCATAAGGCTTCTCGCATTACAAAACTCTCAGCATCGGATTTCATCCAAATTCTGAAAGTTTTCAAAAAACGCCACTCGGCGTTTTTTGATTGTCGGGCCAGTTTTCGCATATTACTATCCACATTTTATCCCCTTGTTTGGGGGTATTTGGGGATTTGACATTGTATAGGGAGTTCTATATACTAAACCCCATTACAGATATGTTAATAAAGCACTTAATTTTAAAGCGGTATAGATAGTACTCTTTTTTGAGTGCTGACTAAAAATCCCGCTTTGAAAGGCGGGATTTTTAGTAACAAAGGTCTGTGATTGTTACTTGAAAATATTCCCAAAAGTAAGACGCAATCTTACCAAGGGTTCATGCCATCACATTTTTAAGAATTCGAACATTCGTGTTCGGGGTCTTTTCGGAAAATGTAGATGGAAAAAGTAAAACGTTTTTGCATTCTGATTGTAGGAATGCGAAACAAAACCAGTTATATATTTCATAATATGTAACAGGACAAAGTAAAAAAGTAGGGAAAAGGTCAGTGGTGATTTTTTCTTTACTGTGGTTTTTAAATTTCCTAATGGGAAATTTAAGAGCGTATGGTGGATGCCTTGACTCAAAATGGCGATGAAAGACGTAGCATGGCTGCGATAAGTTACGGGGAGGTGCCTAGCAACCGTTAATCCGTAAATCTCTGAATGGGGAAACCCAACGACTATATGTCGTTACTTAGGAGTTTATCCTAAGTGCATACCCGGGGAAGTAAAACATTTCAGTACCCGGAGGAAAATAGAACAATTGTTATTGCGTAAGTAGCGGCGAGCGAAAACGCAACAGCCCAAACCACCTTCCTATCTTTGTTTGTCAGCAATGATAAACAGGGATAGTGAGGTGGGGTTATAAGGCAGAGACGTCACAATTTATTGTGAGAGAAGTTACAAAATATTATTTTAGTTTAATGTGCTGGAAAGCACGACCCTAGAGGGTAATGGTCCCGTGAGCGAAAAAATAATGTCTTCTTTGTTTCTGTTCTTGAGTACTTCGAGACACGAGTGGCTCGGAGGAATTTGCCGGAACTAACCGGTAAGGCTAAATACATTTTGAGATCGATAGTGAACTAGTACCGTGAGGGAAAGGTGAAAAGAACCCCTATAAGGGGAGTGAAATAGATCTGAAACCATATGCTTACAAGGAGTCGGAGCGGGTATTTATATCCGTCACGGCGTGCCTATTGAAGAATGAGCCAACGAGTTGTACTACGCGGTTTGACTAAGCCCTTTACCGGGCGCAGTCTTAGGGAAACCGAGTGTGAATAGCGCGAATATATCGTGTGGTACAGACCCGAAGCCAGAGCGAGCTTGTCATGAGCAGGGTGAACCCCATCGAAAGGTGGGGGGAGGCCCGAACCGGTAGACCGTTCAACATCTTCGGATGACTTGTGATAAGAAGTGAAAAGCTAATCGAGCCTGGTAATAGCTGGTT
>CAZRVD010000003.1:103838-104423 GCA_964603545.1 uncultured Candidatus Saccharibacteria bacterium | reverse complement strand
CTTGCGAGACGCGATTTTGAGTCGCGCGCGTATACCAATTCCGCCACTCCGGCAATAGACAAGAGTTTATCTTTATTTTTCAAAAAAATCAATTTTATGATAATATTTAAGGAATCGCTTTTAAAAATAATGACTGATTCAGGCAAAATAATTTTGTGGAAAAAATAAAGGATGAGGATGGAGTTGTACCAATGTACAAGCGACTGACGAAACTTTATTTTTTGCCAAAATTATTTTGTCTGGGCAGTCAAGCATTTTGAGTTTTTAATAATCTTATTTTTAAAAGAGATTCCAACATGTCACAATTTTATAACGACTCAATTTTCTGGATTGATATAGATAAGATAGTTCCTAACCCTTTTCAACCTAGACGAGAGTTCAGCGAACCAGAACTTCAGTCCCTTGCTGACTCAATTCGTCAGTATGGAGTTCTCCAGGCCCTAGTTGTCACTCGCAAAGAGAAAGAAAAAGATGATGGAGGTCTTGCTGTAGAATACGAACTCATTGCTGGCGAGCGTAGACTCCGTGCGTCTAAAATCGCTGGACTAACACAAGTACCTGTTTTAATAAAAGTGGGGGATGAGG
>CAZRVD010000003.1:79233-103828 GCA_964603545.1 uncultured Candidatus Saccharibacteria bacterium | reverse complement strand
ACCTAATGAAACTTGAACTCGCGATAATAGAAAACATCCAGCGTGAAGATTTAAACCCAGTAGACAGAGCCAGAGCCTTTCAAAGATTAATAGATGAATTTAATTTTACACATGCAGAGATAGGAAAAAAAGTTGGTAAAAGTCGTGAGTACGTCTCTAACTCGGTTAGACTTCTTGCGCTTCCAGAAGAAATTTTAAGCGCAATATCTCAAGGGAAAATTTCAGAAGGTCATGCAAGACCACTAATGATGCTTGGGGACAGACCCGAGGAACAAAATACTTTATTTAAAGAAATAATGTACAAGAAACTTACTGTTCGTGAAACGGAGGCTATCGGACGTAGAATCGCATATGACAAAATCCGAAAAAAGGGTGCAACACTAGATCCAGAGACGCAGGAAATGGAAGAAAAACTTACAGAGACACTTGGCACAAGAGTTTCAATAGAGAAAAGAGAAAACGGCGGAAAGATTCTGATAGACTTTTTCTCACAAGAAGATTTAAACGGGATTTTAGAACTAATTAAATCAAACAAAGTAAAATCAGGAACAGAAATGTTGGATAAACACATTGACGCAAATCCAGTTCCACCCAAAAACGAAAACATTCCAGAATACATTGCTGATTCAAGCGCAGTAGAAATGACAGTTGAGAACTTGGATGACAGAACACCAGTAGAGAAGAAACAGGATGAAAATAGTGAGGAAGAAATATACTCAATAAAAAATTTCAGTATCTAAAACTTCCAAATTTGGCCAATCTCATCTTCTAAAATTTAAAAATGTTCGTCACCTTACTATTTGTAAGGCTTCTCTCATTTTCAAATTTAATAAGCGATCTTGTCTCAAATTGTGAAAGTTTAACTTGACAAATAATGAAATTACTATATAACTAGCCCAGGAGGCTCTCATGAGCGACAACGAAGTCTTGCTACTTTCGTTTCTCGGCTTGTCCCTGTTTGGCAGTTTCGTTTACATGTGGCTCTGTTGGTGGGACGGGTCGTATCAGCCCTGTGTTCAGTGCGGAAGCCGACGGACGAAGATGAGTCAGTCAGAAGGCACCCGTGACTCCAGCAAGAGCCACGTGGTGCACGCGTCATCTGTACTCAAGTGCAAGCAGTGCGGTCACGAAGAAAGGAAGGGTTATCAGGTTACAAGCGCTGCCTAGGTCTCGATGGAAAGGTACAACGTATCCCGACGTCGAGGCCTTTTCCAATTATTGCATTCTACATTAGAGCAAAAACTAAATTTTTCAGAGACCCGCGGAAGCAATTAGAAAACAACGACGAACGAGAAGAAGCCTGAAGCATTGTTTGAGGAGAGGTAATCCTCCCGAGTTTGCGAGAAGGCTCTGGAGTAAGAAAGATTGTTTTCTTGATTGCTGAGCGAGAGGAATTTTTCACCAGGAAAATATCCGTGCTCTGAAAAATTAAGTTTTTGAGTTCTCCAAATAATTATTTATCCTTCTTCTTGCCATTGTGGTTTTACAATACTCCAGCCATTTTGTAGTTGGCTTTGCAGATTTTTTTGTTTCTACTTCTACTCGGTCCCCATTTTGTAGAGTTGTAGTTATAGCAGTGAATTTTCCGTTTACTTTTGCACCTGACATATGGTCTCCAATATCAGAATGTATTGCATAAGCAAAATCTATAACAGAAGAATCTTTTGGCAGGTCCATTACATCCCCAATGGGGGTGAACACGAATATTCTCTCTTCAAAAAAGTCTTTTTTAGCATGCTCAAGAAAATCATCTCCAGCTTCTTTCTGAAAATCAACCATATCCTGAATCCAGTTTGTAGCCTTTTTACCTTCTTTATACGTAAGGTGAGAAGCAACTCCGTACTCTGCTTCTCTATGCATTTCTTCTGTTCGGATTTGCACTTCTATAATGCCCCCGTCACCGGTAAAAATAGTTGTATGTATTGAACGATAGCCGTTTAGTTTCGGAGAGGCAATGTAATCTTTTATTCTTCCGGGTAACGGTCGCCAAACTCCGTGAACAATTCCAAGTATTCTATAACAATCCGCAACTTCCTTTACTGTTACACGAAGGGCTGAAATATCGTAAATAGTTTCCACATCCCACTTGTATTTTTGAAGTTTTTTATAGAGAGAGTACATGCTTTTAACGCGGTGATCCATTCTAAACTCCGTAATCCCATTTTTTGCCAATTCTTTTTTAAGAGATTTTTCAAAATTATCCAAATGTTTCTCTACCTCATCTTTTTTCTTTTTTAAGATTTTCTTTATCTCTTCATGTTCTTTCGGATATACATATGCAAAAGCTAAATCCTCTAACTCCCTTTGCAAATTTTTTATACCGAGTCGATAGGCGAGTGGAGCAAATATTTCCAAGGTTTCCTTAGCGATTCTAAGTTGTTTTTCTTTTGGAACATGCTCCAAGGTTTGCATATTGTGTAATCTGTCGCAAAGTTTAATAATAAGCACGCGAATATCTTGAGACATAGCAATAAAAAGTTTTCGAAGACTTTCATTGTATCTGTTTGTACCGTGGTATTTTATTTTTCCAAGTTTGGTTACTCCTTCCACGAGGAAAAGTATTTCCTTACCGAACTCTTTTTCTATAGTTTCTGCAGTAACTCCAGTGTCTTCAATGGAATCGTGTAAAAACCCCGCGATGACGGTGGCTACTCCCATTCCAAGTCTGGCTATGTTTTTTGCAGTACCAAAAAGGTGATTGAAGTAAGGTTCACCACTTTTTCTTAAGTGTCCCTCGTGGGATTTGAGCGCAAAATCATAGGCTTTTTGGACTAAAACCTTGTCTTCTTTGCTAAGGTTCTGTATTAAGGAAAAAATTTCCTTTATATCATTCATGTTTCCATTGTAATGAAAAATTGACATTAGTCAAAAATCTCTTTATAAATATAGTAGGGAGAGTGTGGCATGAGATTGATCATCTGCATCTGTGTTCTGGCGGTGGTCGGTGCACTTTGTGGCAGTGCTGGGTATCTCGTCGCTTTTTCACAAGCCACTTACGAATACGAATCTCGAATTGATTTTCGGGTTAGGTCCGAAGTCAATCAGATCTGTGGGGGGAATCGTCTGCGCTACGTTTCCTACAAGTAGGTCTCGATGGAAAGGCACTGTGTGTGCCAACACGCCGAGGCCTTTTCTAATCCTACAATTCACTACAATATAATGTAATAAATTAAAATCTTGTCGAGTCATAAGTTTTTCTAGTATCTACGGAACCTGTGAAAAGGTGAGTGAGAAGTGATGGGTATCACTTCGCAAGACCTTGAGTACGTAGTAGCGAAAGGTGTACAGCTCCTGTAAGGAGGAAAGAAAATTTTGAGCACAAAATTATTCTGTTACTAGAAAAAGTTACGATGAGAAAGAGATTTATTTTTCTGTTTTCTTGCGAAGGAATCCTCTCTTCTTTTTCTCTTCTTTAAAAATTTCAAGCGCACGAGGTAGTTCTATTTTGTATACGTCATCCGTTTTAAGTGATCTAAAATCTGGTTTAGGTTTGCTATTTAAAGCGACATAGGGACCGAAGCGCCCAATATTTGCTGTAATATTTTCTCCGGTATCTGGATGATTTCCTAAAATTCGTGGAAGGGAAAGATATTTCATCGCATCTTCCATTGTAACTTCTGTTAGGTTTTTCTCTTTCGGAATACTCGCCATGCGTGGTTTAACTGCTTTTTTACTTCCTTTACCTTTCACTCTCTGCCCCAGTTGCACGTACGGTCCGTATTTCCCAACAAGTACGAAAACGCCAAGTCCAGTTTCTGGGTCTACTCCAATAGGTTCATCTTTTTTTATCTCATGGCCGTCCATAGTTAGCGCGCCATCACAGTCAGGGTAAGTAGAGCAAGAAAGAAATTTTCCACTTCTTCCAAGTTTAATTATCATAGATTTTCCACAAACAGGACATTTCATACTTGCATCAGCATCTCCCATGTTTGTAACTTTTCCTGTTTTGTCTTTTTCTTTTACTTCAGCCAAAAAAGGTTTGTAAAAAGTCTTCAAAGTTTTCACGTATTCTGCTTTACCTTCCGCTATAAGGTCGAGCTTATCTTCCATCTCTGCTGTAAAACTGTCGGAAATATACTGACCAAAGTTTTCTTCTAGGAAACTGGAAACAACATCTCCCGTGTCTGTTGGTACTAAGGCCTTGTTTACTTTCTCCACATAACCTCTGTCTTCAATAGTTTTTATAATAGAAGCGTATGTAGAAGGTCTTCCGATACCTCTTTTTTCAAGTTCTTTGATAAGCCCTGCCTCCGAGTATCTTCCGGGTGGTTCGGTTTCTTTTTCCTCGGTATTTATTTTTTTCAAATCTAATTTTTCTCCGCTACTCACTTTTGGAAGTTCTACGTCGTCTCCACGAGAATCTGGGTCAGCCAAGAGCCAACCCGGGGATTTTATTTGTGTTCCTGTTATAGAAAAATCTGGAATATTTTCACCCTTTGCGTGCGCGGTGATTTTTGTTCGCAAAGTACCAGCATCTTTCATTTGTGAACTGACAGCTCTTTGCCAAATAAGTCTGTAAAGTTTTTTCTGTTCGTCAGTGTGACCCGCACTTTCTAAATCCAAATGTGTTGGGCGGATAGCTTCGTGGGCTTCTTGTGCATTTTTGCTTTTTACGCTGTAAGTACGGATTTGCAAATTCTCTTTTCCAAATTTTTTCTCTACAACTAATGCAATTTGTCCTAGAGCATTTTGACTAAGTGTCGTGGAGTCAGTACGCATGTATGTAATATGTCCTTCCTCGTATAGTTTTTGTGCGATCCCCATAGTTCTACTCGGAGCAAATCCTAGTCTACTTGAGGCAGATTGTTGTAAAGTAGAAGTGATGAACGGTGCGCGAGGAGATTTTTTTACTTCAGTTTCTTTTACATCTTTTACTTCCCATTTATTTTCTCCGCCCGCTTTTTCTGCTTTCTCTACGATATTTTTTAAAACATTTGGATCCGTTGGTTCTTCTTCACAGATTACAGTAAATGGAACTTTATTCAGACTTTCGACATCTGCAGAAATAATCCAAAATTTATGAGATTTAAAAGCGCGAATTTCTCTTTCGCGTTCCATTATTATACGTAATGCAGGGGATTGAACCCTTCCAGCAGAAAGTCCGTAACGAACTTTTTTCCAAATTACACCAGAGAGGTCATAACCCACTAGTCTGTCCAAAACACGACGAGCTTCTTGTGCTTCTTTCAAATTCATATCTATTTTGCGTGGATGAAGCACAGCTTCAGTTACAGCTTCTTTAGTGATCTCGTGAAAGACCACTCTTTTAGGGTGTTTTAGTCCTGTTGCCTGTGCTATATGCCAAGCGATAGCTTCTCCTTCTCTGTCGGGGTCGGTAGCAAGTAATATTTCTGTAGCTTTGTCTGCTAGTTCGTGAATCTCTTCTACAACTTTTTCTTTTCCTTTTGAAATTTCGTAGTGGGGGATAAAACCACCTTCAATGTCGATGGCTTTTTTGTTTGATTTTGGTAAGTCACGAATATGACCAACACTTGCCACAACTTTGTATTTGCCGTCCAAGTATTTTGAAATTGTTTTGGCTTTGGCCGGTGACTCGACGATTAAAAGTTTCATTGTTCATTGATTATTACCATAAAAAAAATATTTTGCAAATTTTGTATTAATAAATTTGAAATTTGTAATTTAAAATTTACTCATATAAAGCAACACCTGGCGGGGAATTCCCGCCAGGGTGGTCTAGTGCACGATTTTTCTGACACCAGGGTCTGTATCGTCGTGGTATGCTTCGACGTCTCTGACCAAGATGTAATAGGTCTTTCCGCTGTAAGTGAACGGAAGTCCCGTGTGGAGAGTTTCCCCAACAAGGAGCGTTTCGGGTTCACCAATTTCAACCACTAACGTTTTGTCGTCGTCAGGGATGATGTAGCTTGGGGTTTTTTGCAGAACCCCGTAGCTTTCCAGTTCATAGACTTCCACTCGCCCGTCAATCCTTAGTGACTTTGGCACTTCTGCCTCCAAAATTAAAATAACACAAAAACACAGAATTTTCAAAATCTATTTCAAATGAATTTCACCCATCACTTCCTCAATAATATTTTTAATCTCCATTGTGGCGAGAATTGTCTGTGTAGCATAAACGGGTTTACCAAGTCTACGAATTATCTCATCTCGAGATAGTGGTTCCGAAAGTAAACTTATTACTTCGTGTTCGTCACTGGAACAGTTACTATAATCTCTCTTTTCAAACAAGTTGTTGTGTGGTTGTAATCCAAGAGCAGAAATAATGTCTGCCGAAGATGTAATAGGTGTTGCACCAAGTCGCAGTAACATGTGCGGTCCCTCGGATGTTTTAGAAAAAATAGAATTCGGTACAGTTAAAACATCTCTATTGTATTCTGTCGCAAATTTTGAGGTGATGAGCGTTCCGGATTTGAGCTCAGCTTCTATTATTAAAGTCGCATGACACATTCCTGCAATAATTCTGTTTCGTTGTGGAAAGCTAAATAAGTATGGACGATAATCATCCGGAAATTCAGATATCAATGCCCCTCCACTTTCCACGATTTCTTTCGCAATGTTTCTGTTTGTAACTGGGTATAGAACTTTTTCATCTAAACCAGACCCTGGCATACCAATACAAGGTAATTTTGTTTTTAAAGCTGTTCGATGTGCTACAGCATCCATTCCCAGGGCAAGACCCGATACTATGGTAATAGAGTAGCCCGACAGGCCTTCTATGAGTTTTTCACAAACGGCTTTACCATATTCACTATATTTACGAGAACCAACTACGGCTAAATATTTTTCTGTTTTCGGTAGTTCACCAATAATTCGCAGGGATTTTGGTGGATCGTTAATTTCTTTTAGTAGAGGAGGGAAGTTTTCTTTTGGCAGATCCTGAATTTCCATAAGCAGAATACTAGTACAATTATAAATTAAGTGTAGTTGATTTATTGCAAATTTAATGTATAAATATGTTTGGGGAGGTGTGAAGATGTTTCGTAACCTGGTCTTTTACGGTTCACTGGTCTCGATTTTTGGGGCTCTCGTCTTCGTTTTCTCGTGCGCCGTAATGTATGGTGTTCTCGAGCCCAATCTTCACAGGCTGAAGAAGGTCGGTATTGACTACCTCAGTTCCGTTGACGTCTCATTGCGTGCCGGTATCCTCATTGCAACCGCAGTCATGTTCCTTGGCTGGGTTTTTTTACATTGACCCAGTTCACTTCTTGGTCTGGCGGTCCCACAGGACCGCCATTCTCGTACCCTGTATTTTTATAATGGTTTTGTTACACTATATATTATGTTGGATATTAAATTCATTAGAGAAAACAAGGACCTTATAGCCGAAGGAGCAAAAAAGAAACACATTGATTTTGATGTAGATGCTCTTATTGCGGTAGACGACAAAAGACGAGAACTACTTAATCTTATCGAAAACAAAAGAGCAGAACAAAATACGGTGAGCGAAAAAATGGTCAGAACTAGTGACGCTGGTGAAAAGTCCACCATGATAGCCGAGATGAAGCTCTTGAAAGAAGAACTTCAAAAAGAAGAGGAAGAATTAAAGGGGGTCATGTATGACTGGCAACTTTTGATGGTTGCGGTACCAAATGTTCCAGATATTTCTGTTCCAGATGGGGTGGACGACAAAGATAATAAGGAAGTGAAGCGGTGGTCTCCTTCTGGGGGAGAGATTCCAAAGTTTAGTTTCACTCCAAAAAATCACATTGAACTTATGCAAAACCTTGGCATGCTTGATTTGGAGCGTGGCGCAAAGGTTTCAGGTTTCCGTGGCTATTTTTTAAAAGGAGATGCAGTTCGACTCCAATTTGCTTTGTGGCAGTTTGTTCAGGATTATTTTATTAAAAAAGGGGATTGGAGGCAGATGATGGTCCCAAGTGTTGTGAGAAGAGAAGTTTTTATGGGAACAGGTTATTTGCCACAAGGTGAGGAAGATTTATATAAAACACAGGATGGTGACTATTTATCTGGGACAGCAGAAGTGGCGACTATGGGATATTATATGGATGAGGTATTGGATAAAAAAGATTTACCAATGAAAATTCTATCTTTCTCTCCGGCGTATAGACGTGAAGCGGGGGCTCACGGCAAAGATACAAAAGGCATCTTACGCGTTCACGAGTTTTACAAATTCGAACAAGTTGTGCTTTGTGAAGCATCTCATGCTGAGTCTGTAAAATTCCATGAAGAAATCCAAAGGAATACAGAAGAGTTGATGGAACTATTGGGTTTGCCATACCACGTTGTTGCAAATTGTGGTGGGGATTTGGGTTTGGGACAAGTTAAGAAATATGACATAGAAGCGTGGCTTCCATCTGAAAATACATATAGAGAAACTGGTTCAGCTTCATATTTTCATGATTTCCAAACACGAAGATTAAATATTCGCTATCGAGATGAAGAGGGTAAGATGAAATTTGCTCACTCTTTAAACAATACCGCACTTTCAGGAAGGCCACTTATTATGATTGTTGAAAATTATCAACAAGAAGACGGCTCGATAAAAATTCCAGAAGTTTTACAGTCATACATGGGAGGCCAACAAGTTATTTCAAAGAAAAACTAATTTTGTGTGATGGCACTTAGCAATTTACCACAACGTGAAGAATATTTAAGAAAAAAACGTAAACTGAGACGTATAAAGTATGGCGTTTTTATTTTTCTAATAGTTTTAATTATCGGCGGGTTATCTTTTGCATCTTACAGACCCGAAGTACGCATAGATGAAGTGGTTCTAAGCGGAGGACTTCTTGTGACAGAAAAAGAGGTGAGGGAAGAGGCCTTGGGTTTTATGGACGATTCGTATTTTTGGTTATTTCCCAAAAACAGTTCGTTTCTATACCCGAGAAGTGATTTGGAAAAGTATTTGATGGAAAGGTTTAAAAGAATAGAAACAATAAAAATTTCTTTAGAAGGTTTGGATAAAATGATTGTGGAAATAACAGAGAGAAAGCCGGTAGCTATTTGGTGCAGAGATATAGTTAAAAAAGAAGCACCCCAGATTCTCCCCGTGACTGTGGACGCTTCAACTACTCCAACTTTACCTGCTCTGGAGGAGAAAGTAGTTTCAATTCCGTCATCGTGTTACTTCATTGACTTACATAGTACTATTTTTGCGGAGGCTCCAGATTTTTCAGGTGACGCTTACTTTAAATATTACGGCTTAGTGGAAAAAGAAAATCCTATTGGGCAAAAATACATAGCGTCTTCTACACAATTTAGAGAAATAAATAATTTCATAGAGGCGGTAAAAAAACTTTCCATAAAACCTCTTTATCTCAAAGCTAAAGGCGAAGATGAATTCTCTTTAGTTTTATATGGGGGTGGAGAAGTTTATTTTGATGTTAAAAAATCACTGTCTTTGGCATATACCAACTTGGAAACATTACTTAAATCTCCAGAACTTTCTTCTCGTGGAGGATATTTGCCAGTTGATTATATAGATCTTCGCTATGGAAATAAACTGTTTTATAAGTTAAGGTAGATACGAATGGAAATCAGCATAAGTACGAATGGCTACGAATAGAAATACAAGTGAAAAAGTCATATATCCCCAGTTATCTTACGTAATAACAGGTATTTTATTTAGCGTGCATAATGAGTTAGGACAGTTTGCCAGAGAGAAACAATATTGTGATTTAATTGAGACAAAATTAAAAGAATCAAATGTTAAATATAAAAGAGAATTGAGGATTGGTAATAATGGTAATACTCTAGATTTTCTAATTGAAAATAAAATTGTTTTAGAAACAAAATCAACTCGAAGATTGGTAGAAGATCATTTTAGGCAAATTCAAAATTATTTACAGCAAACATTATTAGATCTTGGCATATTGGTAAATTTTAGGTACAAGTATATAAAACCCATAAGAATTATTCGTATACATTCGTAGTTTTTATAGTTTTCATTCGTATCTCTATGAATTTTTGGAAGAACCTAAAAGAAAAACAGCAAAAACCAATAATGGTTCTAGCACCACTTGCGGATGTAACAGATCCTGCTTCTCGTCGCGTAATAGCAAAATACGGGAAGCCAGATGTGATGTGGACAGAGTTTGTTTCTGCCGATGGTTTATTTTTGGGAGGATATGAACACCTTATAAAAGACTTAGCGTTTACAGAAGAAGAGCGTCCTATAATTGCGCAATTTTTTACGAGTAATCCTGAAATGATGGAGAGGGCAGGGGAACTCGCGGTAGATTTGGGTTTTGATGGAATAGATATAAATATGGGTTGTCCTGACAAAAGTGTGGAGAAGCAAGGAGCGGGGAGCGCACATATCAAAAATCCAAAGTTAGCACAAGAAGTAATTTGGGCAGCCAAACGTGGTGCATCAAAAAATGGTAAAAATTTACCTGTGTCAGTTAAAACTCGTATTGGTTATAACAAAAATGAACTTGAAACTTGGTTGCCGATTTTACTTGAAACAAATCCTGCCCTAATAACTATTCATGCAAGAACAAGAAAAGAAATGTCACTCGTTCCAGCAAGATGGGAACATGTAAAAAGAGCAGTTGAAATTCGTGATAATTTTGTAGACTCGAGTGGTAAAAAAAGTGAAACCTTTATTTTTGGTAACGGAGATGTTTTTGATTTAGATGATGCAGAAGAAAAAGTAAAGGAGACTGGTTGTGATGGAGTGATGCTGGGACGGGCAATTTTCGGAAACCCTTGGTGTTTTTCTAAATCACTAAAACGAGATGATGTTTCAATACCAGACAGATTAAAGGTAATGGTAGAGCACACAAAACTTTTTGAAGAACTTCTACCACATAAAAGTTTTGCAATAATGAAAAAGCATTACAAGGCGTATGTAAATGGCTGGGATGGAGCAAAAGAACTACGTTTGAAACTAATGGAAACAAAAACTGCTAGGGAAGTTGAGGATGTAGTTAATCAATATTTAAAACAGATTGAAAATTTGGCTTAAAATAAGGATATATTACAAATTGGTTGATAATAAATAAAAACTACTTGACTTATTTTGTATAGTATGCTAGGATTGCGTCAGTCTCGGTCGCGCGTTTGCCGTGGGTAAACCCTGCAGGGGTTGCCACTCGGCGTGATTGCGTCCGGGCGTTTCACCCCATGTTAGTTGGCGGCGACCAAATCCCGCGCGACATGCCTCGGGAGGTGCGCCAACGTTCTTGTGTAAGAGGTGCCGATGTAACATGTGGCACATTACACGCATCAAAAATAGAAAGGAGATGCCGGCTCATCCACCCAGTTCAAAGGGTACTCCGTTACCCAACACGGACTCATCTACTGGGCTTGGTCGCACACATGCTACCGGGGGGCTTCGGCCCCCCGGCCAACTTCCGCAGATTCGCTTCGAGTCTCGCGGTTTTTTTGTTGCAAAAATTTTGAATGATGATAGGTTTATGTTTGGAGCCCATGACGGTAGAGGTAACGAGACTGCTACTAGTCTCATCTGTTTTGTGACGGACGCCAGACACTTGATTGGGCACTAGCGGAAGAGAATCCTCTTTTCAAGAATGGGACGGTACCGGTAAAACGTCCCGCAAAGTCAAGTGGAACTCAAACGCTGAGCAATAAGGGTCCACGGTGGGAAGAGCTCTCCCACCGTGGCCCGATCGAACACAGACCTTCGGGTCTTTTTTCAAATAATTAATTTTTAAGTTATACTGTTTGGATGGAAGGAGTACTATATAGAAAATACAGACCAAAGAAATTCTCTGAAGTTATTGGTCAGGACCACGTTGTAAAAGTTTTAGAAGCGGAGGCAAAATCGGGAGAAATTTCTCATGCCTACCTTTTTGCTGGGACTCGTGGCACAGGCAAAACTTCTGTGGCTAGAATTTTTGCAGATGCGATTGGAACAAGTAAAAACGATATTTACGAAATAGACGCCGCCTCTAACACTAGTGTGGACGACATTCGGTCACTCAACGAATCTGTTTTTACACTTCCTTTCGAATCTAAATATAAAGTCTACATACTGGATGAAGTCCACATGCTTTCCAAATCTGCATCAAATGCACTCCTTAAAACCCTTGAGGAGCCACCGTCTCATGTGGTTTTTATTCTCGCTACCACAGAGACTCATAAAATTCCAGAAACAGTTTTGTCACGTTGTGAAGTTTATACATTTAAAAAGCCAAGTCAGGAAGTTTTGAAAAAAGTTGTAATAAACGTTGCAAAAAAAGAGGGAAGTACTATAGATGACGCCTCAGCAGAATTAGTCGCTCTTTTGGGCGACGGTTCTTTTAGAGACACACAAGGAATTTTGCAGAAGATACTTTCATATAGTAAAGGAAAGCAACCGCTGAAAGCGAGTGGTCATACGACCACTGCTCGGCTGCGCTCGGTTGCAGATGGTCGTATGACCGAAATTTCTGAAGACGAAGTTCGTCTTGTAACCGGTGCTCCAGCAGTTGAACTCGTTCATGATGTGGTAACTAGTATTAGCAACAAGGATTTAAATCTGGGACTGACAAGTGTGAAAAAAGCAGTAAGTCAAAATATAGATATGTCTGTTTTTATAAAACTAATTTTACATACTGCTAGGGCAGTCATGCTGGTGAGGTTTGGCGCTGAAAATGTAGTGAAGGACGATTTGTCAGAAAAAGAGTTTGAATTTGTAAAAAGTTTAGCCAAGGGTGATGGGGCCTTCTCGTCCTCTGTTTTGGTAGAGCTTTTGAACGCTTTTGAAAAAACTACGGGGAGCTATATAGCCTCTCTTCCACTTGAGTTAGCACTAGTTAATTTGTCAAAATAAATTAATGCAATTTAAAGAAGAAAATTTACCAGGTAGGATTCCAAAAAAGAACATTAAATTTGTTGTAGCGTTTGCGGTTTTACTTTTCGCTTCTTTTCTTTATTTAAAAAATGGTGGGAATGAAAAGGTGGCTAGTCGTATACCAGAAATTTCCCTTGGTAAAACGGATGAAAAATATACAGTAGTTTATCCCAAACAGTATTCCGACACACATATTACAGAAAATGCTAAAGTAACAGATGAAAAGTATAAAGATTTAAGCCTTTCTTCAAAAGATAATCTACTTTCAAACGCTATAAGTTCTCTCATAAGAAGAAGTGACATGGTAGCAAGTGACAATCTTTTGGAAAATGGCACATGGCTTTGGACACCCACACTTAACATTACTCCACAGTATAGAGACTTAATCATCTTAGGAGCGAGAGAAAACAGTATAAGCACAATCTATCTATCCTTGGATTCATATCTAGACATTTTTGTTATGCCAAGTGGTGAAGAGAAAGAAATGGCTAAGGAAAAATTTAACAGTATTGTGAGAGACTTCATAAGAGTTGCGAATGAAAACAAAATTGCTGTGGACGCGGAAGCTGGTTGGCAAAACTGGGCACAGGCGGGGAACTCTTACAAAGCTAATGTTATTTTGGATTATGTTATAAACTTCAACAAAAACAATAAAGAAAAATTTAGAGGATTTCAATACGATGTAGAGGTTTATCTTCTTCCCGAGTATTTTGAAAACAGAGAGAAAGTTTTAAACAATTTTCTAAATTTAATAAGCCAGACAGTAACGGTACTCAATAACACAGACCTAGAATTTAGCGTTGTTGTCCCAGAGTTTTACGACGGCACGTTTGATGAGACGCCAAGTTTTGTGTATAGAGGTAAAAGAGGCTATACCATTGAACATCTTCTGAGTATCCTAGAGAGACGAGGTGGGAGTAAAATTATAGTAATGTCATATAGGAATTTTAGTCGTGGCAAAGATGGCTCTATAGATATTTCAAGAGACGAAATAAATCTTGCAAACAAGTACAATACAAAAATAGTTATAGCTCAGGAAACGGGTGACGTGCCTCCACCTTATATAACTTATTACAATACATCTCGTGCACAGTATGACGAAGAGGTTGGTCTAATTGAGAAAGAGTTTGTAGGTGACAAAAGCTTTGGTGGTATCGCAACTCATTACATAAACGCCTTTTTGGAACTAAAATAAAAAGACTAACGAGTCGTCAGTCTTTTTATTATTCTCACCTTTATTTTTATAGATTAAAGTTTTTTGCCAGACCTCCAATAACAGGAAGTTCTTTTTTGTTTCCTTGCACTACATTTACGATACCGATTACAGTCAAAATAAGTGTTGCCAAGTTAAGCAGGTTTGTAATCATCCACATTGAGTACATCATAGAACCTAGTAACCAAACAATAACTTCAATACCAAAAAGTACTAGACCTTGTCTTGAATGAAATTTTACAAAGTCATTATCTTTGACTGTTAAGTATGGAATTAAAACTAGAGGGCCCAAGTATGAGAGTATTCCCATAACCATGTTGTTGTTATTTCCTTTTGTAAATTCTCTCACTGGGTCATTGTGCATACTATTATCCTGACCTTGTGCATTGTTTTGTGCGCTATTATTAACTTGATTTTCGTTTTGATTGTCTTGCGGGTTCATATTTTTAGGCTATTTATTAATGGCTTAATAATAGCACAATGGGAGTAAATGGGGGAAAGGGGTAATTATCTATGAATACAACCTGCCCAACAACAAGGTCGGCATTTTCCTTCTTTTAGTTCCGTGCGCACCCTTTCAATATGTTGCCTTCTGGTTTCTGGTCTCTTAACGGAAATAACCCAACAAATCCACTCATTGTGTGCTAAGGGAGTAATATCTTCCCATGCTAAAAGTGCCGTCTTGTCAGACGAAAGGGCTTTTTGTAAATCCTCCGGCATTTTGTGTAAGGACATAGGGGTATTATAGCAGAGAGGATTGGTTTATAGCCAAGTAGCGGTCTATTAGTTTTACATCATCCAAATCTCTTTCTCGTCCCATTGATGTTTTAACTTTATTATTTCTAAATTAAAATCCATTTAGTTCAAAATGATCTTTCGTAGAACATTTGCAGTAATTCTGCAATCTTCTAAAGCATTGTGTAATCCTCTTGGTTTTGCACCAAATGCTTGAAAAATCTCTTCCGAGTTTATTTTGCCGTCATAGCCATTTTTTAGTAAATGAACATAAGCAAGTGGCCATACATCTAATACGTGATAGTCATACAGTGCCGGATCTATGCCCGCGGAAGATAGCAGTGCTCTAAAGTGTCTAAAATCTAAACCAGCAACAAAAGAAGCGATAAGCACGTCTGTTCCAAATTTTTCAAAAACTGTTTTACCAACTTCTGTTTGTGTTGGGGCGTCGTTAAGCATTTCTTGAGTAATTCCAGACTTCAAACTTATTTCTCCTTTAGTGTCAGCGAATATATAAGAAGAAAAGCTGTCCTTTTCTTCAAGGGTATTCTTATCCAAAAGTATTACTCCAATTTGTTTTGGCACATCAAAGCCTTCGAAATCTATTAGAAGTATGTCTTTTGGGAATTTCATATAAGTATTATAGCAGGGGGGATTATACTTCTGGTAACCAATCCTCGGGGTTTTTACAAGTTGAATTAAATGCTTCTATTGATTTTTTAACTATCTCGAGGTCTTTTACCTGTTCTAGAGAAACTCCAGCTAGTTCAAATTTGTGGCGTGTTTCCGCAGAGGCGTGAGGATCTTGTGCTCCATAAATAACTTTCTTTACACCTGCATTTATTAAATTTGTAGTGCAATCTCCCATTTTCTCTCCTCTGCCACCTGGAGTTCTTTTCCCGCATGGTTCTACTGTTGTGTAAATGATATCGTCTGCGTTAATAGAAATTCCCATCTCTTCCAAATTCTTCAAAAGAGAATACTCCGCGTGAATTCCTCCCAGCATGCTTACTGTTTTACAAAGTATTTTACCGTTACGAACTAAGCCTGCCCCGACGACGCCATTGTCGTCGTCCGATGTATTAAAAATAGAAAATAATTCATCAAAAATTTCTTGTTCTGTCATGGGAGTATTATAGCAGGGGGGTTGGAGGGGGAGGAAGGAGGGGTTAGATAGAAAAGACTTTATGTGTATATTCCGGTAGGTGCACTTCTTCCAAATTTGTTCCGAACTCGTCAAGTTTATGTTTATATTCTTCCTTATAATGAGGAATAATTTTGATTGGTAAAATTCCCAAACCTTCGAATACTTTATTTGCACTAGGACTAAAGAAGAATTCCCCCAACACATTTGCACCAGCTGATTCTCCTGCAATAATTTTTCCAGTTAGTGAATCCTTTAATTCTGGAAATTTTTTCAGGACATCAAGTAATTTTAACGAAGTGCCACCCTGGAAATAGATGACGTCTGCAGAATTTACCTGTTTTATAAAAAATTCTTCATTCGCAACTTCAAACTCAAGTTTTTCTTGTTGTTTATTTTTATTAAATTCATTCTTTACTCTTTCTGTAGTTAAAGGTATTCGTTCAACATCTTTCGCAAATGGAACAATCAAAACTTTTGTACCCTCATGTGCGTCTTTGAGTATTTCCTTATAGAAATCTGAATTATTTTCATTTTGGTTGCCTGGAGTAAATCCTCCATGGAGAATAAATTTAGTTTTCATGGAGGTATTATAGCAAAAGGGGATTTGTTTAAGTTCAGTGAAATCATCAATAATTTCTTTTATCGGTGATCCAAATAGTAGAAATTTTAACCATAATCCAAATATTACTATTAGTCCATACCATACAAAAACAAGAGAAATCCACAAAACAAGAAAACTAATAAAAGTCGGTATTAAGAAAATATAATAATAAGCATGATCATTTAGGGGTATAGTTGTACTCGCATTACTTACTCTAAATGAAGTCGATATTGGAGTGCCAGTGAAATTAACAATATTAACAGGCCCATAAACCCTCCTCATTTTTCCCGTCTGAATTCCATCTGTATATATTCCCAGAACATCTATATTCAGAAACGTGTTTTGTCTACTCCCGTCCACATTTGTCGCTTGGACAGAATTTTGTGAATATACATAAAAAGTTAGGAAAGAAAAAGGTATTTTAACTAGTTTTGACAGTTGATCAAAATAATACACTAAATCTAATCGTTGTTTATTTTGGATATTCTGGGGTTGTTGAATAAAAATATCATTTCTATTGATTGATTTATAAGAAATTATTCCTAGTATTATAGTCGTGAAAAATAATGGGATAATGAATAGAATTAAGGATCTCCTAGATACCGAGGATATAAAATTGTTTATTTTAAAAACTAAAAATTGAGTGGTAAAATACTTTTTCATTTATCATTATGCCTTGTTAATTCTAGTTGTTGCAGGAGTTTTCCTATTTGTAGCATTATTACTTCGGTTTCTGTGTTTCCTTTACCACTCGAACTTATGAGATTACTTTGTAGCGAAACAATAGTTGATAAAAGATCATTAATTTGGCCTTGTAGTTCCGCAATGCTAGCATCATTATCGTTTTTACTCATATCATCAACTATAAATCCCTTCATTTCTCTTCCAAGTTCGTATGTCTTTTTTAATTCCTCATCTAATAGGTTTTTATCTTCATGGCTCAAAAGATCATGTATTACTGAATTTCTTTTTTTTCTATAAGCATTTAAATTTTTATACAAATAATTATCAATTTTTCCAGATAATAATAAGTCGTCGACAAGTCGAGATACGTCCCAGTTCTCAAATTTATTTTTTAACAGACTATTTCCTTCAACTAAATAAGAAAATTTTTTAGAGGCATAATTTTTAATTACACCTTCAATAATACAGGATTGGATTAAAAAGGCTTCCAGGTATTCTTTTTTGAGATATGCACCTTCTGCTTGGTCTAAAAGGTTTTGATAGTTTCTATTTTCTTCCGTTAATGAATGCATATTATTCGTATTTTTAAAATTTGTTTCCGCCCAAAGCTGGGAGGAAAGGTTCATCTTTTTCACTTTTGATTCGTCGCCACTTATCAAAAGTGAAAACGCGGATTCACGACAGGCGGTACTCCGCCAGTAAACCGTGAATCCGTTCGATTCCCTGACGCAAATTTTCAATTTGCTTCTCCCAGCAAAGCTTACGCTTCGCTCTGCTTTGCTGGGAGACAGGGAATCGAACCCCAATTAAAGGCTTCAAAGGCCTCTGTCCTACCGTTAGACGATCTCCCAATATTTTTTTATCAAAAAATATCGGTGAGATCGTCAGCGATGTCACAGATATTTTTCTGGTGAAAAATTCTGCCGACCCCACCTCGGCCCGTCGGCCTCCGGTCTTACGATTGGGTCCCACCCCAATCTCACCCAATATTTAATTGAAACAGACTCCATAATAACACTTTTTTAAATTTTTTCCACCAAAAGCTTAGCCCCGACTTGTGTCGGGGCTTGGGCTGGGTGGCTCTTACCACTCGAGAACGAGGTACCTAGCCGTGGCCGGGTTGGAGGGGTCTTCCGGTACGGTGATTCTGACTTTGTATCCTGCCTTGCGAAATCGACCAACTAGTTCGTCGTAAGGCTTGGGCACCTCCGTTACCAACATGCTGGTACAGCCGTAGATGGGAAGAAAGTCGAGCGTCACTTTTCTTTCCCCAGTGGGCGAACGCGTTTGCTTCACCACCAGTCGTTCGGCCTCACAAGTCATGAGAAAAAACTTCTCTCGAATTTCAAAAAGACGCTGTCTTTCGAGAGCTTTTCTCTCCTCTCGTGCCCTCTTCTTGAGCTCTTTTCCTTCGGTTCGGCTCAAACGTCTTGCTTCAATGGCGTCAATCATGCGGTTTCTCCTTCGTAACTTTCCAAATCTGATACTACACTTTTTTTAAATTTTTTCCAATTTTGATATAATAAAAAAATGAAAGATATCACATTTACAAATATGGCGGTGTTTATACTTTTCTTCGGTATTGCTCTGATTGAAGCTGTCCAAAAAAGTAATTGGTTGGAAGCATGCCTTTTTCTCGCTCTCGGAGTTTTGTCGCTTTGGGCTGATTTTCAGAAGAAATAAAATTTTAAAATGAAGATACTTTTAGCAACAACAAATGGAGGTAAAATAGAAAGGTTTAAAAATCTACTAAAACAAGTTGATGAAACCATTGAAGGACTTACACCTACTGAGCTTAATATTAAAGCATTAGAAATAGTGGAGGACGGAAAAACTTTATTAGACAATGCAAAATTAAAGGCACAAGCTTATTTTGGAAAAGTTGATATTCCAATTCTCTCAAATGACACAGGATTTTATGTAGAAGGAGAAGGTTTTGTTGACGCTCCAAAAAGAAAAGCTTTAGGTGAAACAGATGAAAATTCTTTAACAAATGAAGAACTATCAAAAGTACTGTTGGATTTTTGGAAAGGAGTTGCCACTAAGCATGGTGGAAAAGTTAATGCTACTTGGATAGAAGCTTTCGTTATATTGTTTCCAAATGGTGAAATTAAGGAAGCTGAATCTCGAAGAGAAATACTTTTGACAGATCAGGAATTTGGAGTTCCACATTATCAAATGCCTGTTCGTGCTCTTTATTATTCAAAAGCAACAAACAAACCAGCAATCCAACATACACACGAAGAGGAAATTATAGAAATGAAACCGGTAGTTGATGCGTTGTCTAAAGTTTTAGGGTATTAAATTTTATATAAAAAAACGGGGAGCCGGACATCTGTCCAGCTCTCCTCCATATGTGCCTAGTACGGGCTAGGGGTGTTCAACGTTTCGCACTGAAATTGGCTCCCGCCAAAGTAGGTTATCCGCGTCGTGGTTTTGGCTCCCGCTTCGCAAGTTTTCGGCGAAGTCACCGTGCCGGCGTCATGGTCCACGACCCGAACGCTGATTTGGACCTTTCGGTCTTCAGACGGCGCGGTCAAGTAGTTGTACCCCAAGTCTGCCGGTTTCGGTACCATGATCGGAACAGTGAAGTTCACGTTGCCCTTTGGGCCGACGTTGTATTCCCGTCCATCCACGCTCACGGCAATGCGATTTACCGTGTTGTTGAAGGCCTCGAACTTGGCCTTCTCGTCAGTGAAGTCGCTACAGGCCACCGTGGCCATGATGATCGCGAGAACGACGTATCTCATTTGTGCCTTCCTCCTTCTCACATAATACATATAAATACGTATTTGTCAAGATTAATAAAAATAAAAATTTAATCTGGTATAATATAAATAATTAGAATAATTAAAATAATATGGAAGGACCTGGAAATTTTGAAAAAATACATCCAAAGAAAGCGTTTTACGAAGAAAAAATTTGGCAAAAAGCAGAAGAGCTTTCTAGTACGAGAGTTGGTTTAATTAGAGAGTCAGAAGAAATTTTCGCTCAAGTTCAAAGTGGTAATGTCGGGGCAATTGGTTTAGAGGCAAAAGAAAAATCAAGTCAACTACAAGTTAAATACTTTGGACTACTGTCTCAGGTCGAAGAAATTAAAAAACAAGAAACTATTTTAGAGGAAGCTTTAACAAGAGTAAACAACAATGATATTGATGAGGAGTATCTAGACGAACTTTTGAGCGTGGAAAAAGAGAAGCTGTCAAAAAGAAAACAAAGAATTATGGAAGAAAGGGCGGTAACAGGCGTTGACCCTCGCTCTGGGGATATTGTTGGTGGTTTATATGGTGGAAAAATTGATTCCTATATTGTAAAAACTACTGCATCTGACCCGAGAAGAATAACTTCTGGCCATCATGCAAAAAGAATAAAGGGTAATCTTGGCTCAGGCTCTTTTGGTGACAAAGATATAGAGAGACAATTTTTTGTAGCCACACAAGATACACATGGAGGAAAAGCTGGTTATGGTAAGAAGGGAAAAACTTACATAAGTAGTACAGGCAAGGTGATAAGAAAAAAATAAAAGATAAAATTAGAATAAGAATATGACAAATAATAATCAAATGTGTGAAAGTTGCTTAATGCCATTTAAAAAAGATCCACTCGGTGAAAACCGAGAGTCGAAACAGTATTGCAGTTACTGTTTTAGAAATGGAAAACTTTGTTACGAAGGTAACGATTTAAAAGAATTTAAAAAAGAAATGGTGAAAGCAATAACCGCTCGAGGTGAAAGTAGAATCAAAGCTCACTTTTTTGCATTCATGGCTGGTTTTGCTCCTCGCTGGAAGAAAAAATAATATATGAAACTACTACTGACGTCAGGGGGGTTAACAAACAAATCAATTTCAGATGCACTTTTTGAAATGGTGGGGAAAAAGGCAGAAGACACCAAGCTTTGTTTTATTCCCACTGCTTCAAATGTTGAGATAGGTGATAAAGATTGGTTTATAAACGATTTGATTAATATACACAAGCAGGGTTTCAAGTCCGTGAGCATTGTTGATATTTCTGCAGTTCCAGAAAATATCTGGAGACCACAAATGGAACAAGCTGATGTTTTGTTTTTTGAAGGTGGAAATACGTATCACTTGATGGAATAGATTAATAAGTCTGGATTGGTTAAATTGTTGCCAGAATTTTTAAAAACAAAGGTTTATGTTGGGTTAAGTGCTGGGAGTATGGTTACAAATCCTGATTTAGCAACAAAAATTTCACAAGTGGTTTACGATGAGGATTTGGACAAGATAGGTGAGATGGATGGTTTAAATTTTGTAGATTTTTATTTCTTACCGCATTTAAACTCTCCTTATTTTCCAAAGTTAACAGAGGAAAATATTAAAAAACTCCTGGAAAGAATTTCAAGAAAGATTTACGCATTGGATGACCAAGGAGCCATAAAGGTTGTAGATGGGAAGGTTGAAATCATTACTGAGGGTAAATATTTAGAATACAATTAATATGAAAGTTCGTAATAAAGCAGTTCCCGCAGTATATTTAATTCTGGAGAAGGATGGGAGGATTCTTTTAGGTAGAAGAGTTAATACTGGATATCAAGATGGGAATTATCAAATGCCAGCCGGTCATGTTGAGGAGGGTGAGTTGCCAACAGAAGCACTAGTTCGTGAAGCGAAAGAAGAAATAGGAATTGATATAAACCCTAAGGATTTGGAATTAGTACATTTATCTTGCAGACCAAAACATGATGAGAGTGGTGATAGGATAGATATATTTTTTAAAGCAAAAAACTGGAATGGTGAAGTTGTGAATATGGAACCAAATAAATGTGAAGATTTGGGCTGGTTTTCACCGAGTGAATTTCCAAAAAATATTGTTAAACACGTTGCAAAAGCACTAGAAGAAATAAGTAAGGGGAATATTTTTAACGAAATAAGTTTAGATTTTCTGAAGCAAAACAATCTTTATCTATTAGGTTAGTAAATTGCTTTTGAATTGATTTTTATGTAGTTTTAGAGATGGAAAACTTGCCATTTCTGGCTGGTTTCAGAGAGGAAGTTAACTTAAAAGGGGAACGCAATGAACTTGAGTGAAGAAGGTTGGATTGACGCTTACAAACGAAAGGATGCATTGTGGATGCATGACGGAAACGTCAAGCGTCCGCATGCACTCCTAACTTCGGGATTGCACTCGGACGGTTTCTTCAACAGCCGTCTGGTCATTCCAGACGAGGAGCTTCTCCGGAAAGCTGCAGAAGACCTCGTTTTTCTGCTCTGCCGGGAGGGTCTCAGCATCCTCAATGTCGGAGTCGTTGTCGGGCCTCAAACCGGTGCGACTAGACTCGCGGAGCTTATAAGCAACGTGATCATGAAGCTCAGAGGCTGGAAATGCAACTTTGCCTCACCGGCGAAAGATGAGATGGGCAACAAGAAGTCCATGGTGTTCAGTTCGTCTGATCGCATGCTCGTTCTCGGTCGCTACTCTCTCCTCTGTGAGGATGTGCTAACGACTGGGGGCAGTGTCGGTCTGACCGCGAGTGCCATCAGGAATTGTGGTGGGTTGGTCCTTCCGTTCATCGGAGCTCTGGTCAACCGCTCTGGCAAGGACATGGTTGGGCGCAGCAAGATTGTCGCTCTCATCAGTCGTGGCATGCCTATGTGGCAACCCGAGGAATGCCCGCTCTGCGCAGTGGGCTCGGAAGCAATCCGTCCGAAGGGTGAGAATTGGGCCAGACTCAACGCCAAGTATTAGAATCGACAAGTGCGTTCATTTTTCAACAGCGACAGCCCGGACACCAGGTGTCCGGGCTGTTTGACTATCTGCGATTGTAATTACCACTGAATTTGCTAAAGTTCAGGTATAAAAACTAACTACAACCCTATGTACCAATTTAAAAAAACTGGGACAATAAGTGATTTTCAGAATTTCATATCAAATGTTTATGCTCTGCCTGATGACAGACTTTATTCCATTTGGGATTTATTAGTGCAACAACAAAGATTTACAATGCGAGCTATAAAAGGCATAAGAAAAGATAATGTAAATAAAATAAAGGACAATTTACTCATATCTTTTTCTTGGCTCATGGCAATTTGCAACAGACTTCATATAAATATAGAAGATGAAGTGTGGAAACGTTTCCCAATGCTGTGTTCTTACTGTGGTAACAAACCCTGTGAGTGCAAAGTACTAAAAGCATCTAAAAGAGCGAGAGTCAGAATAAACAATGCTCTGCGACCACACAACATGCTTGCTTTTCAAAAAATGTTTAACGAAATTTATCCCGCAAGTGGTCGTACACTTCCAGATGCTGGGGTTCACTTGGCAGAAGAAATGGGTGAAGTCAGTGAAGCTGTTCACAACTATTTAGGTCAGCACTTACAGAAACAGTTTGATGAAGTTAAACTTGAAATATCAGACTTCGTATCTTGTATATTTGGTGTAGCCAATTCTTCAAATATAGACGTTGCAAAAGAGTTTTCGGTTATGTTTAAAAATAACTGCCATGTTTGTCATGAGGCCCCATGCGTTTGTAGTTTCTCTGTCGTAACTAGTATAAAAAGCTAATTTAAAATGAACATAATAGAATATGTCAGAGATTGGTATGGTCGATACGAAAGACCCGTTTCATCTTTCTCTCTTTTTTTCGGGTTTATTTTTGATCTACTAACTATTACTCGTCTTGATGCAACTTGGACGAGTGTGTATATACTCATCCACATCTTTTTAATAGGTATTTTTATAATAATAATTCACAAACATAAAAAACATCGTGACGATGAAAACGATCCAAGTAAACCACACTTCTGGTACGTTAACATCTTGCAATTCTTGTTTGGAGGAATTCTTTCCACCTTCCTCATTTCCTACTTTAGAAGTGGAGATATTTTCGTTACCTGGCCATTTGTTGTTATTTTAATCACTGCTTTTATTAGTAATGAAACTTTAAAACGTCACTACATAAGATTAAGCTTCCAAATCAGTCTTTATTTCTTCTCGGTTTATTCTTTCGCTATCTTTATTGTTCCAATTCTTATACATCGCATAGGTGTGTGGGTTTTTCTACTCTCTGGGGTTCTTAGTTTAATTTACATTTCATTATTTATTCGTATTTTATTTCGTCTAATAAAAGATAAGTTTTCGGATAGCAGAAGATCATTAATTTTCCTTATCTCTACGATTTTTGTTGTTGTTAATCTTCTATATTTTACACACCTTATTCCGCCAATCCCACTTTCTCTTAAGGACGCAGGTGCGTATCACAAAATAGTAAGAAATTCTGACGGAAATTATATTGCAGAATATGAAGACAATGGTTTTCTTAGTTATTTTGAGTTCTATAAAAATTTTAAATTAGTTTATGGCGAGCCTCTTTATGCTTATAGCGCGATTTTCTCTCCATCAAAACTTAATACAACCGTCATTCACGAATGGCAACATTATGATGAAGTGACAAAAAAATGGGTTACGGAGAATACTGTGGATTTGCCTGTAATAGGGGGTGGGGGGGGTGGGTTT
>CAZRVD010000003.1:0-79223 GCA_964603545.1 uncultured Candidatus Saccharibacteria bacterium | reverse complement strand
TAATAACTAGAATTAATTATTTTAATCTGCCAAATTGGTTGAAAAATATAAAATGAATAAAAGTTTATGAAAAATAATTAAGTTGAAGTAAAAAAAAAAAGGTATGCGGGAAAAACTTGGGGTTTGCCTGTAATAGGGGGTAGGGGGGGTGGGTTTAGAACGTATTCTGTTAGAAATAACTTAGCTCCCGGTAAATGGATAGTCAATGTTTTAACAGACACAGGTCAGCTTATTGGAAGACTAAGGTTCAATATTATAGAGGTTGAAACAACACCAACACTTTCTACTGTAATAAAGTAGAGTTTGTGTTGTAATTTTAGCTCGGTTTTTGCCTGTGATATAATGAACTTATGAAAAATATAACAATCACAATTTTGGTTCTGGTAATACTTGGTTTTGGTTTTTATTATTTTACAAAAGATAAGTCTCCTGCTGTAGATAATACGCCCACTGCAACAAATACAGAAAACAATGGACAAGCAACTACAACAGGCGTGAAGGTTCCTGAAGGAAGTGAACTTGTTATTGGAAAGTCAGTTGAGGGTAGAGATATTACTGCATATAACTATGGTCAAGGTGAAACCCAGGTATTATTAATCGGTGGTATTCATGGAGGATATTCTTGGAATACGTCTCTCGTTGCTTTTGAACTAATGGATTATTTGAAAGCTAATCCAAATGCTGTACCTAAAAATGTGAAAGTTACAGTTATACCCGTTTTAAATCCAGACGGGCTAAATAAGGTGGTTGGAACTTCAAGCCGATTCAAAATTTCTGATGTAGCTCCTTCAAAAACTACCCAAATAGCTGGACGTTACAATGGAAATAAGGTGGATTTGAGTCGAAACTTTGATTGTAACTGGCAAGCAACTGGCAAATGGCAGACTACGACTGTAAGTGGTGGAACTAAGGTGTTTTCTGAGCCTGAAAGTATGGCTGTTAAAACTTATTTGGAAACACATAGTCCAAGTGCAGTTGTTGTTTGGTATAGCGCAGCAGGAGGAGTTTACGCATCAAGTTGCAACACGGATGTTTTACCTCAAACAACGACGATTACAAATCTTTATGCAAAAGCATCTGGCTACTCCGCGCATCAAAGTTTTGATTTCTATGAAACAAGTGGTGATTTAGTAAACTGGCTTGCAAAAAATAACATTCCTGCAATAAGTGTTTTACTTACAACACACACAGAGACAGAATGGGACAAGAATAAAAAAGGTGTAGAGGCATTACTGCAAAGCTTTGCTAAATAATGATAGATTCCTACTTTAGACGAGTGGTCCTTGGCATTATTGTTTTTGTGCTTTTAGGTATTGGTCTGCTTTTCTACGTGTTTTATAAAAAATCCCCACCAACCGTTAAGGTTATAGTGCCAGTCGCAAACATTGGTCCCGTACATACTTTTGTCGGTAAATCCGTTGAAGGGAGAAATATTGAGGCTTTCAAATATGGTAGTGGTAAAACTCACCTTGTTTTCGTGGGTGGAGTTCATGGTGGTTATGAATGGAACAGTATTGTTCTAGCTTATAAATTTATGGATTATTTAGAAGCCAATCCAAGTGCAATTCCAAAAAATATGACCGTGACGGTCATACCAAATGCCAATCCAGATGGACTGTTTAAAATTATTGGCAAAGAGGGGCGCTTTACAAGCTTAGATATTCCAACCGGTGTTACGACTTCTCCTGGACGGTTTAATGCAAACGGAATTGATTTAAATAGAAACTTTGATTGTAAATGGCAACCAAAAAGTATTTGGCAAAATAAAACTGTAAGTGCTGGAACACAACCATTTTCAGAACCAGAAGCAGTGGCAATAAGAGATTTCGCAGTAAATAACAATCCTGTGGCAATAGTTTTCTGGCATAGTCAGTCAGGAGCTGTTTACGCTTCGCAGTGTGAAGAAGGAATTCTTCCAGAGACACTAAGCATTATGAATATTTTTGCAAAAGCTTCTGGGTATAAGGCGGTTCCAGAATTTGACGCATATGAAACTACAGGGGACTCCGAAGCTTGGCTAGCAAAAATAGGCATTCCCTCCATAACAGTTGAACTAAAAACTCACGAAGGGATTGATTGGGAACAGAACCTGGCAGGTGCCAAAGCGCTTTTTAAATATTATGAAGAAAGAGAAGTTGTTAATAGTTCATTATAATAATTTTGCTATAATAGAAAGATGAAAAATATATTTATAACTCGAAAGATAGATGAAGTTGGTCTAAAAATGTTAGAAGAAAAAGGTTACTCAGTTGATGTTAGACAGTCGGACTCTATTCCTACACAAGAAGAAATTATTGAGTCCCTAAACAAAAAAGAATACGATGCGGTGGTTACACTACTAACAGACAAAATTGATCTAAAAGTTTTTGACGCTGTTCCAAATGTTAAACTCTACGTCAACTATGCTACTGGTTTTGACAACATGGATATTACTGAGGCGAAAAATAGAGACATAACTATCTGTAACGCCCCTGCAGTTATAACTTCTGAAGCCGTTGCGGAACATACCTTAGCACTTATGCTTGCACTTGCTGCCAGAATTGTTGAAGCAGATGAATTTGTAAGACAAGGAAAATATGATGGCTGGTCCCCTTCAATTTTTATTGGCACAGATGTATTAGGTAAAACCCTCGGTCTTGTTGGAGCCGGAAGGATTGGAAGTCGTGTCGGTTTCTACGCAAAAGCGCTAGGAATGAAGGTTATTTATTACGATGTTTCAAGAAATGAACAAATTGAAAAGGAATGTGGTGCCGAGTATTGCGAGTCCCTAGATGACCTTTTGCAAAAAGCAGACATTGTTAGTATCCACGTACCACTTCTACCAACAACAAAACATCTAATAAACTGGGACAAATTAAATCTTATGAAAAAAACAGCTTTTCTTATAAACACTTCTAGAGGCCCGGTAGTAGAAGAAGTTTCACTTACAAAGGCTTTGTCAGAAGGAGTTATCGCCGGCGCGGGCTTAGATGTTTTTGAATTTGAACCAAAAATTTCAGGAGATTTAATAAAACTTCAAAATACAATATTAACTCCCCATATTGCTTCTGCCAGCGTTGAAGCCAGAGTGGAAATGTCCCAGATCGTAGCAGATAACATAATAGATTATTTTGAGGGAAGAGAGCCAAGAAATAAAGTTAATAAATAAAAATGAATACGGGAAAATTAATAATAGCTCGTCATCAAGAGTCCGAGTGGAATAAACTTGGTAAGTGGACGGGAACTCGTGACAGGCATTTGACTGACCGTGGCTTTGAGAAATCGGAAGATATGGGTTTACTCATAAAAGATATTAATATTGATTATGCTTTTGCCTCTATGCAGGTTCGAACAATAGAAACTTTATCCTGTATGCTCAATGTCTGTAATACACTTAATGTTCCAACCGAACATTCTTCCGCTTTAAATGAGAGGGATTATGGTGATTACACCGGAAAGGATAAGGAAGATATGAGAAAGATGCTTGGTGAAGAAGAGTACAACAAAATGCATAGAGGTTGGGACTATCCAGTTCCAAACGGTGAGTCACTAAAGGATGTTTCAGAAAGGGTTGTACCGTTTTTTATAGAAAAAATATTACCGAAAATAAAAGAAGGTAAGAATGTTTTGGTTGTAGGTCATGGCAACTCAATGCGAACGCTTGTAAAATATATTGAAAATATTTCTGATGAAGAGATAGTTAATGTTGAGGTTCCTTTTGAAAAAGTTTTTGTCTATGATTTAGATGAAAACGGTCACATGGTTAAAAAAGGAGTTAAGGAAGCAAAGTCAGACACTCCCTCCCAAATAATTTCCAGAACTCAGATTTTAGCAACAATAGGTCCATCTTCCATAGACAGAGAAATACTGAAAAATATGTTATCTGGTAATGTAGACGCCGTTAGATTCAATTTTTCCTGGTTGGATAAGGAAAAAGGTGGAGAATATTTTGATTTAGTAAAAGAAATTTCAAAAGAATTAGACAGGGAAATTATTATCATTGCTGATTTACCTGGACCAAGAATAAAATACGAAGAAGGTCACTCATACGACCATAATACCCCTTCAGGGTTAACAGAAGTTGATAAGGAGCTAATAAAATTTACTGTTCAGAAGGGAGTAGATTACATTGCACTTTCTTTCGTTAGTAGCAAAAAAGAAATAGAAATGTGTAGAGAAATAATATCTCAAAATTCTGGCAGACAAAAAATTATTGCGAAAATAGAGCGACAAGTAGCTGTTGATAATATTCACGAAATAGTGGAGTTTAGTGACGCAATAATGGTCGCAAGAGGAGATTTGGGCCAAGAAATACCATTTGAAAAAATCCCATTTATTCAAAGTGAGATAATTAAAAAATGTAAGGCAGTTAACAAGCCAGTTATCGTTGCTACCCAAATGCTTTTCTCAATGGTTGAAAATGAAAAACCAACTAGAGCGGAGGTAACAGACGTTTCGTCTGCAGTTTTGGAAGGAGCAGACGTTTTGATGCTTTCAGATGAAACAGCTATAGGTAAATATCCAATTGAAGCAGTTAAGGTCATGGAAAGAATAATTCTAGAAGCAGAACAACACACAAACGCTCTTCACGTGAATGCTTTATAATAAAATTTAATATATAAATATGAAAAAAACATTAATAATCATTTTGGCTCTAGGGGTTTGCACTGGTTTGTATGTTTATTTTGAGAGAGACAAAACACGGGACCTCTCTGAAATTAAATCTTTTGAGGACTGCACTAAGGCAGGATATCCAGTTATGGAAAGTTATCCAAGGCGATGTAGAACTCCTGATGGTAGAACTTTTACTGAAGAGATAATGCCACCTATTACTTATACAAATGCGACAGCCAACCTTATTGTCGTTGATTTACCATTCCCAGGAGCAGTTACCGGTAAAGAATTTAAGGTAATGGGGAAAGCTAGAGGCACTTGGTACTTTGAAGCTTCTTTCCCAGTAGAAGTATTAGATAAAAACGGAAAAATATTATTTCAAGGACCTGCACAGGCAAAGGATGAGTGGATGACAGAGAACTTTGTACCATTTGAGATTACAGTAAAAGTTCCGCAGTCTTACATTGGTCCCGCCACTCTTGTGTTAAGGAAAGACAACCCATCTGGACTACCAGAGCACGACGCTTCTATTTCCTTCCCAATCACTATAGAATACTAATTTGTGGAAAAGTGCCATTTTGGCTTGACAGACTCATAGTTTAAGAGTAACAATTATAAAGGACTCGCAAGAGGGCGAGCCATAGTGTGGGGAGAGAGATAGTGATAATTGCGCCGTCAAGCTCAGGGTCAGTGGTCTCGAAGCAGATCAACAGCAAGGTCTATGGAAAGGCCAAGCCGTTGAATCCGGCAGTCGCGAGGAAGGGTTGCAAGTCCTGCTTCAAGAGCCAGAACGACAACGGTCAGAAAGCGTGTCAGCACTGCGGAAGTGAAGCTGGCTTCTACTCGGTCTCACCGGGTGTGGTGGGCTCGCAGTCGCAGAAGCCAACACGTGAAGGTACACCTACCGCTAGTTAGCTCGTCCCACCTCTCCGTGGACTCCCAGCCACGGATCGATCTTTGTTAGGAAAGTTTGTAATACTAGTTGAAGGGCTCGCAAGAACCGTCGTCGTTTTCGTCGTCGTCTCGTTGAGCCTTTTGCCTTATATGGGCGATTTGAAATAATTTAGAACTTTTTTTGTATTACGTTGTATAGTATATAGATGAATGAAAACCCCAAATCTCTTAGCGATGAAGAGTTGGCGAAACTTGTCGCGGATGGAGACAGTGATAAATTTGGTTTATTGATGGAAAGATACCAAGCAAAGCTTTTTAGATACGGCAAAAAGTTTTTAGTTGATAACGACAACATAGAAGATGTTGTTCAAGATGTTTTTATAAAAACATACAAAAATATAAAAAGTTTTGATACGGCGCAAAAGTTTTCACCATGGATATATCGTATTGCTCACAATACTTATATAAATGCCATAAAAAAGAATTCCCTAAATCCATTAAATTACTTTGACTTCGATACTTTGCTTTCATATACGGTAGTAGAAGATCCTATTATAAAAGAGAGGGAGCAAAAAGAGATAAAACAGTTTGTTGACAAAGGCCTCTACAACATTGAAGCAAAGTATAGGGAGATTTTGGTCTTATATTACATTGAGGAGTTAAGCTACAAAGAAATTGCAGACATTCTCCATATTCCCATAAGTACTGTGGGGGTGAGAATAATGCGAGCCAAGAATGTTCTAAGAGAAAAGTACAAGGAATTAAATATCGAAATATAAAAATATGAACGAAGACAATCAAATAAACAAACAAATTGAATTACAAAAAAATATAAAGGACGAAGTTTTAAAAAAAATTTCATCTGGGGAAGTGGGGATGAGGTCAAAGGCTTATTTTCTAATAAAGCTCGTGGTTTTGGCAGTGGTTGTTATGCTCGTTACTTTTATTTCTGTATTTTTACTTAGTTTTACTATTTTTAGTATGAGTTTGGATGGCAGTTTGTTTCTAGTTAGATTTGGTGGAACGGGCTTATATCATTTTATTTTTATTCTTCCTTGGTATTTACTTGCTGTGGACGTTCTACTTCTTGTTCTTCTAGACTGGATACTAAAAAGTTTTAGATTTGGATACAAAAGTCCAATAGTATATTTATTTATTGGAACATTTTTTATTACCACTATTATAAGCACACTTATAAACCTGACTCCTTTTCATCAGAATTTAATGAAGCAAATTCAGACAAACAAGTTTCCTTTAATACCCAATATTTACTCTGGAGTTCGAAGTGAAGTACAGAAACCAGGAACATGGAAAGGGTTTGTAGGAAGTATAAACGGAAACCGCTTTGAATTTTCTTTCACTAGAGATTTTAATCAGGAAATGGAGACGGTTGTAGTTATTGCCTTGCCAGATGTTCTTGTTGACCAGTATCTAGATGTGGGAGACCTTGTTTTTGTGGCGGGTAGTCTCGTGGATGGAGAAATAAAGGCCTATGGAATAAAGAAACTGAACGAATAATCCAATATGAAATAAATACCTTTTGTCGTTTGTATGAAAGGTATGGTGAATGATAAAAGATATAAGAAAATCAAAAATACAATTATCGCAGGCGCTAGTAGTGGTATCGTGGCAGGTATGTTTCTTGTAGGGGGTATAAACGCTGTATATGCAGAGACGGTAAATACCACTATTCCTGTATATACACAGAGAAAGGCTATGGATTTCAAAGACTCTAGTGTAAAGCTCAAAAAACCATTCTTTAAAAAACATGCGATGAAGGGTTGGAGAAAAAACACTATTTGATTTTTGGTTCCGTAGTTTGCTATTATATTCCTTACATTAATATTAATTTTATAGACTCATGCCCGAAGAAAAGAAAGGTAATGGTGTGCTTATTGGTGTAATAGTTGTTTTGATTTTAGCGGTTGCCGGATATGGTGTATTTAAATATGTAAAGAAGGACAGTAAATATGAGATTGAAGTGATGCCTCCTGTGGTACCACCAAGTTATATGTACAAAGATGGTACGTATAACTCTAAGGGTAGTTACAATTCTCCAAACGGAACAGAGCAGATTGATGTTACTATTGTTGTGAAGAGTGATGTTATAACAGATGCTACCGTGGTTTCTCTTGCAAGCAACCCTACATCTAAGACAATGCAGGGTAAGTTCATTTCTGGTATTAAGGCAGAAGTTGTTGGGAAAAAACTAAGTGAAGTTACTCTTACAAAGGTTTCTGGTTCTTCTCTTACTCCAAAGGGATGGAATGATGCTGTAGCAAAAATTCAAGCACAAGCTCAGGCATAAAATGACTCAATTCAGTTTTGAAGCTATAGGCACTACTTGGATAATAGATATTACAAAAGAGCTTTCTTCGGCAGAAGAAGCTCTTTTGCTAGAAAAAATAAAAAATAGAATAGATATTTTTGATAAAACGTACTCGCGTTTTCGTGGGGACTCTTTAGTGACAAAAATGAGTAAGGAGATGGGGAATTTCACTTTGCCGGGAGATGCAGACAAGATGATAAGTTTGTATAAAAAAATGTACGATGTTACCGGCGGACTTGTCACGCCTCTTATTGGCCAGGTTTTGGTGGATGCCGGTTACGACGCAAATTATTCTCTTGTGCCAAAAAAACTAACCAAACCTCTGTCTTGGCAGGAAGTAATGGAGTGGAATAATCCTATTTTAAAAGTAAAAAAACCAGAAATCTTAGATTTTGGAGCCGGAGGCAAGGGGTATTTAGTAGATATTGTCTCAGAAATTATAGAAAGTACAGGTATTGAAAATTATTGCGTTGATGCAGGAGGGGACATGAGGCAGAGAAGTTCTGAGTTAGAAAGTTTGTCTGTTGGGTTAGAGCATCCGGAGGATTTTGAGTCAGTGATTGGCGTCGCGAAAATTTTAAATCAAAGTTTGTGTGGCTCGGCAGGGAACAGACGAAAGTGGGCAGATTATAACCATGTCATAAATCCAGAGACTTTAAAATCTCCAAAAGATGTTCTAGCTGTGTGGACTCTGGCAGAGAGTACACTTCTTGCAGACCTCCTAACCACAGCGCTTTCTTTTGTACCAGCTGAGACCTTACAAAAGTATTTCAAATTTGAATATCTCATCTTCCGCTCCGATCACAGGATAGAAAAGTCCTCTGGTTTCAATGCAGAGTTATTCACATCTAGTATTTGACAAATGAGTCCATTGGGTGTATAATGCGCTTAGATAGGAATCGATTCGGTTCCTGAGGAGGGTGGGCCATTGGTTCTGCTCGTTTTGTGGCTACTGGTTTCCATCGTCGGGCCTATCTCGTTTGGGCTTGTCGGTGAGGTGGCGTCTCAGACACCACTTCCGCTCACGGTCCTGGTGGCTGTTGCCTGGGCTGTCGTGGTCGCGCTTGGGGTTCTCTTCGCTCTCGTCGTTGAAGAGAAGGCCCAAAGACATTGGATGTCGGTGGGTGCGAACGAGAATTGATTCGTGGCGCCTGCAGGGCACAAATGGATCGCCGGCTTTCGGGTCGGCGGTCTTTCTTTTATGCTAGAATTATTCAGTATGAAGTATATAGATAATTTTCTGAATGGAATAACAATGTACAAACTTGTTTTGTACGGACTTATGATTTTGTCAGCAGTTTCTGTTGCGCTCGGGTTTATAGGATTGTTGCCGTTTAGTGGATTAAGCCTTATCTACTCTCTTTTTACACTTGGTATTGTTTGCTCTATAACAAACAATATTTTTGCAGGAATTTTCAAAGTTCAAACAAATTCTGAGTCATATCTTATTTCTGCCCTAATTTTATTTTTCGTTACTTTTCCTATTGAAAGCATGTTCGATTTTAAAATGCTCGTGCTTGTGGCTGTTTTAGCCATGGCATCAAAATACATTTTAGTTATAAAGAAAAAACACATATTTAATCCAGTTGCTATTTCTCTTGTTATCCTAGGGCTTTTTGGTTTTGGTGTGGGAGCTTGGTGGGTGGGAAGTGGGGTAATGTTTATTCCAGTCATAGTGCTCGGCTTTCTTGTTCTGAGAAAGTTGAGACGATTCAGCATGTTTTTTGCTTTTTTTGTGACTGCAATTCTAAGTGTAGGAATTGTCGGTTTTTTAAACGGTTATGGAATTTTAGGGATATTAAAAGAGATTTTTACTTCTTGGCCAGTTATTTTCTTTGGAAGCATAATGTTTACCGAACCACTTACCACTCCACCAACTAAGAAACTGCAAATTTCTTACGGAGCATTGGTTGGTATTTTATTTGGGATGCAGTTTCATGTTGGCACTCTTTACTCAAGTCCAGAATTAGCATTAGTAATTGGAAATATTTTCTCGTACTTAGTCAGTCCAAGAGCAAGGCTTGTGTTAACTCTTAAACAAAAAAATAAGTTAACTGCTGATGTGTATGATTTTGTTTTCAACTCCCCAGAAAAACTTAACTTTAAACCAGGACAATATCTTGAGTGGACTCTTGGTCATAAAAAGCCAGATATTCGTGGAAACAGAAGGTATTTCACTATTGCCTCTAGTCCAACAGAGGAAAGCATTATTCTCGGCACAAAGTTTTATCCAAATCCCAGCACATTTAAACAGAAACTACTCTCGTTAAATACAGGTGACAAACTTATCGCTTCACAACTTTCTGGAGAGTTTAATATGCCCGAGGATACAAATAAAAAATTAGTTTTTCTGGCTGGTGGTATCGGGGTTACTCCATTTCGAAGTATGGCCAAATATATGTTGGATAAGAAAGAAAGGAGAGATATAGTTTTCTTTTACTCAAACAAAACTCCAGAAGATATCGCCTATAGAGATATTTTTGACACAGCAAATAGGGAAGTGGGCTGGAAAAATATATATGTTGTAAATGAGTCTGGAACAAATACTGATTTAAATAATATGCGTACCGGTTTTATAACAGGGGATATGATTACAAAAGAAGTTCCAGATTACAAAGACAGAATGTTCTACATATCTGGTACTCACGGAATGGTATCTACATTTGAAACGACCCTCCAAAAACTTGGTGTTCCCGGCTCACAAATCAAAACGGATTTCTTCCCCGGCTTTGTCTAAAACTATCGCGGATTGTTTTTTTGTAATAATAAATAGCAAGATTGCTTTTTCTTATTTTAAAATTTTACTTACTCTAGATTTCTTAGTTCTCAATCCTTTGACATTCTCTCATTTGACATCCTATAATTCGCCATTAATATATTTCACAGCGATATATCGCTGTGAAATATTATCAATAATTGATGAATATATGCCACATATCTCTAGTAAGGAATTGGATAAGGAACTTTCAGACAAGTTATTTAATGATCTAATACTGATCTTGAATAAATCTCAGAATAAAAAGTTGTTGTCTGGGGTAGTCAATGAACTTTTGACCGATACAGAAAAGCTAATGCTAGCTAAAAGAATTGCTATTGTATTATTGTTGAATTCAAAAATACCACAGCTTTCAATCTCAGAAATATTAAAGGTAAGTACTTCAACTATTACAATGATTTCTCTAAAGATGGAAATAGGGAAGTATAATTCCATTTTAAAAACATCTCAGAGAGAAAAAATAGATCTAGAGAAAATAATTTGGAGCATTATGACGGTGGGTGGATTAATGCCACCCAAGATAGGAAAAAAGTATTGGAGAAAATATGCAAAATAGGTATTAATTCACAGCGATATATCGCTGTGAATTAATACTGGAGTAAAAAATTAGAACATTTTTTTGGAGCGTGAGCAATATTGACCAAGGGAGGGCTGTGAGTAATATGACGGTCAATATGGAAAAGAAAACAAAGTCATTATTTGTTTTTGCCCTATCACTATTGCTCTTTTTTCTACTAAGTACGCCGTTTGTCTCTGCGTTTTTTGCTCTTTATGAGGTAAACAGTCCTTCTACTAATGTTATATTAGCGTCTCTTGAAAGTACTACAACCCCACTTGCTATTTCTATTGATCCAGCTTTTGCTTCTCATTTTGAGTGGGATGAGGGCTTGGCGGGTTACAAAATAAACCGTTTTCAGTCATGTAGTTTGTATGATGATGATTACAACTGTATTGATGGAAATTACAACCTTTGTCCATATATTGGAATAGAACCAAATATCCAATCAACGACAACTGAAGTAACTGAAGTTGGTTTTCTTCAGGATGCTTCTCATGTGTCTTTGGTTGCGACCGGTGAGATAAACGGTCCGACTGATGCGGTGGATGACTGGAATGTAAGTATTAAGTCGCCATGTTTCGAAGGTGAATGCCCGGCAGATTATGATTCTAGTAAGTACGGGAATCCTCTTCCGCAAAGCCTAAAAGGAAAAGTTTTTAATTGTGATTTGAGTATTGAGTCGATTGATCCACCAGTTTTGGCTCAAAGAATTTTGAGTGGGAATACTACTTATGCCTCTTCTGGGACAAATATTGTGACTGTTTCGGCAGTTTTTACTGGTGAAGTTGTATCTCCACCACCGACAGGTAATTCGAGCGTGATGTTTTTTCCTGGGGTAATGAGTTCTAGACTTTATGAAGAATTGGGAACGATTGATTGTGGGACTAGTTTGATTGGTAATGAGTGTTTCCACGACGATGAGTTGTGGCTTTCAACATCTGATTCAAAACATACCAAACTTTCACTTAATACTACCGGTAAAAGTTTAAATCCTATTTATACAAAAGACGATACCCAGAGTATAAGTGATGAAGCGGAGACTGGAGTGATGGATGAAGTATTTGGAGCGAATGTTTACAATTCTTTCATAACAGAACTCCGAAATTGGAAAAATGACGGCATTATACCTGACTATGCTTTTATCCCTTATGACTGGCGACTTTCTTTAAATGACATCATAACATTTGGTGCGAGTACAACTAGAAACAGACTTTTCTATAACAATTCACAAAATTTTTCTGAAAGTTACATTCTTAAAAAATTACAAGAGTTACAGCAAAATTCTGGGACAGGTAAAGTGACACTCATTGGGCATTCAAACGGAGGCTTGGTAATAAAAGCTTTAGTTCAAAAATTGAAGGATACCAACAATCCAATTTACAACAAAATAGATAAAATAATTTTTGTTGCTGTGCCACAAGTGGGAACACCAGATGCCGTAGTAGCTTTACTTCACGGGAAAGGTTTGGGTTATGGGCTGATTATGGACAACGCTCGTTCCAGAGACCTTTCTGAGAACATGCCGGCTATTTACAACCTATTACCTTCTGAAGGATATTTTTCAATAGTTGATCCAGGGTTTGTGGTAGATAAGGTGGCTACTTTTGAAGATAAACCGTTTTTCAATCCACAGACTTCAGAGTACGGACTTTTTGTTTCAAATAATACGGAGCTTAAAAATTATATTTTAGGAACAGACGGAAGAAGCAAACCTGCCTTTGATGACACCGTTCACCCAAATATTGGAAACTCTGGTTTGTATGCAGATGCACAGAGTATGCATGCTGTATTAGATTTGTGGCAACCAGCTTCTACAACCAAAGTTATACAAATAGCCGGATGGGGAGAGGAAACAATAGCTGGGGTGGATTATAAATCCTATTTGAATTCTTCTGGAACAGAATATCTTTCTTACAAACCTCGGTATGTGGTAGATGGTGACGGTACGGTTGTTGTGCCTAGTGCCTTGTGGATGTCTACATCCACACCGAATGTTGAGAGGTGGTGGGTGGATTTGTGGAAGTACAATGATCCGGTTGGTGGAGTAAATAGGAAGCACAGGGATATTTTAGAAATTCCAAACATATTAGATTTTATTTCATCAACTTTTAATAATACAGTTTTTTCTGATTCAAGTAATATAGTTGTAGACAATGCATCAACTTTAATTTCTAGTAAAAATCGTCTGCATTACACACTTCATTCACCACTCACATTGGGGGTAACAGATTCATTTGGTAGGTATACAGGAAAGGATCCAGTAACAGGTAAAATAAGAGAGGAAATTCCAGATGTTAATTATGAGCAAATAGGTGACGTACAGTTTATTTCTACTCCAAACGACCTAACACTTACTTTGAAACTTAAGGGTCTTCATAGTGGGAGTTTCTCGCTGGATGTAGATAAGCAAGTTGGGAACAATATTATAGAAACTACTTCTTTCCAAGGTGTTCCATCCACAGTTTCTACTTTGGTAGAAATGAATATAGTTCCAAATACAAGTGTAGCTAGCTCTACACTGAAAATTGATGGAAATGGAGATGGAATAGTAGATAAAATACTAGAAGCCAAAGAAAATAGTGTAACTGTATATGACAGTACTCCTCCAGAGCTACAGGTTACTTTCTCAACTAGTACAAAGGACGTTGTTTTCTCTGCAGTAAATTTGATAGACCCAAATCCAACAATACTGACAACTAGTACTTCCACAACTCTTATAGACAACCAGGGTAACACAACAGTTATTCCGTTTACTAAATTTATAGAGTTCCCAACGAGATTTAGATTTACTTATAACAAAATTATTAGAAACGGGGTTACAACAAATCTTCCAAATACAGATATAGTTTATGATTGGCAGGAAAAGAAAGGAGTTCTAACAGACTTAGATACAAGGGTTGTTGCGAAGGGTGTGGAAAAGTATGTATTTAACTACAGAAAGGCAACCAATACTACAGTTGTAAGGGAGAAAACCAGGGACGGGGCAGTGGTGAGTACAAAACCAGGGCTTGTTGTGGTTACTGTTAAAACGGATGGAGACCTTTTAAAAATTAGTTATTAGGGTTAGAATTATGTTATGAACTGGTTGTCAAACAAACTCTTGATTTACTGGGGAGTTATTGGGTCCATAGTTTTTTTTCTATTAATTCCCAAATATACAGTATTTAAGATTTGTAGTGAAGGAAGTTCTTTGTGTGTTGGTTTTTTGAATTATCTGTTGTTGGTATCATTATCTAGCTTGACCGTTATTATTCCTTCACTTCTTATATATTTTTGGAACAAAAATATTTTTTCTATATGGAGAAAAACTTTAATAATTTATTTTATAATCTACATTTTAATTTTAATTTTTGTCCCATGGTATAGTGGTGATGAATTTTTACACACAGAAAAAGATTTAGTTGCAATTTTTATTTCATTGATATATTTAGTCTTCTCTCTCATCCTAATTCTCTACAAATCTCTCAAAAAAGATCAAATTTAGTAATTGTGCAACATCCGATGTTGCACAAGCAGAGACGTATCAAAATTGGCGAGCACATTACGAAGGAAAGGCGGAGGGTAGACATTTTAGTGAAGAAGATTGGAGGGAAATTGAGGCAAAAAGTAACGAAAAAGTGGTGAGGAATCATATACAATAATTTTTCATATGATAGAAGCTAGGTCATTTGTTCCAGAAATAGAAACTTATAGGAAGATTCTCCTAGAGAACAAAGCAATTTTTAAGGGTGAGTATGTTTTAACTGACAAAATATATTCTTCATACAACCCCAAAAAAGGACTGGATGAGGAATTTTTGAGATTAAGAACTTATGAGAAAAATATTTGGGGTGAAGCGGATGTAATTGTGTCTGTTAAAAAACACTATCAAAAAGAGATTGGTGTGGACACGGACGTACCACTTAGGAAAGAATTTGAATTGGAGGAAGATGCAAAAAAGTTTATTGAGGAAAATCTCCTAAATCAATACAAATACGAATTTGAGTTTACCCGTACGGGTTGGCAGTACAATATTGGCGAAGATCAGGTGGATCTTGAGAGAGTGGAGGGCTTGAAAGATTTTTATACGATTGAATTTAAGTCCAAGACGGTTGAGGGGTTAAAAAGGCTAGAATCTCTTTTGAAACTTACCAATGTAATTAGAGGCCCCATAGCTTCGCACATGAAGGAACTTTTAAACGACAACCGTAGCTAAGTTTAAGTTGGGTTGTGGTAGAATTTTAGTATGAATGAGATTACCTGGAATGATTTTGAAAAAGTGGAGCTAAGGGTGGGCACTGTAATAAAAGTGGATGATTTTCCTGAAGCAAGGAAACTCGCTTACAAATTAGAAATTGATTTTGGACAAGAAATAGGAATCAAAAAATCTAGTGCTCAAATTACCAAGCATTATAAAAAAGAAGAGCTTGTTGGTAAACAAGTTGTTTGTGTTGTTAATTTCCCAAATAAAAAAATCGGTCCTTTTGTATCGGAATGTTTGACGACTGGTTTTGCAGATGAAAACGGGGACGTCGTTCTAACCATACCCGAAAGACAGGTGCCAAATGGCACAAAGATTTTTTGATAATTTTGGTCGTATAAGTAAGGTTGTTTTAGTACTAAAATTGTATTTGACAATAATAGTAAACGGGTGTATAATGTCATAAGGTTCAGGATTTCTGTTCGTTGTTTCTACCCAAGGGAGGGCATATGAAGATCATCGTGGCTCAGCGTCATCGCGAGAATCTGCTCGGAATCAAGGAGGGGGTTGCCAAGATCGATCCTGCGAGATCCCGGGAGATCCTCTTCACCAGTATTCCAGAAGCCGTTCTGGACGCTGTGATGGATGGCTCTCCGGCGTTCGTGGTCTCTGGTCAGGTCTTCGACAGCCATATCGAGGGCTCGCAGTTGGCCCGCCTGGTAAAGCAGGTCAATCCGCAGGTTCGGTTCTACATGTACTCAGTCATGCCACACCGGAACGAGGCAGTGGACGGGGTCATCCCGAAGAGCTGTGGAACCGCAGTCAGCGGAGAGCATCCGATGCTGGCGAGGATTCTCGCAAGCGACCTCGAGGCGGCGACCTCGGAAACCCTGATGAGGACCTTCCAGGTCGGCTAGATCTGACGTGTACTACGGGCGCATTTCCTTCGGGGGATGCGCCCCCATCGTCTTGTCTAAAATTGATTATTCTGGTGGAAAATTGGTATAATTTTAGTATGAGACAAAAAACTTTTTCAATATTTGGTTTGGTTTTGGCTGGGCTTTTTGTAGTGCAGACGGCTGGGGCTACGGTGGCTTTGGTGGATACTCCGCCAAATCCTACACCTAGTCTGCGGCTTGGTTCACGCGGGGATGCTGTTAAGGTTCTACAGTCACAGCTTTCAAAGGTGCCAAACATATATCCAGAAGGCCTTATTACGGGCTATTTTGGCACTTTGACAGAGCGGGCAATAAAGAAGCTACAAGGGGAAAATGGCCTAGAGGTAGTCGGAATTGTTGGTCCAAAAACTAGAGAACTTCTGAACAAAATTTCTAAAAACAGCTTATTTGCAATGGCCACCAACTATATAGTGACACCACAGTTGTTTGTAATTGAGTCATCTAGCAATTCTCCAACACGAGGATATGTTTTCTGGACAGCAAACAAAAATGTAAAGTCAGAATTTTGGTATAGCAACACCACCCCAGTAGCCTCTACCTCACCCGCAAATTTTTTTGTAAATAATTTAAGCTTTACACACTCTGTAAATCTTCCCGGCCTTTCCACAAGCACGACATACTACTACATGATAAAAATTACTGACGAAAGAGGTAACAGTGCAACGAGTACAGAAAGAAATTTCACAACTTTGTCACAATAGTTTTCTACTGTGCAACATCCGATGTTGCACAATACTCAATAGGTTACAAAAAGCTACACAAGTATGGTGTAGTTTTTTGTAAATCTCAATTTGGTCAAGGTATTTTTTGTTTTTCAATTTTTTAAAATTTTGTCAAATTTTACTATATTTTCACGTTTTTTCACTCATATTTGTAGAGTTTTACACTTGTTCTCCACAAGTTATACACTTTTTTAGTATTTATTATTTTGATAAAAAAACAGCGTGATACGATGAACTTTATCTTGGTTTAGATCAAGATATAAATTAGTTCTTAAGTAAGTTAGAAAAGATGTTAGTTACTTTTCTTGAAACAAACCACTTGGAACACGCAAAAGAGCTATCTCTGCAGTAATTTTAATATTACAACAGAGACAGCTCTTTTTGTTTTTGTAATTATTTGCGAATTCCAAGGGCTTAGTTTGAGAAGAGAAGGTCGACCCCCTGAACTGAAATTTATTAAAATTTAGTTCGGGGGTAAAGTAAACAAAATTATAAAAAGTATTATAAAAATTAATCAACCCCCGAACTAATTAGGACTTTGAATTATGTTCTATGTGTATATTTTAAAAAGTGAGAAAGATGGAAATCTTTACACCGGATACACAAATAATCTCAAGAGGAGAATAGAAGAACATAATTCGGGTAAGAGTACATCAACCAAATTACGAAAGCCATTTGAGTTGATATATTACGAAGCATATAAACTAAGGGAAGACGCCACACATAGAGAGAAAATGCTCAAGGAGCACGGTAGGTCTTTAGGTGGTTTGAAAAGGAGGATAAGTAAGAGTCTTAAGTCCTAATTAGTTCGGGGGTAAAAAATAAAATTAATTATGAATAGAAAAATATTAATGAGTTTAGGAGTGGTTGTTTTTGTTGCGGCGATGGCTATAACAGCAACAGGAGCTTTTTTCAGTGATAGTGAAACTTCAGTAGGCAATGTTTTGGCTGCTGGAGCTATTGATTTGCAGATAGATAATACGAGTTATGTTACAAGTACATCTACAGGACAGCTTGTAGCTAGTCCTTGGACAACTTGGACAATGAGAGATTTAACAATTGAGAAGTTTTTTGACTTCAGTGACTTAAAACCTGGAGACATTGGCGAAGACACTATCTCTCTACACGTGGACAACAACGATTCATACCTTTGTGCTGATGTAACACTTACATCTAACAATGAAAACACTCTTGTTGAGCCAGAAGCAGAAGATGGAGATATAACAAATGATCCAAACGGAGGTGAACTAGCACAGCAAGTAAACTTTGCTTGGTGGGCTGACGATGGAGACAACGTTTTGGAAACAGGGGAGAACCTGCTACAAGGCGGTCCTTTAGGAGCTCTTGCAATAGGTGCAACAACAACTGTTACACTAGCTGACTCTGTTTATAACATTTGGACATTACAAGGTGGTCCAGTACCAGGAGCATCTGTAAGGTACGTTGGTAAAGCATGGTGCTTTGGAACAATTACGCCAAACCCAGTTGCTCAAGACAATGGCGCAGATGTAGGACGAAGTCCTCTTACAGTTGGAACAGGATTTACTTGTGATGGTTCACAAGTTGGCAATACTGCACAAACAGACAGTTTGACAGCAAACGTTGCTTTCAGAGCTGTTCAGTCTAGAAACAATGGAAACTTCCAGTGTGTACAAAGACAAGGTGAGCCAACAACAGGAACTCTTACAGTTACTAAGGTTGTAACAAATGATAATGGTGGAACAGCTGTAGTTGGTGGCTTTCCACTCTTTGTTGATTCAATGTCTATTTCATCTGGTGTAGCGACAACAACAAGTGCTGGTCTTCATACAGTGAGTGAATCTGGTCTGTTTGGTTACTCTGCTACATTTAGTGGAGATTGTGCATCAGACGGAACTGTGAATGTTCCAGCCGGGGGAGCTGCTAGCTGTACTATAACTAATGATGATATTCAACCAGTAGTTACTTTAATTAAAAATGTTGTTGGGGGAGAATCTGCTCCAGACGACTTTGATCTATCAATCGATAGTGGAATTGTAACTTCAGGATCTTCTAATGGTGTTAGCGCAAATGCTTCACATGAACTTGACGAAGAAGTTTTGGTGGCTGGTTATTCTCAAACATCAGTTACAGGAACATCCTTCTTGGGGGTTTCTTGCCCAGCATCTTTCCCAGGATCAGTTGTTTTGACCCCAGGGGATACAATCACATGTACTGTTACAAATACATTTGATTAGTAGAACTCTAAACTAAAATTTTCCTAACTCATTAATCTTTGTAGGTGGCGGGGCATAACTCTCTAGAGTCGTGCTTCGCAACCAAACAAAGAAAGTGGGTTAGAAAGTTACCCCCAGAACTGAATTTATTAAAATTAGTTCGGGGGCAAGAAAAAATGAAAAAAATACTATTAAGTATAACTTCCATAATCTTTGCTGGAGCAATCCTGGCCACTGGTACAGGAGCATACCTCTCCGATACAGAAAAGTCCACAGGTAATACTTTTGCCACAGGGGTTATCGACCTAAAAATCGACAACGAAAGTTATATAACAAACGAGTGGGGCAAGCTGGTTTACAGCACATCCACTTCTTGGGAACTTTCTCCGCTTGCGGGTAAGTTTTTCTTTAACTTTCTTGATATAAAGCCAGGAGATATTGGAGAGGATACTATTTCACTTCACGTAAACAATAACAATGCTTGGGCGTGTATGAATATACTGCTTACTGCCACTCCAGAGAATGGTCAGAATGAACCAGAAAGTCTTGTGGACGTAACCACCGGAGAAAACAGTGGTGAGTTACAAGACAAATTGTATTTCAAATTCTGGGCAGACGACGGAGATAATGTTTATGAGATAGGAGAAAAAATATTCAAAAAAGGTTTGGTAAAAGATATTTGGAATGGAGAAAATTGGGCTATCGCTGACTCAAATGGAAACATTTGGGGAGGTGATGACCCGCTTATTGGAAATTCTGTCAGGTATATTGGTAAAGCCTGGTGCTTTGGCGATATGCAGGACTATCCAGTAACTCAAGATGGTTTAGGTAAAACAGGTAACAACGGACCTCTAGTAAGAGGAACTGGTTTTAAATGCGAAGGTGAAGAAATAGGAAACATAGTTCAAAGTGACGGCGTAAAAGCCGATGTCACTTTCTCTGTGATTCAATCTAGGGGTAACGATGGGTTTATTTGTGGAAATGACGAAGAAGAAGACAAATCAACTGTAACTTTGTGTAAAACAGATGAAACAGGTAAACCTCTTTCTGGTTGGACCTTGAATTTAAATGATGGTCTACCGGGTAATATTGAGGATTACTCTGGAGTAACTCTGCAAAATGGCTGTGTTGCTTTCACTGGCGTGTCTTATGGTACTCATGAGATAAGTGAGGTGTTACAGGAAGGCTGGGAACATGTTTCGGGCGCGGGGGGTCTAGGAGTTATTGTTAATGATCCCACAGAAACATTTATAGTTGTAAATAAACTTAAAGTTGAGGAAGAAAATAACCAGTACTGTTCACATGGTTACTGGAAGGCAAGTCAACATTTTGACAGCTGGTCTGGTTACTCACCGAACCAACTATACTCTTCTGTCTTCGACAACGCTTTTCCTGGTAAAACTTTGTTACAAGTTTTGCAACTGGGTGGTGGGGGATTAAATCAGCTTGGAAGAGAGACGGTGGTAGCACTACTCAACGCAGGCAGTTTGGACTTCCCTTACAGCCAAGCACAAGTCATATCGATGTTTAACGGGGCTTATCCTGGAACAAACACAGCTTACTCAACTTTGGTTGGTCAGTTTGTTATTCCAGAAAATTGTCCACTTAACTAGGTAAAATTATTATCCACCCCCAGAACTGAATTTACTAAAATTAGTTCGGGGGTAAACAGAAAACGGAATGAAAAGAATATTACTAAGTTCAGCTCTAATCTTGTTTGTTGGTTCGGCCTTAGTTCTAGGTGGAACAGGTGCGTTTTTCTCTGACAGAGAACTGTCGAGTGGAAACACTTTTACTGCTGGAGCTATAGACCTAATGATAGACAATCACAGCTACTACAACGGATTTTTGAATGCTAGTACGACATGGGAAATGGCGGACTTAACTATTCAAAAGTTTTTTGATTTTCCAGATGTTAAACCTGGAGATCTAGGAGAAGACACGATCTCTCTTCATGTAGACAACAATGATTCATATCTTTGTGCCAACGTTAAGCTGACTTCAAATGATGATAACGGAATAAATGAACCGGAAGCAGAAGTTGATGCTAGTGATGGTCCCGGAAACGGCGAACTTGCTAGTAATGTGAATTTCGTATGGTGGGCTGATGATGGGGATAATGTTCTAGAGAATGACGAGGACGTTATTTCTCAAGGACCTATAGGGGCACTTGGTTTAAATGGTTCAACAACTGTGGCTCTAGCAGATTCCAGTACAAACATATGGACAGGAGTTCCTGGGCCAGTTCCTGGAGAACAGACTTTGTACATAGGCAAAGCATGGTGTTTTGGGAATCTTAGTCAATCTGCACTTGTGCAAGACGGACTAGGTTCTACCTCACCTAGAACCCCAGCTAACTCAAGTGGAGGTATTGTCTGTGATGGCTCAAACTTAAACAATTCAACTCAAACAGATAGTTTGACTGCGGATGTAAAGTTTTCTGCGGTTCAGTCTAGGCACAATCCAAATTTCCTATGTGTCCCACCAGTAGTGCAACAGATGGGTAAAATTGTTGTAACAAAAGTTGTTGTAAACAATAATGGCGGAAACAATACCGTGACAGACTTCCATTACTTTATTGATGATGGTTTTGTTTCTACAGAAGTTTCTTCTGGAGCAACAACAACTGTTCCAGTAGGTTTGTACAACATAAGTGAAGCTGGCTCAAACGGATATCAAGCTACATTTAGTGGGGATTGTGACTTTGAAGGGAATATAAATGTTGGAGCAAATGAGCTGAAGTCTTGTGTTATAACAAACACAGAGCTTCCAGCACACATTACTCTAATAAAAGTCGTAACCGGTACTCCACCACTTGCCTCAAACACATTGTTTGGTCTAAGAGTTGATGGTGTAGGAGTTCCAACGGGCGCATCTATTGCTGTTACTTCCAACACACCACATCTTATAAACGAAACAGGTAGAGTGGGTTATCATTTTGTCTCTATTACTGGAGTGGGATGTCCAGCTAGTACCAGTACTCCTATAGTTCTAAACGAAGGCGAAGCTATTACTTGTACAATAACTAACGCTAAAAACTAACTGAGTAAATAAAGCTAAATGAAATTCTTTCTCAATCTTATCTACTACACTTTTGTTGCGGGGATAGTGGCTATTGCTTTGTTACTTCTGGTAACACTAGTGCCTACCCCTGGCAACTTCAAAATAAAAGTGGTGAAGTCTGGTTCTATGGAGCCATACATAAAAACAGGCGGGGTTGTGGTTCTAAGACCGTCTAGTTCATACGAGGTAAATGATGTGGTGACCTTTGGTAAGGACACGAAAGACCAAATTCCTACAACCCATCGTATTGTGAAAATAGATGGCACAGGACCACTTCGGACATTTACAACAAAAGGGGATGCCAATGATGCAGAAGACCAAACACCAATAAGGCTAAGTGACATAAGTGGCAAAGTAGTTTTCACACTTCCTTATTTAGGTTTTGTCTTAGACTTTGCTAAAAAACCCATGGGTTTTGCACTCCTTGTTGGAATTCCGGCGCTTGTGATTATTGTTGATGAAATAGGAAAGATAGTGGCGGAGATTCGTAAGTTGAAAAATAAAAAAGAAACAGATGCGGAGCAAATTGAACAAAGAAATATATCCATTCCACGGAGTTAGAAGGAAACAACTAAAACCTTCTGGACCAGAGGAAAATAAAACTGAAGTTTTTCAGTTTAAAAAATTTAGTCTGAAAATCGCCAGTATTTCCTTGGTCTCAGTTTTGGTTTCTTTCAGTCTTTCATCAGTAGGAAATACCATTTCTTATTTTAACGATGTTGAGCAGACGATAGGAAACTTTTTGCGAGCGGATCCTATTGGTTTTGAAGTTGAAATCGACAGTGCGGATTCTGCTCAAGTTGATTTGAGTTTGGGGGAGGTTGTTGTCACTCCGATTATGACACCAAACTCGGATAGTGAGCCTATACAGTATTTTGTTAAGGCGGAGATGATAAACGGTGACAGTGAATTGTGTAATACTATTCACTTGTTTGCTACGTATCCCTTTCCATATGATGGTGGGTTAGTTTCTCTAAATACAGGAACGACAACTGAAGTAGGACCTTGGACCATGGCTTTGTCTGTGCCAGACTACACGATGTTTTCTGACAAATCTTGTACGGTGGAGCTGGTCTACAAGGGTTGGAACTCAGGTGTGCCATTTGGAAAGGGTTATAGAGATACACAAAAAGTTTCTATAACATTTATTGTTCCGTATATTCCGCCTCCTGTTGTAGAGAGTTTAGTTGTTCCAGCAATAGTAGAAGATGTTCTACCGACGGTAGAAGGAACTACTCTAGAAAAACAACCAGAACCTGTCATAAAGGAAACAGAGCCCTCTCCAGAACCAGTGGCAGTTACAGAACCAGGGGTTTCGGTAGTTGAAACTATTGAAGTTCCTCCAGACCCTGTAATAGAGGTTGCTGAAGAAACTCCAGTCTTAAATGAGGTTGTGCTTCCAGTCATTCCAGAGCCAAACCCTGAGCCATCACCTCCACCTACAGAGGTAACTCCTCCTTTGGAAGTAACTATATAAGAAAGGACAAAAATGGGCTTGGTGCCCATTTTTGTCTACACCTGTAATAAGTGGTATAATATAGCGTCTATGAATAGAGAGAAGATGCAACAGGACTTTCTGCGGGCATATGATGATAATTCAGACGCTTTGTTTAGGCAGTGTTTTTTCAAGGTACACGACAGGGAGCTTGCTAAGGATATCTTGCAAGATACATTTGTCAGAACCTGGGACTATATTGGAAAAGGCAACACCATTTTGAACATGAGGGCTTTTTTGTATAGAACCATGAACAACCTCGTCATAGATCAGTATAGAAAGAAGAAGGCCGTTTCGCTTGATTCTCTGGAAGAGGATGGGTTTAGTCCAGAAGCCCCAGAAGGAATCTCTGCAAATGATAGACTTGAAGGAGAAAGAGCTCTACAGCTTTTGGAAAAACTTCCAGATGTTTACAGGGAAGCAGTTTTTATGAGATTTGTTTCAGGTCTTGAGCTTCACGAAATTGCAGAGATTACAGGAGAAACAGAGAACACGGTTTCGGTTCACGTCCACCGCGGAATAAACAAACTAAGAGAATTATTTAAATTAGAATAATATGGATCCACAAAAATTTACAAACGAAGAAGAGGCTTTAATCGGAAAAATATCACAATCCGCAATGGGTATTGTTTTGAGTGCGGAAGAAAAATCCAAAATTAAAGGCGGAATTATTTCACATATTGAATCTGGGTTAGTCTCCTCTACTTTTGGAGAAACAAAAACACGTAAAAGTTCTATTACAGTTCATGACTTTTTTGGTTTATCTCGACAAATATATATTATGCCGGCGTTAGTACTTCTTCTTGTATTTCTTGGTACTGGAACAAGTTATTATGCACAAAGTTCACTACCTGGAGATACCTTATATGGAGTTAAGACTGGAATCAATGAAAATGTTGAGTCACTTTTGGCTATGACACCGGAATCACAAGCGGATGTTAATTTGAAGCAAGTATCAGCTAGATTAGACGAAGTAGAGGCCTTGAGTAGTTCTGGAAGTTTAACAGAAGTTCAAACTGTCACTGTACAAAATAACTTTTCTAAAAAAGTTCAAGCGTTAAATAAAAGTATTGATAAGGTAAAAAAGAAAGGTAATACAAAAAAGGCAGAAAAAGTAACCCAAGATTTTGATAGAGAAATTGACGACCACTTTGATGCTTTTGTCACTATTTCAAACAGTGCTTCCAACAGCCCAACATTTGCAAGTATATTTACATCAAAAAAGAGTCGCTCTGGAGATAACGGGATAATAATGATGTCATCAGTTAGGGTAGCTACACCTACAAGTAAACAAAAAGAAATTGAAAAAGATCACGGTCTTGATGACGATGAGGGAGATAATGATGAAGATGAAGACAAGGATGATGATGACCGCGGCGAGGTAGTTACTCCCCCAGTTGTTTCTCCAACTTCTACAACCACAACTACTGTAACTCCACCTACACCTACTATTGCAAGTTACACTTTGGTTCAGGTTGCCGTTCATAATAAATCAACAGATTGTTGGTCAATAGTCTCTGGTGGGGTATATAACTTAACATCTTGGATAGCACAGCATCCTGGAGGACAAGAAGCTATAAAAAGTATGTGTGGAGTAGATGCTACTGCAGGATTTCTAGCTCAGCATAAGGGACAGAGTAAACCGACTAGTACCATAGCTTCATATAAAATAGGGATACTAAAATAAGTTTAGGTTTGTGTGATATAATTAAGGGATGAAAAATGAGATAGCTGTTTTTGGTGGAGGCTGTTTTTGGTGCACCGAGGCGGTTTTCAAAATGCTAAAGGGAGTTTCGGAGGTTTTACCTGGATACTCTGGTGGTAGAACTAAAAATCCTACATACGCAGAAGTCAGTATGGGTGATTCGGGACATGCAGAGTGTACTCAGGTGACGTTTGACCCAAAAGAAATTTCATATAAAGATTTACTTACAGTTTTCTTTGGTTCACACGATCCAACTACAGTAAATAGACAAGGGAAAGATGTGGGAGAACAGTATCGCTCTGTTATTTTCTATACAACTCCAAAACAGAAGAAAACTGCAGAGGACTTTATAAAGGAGATAAACCGATCAAATAAGGGTGGTGAAAAAGTAGTGACAGAGGTTGTGCCGCTTGAAGCATTCTACCCGGCAGAGAATTATCATCAGGATTATTTTGAGAGAAATAAGAGTGAAGCTTATTGCGAAGTGGTGATAAACCCAAAATTAGAAAAAGTCATTCAAAAGTTCGGAGAACTTTTGAAAAATAATACAGGAAAACTTTAGCAGAATTACAAAAAGAAGTTAATTCTGGAATTCTCAAGAATTCCAGAATTAAATAAATTCACAAAATATGAATGAAATAAAAGTAAAGGTGAATGAAGAAGAGTTGAGGACTAGGTTAACTCCAGAGGAGTATGCCGTTCTTCGTGAAAAGGGAACGGAAGCGCCTTTTTCTGGAAAATTATTACATGATGATAGGGATGGGATGTATAAATGTAAAGTCTGTGGACAAGATCTATTTTCATCAGAAGCCAAATTTGATTCTGGCACCGGTTGGCCAAGCTTTGACCAGGCTCTCCCAGGAAGTGTTGTGGAAAAAGAAGATAAAGATCATGGAATGGTGAGGACAGAAATAACATGTAGTAGGTGTGGCTCACATTTAGGACACGTCTTCCCAGACGGACCGACAGATACAGGGAAAAGATATTGTTTAAATTCAATTTGCCTCGTATAATGTAGTAATGGAAAGAAGTTCATTACAAACATATTTTTTTGTAGGGTTACTACTTATTGCAACAGTCCTTGTTCTTGCCCTGTTTTCCCCTTTTCTTGAGGTTCTGGTGTTGTCTATGATTTTTGGAGTAGTGCTCACTCCACTTCATAGAAAAATAACGAATTCTATCGGAGGCAGAAGTGGTATCTCCGCTTTTCTTGTAGTTATACTTTTTGCAGTTGTCATTATTACCCCAACTATTTTTTTAACGATGACTGTTTTCAATGAATCTAGGGGTATTTATGCCCAACTAACTAATGACTCAGAGATTGATTATATTCAAAAAGTCACAAATGTTATAGAAAAACCGATTCAAAAAATTTATCCAGCTTTTGAAGTGAATATAGGAGAATATGCGGAAGTTATTGCAGACTGGATTACGGGCCATTTGAGTGCGATTCTTTCGAGTGTTCTCGGTATATTTACAGGAATTATACTTATATTTATTTCTCTTTACTTCTTTTTAAAAGACGGAGCTAAGTTTAAAAAAATACTTATTGATCTTAGCCCACTTAAAGATAAATATGACGACGAGATTTTCGTAAGGATAAAACAAACAGTAAATTCAACAGTGAGGGGTGTTCTTTTAGTGGCTGTGGCACAGGGTCTTTTGGCGGGGATAGGCTTGTGGGTTTTTGGAGTTCCTAACCCGACTTTATGGGGGAGTATATCAGCGATAGCTTCTCTTGTACCAGGACTCGGCACTGCTGTGGTTTTTATTCCTGCTGTAGCATACATGTATATTGCAGGAAATGTTCCTTTTGCTGTAGGTCTTACTTTGTGGGGAGGACTTATTGTTGGATTAGTGGATAATATTCTTGGGCCTTATCTGTATTCAAAAGGAACAGAAGTACATCAACTAATAATGCTTTTTGCTGTGCTTGGCGGGATTGCAGTTTTTGGACCTATTGGTTTTATTTTTGGACCATTAATTATTGGGCTTTTCTTTGCGCTAATAGATATTTATCAGAATTTAATTTTAGACAATAAATCTTTATAACTAAACAATTAAACAGATGAGAACACCAGGATTTTTGACATCAATTTATCATTTTATTTTTTCAAGCAGAGTAATGTCACCAGTTTGGACAGTGGCAAGAGTCTATTTGGGTTACGAGTGGGCAATAGCGGGGTATCATAAGGTGCTTAATTCTGTTTGGGTTGGGAGTACAGCAGGTGGTGCTATAACAGGTTTTGTAAATGAAGCCCTCGGTAAAACTGTGGGGGAGCATCCAGATGTTTCCGTCTGGTATGCATGGTTTCTACAGCACGCAGTTTTACCACATGCAAACACTTGGTCGCACGCAATAGCGTATGGAGAGGTTCTTGTGGGAATTGGGCTCATACTTGGAGCGTTTACTTTTCTAGCGGCATTTTTCGGTGCTTTTATGAATGTGAATTATCTCCTTGCGGGAACAGTTAGTTCAAACCCAGTTATGCTTGTTTTGGCTATTTTAATAATGTTAGCTCATAGGATTGCAGGGTATATTGGTTTGGACTATTATATTCTAAAAACAGGAAGGTAGTCTTTCTTTCCACTCAAAATTGTTATAGAATAGCTACTCATGGCAAAAAACGAAGTTATTATAAACTTTGATACTGTTTCATTTAATTTTGGAATAAAAAAACCTATACTGGACGAAGTAAATTTCACAGTAAGGCGAGGATCAAAAGTTACTATTATGGGGCAAAACGGCGCTGGAAAGAGCACTCTTTTTGGCCTTATTACAGGAGTTTATAAACCAGAGGGGGGTCAAATTCACTTAGGACAGGATTTGAGTATAGCTATTGCAAGGCAGGTTATTCCAAGAAATGAAATGGAGATGACGGTCCTCCAGTTTTTTCAAAATTGTTTTTCTGAAAAGATTTACAATATTGAACCAAAAATTAAAAAAGTTCTAGAGGTTGTAAACCTAAATGCACCGATAGATAGAGTAGTAAAATCTTTTTCTGGTGGACAGCAAGCACGACTTCTTTTGGCATCTGCTTTAATACAAGATCCAGACATCTTACTTCTAGACGAGCCAACAAACAACTTAGACAAAGACGGTATAGAACATTTAACAAAGTTTTTGGTTGATTACACAAAAACAGTTCTTGTAATTTCCCACGATGCGGAATTTCTAAACGCTTTTACACAGGGAGTTCTGTATTTGGATGTTCATACTAGAAAGGTAGAGCAGTACGTGGGTAACTATTTTGATGTGGTGGCGGAAATTTCTACCAGAATAGAAAAAGAAAACAAGAAAAATGCCCAGTTGGCAAAAGAAATACAAGAGAACAAAGATAAAGCAAACTTTTTTGCCAACAAGGGTGGTCAGATGCGTCTTGTCGCAAGGCGAATGCGAGAAAAAGCAGATGAACTTGAGGAAGAAAAGGTAGATGTTCGGAAAGAAGACAAAGCTATTCGTTCTTTTATTATTCCAGTACAGCCAGATATAAACGGAGACATAATAAAAATCAAATCTTTTTCAATGATAAAAAATCACAAACCGGTTTCTCGAAAATGCGATGTTGTTTTACGCAAAAAAGAACACTTACTTTTAACTGGACCAAACGGTATCGGAAAAAGTACTCTTCTTGAACAATTAGCTTCCGGGACTGCTAAAGGGGCAAAAATTACAGAGGGTATAAAAGTGGGATACTACAGGCAAGATTTTTCAACATTAAATTTTGAAGACACAGTACGCGAATCGCTAATGAGCGTTATGACAGAGCATATTGAGGAGAATATGCGCTCAGTTGCAGCAGGGTTTTTACTCATAGGGGAGATAATAAATACAAAAATAGGTTCGCTATCTGAGGGTCAAAAAGGTTTGGTTGCCTTTGCACAACTTGTACTCCAAAAACCAGGACTACTTATTCTAGACGAGCCTACAAACCATATAAACTTTAGACACATCCCAGTCATTGCTGAAGCGTTGGACAAATACGAGGGCGCGATGATACTTGTTTCTCATGTACCGGAATTCGTAAAACAAATCAGAATAGATGAAGTTTTGGCAATTGATAAGTAGTGTAATCTCTTTCTCACACATATCTTTTTTGAGACCACTCACTCTCTCCTGCGGAGAGTTCGTTTAGTCCTCGACCTAAATCCGTCAAGATGGAATGCCTTGACGGAACCAAGCTTTGGGTCTGCGGAGTCTCAAAAAAGATATGTGTTCAACGAGATTTTATATTACAGAAGAGGCCCGGGTCTTTCGACCAGGGCCTCAGGAAACCAAAAACCACGCAACTGTGGCGACAAGCCAACTAATCTCGTTGGCCCATTCGCTTCTCCAGAGCCACATTCTGTTTCGGTCCCAGCCTGCTTCCTTTCCCATGAAGTAGATCTGGCCAAGACGAATGAGAATTGTGGCGTGTCCAACATACACAGACAAGTCAGGTGTACCCGAGGCGCCCTCTGCCAGGAATTTCCAGGCAAGGAGTACTTGGGGAACTGACTTGTACGCGATTGCGAACAGTGCTCGGATGAAAGGGTCTTTGAGTGATGACCCGTTTGCGTAGTTAAAGCTAAGGGTCAGAACTGTCAGAACCAATGCAACGATTGCAGTTGTGGTGTCCTTTTCATTCCATCGGTATGCTGGGTTTAGTAGCACCACAGCAATAACGAGGAACATGAGGATGAACCAGAACAGGTAGGTACAGATTGCTTGTTCCGTTAAGCGACTCGGGGAAGTGCGGTGTGCACTAACCGTTAGAGCCAATTGAAACAAGAGAAACATCTCTACCAGGCCAAACTGTGCTACGCTTGATCCAGTGACGTCTGAGAACGACCGCATGATGTAGCCACCACAAAACAAGGCTGCACCAACAAACTGGACCGCAAAAAGCAGGTCCGTTACTTTCTGTCGTGAAGACATTCGAACCTCCTCTCGTGGTTAACACAGGGTTGTAATTTCTAACTATATTATAACACGATATATATACAAAAGTCAATATGCGAAATATAATTAAATTCTATTTTAGAAAGGTTAGGAGGAGAGTGAGGAGAAAACCTATTGGGAGTAAAAGATATTTAGAGGAGAAAGAGAATGCGAGAAAATTTGTGAAAGAAAGATTGGAGTATTGGAACAAGCATTATAAATTTAAATACGGGAGGGTAAGTATTAGAAACCAGAGAAGTCGGTGGGGAAGTTGCTCAAGCAAGGGGAACTTAAATTTTAATTTTAGGATAATTACACTGCCTCCATATCTAACTGATTATATAATTGTGCATGAACTTTGCCATATAGGACAATTTAACCATTCTCAAAAATTCTGGAATTTGGTAGGAGAAACAATGCCGAATTATACAAAGTTAATTTCAGAGCTTAAAAAAATAAGAATGAACTAAAAAATGCAAAACAAAGACCTCCGTAGATATTACGAGAGGCTTTGTTTTCGCTGGTACTTTCGGGTGAAGGCGCATCCCGATTTGTGATAATTTTTGTCTCTTGTGTGAGTTCATAAGGCTCACGGGGACGAGACTAATTTCACTATTTATTTTGAGGATGTCTTCATTGATTTTGTACCTACTATAATTTTGTTCCAAGGGTACCATTTGTCAATAATATATAAGTGTGAATTTAGTGGATATACTGTGCATATCTTGTTTACAAGTGTCAATTTTCTGTGCATAAAAATATAGACCACAAATATTATATTTTGTATACGAAATGGCGGCAGGTCTTGTGGGACCTGCCGCCGAGGGATGACCCCTCTATGTTACCTCCGATAGAATCGGAGTGCGTGACTCCCGTCCGGCCGGTCCTCGTAGGAGTGCGGAGTGATCCGCCCGCCCCACGTCAGCATGTCCGGACGACCCACATCCCCTGGGTTGAAGTTCAGGAAAGAGCGATCGGGGGTGGTGAGCGGTCCCGCCACCACAGGAATCGCCGAAGGGGCGACTGCTGAAGGTGTCGGAGCCGGCGGTGGCGTCGCCGTCTGTCGCGGTGTGACGAGCGGTGCGACTGGAGCAGGCGGGTTGTTGCCCCCTCCCCAGGCGTTGTTCTGCTGGTTACCTCCGAAGAGGTAGCGCAACAGTCGCCATGTCAACCACAGAATGAGCGCCAAGAGGAACAGCCAGCCGATGCTGGTCAGCAGGAACCACAGGCAGTGCCAGATTCCTGCCAGCAACCCGCCCAGACCGTTGGCGATCCAGGCAAGGAAATTCCACATGCCACCCCAGAACCACGACCACCCACTCTGTTTGGGAGCGAGCGGAAGAATTTCCGGGATGCACGGTACGGGTGTCGCCGGTCCCAAGACGGGTGCGGGAGGCGGCGGCATTTCGCTCAGCCGATTCCCGCAGTCCGCTTTGTAGCGGATCCTACCGTCCTTGTCCACCAACACGATTGTTCCGGTGGGCAAGAGTTCCAGGACGAAGCGCCCGTCCTTGCCGTGCAGGCCACGGAAGTGGTTGTGCACGACGGTGGGCTCCGTGAGAACCTTCACCGTGAGTTCGTGCTTGGCCATCTGGGCCACTGTCAGCACGTCGTTGTAGATGGGGAACTTGTCGAGTTCCGCATTCACAGGAGCAACGAACTGTCCCTTCTGTGCCATTGCGGTGCTGGCGACCAGCGTAACCGCCAAGGCGAGGACGAAAATCCGAACCAGTCGAGTCATGAGCGTACTCCCTGTCAAAGATTCGAGAGTGTCTCACCCCATCCTCGGGGAGACCAACACCAACGAATTCCTGCACTTAATTATAGCATCTCTAATGTAGAAAGTCAAGTATCAAGTTTGACATTTGAAACGCAATAGTTTATAGTGTAAGCATTGAGTTATTCTCACTAGTTTCCTTCAGAGATTTTTCTCTAATTGTTGGTAAGCATTGCTTCCATTTTGAACTTACGAGATAAGAATTTAGGCAAAAATATTAAACGAATAAGTTCTTTAATAATTCTCAATAATTAAATAAATGGAAAGAAATACACAAAGAAGGGTCGTAAGATCCTTTGGACGGCCGTCGTTTGGCGGAAGTAGAAACGTGGGCGCGAGGAGAAGTTTCGGCACACCAATTCGCAGAGCTCCATCACGGGGTAGAGGAAGAATGGATTCTATTCATCCTTCAAAATTTGTTAACAAAGCTGTCGTTACGGAGACAGCTACTATTTTCGTACCTGAACACAAGTTCAGTGATTTTCTGATAGATGAAAGATTAAAGAAAAATATTATAGAAAAAGGCTACGTTACCCCGACACCAATTCAAGATAAAGCCATCCCTCATGTTCTACGCGGGCAAGATGTTGTTGGTATCGCAAACACAGGTACAGGAAAGACGGCGGCTTTTCTAATACCACTAATTCATAAAGTTTTAAGTAATGACAAAGAAAACATTCTTATCGTTGTTCCTACTCGTGAACTGGCACTGCAGATTCAGGAAGAGCTGAGAGGGTTTGTAGGAAACATGAGGCTTTTTTCTACCGTTTGCGTTGGAGGTGCACCGATTGGGTCTCAAATACGGGATTTACGATATAGAAATGAGTTTGTTATAGGTACACCTGGAAGAATAAAAGATTTGATAGAGAGAAAAGTTTTAAACCTTTCGTTTTTTAAAACAGTTGTGCTAGACGAAGCAGACAGAATGCTGGATATGGGTTTCATAAATGATATGAAGTTCATGATGGCACTTATGCCAAAAGACAGACATACACTTTTCTTTTCAGCTACAATTTCACCAGAGATTGAGGCGCTTATAAAAGATTTTCTAAAAAATCCGATTTCTATTTCTGTTAAAACAGGGGACACTTCAAAAAATGTTGATCAAGATGTTGTAAAAGTGCAGAGGGGGGAAAACAAACTAGACGTGCTACACAGCATGCTAATTCAACCTGACTTTAACAAAGTTTTGATTTTCGGCAGAACAAAACACGGGGTAGAAAAACTAACAAATCTTTTGAAAGACAGAGGATTTAAAGCGGAGTCAATTCATGGAGACAAAAACCAGTCAGCAAGACAGCGTGCGCTGAAAACTTTTAAAGAAGATAGAACTCAAATACTTGTTGCTACAGATGTCGCTGCACGAGGGCTAGACATAAGTGGCGTGTCACACGTTATTAACTTTGATTTGCCAGCGACTTATGAGGACTATGTGCACCGTATTGGTCGTACTGGTAGAGCAGGTAAGAGTGGCAAAGCACTTACATTTATAGAATAATTGACATTTTTGCTTTGCAGTTACATCATGTAGGGTAGAGGTGCGCATGATGAGATACGTGGAGGAACAAGTCAAATCACCCGAGTCCGCGCAGGCAAGTGGTTTCTACTACGTGGGGATTTTCCCCCAACCTGGTCAACCCAATGACCTTCTCGCCCGTTTCGTTGAGGGAGATTGTGAGGTTGCGCTTTGTGCGTTTGATGATCTCGGTCAGGACGTTGTCGGCCCATGGTGTGCAGTTTGGGTCAACCCCGCTGGCTCTTCAAGAGACTGCGGGTGCGTCAACTGTGCAGAGCAGGGCATTTCCTGTGAACATGATCTCGAGACCCTCGAGCAGATCAAGAGAGAAATTCTTGGATGACGCCCAAGCGAAGCCGCGCTTCGCTTGGGCGGTTTCGTATACTATGATAAAATTTTTTCATGTCACAAAACAGTCAAACGGATATTATTTCAGTTAGTGAGTATTTGGATAAGTTAAACTTAAATCTTAAGGAGGAGAAGGCCAGAATAATAGGAGAAGTTTCTGGAGTGCAGGAATATCCAGGACGGTCATATTTGTACTTTTCTATAAAAGATTCTAAAGACGCAAGCACCATGAAGTGTTTTATGTGGAAGAGAGATTTTACTGTATCTGGTGTGGAGCTACGCGACGGTTTGGAGATCATCGTTTCTGCCTATCCAAGTATTTATAAACCAAATGGTGGGCTAACTCTACAAGTAGAAACTATAGAACTTGTCGGTGAAGGAGCACTACAAATAGCTTACGAGAAATTAAAAAAGAAACTTGAACTAGAAGGACTTTTTAGTATTGAGAGAAAAAAAGCTTTACCAGAGTATCCACACAAGATTGGAGTAATTACTTCAAAAAGTGGTGCGGTAATAAATGATTTCCTAACAAATATTGGTAAGTTTGGTTTTGAAATAATTTTTGTTGATTCAAAAGTGGAAGGGATTGATGCTGTGAAAGATTTACTTTCAGCCTTGGAAACTTTAAAAAACAAAGATTTAGATGTGCTAGTTATGATGCGCGGGGGAGGCTCGCTGGAGTCCTTCCAAGCTTTTAACAACGAAGTTTTGGTGCGAGCAGTTGCTGATTTTGGTGTGCCAGTAATAACGGGCATTGGGCACGACAAAGATGCACCGCTTGTTAGTATGGTAAGTGACAAAAATGTTTCTACTCCTACTGCCGTGGCTAATCTTTTGAACCAGTCTTGGAACGAAGCGCTTTATAAGGTGAATTCATATGAAGAAAAAATCTTCTCAAATTTTAACGCACTTATTGAAGTGTTTAGAAAAGCAGAAGATACACTACTTCGTTCTGTAGATAGGATAGAGTCTAGTATAGATCGCTACAAAGAAAACATAACCGGTTTTACAAAGGATTTGGTTTCTGGATTTGAAAATTTGGTGGGAGATTTGGGTGAGTTACTGCAAAACTCTGGCAAAGTAATAGAACTTTCAAACCCAGAGAGACAGCTAGCTCATGGATACAGCATAGTGCGAAGTGGTAACAAAATAGTTAAAAGCAAAAAAGATGTAAGGTCGGGAGACGACTTGGATATAATGGTTTCTGATGGTAGGATAACGAGTAAAGTAATATAAAAATATGACGCCAAAAAAGACAGGAACAAAAGTAAATCTAAATGAGACGCTGAAAAAACTAGCAGGAATAGTTTCTTGGTTTGAATCTCAATCTGAATTAGATGTAGAAAAAGGTCTAGAATATGTAAAAGAAGGTGCAGAACTCATTAAAGAATCAAGGGAAAGGCTGACCCAGATAGAAAATGAGTTTAAGGAGGTTAAAAAATCTATTGAGGTAAAATAATCTTATTTCTGCTCACTATGAATATGGTTATGAGTGAATTGGACGCCATTTCTAATAGGTGAGTTTTTGACTATTTCCATTATCTCGTTTTCATCATCAACTATTTTATATAAGTCTAGGTCGTCCGGGTCTATAGTGCCTCTACCTAGGAGTTCTTTTCTCATAAGTTCATCCAATGGTTTCCAGAAGTCACTACCGACAAGAATAATAGGAACAGCTTCGATTTTTTTAGTTTGAACTAAGGTAACTATTTCAAAAAACTCATCTAGCGTTCCATATCCACCAGGGAAGAAGATGTAGGCTTCTGCAGAAAAAGACATACAAACTTTTCTACTGAAGAAATAGTAAAAATCCAAATTATCTGTAAGGTAATCGTTTTTTATTTGATGGTTAGAAAGTTCAATAGTCAATCCTAAGGATGTTCCGCCTGCCTCAAAGGCACCTCTGTTTGCTGCTTCCATTATTCCTGGACCACCACCTGTGATTACAGAATAGTTTAGTTCTTTTGCTATCCTTCCACTAAGCGATCTTGCACTTGCGTATTGAGGGTCGGTTTCTACGAAACGAGTACCTCCAAATACTGTTACAGATTTCGGGTATTTCTGAAGGAAATTAAAAGCATCTGTGAATTCTTCTGCTATAAGATGAACTCTTTCTACCGCTGTTTTGTGAAGTTGTTGTCTTGTAAGTATTTCAACAGGGGATTTCTTTGGCGTAGTATTGATTATTTCTTTTTGTGTCATAGGACTATTGTACTTGGGTGGAGCAAGGCTGGCAAGAGTGATTTTTTACTATTCCAGACCAATTCCTTTTAAAAATTCAATTTTTTCGTTCCCAGTTATTTCTCTAGCAGAGTTTTCGGGAGTTTTTTCTAATTTTATATTTTGGATTCTAATTCTTTCCAAGTCTCTGACTGTGTAGCCCAATTTTTCTGTCATTCTTCTGATTTGGCGATTGCGACCTTCTGTTAAGGTGATACTAAAAGTATCTTCTTTTATTTTTTTAACAATTGCTGGTTTTGTAACTCCATCTTCAAGGTTTACACCGTCTTGCATGTTTCTTAAAAAACCTGGAGTAAAAGCTCTGTCCACTTTTACTGCGTATTCTTTCTCGTGGTTATAAATAGGGTTAAGTAATCTGTCTGTAATTCTCCCATCGTTTGTTAGTATCATTAACCCATGTGACTCCTTGTCTATCCTACCCACAGGGAAAATACCCTTGCCAAAGTCTGACTTTGGTAAAGATTTTAGGCTCTGCATTATGTCTTTCTCATCTCTTTGAGGGTTTGTACTAACTGTGCCTTTGGGCTTGTTGTAAGCTAAATAAACGTAAGTTTTTTTAGAGTGTATTCCTCGTACCTCTACTTTATCGCTTTCACTTACTTTATCTCCGAGTTTTGCTACCACGCCATTTATAAGAACTTTACTGCTTTTTATGAGGTCATCTACCCCTGTACGAGTAGCCACACCCTTGTGAGCAAGGTACTTGTTTATTCTCATGGGGTATACGTCTAGTGTGGATATCGGATTTACCCTCTTCTGCTTTACTGTTTTTTTAGGCCTACTTTTCATTTGATGGATTTTGCTTTTCTTATCCTACCGTATATACTATAAATATACAAAGACATTAAATATTATTGTAAGTTTCTATTAAAAATATGAAAAAATTAAGTAAAAATGAATGGGTAGCAGTAGTAGTTTCTGTTTTTATTGTTGGATTTTTCTTTATTTTTGGGCAAGGATTAGTTTCAATGTTTAGTAAAACAAATGAGAGCACTGCTCAAACTTCACAAATTATGGGACAAGATATTGTAGTTGGAACAGGAGAAGAAGCAAAAACTGGAAGTAGGGTTGTGGTTCACTATACGGGCAAGTTTACAGATGGAAATGTTTTTGACAGTTCAGTAACGAGAGGTGAACCGTTTCAGTTTGTGCTAGGTAGTGGGCAGGTTATAAAAGGTTGGGATGAAGGACTTGTTGGAATGAGGGTTGGTGGAAAGAGAATAGTAGTTGTTCCTCCAGAGCTTGGGTATGGGTATCAGGATTATGGGCCCATACCAGCTGGTTCAACACTTATTTTCGAAATCGAGTTGTTAAAGGTGGAGTAATTGAATAACTTTAAAAAAGCAAACCAAAAAACAGACTAAAGTAAGTCTGTTTTTTGGTTACTCTCTTTTATTTCACAGCGATATATCGCTGTGAAATAAAGTGTACTTGACTTTACTAGAGAATGGGTGTATGCTTGCTGTTAGCGGTGGAGGGATGCCTTCACCTATTGCCTCGGAAACTTCGACTCTGTCTCGTCCGTTTCGAACTCCTAGCTTGTTTCGACCTTACGCTCGTACTCACGTTCGATCGTCCGTGTCAGGGCCGCAGTCGGCCAGCAATACCAATGACGGTGGAAAGAAACCGTCCGAACCGGGTGGGAAGGGAGCAATCTATCGCTCCCAACCCACCCGTTTTTTTATACATAGAATATTTCACAGCGATATATCGCTGTGAAATAAAAGTTAGTGAATACAGGTGTTTTTTGAAAAAGGTCTTTAGTGTGTTAGATTTAAAAAAATTATATGAAGTCACTTAAATTTGAAATACATAAAGAGTTGGCGGGAACTTTGGGAAGAGTTGGGACAATACATACACTACATGGAGACATACAGACTCCAGCTTTTGTTGCGGTTGGAACAAAGGGTACCGTAAAGTCACTTACTCCAGAACAAGTGAAAGAAACGGGAGTGCAGACTATTATTGCTAATACTTATCATTTGTATTTGGAACCAGGACACGAGCAGATATCAAAAATTGGTGGCCTTCATAAGGCAATGAATTGGAATGGGCCACTTATGACAGACTCTGGAGGATTTCAAGTATTTTCTCTTGGTGTGGCGTACGGTAAAAATGGACTAAGTAAAATTGCTCACAAAAAAAACGAAGAAATTCTACTAGATGAATTAAATGAAGAAAATGATTTACCCAAAATAGCAAAAATAGACCCAAATGGTGTCATGTTTCGCGATCATATTAGCGGAGATGCTCATTATTTTACTCCAGAAAAATCTATTGATATTCAACATAATCTAGGTGCAGATATTATTTTTGCTTTTGATGAGTGCACCTCTCCAAATGAAAGCGACCATTATCAAGCAGAAGCACTCGACAGAACACATCGTTGGGCAAAACAATCTTTGGAATACCACAAATCAAAACCGAATTCAGAGTATCAGGCACTTTTCGGGATAGTTCAAGGAGGAAGAAGTGAAAGGTTAAGAAAAGAGTCCGCTGATTTTATTGGAGGATTAGATTTTGATGGTTTTGGTATTGGAGGTTCCTTTGATAAAGAAGATATGGACAAGGCAGTGCAATGGGTAAACGAAATACTTCCAAAAGAAAAACCAAGACATTTACTTGGTATAGGAGAACCTGAAGATCTTTTTATGGCAGTAGAAAATGGTTGTGATCTTTTTGATTGTGTCGTGCCAACAAGGATTGCCAGAAATGGAGGGGCTTACACAAAATTTGGTAAGATAAATTTACTTAACGAAAAGTTTAGAAGTGATCTAAGACCGCTCGACGAGGATTGTGGTTGTTACACCTGCGTGAACTTTACTAGAAGCTATGTTGCTCATCTTTTTCATAGCAAAGAAATGCTAGCTTCTACGCTAACTTCCATACACAATATTTACTTTATTACACACCTAGTCTCTAAAATGCGAGAAGAAATGTTGTTTGGTGATTTTAAAAAATATAAAAAGGAGTTTTTGGTAAAATACGATAAAAATTAGCTACAGTTTTTTGTTTGACTAAAATTTAAAATAATGTTTTATTGTCTATTGGATTGGAGGGGTAGTGAGCAGAGAACTTATTTCTAAGAAGAAAGCTGCTGAAATCGTTGGTGTCGACATCCGTACCATTAAGAGATGGATTTCGGAGGGTAAACTAGAGTGTCACGAGACTCCGAGTGGATACAAAGTTGTGTACAGGGACAGCCTTGTGACCTCTGAACCCGATCGAAACACGCTGACAATCACGAGAGCTTCAAGATACTCAGGTTATTCCACCAAGGCTATTTACAATTGGATTAACCAAGGCTTGTTGACTGAAGTCTGGACTGCAAGTGGTGTGAGTCGTGTTTACCAGGACGAACTACCAATTAAGAAAAAAAAGTAGGTGGGCTGGTGTAAAACATTACACCGGCCCACAAGGCCCTCGTGTAAAACACGGGGTTTAGTTATATATAAAATTATTGTATAGTAACCAAATGAAATTTGAGATAAAGAGAGAATTTGAACCGGCGGGAGACCAGCCAAAAGCCATAAAGGGTTTGGTGGATGGTCTTAAAAAGGGTCTGAGACATCAGACTCTTTTGGGTGTGACTGGAAGTGGTAAAACATATACAGTAGCCAATGTAATACAAGAAATTCAAAAACCAACTCTAGTTATTGCTCATAACAAAACTCTTGCAGCTCAGCTAGCACAAGAATACAGAGAATTTTTTCCCAACAATGCAGTACATTTTTTTGTTTCTTACTATGACTATTATCAGCCGGAAGCGTATATGCCAGTTTCTGACACGTATATAGAGAAGGAAGCGATGATAAACGAAGAAATAGACAGACTTAGACACGCCTCAACCCAGGCGCTTTTGACTCGGAAAGATGTGATAATTGTGGCATCAGTCTCATGCATTTATGGTTTAGGTTCTCCAGTAGAATACGAAAAAGTAAATTTAAAAATACAAACTGGGGAGAAAATATCAAGAGCAGACTTTATTAGAAATCTTATAGATATTCATTTTGAAAGAACTACCGCAGATTTAAATCCAGGGATGTTTCGAGCTATTGGAAACATGATAGAGATAATGCCAGTTTCCGAAAAAGTTATTTATAGATTGGAAATAGCCTCTGATATTTCTGGTGGCAAAATAAAAGAGATTTTAGTGATAGACGCTATAACCAGAGAAATCATCAAAACAGTTGAAGTTTTTTTCCTCTTTCCTGCAAAACATTTTATCTCAAACAAAGAGCAAAACGAAAGAGCTTTCAAATCCATCAAGTTAGAGTTAACAACTAGACTAAAAGAGCTTGAAAAAGAGGGAAAACTTTTGGAAGTGGAAAGATTAAAAAGAAGAACGACATATGACTTAGCTCTTATTCGTGAAATGGGTTACTGCAACGGTATAGAAAACTACTCTAGACATTTCTCGGGCAAAAAAGCTGGCGAAGCGCCGGATACTTTACTTTCGTATTTTCCTCATGATAAAAACGGCAATCCAGATTTTCTTACGGTTATTGACGAATCACATGTTTCCGTTCCTCAAATCGGTGCAATGTATGCAGGGGATGCTTCAAGAAAACAATCTTTAGTTGATTTTGGATTTAGGTTACCAAGTGCAAAAGATAACAGACCATTAAAGTTTGAAGAATTTGAAGAGCGAGTAGGTCAAGTCATTTACACATCAGCAACACCAAGTAAGTATGAAGCAGAACATAGTGAGCAAATAGTTGAACAAGTAATACGACCAACCGGTTTAATAGATCCTGTCGTTCTAGTTAGACGCATTACTTCTTCAAAGACATCTGAGGTCGGAGGCTCCGATAGCGCATATCCTGGTCAAATAAAAGATTTTATACAGGAAGCAGAAAAAGCAATCAAAAAAGGAGGTAGAGTTATTGCCACGACTCTGACAAAAAAAATGGCAGAAGATTTAAGTGAGTATCTAAAAGAAAAGGGAATCAAGGCAGAGTACCTTCACAGTGATATAAAAACAATTCACAGAATTGAAATACTAACTTCACTTCGTAAGGGTGAGTTTGATGTGCTTGTCGGAGTTAATTTACTTCGAGAAGGGTTAGATTTGCCAGAAGTAACACTAATAGGAATTCTAGACGCAGATAAAGAAGGATTTCTTCGAAGTGACACGAGTCTGGTGCAAATAATTGGACGAGCAGCTAGAAATGTAGATGGTCGTGTTATTTTGTATGCAGACAGGATGACGGGTTCAATGGAGTATGCAATAAACGAAACAAATCGAAGAAGAACTTTGCAGATTGAATACAATAAAAAGCATGGAATAACTCCAAAAACTATTATCAAGAAAATTCAGGACATTACAGACCAAATGAGAACAGAACACAAAAAAACTGTGGATTCACTACTTGAGTTAGATAAAAAATTATTTGAAAAAGATCCACAGAAACTTATTAGGCAAAAAGAGAAACAAATGGATGGAGCGGTAAAAATATTGGATTTTGAGACAGCTGCAATACTTCGTGATGAGATATTAGAACTTCAAAAAAAGCTCGAAGTACCGAAAGTAATGAAACTAAAAAATCCAAGAAATAAGGATTTACTCATGTAAATACGATACAGCGGCGCCCTCGAACTTCCGAGGAGCGCCGCGTTTCTTTTCTACACTTTACGGAGAAGAGACTTTATGAAGGTGCCTGGAAGGATCTTGCCGTCTTTTCTCAAGGTTGCAAGGACGATATTCCTTTCCAGTGCTGTTGAGTTGGTGGTTGAGTGAAGTGTGAGTCCCTCCCTACCATATACTCTGATGTATTCCGTGACAGTCTCCGCAAGATCTCCAGCCTCGCTAGGGTCGATCCATGTCACCTTCTCTTCAGGAGGCAACTTGAAATTTGCATTGGTATTTGTCAGCATAGTCACATCACCCCCTTCTTTAAAGACATTATCATTTAGAGCTACAAAGTCAATGTACATTGTAGTTAGTACGTGTTAGTATATTTGACTATAGATAACCCATACGGCCGACAGGGTTAATTTTTTGATATATTATGGTTAAAAAAGAAGACAAATCACAAGAAAAAATTATCGTTAAGGGAGCAAGAACTCACAACCTTAAAAATATAACTGTAGAAATGCCGAGAAATAAAATGGTGGTTTTCACTGGTCTCTCTGGTTCGGGAAAATCATCCCTTGCTTTTGATACTATTTTTGCTGAGGGACAGAGAAGATATGTTGAGTCTCTTTCTTCGTATGCTCGTCAGTTTCTTCGGCAAATGCAAAAACCAGATGTAGATGAAATTGTGGGACTCTCTCCAGCAATTTCTATAGATCAAAAATCTAGATCAAATAATCCACGTTCAACTGTAGCGACTATTACTGAAATTTACGACTATCTCCGTATTTTGTATTCTCGTATTGGTCATCCGCATTGTCTTGTTTGTGGCGATGAAATAACAAAGCTTTCAAACGAAGAGATAAAAAACTTTGTTTTAGAAAGAGTTGAAGCTAAAAAGAAAATTTTTATAACAAATTCAAAAAAGATTCAACTTCCAATGTACGTAGAGATTTTTGCACCAGTTGTAAAAGGAAGAAAAGGTGAGTACTACCAACTTTTATATGACTTACTTGGTAAAGGATATTCACATATATTAGTAGATGGAGTAAGAAAATCTTTGCGTGATAGAGTAGAACTTTCAAAAACAAAAAGACATACAATAGATGTTTTGGTAGATAGTATTTCTTTGCTTGATTTCAAGACAGATAGTAAAAGCGCAGAGGAAAGACTTTCTGAAGATTTAGAAAAGTCGCTTCTGGAATCTGACGGTCAAGTGAAAATAGTTTTTCGCGATATGGCTCTGGAGAAAAACAAAGACTATAAACCCGAGGAATTTTTCATGTCATCTAAACTTTCTTGTCCAAAGGATGGTTACTCGTATCCAGAAGTTGAACCAAGACTTTTCTCTTTCAACTCTCCATACGGTGCTTGTCCAGAATGTAATGGTTTGGGAACAAGACATTTTTTTGGTAAAGAAGCTTGTCTGAAGTGTAAAGGAGCAAGACTACGAGAAGAGGCGTTACATGTTCTAATTGGTAAAAAAAATATTGTGGAGCTGACAAGTATGTCTATCAAAGATGCCTTTGCCTTTCTTGACGGACTTAAACTTTCTGAGAGAGAGAAAAATATTTCAAAGGTGGTGATGCGAGAAATAGAATCACGACTTCTTTTTATGATTAATGTTGGTATTGAATATTTATCCCTTGACCGTCGAGCTCACACTCTCTCTGGTGGAGAAGCCCAGAGAATTCGTTTGGCCTCGCAGCTTGGCTCTGGACTTGTGGGAGCATTGTACGTACTCGACGAGCCGACTATAGGACTGCACTCTCGCGACAATGACAGACTTATACAAACACTAATAGATTTAAAAAATCTTGGTAACACTATTATTATTGTGGAGCACGATGAAGATACAATATTTGCATCTGACTACATAGTGGACATTGGTCCTGGTGCTGGCATACATGGAGGTCATGTGGTCGTGGCTGACTACCTAGAAGATTTGTTAACAGCAAAGAAAAATTTGTCTGGCTCTGTTACTTTGGATTACTTACGTGGAGACAAAGTTATAGAAGTTCCAGAAAATAGACGTGAGGAACCTCGGGGTGAGATACAGATTCGTGGAGGAAAAATTTTTAATATCAAAAATATGAATGTGGATATTCCACTTGGTAAATTTGTTGCTGTCACTGGAGTATCAGGTTCGGGAAAATCTTCTTTTGTTTATGAAATTTTGCACAGAAACTTGCAGGCGCGTTTTGAAAGAAAGTACCGCTCCGCGGAAGTTTATAACTGTAAGTCTTTTACAGGAACAGAGTATTTGGGCAGGGCAATACTTATTGACCAGTCACCCATAGGCAGAACTCCACGCTCTAATCCAGCAACATATACAGGGGCGTGGACCTTTATTCGTGATTTGTTCGCAGAAACATCTGAAGCTCGTGCCCGTGGGTGGAGAAGTAACAGATTTTCTTTCAATGTAAAAGGGGGTCGTTGCGAAACTTGTCAAGGGAACGGAATGATAGAAGTGGAAATGCATTTCTTGCCGACTGTTTACGTGCCTTGCGACGTCTGTAAGGGCAAAAGATTTATGAAAGAAACCCTGGAAGTTCATTATAAAAAGAAAAGCATTCACGATGTGCTTAAAATGACAGTGGAGGAAGCTCTGAAGTTTTTTGAAGATATCCCGGCAATTTCTGACAGACTCCAATCTATGGATGATGTAGGGCTAGGGTATTTGGAGCTTGGACAGTCTGCCACAACTCTTTCTGGAGGAGAGGCGCAACGTGTGAAAATTTCCTCAGAACTTTACAGACCTCATGTTCAAAAAACTATTTATCTTTTAGATGAACCGACTATTGGACTGCATTATGAAGATGTAAAAAAACTTATAGAAATTTTGCAAAAACTAGTAAATAAAGGAAACACTGTTCTTGTTATTGAACACAATATGGATATTATAAAGTCTAGCGACTATATTTTGGATATCGGTCCAGAGGGTGGGGAAGGTGGGGGACAGCTGGTAGCAAAAGGAACTCCAGAAGAAGTAGCAAATAATGATCTTTCATATACAGGCAAGTACTTAAAAAAAGCTTTAAAACAATTTAGAGCGTATAGAAAATAAAATAAATGAAAAACGGCGCCGGGAATCACTTCCCGGCACACGTGTGCGCATTAGTCGCCGATATTCCTGCCTGGTGTTCCACCGTATAGGTGTTCTACACACCAGACAACTACTCCCGCGACCACACAAAACCCGGCTATAATCAAAAGGGTTCTGATCATGGTGTCTAGGTCTCCTTCTGTTTATGCTACAATCCAAATGCTGTTAAGTCAAGATAAAAAAACGGCATGCCAGGAGATAGGTCTCCCAGCACCCGTGTGCTCTCGTTGGATGTCACCACCCAAGTATTTCGTCTATGCTGTCCATCACGTCAAGAATCCTGTCCATCAACCTGTGTCTCTTCCAGATGATGAGAAGTCCAAGACCACCGACGAGAACCCAAAACGCCAAATTGGTTTGTAGGTGCATTCACCTTCCCTCCGTGTATAATGATGATGATAAAATGAAGAAAAGTCAAACGTCAAAGAAAATTTTAGCTAAACTGCCAGATTCACCTGGGGTGTATTTTTTCTTGAATAAAAAAGGAAAGATATTGTATATAGGCAAAGCCACTTCACTAAAAGATCGAGTTAAAAGCTATTTCAATAAAGATATTGTAAATACGCGCTCACCACTTATTTCTAAAATGTTGAGAGGGTTTAGTACAATCAATTTTACAAAAACAGACTCAGTATTGGAGGCTCTTGTTTTAGAAGCTCATTTGATAAAAAAATATCAACCCGAGGCTAATTTAAAAGAGAAAGACAACAAAAGTTTTAACTTTGTTGCTGTCACAAATGAGGAATTTCCTAGAGTTTTGATTCTACGTGGTAGAGAACTTTTAAACTCGCATTTTCTTAAGGATGAAAAATATGAAATATCATATTCATTTGGACCTTTTCCAAACGGAACACAATTAAAAGAAGCCTTGAAAATTGTTCGTAAAATGTTTCCTTTTCGTGACAAATGTGAACCAAACACAGGTAAGCCTTGCTTCAACCGCCAGATAGGACTTTGTCCTGGAGTTTGTACTGGTGAAATTTCAAAAGAGAATTATGTGAAGCAAATTGAAAACATAAAACTGTTTTTTGAAGGAGATAAAAAGAAACTAGTGAAAAACCTTGAGAAACAAATGCGAAGTTTCGCGAAAGAAAAAAAGTTTGAGGAGGCAAACATTACTAAACGTACATTATTTACTTTAAATCATATCCAGGATGTGTCTTTAATAAAAGAAGAAGGCAAACTTGTGCAACATCCGATGTTGCACAGTTTTCGAATTGAGTCATATGATATTGCTCATATGTCTGGGGAAAATGTTGTTGGAGTGATGACTGTGGTGGAAGATGGAGAAATAAAAAAATCTGATTATAGAAAATTTAAAATCAAAGAAAGTCCTGGAGTAAACGATACAAAAGCATTAAGTGAAGTGCTTTCGCGTAGACTTGGACATATAGAGTGGAGATTTCCAGATCTTGTCGTTGTAGACGGGGGAGTCGCGCAAAAGAGAGTAATGGAAAGAGTCTTAAAAGAACACAATCTAGATATTCCCATAGTTTCTGTTGTAAAAGATGAGAGGCACAGAGCGAAAGAAATATTGGGAGATAAAAAATGGTTGAAATATGAAAGGGAAATACTTCTTTCAAATGCTGAGGCACATAGATACGCGGTTGGTTTCCACAAATTACTAAGGAATAAGATATAGTTTGTGTATAATATATAAATGCAAACATTACCAGACTCACTTAGAATTGGGGTGATACGTGGAGGACCATCAAACGAGTACGAAGTATCTCTACTTGGCGGTGCCCATGTTCTAGAACTACTTTCTGAAACTCATAGACCAATAGACATTTTTATTTCAAAAGATGGGTCTTGGCACATGCATGGAGTAGAAAAGTCACCAGAGAAAATTTTAAAAAATGTAGATGTTGTTTGGAACGCTTTACATGGGCAGTATGGTGAAGACGGAAAACTACAAGAACTTCTAGCTCATCACGGGGTGAAACATAACGGTTCTGGCAAGTATTCATCAGCTCTTGCTATGAATAAATGGCTAACAAAGGAACATTTAAAAAATTTTGGAATAAAAACTCCAACATATGCATTAGTAAGACAGACTGATGATTTAAAGGCTAAATCAAAAGAAATTTTCAATTCAATCCCAGGACCACTTGTTGTAAAACCTACTCAAGGCGGGTCTTCTCTTGGAATAAAAATAGTAAACACCTATGTTGATTTTTATAATGCACTTTATGAGGTTTTATCTTTGCAGTCGGACGCTTTGGTTGAGGAGTTTATTGTTGGAAAAGAAGCAACTGTGGGAGTGATAGAAAATTTTAGAAACAGTAAAACATATTCTCTACCTCCTGTGGAAATAAGATACAAAGGTGAGAATTCTAACAAAGAAAAAGATACAGATTTTTGGGATTACAATTCAAAATACAATGGCGAAAGTCAGGAAATTTGTCCTGGAAATTTTACAGCAAAAGAAAAAAGAGAAATGGAAGCTCTTGCCACACTAGTTCATGACCACTTGGGACTACGACACTATTCAAGATCAGATTTTATTGTCTCACCAAAGAGGGGAGTTTATTTTCTAGAAGTTAATACTCTTCCGGGTATGGCAAAAAATTCTCTTTTTCCGCTTGCACTTAAGTCTGTCGGCTCGTCTGTAAAAGATTTTCTCCACCACGTACTTTTACTTTCTCTAAATAGTAGATAATTTTATAAAAGAAAGAGCCCGACCGGAGAGTGCCGTAGCTCCTCCTTGTCGTAGCTCGTTTTGCTTTCATCGCCCTCCTTCATATCTTGACGAAGTATCTGGCGAGGTTGGTGTGACCCTGGGGGTCTCGTGTTTGGAACTGTTCCTGAATGAATTCGTATGCCGGCATGCTCATTTCGATTGAGCTTTCTGGCTTCACGCAACGAAAGAAGACCATGTTGGTCGACTTCCCGGGAGCAGTTATTTTTCTGACCGGTGGGTCACTGAGTGTCACGATGGTAGTCCCTGGGGCAACCCCAAATTCACCCATGAGTCGACCCTCTTCGAACCAGGTGCTAATTTCAATCTGGACAGCTTCCTGGTTGGGAATCAGGTCTGCTCCAGTCACGGGACGGTAGCCCCTTTCCTCCATTACCCTTCGAACCTTGTTGATGGTTTGCCTGGTGATGTCATTTTGTCTCATCCTGGCTTCCAGTCGAACTTGCCTGGTCATCAGTATCGTCGCATCGATTTCCACACCCACCTCCATTTCCGCATAATATAAAAGCATTATTATTGTTATTTGTAAATGAAAGAAATTTTAACCAAAGTTGACTAGTCTGTCTTAAACCAATAAGCTATCTACCAGACGGAGGATAACGCTGATGGGCAAAACCAGAAAAAGACTCGAGGAACTTCCACCGCGTAAAGACCGCAAGTCTCGTACCAAACGACAGGTTCAAACCTTAGTGAACAACAGGAATTTCCAGGCTCGTGAGTACTTTGCAAAGCGGAACGAGCACAAAGATGAGCTGAAAAGACTCCTTAAGGAGAATAGTGAAGCCGTGAAGCTCATCGCTTCTCTTCGTGCGCAGTTGAACGAGACCTCACACGAACTGGCCGAGCTCAAGCGAAAGAAGTAGTACAGCTCACACGAGCGGGCACGCGAAGTGCCCGCTTGAATTTTGTAAATAATTTTGGTAATCTTCATTAGGTCACAGATATTTTGCTCACCGTCGTTCGCAGAATTCCGCGACCCCGCCTCGACTGTTTAGCTTGGTAGCGAAACATGTCTCTGGCTCCCATAAGTCCAAAGTAAATTAAAGCAGTTTAATTTACTTAGGCATAATGGGCCCGTAGCTCATCTGGTAGAGCACATCATTTGCAATGATGGGGTGGCAGGTTCGAGTCCTGTCGGGTCCACAACGAAAACGCCGAGAGGCGCTTTTTTCGTTGTGGACCCGAAGTAAAGCAAAGCTTTACGTCAGGACTCGAACAGATTCACGGTTTACGAGCGCAGTAGCGCTTGTCGTGAATCTGCGTCCTGAATTCTGTTAAGCGACGGCGAAACAGAATGAAGGAAGAGTCCTATGGTCCACAAACTTGACAAATCCGATTAACATGATATTCTGATAATCAGAGGAGGAGAAGCCGATGGTTAAAAGCGAGATTGTCGCTTGGTTGAGAGAGAAGGCGGCGGAGCCTGGTTTTTTCCGTGCATGTCTCGGCAGCGAAACTGCAGATGCAATGGCAAACGGAACAATGGATGACGAGACAACGTTGCGAACTTCGTATGCGTTCGCAACGGCCATCCTGAGTCTCTCCTAGTTCAGACTCTCACTCGTTAAGACCGCATGGTTCGCCCAGCGGTCTTCGTCTTTATATAAATTTAATCCCTCAAACACCCAATTCTCTTAATTAAGCCATTTCAAGTTAATAATGGTAAAATGTAGTTATGAAAAAAGCTCTAATTTTTATCATCGTCTTAGCTATTACTATTTATGGTTTGATTTATGTATTAAAAAATAACAATGACCAAAGTGTTAAAGTTCTTTCTCCAAAAACTGGAGATGTTGTAGTCATTGGTTCAATTCAAAAAATAGAATGGGAAACAAAAAATATTCCGGAATCATATAAGATTTCCGTATCAATAAGAAGAATACCCCCGCCACCATTACAAGAAGAAGGACAAGAATTTGACCCAATAATTTTTATAAATCTTCCAAACACAGGGAGCCATGAGTGGACAGTATCTAATATGTATCCGGAAGGAAACTATATTTTAGATATAACTAGTTACGCATCTATTCCAATCACAAATCCGATTTCAGGAGAGAGCGAGCAGTTTATTATAAAAAAAGCTAATGTTATCGGGGGTGATAGGGATAGTGAAGGATGTCTTATTTCTGCTGGATATGCATTCAGTAAAGATGTTGGTGCTTGTATTCGTGCTTTTGATATGACTCCAGATATTATGAAAGCTGCAAAAATGGCAGTTAATTATATTGGTCGCAGTTACGCTCTGACCGTTGTTTCCTTTAACTCATATGAAGAATTTGGATCATATGACATTATGTTTGAACGCGGTGAAGAAAGAGTAAAACAAACTGTTTATATAAAAAATAATAAGGTTCAAAGTGTTTCTGCTAGTTTAGAGTGTCACGATTCACCAAAGTACTTTGTTATAGAAAAAAGTTTAACTGATTCAGTAGGTTCAGATATTTTAATTAAATACAAAACAAATCTAAATCAGATTATGCCTTGTGTTTATAAAGTTGAAAATGAAGATTTTGAATTAAAAAATGTTTCAGCAGAATATTTTCTAGCTTTTACTGATAATTTTCTTCTGTTGGATAGTGGAACAGCACCTCCACCTAGGGAGTTGATAGTTTATGATTTAAACTCTCGTAAGAAAGTTTTTACTGATTTGTATAGAGGACCCGTAACACAAATAGGTGATAACATCACATATTTATCAGTAACTAGTGAAAAAGTAACCACTAAAAATTGTCCATCTCTTAGTGAATATACCGCTGATGGTCTAGGTGCAGTAATAATGTCAAAAATAACAGTTAATCTTTCAACATTAACCAAAAAAGATTTAGGTCAAAAGGAATGCTTTTCTACCCAGTAGGGTTTAAGCAATAGGAATTCATTTGTTTGTTTACTTAAAATATTTTTCTTTTAACCAGATTCGTAGTTTTTTATCCTGAATATAAGCAAAATAAGCTATAAATATAATAACCACCTCAAAACCTATTGAAACATGATTCCAGGAAAAGTTTTGATTTTTAGAAATAATAAAATTGATTAAAGCGTTACCGATTTTCTGATGGAGAAGATATAGAGGATAAGTAATACCACCTAAAATAGAAAGGAGGTGAATAGTTTTTATATTTTTTACTTTAGATGATGAATAAACAAGAACTGGAACCAAGACAAAAAATATAATGTGTAAAATTGTAATAATATTTGTGTCGAGGGGATTAATGGTGTAGTAGGGTTCTAATGCTCTAGGATGAATGATTGTTGCGTAAATACTACTAATAAAAAGCAGAGACCAATCTATATATCTTTCATAAATATTTTCAGCTTGTTTTGTCGCAAGAAGTGCTAGCGCACCGCCAAAGGCAAAATATGATGCATGTCGAACTAGAAAAAGTTTTACAAAAAAGTTGTGATCAATCTTGAGCACAAAAGCTATTCCGCTAAGTACTAACCAAAATCCTAGAAAGTATCTAATATTTTTACTTCTAAAAAAATAAGTGAAAATTCCTATTGCTATGTAAAAAATTAGTTCTACTGTAAGTGTCCAGTATGAAGGGTCAATTAATCGAGTGTAACCAACAATACCATTAAATAAATCTCCGAACATTGTCATGCTTCGTAGGTATTCTGTAAAACTTACTGTGCTAGTGTCTGGGATTAATAGTGTTATCAAATATGTTGCAGTACAAAGTATCCAAAAAAGTGGAAAGAGTCGTAGGAAACGTCCCACAGCAAAGTCTTTAAGTGTTTTACCGTGCAACGACTGGACGATAACAAATCCGCTGATTATAAAAAAGAGTTGTACTCCCAGATTACCATATCTGTACCATTCCAGATCTCCTGATTGGTTAAACAAGTAGTGAAAATTCATTACCCAAAAAGCTGCAAAGAATCGTACCCCGTCGAGTAGAGAGTAGTAAGTTTTCATCTTACACAATGTTACTCCTATGTACGGTATAGTCAAAAAATTCTACAACCCTGTTATACTTGATTTATGGACCCGAAAAACCATAGTACGAAATCAGTCACATACTTTTTGGTTTTTTGTCTTCTCATCCTTTTTCTTTTTGGACTTCTTGGTAAACCCAAACCACAAAATATAGAAATAAAAACCGAAACAAAAATTCCAGAAGTTGCGGTAACCCCCATAAAAGAAGAAGAAATCGGTAAAGACCTACTGGGTCGAGCACAACTATCTTATGCCGGAGGAACAGAGGGACGACATAAAAATATAGAACTTGGTATTAGCAGAATGAACGGTATAAAACTTGCTCCTGGAGAAGAATTCTCTTTTAAAAAAGCTCTAGGTACAACAACTGTGGAAGATGGCTGGAGTGTAGAAAGGATTTTTTTGAATGGAGAAGTAACAAAAGGTATTGGTGGGGGGCTTTGCCAAGTTTCAACTCTACTTTTTATGACGGCAATGGCTTCGGCTCTACCTGTAACAGAGCGAGCGAATCATAGTTTCACCGTGTCCTTGTATGATGTGGGGTTGGACGCAACTTATTCTGACCCTGGCCCAGACTTTAAATTTGTAAACGACACAGCGAATCCCATAATGATAAAAGGTAGGACAGAAAATTTAAATGCCATTTTTGAAATATATGGAACAAAAGATGGTAGAGTTGCTAGTACTTCAGAAGCAGAGATAACAAATATAAAAAATATTTTGCCAACCAAATACATATGGATTCCTGAGCTTGAAGAAGGTCAAAGCGAATGTATAAATACTCCACAAATAGGTTATACAGCAAAAATTAATTATGAAATTATTTATGCGGATGGAAAAATAAAAGAAACGGAATTTATTTCCAACTACAAACCACTTCAGCGCATATGTTTTATTGTGGGAGATAAAATTTTTAACTTTGACATAAACAAAACTTTTTTTAAAAAAAATTGACAGATTAAACAGGAGGAATAGAATAAAAAAGGATGTATGGGGAGGGTCAGGGTTATGGCATTCAAGTCACGTCAGATAAGAGAGGCTATCGCACAGCAGTTCTCGGTTCTTGCCATGGTGGGCATGTCATCATCAGAGGCAGTAATGTTCTCCAATGATGCCAACAGGCGCACGATCGCAATGACGGAGAATCGGGATGGAGTTGGTGGGTTTTCAGACCCAAATCTGGACTGTAGCAGATGCAAGTTTGTAAACATCTGCTCCGGCGACCCGTGTCGTCGGCAGGTCTAGACCCTGGCACGACTGGCAAGACTGGTTCCCTTGGAAATCTAAGCCACGCATCGACGTGGCTTTGTTTTGTCGGTGATTTTCTAGAATTTTTGAAAGTGGATAGCGTAGTGTCATATAAATTTATACATTTGTTATAATTAAGTCATTACAATTAAATAAAAAATATGGACGTCTCACTTTTAACTTTAAAAATTCTATCAATTTATTTGGTGGTTAGTGGTTTATTTCTACTTTTCAAACAAAAAAGTATTCCACATTTACTTAATGATTTTTTTGGTCACCCTGCTACTGTTTATCTAACAGGAGTTATATTAGTTTTTCTATCATCAATGTATTTGATTCAATATAATCTTTGGGATGGAACATGGAAAACACTAGTAACTTTGTTTGCGTGGCTCGTATTGGTCAAGGGACTAGTTTATATTTTTGCTCCTAAGACATTAAGTGAAGGAATTGTTAGAAAATATAGAGGATTTTTCGGATTTTATGGAGTTGCTGCTATACTAGTAGGTGCATATCTGTTTTTCTTAAAATAATCCATAATCAATTAACAGGATGAGATTTATACAAGTAATACTTTTAATTCTCATAATCATAGGTCTGGGATTACTTAGCACCCAAAAGTATTGGGTTGACCCATTGGTAAATTTTATAATCTCACAAGAATCTAGTTCTAGTACAGAAGTAGGTGGTAAGGGTGTGAAATGGGTAGGAAATATTACTGGAGTTAAACTCGACTGTATTTTTGATGGCGTCTGTAGTGTAACAGTTGATGGTAAAGAGATCATCGTTGTTTCTGGAGGTAGGCTTTTGCCTGATCAAGAAGCAGGTAATCTTATAGGAGTAGATTCTATTAGTGAAGTGGAGCAACATATTGGTAAAAAAGCAGAAGTTTATGCTGAAAGGACTAGTGGTGGAGAGTATACCCTATATGGGAGCTCTGACTACTATATTAAAGTCTTAAAATAGGCATTGCTTTTTTCATTGAATGTGTGGTATAATGCGGGCGTAAGTTATTTGATAATTAAACAATCCTAAAACGCTGGCAAGCTGGCGTACGGATAAATCGGAACCTCTTTTCTTCCATTCTGATCAATTTATTGGTCATCGTGGATGAGGGGGGCAATCTGGTAATTAGCAATATCAGGTTACTGTTTGTCGGAACAGTAACTTAGGTCTCTCCCTCTACAACAAAAGTATGAAAATACTACGAACTGTTGGGTTTGGAATGCTAATTATCACGATTAAGTTCCTTACCCCAGAGATTTTCTCTGGTATCGAACGAACCCTTCTGGCGTTCTTTGATACTATTCAGACGATTCTTGCCTCGAGCAAGACGTCTATGACTGCGGGGATTTTTCCTGGTCTCCCGCAGTAAACCTGCAACCGGTCGCCCAAAAGCGCCCGGTTTGTTGTTTATGTAATATTCACCGTGCCAAAGCGTCTATACAGTTAGCACCAGATGTGTGGATAACCATTCCCAAAATCCACTTTTGGTGGTATTATTTAGCTAGTTATAATTATTTAAAATTTTAAAAAAATGAAAAAAACATTATTAGTGGGGGTTTTTGCATTACTACTTTCTGCTGGAGTAGCCTATGCTGACAGTTCAGTTAACTATCCTTCAACTTTTTCTTTAAAAGTTGGTGAGAAAGTAACTATTACCAATTATCAAAATATGCAGATAGAGCTTCTAAAAGTAAGCTCTAGTGTTGGTGATTGTGTCCCAAGCATGACTCCTTGTCCTCTAGGAAATCCAGTTAATCCGTCTAGTGGAAACAGAAGTGTTCAAGTAAATATCTCAACTGCTGGTGGGTGTGGACCAAATGCTGACCCAAGATGTCTAGGAGCTCCAGCTTATAGTCAGACATTTACCATAAGCGAAGGCGGTTCTGTAAATGCTCTAGCTCTTAAGGTAAAAGTTGCAAATATAACAGATACTAGTGCTACTTTTAGTGTTAGTGTTGCTGAAGCAGATGACAGTGATGGAGACGATGATACTTCAGGAGGTCCAACACCTACTCCAACACCTGGGCCTGGAATCATTCCTGTGGGAAGAGATTTTGGTCGGGGAACAATAAATTATGTCGATAAGATTATAATTTGTCCAAATGGTGAAGAGGGAGAAAACTGTTCTATTTGTGCAAATGGTAATTGCGTTCCAGACAAACCTGTTTCTGGCGGAGGCGGTAGTGCCACAAGTCCTGGAGCAAAAGTTGGAGGATTTAACAATCCACCAGTTTTGGAACTAAAAGCTGATGAAAGTTTTGTCTCTGCTGTAAAAGTAGAAAGTACAGATGATGCGCCTGCGACTTATGAAGTTAAGGCAAAAAGAAAAGCAAGACTACTCTTCCTTTTCCCAGTAACACCTGAGATTACTTACTCAATTTCAGCAACCGGAACAACTACAGTTTCTGGTAGACCTTGGTGGAATTTCCTAGCTTGGTAATAAAATAGTGGTTAGGTGATAGGTTTTAGGTTGTAGCAATCAAAAGACTCACTTTGTGGGTTTTTTGGTTGCTAACTAGAAATTAATACTGGCAATTAACAACTAGTTACTAGCAACTATTATAAATATCTCTTTATATTTCTCTTATGCTCCTCGTATGTCTTGGCGCAATGAATATTCCTTTTTTTGTCGTGTAGATAAAACAAGCAAGATGTTTTTTGTGGATTGTAAGCAGCGTCTAGTGCGGCTAGCCCCGGATTTGCTATGGCAGATGGAGGGAGACCTTCTTCTATGTAAGTATTATATGGAGAATCTATTTTCTTATCTGCGGATTCCACTCTCATCCACCAACCTTCTTCCTCACTACCTTTTGCATATTGTAGCGTAGCATCCATCTGGAGTTTCATACCTTTCCAAAGTCTATTCCAAATAATCCCAGAGATTAACTTCATATCTCTTTTACCCGCAGCTTCTCTTTGAATGATTGATGCAATAATTACCGCAGTGTCCTGGTTTACCACCTGCATTGTTTTTTGTTTTTTTATTGTCGAAGTTTCTTTAGAAAATTGTTTTAGCATTAGGGCGGTTACTCCCATCGGGTCCTCGTCCTTGTCTAACATATAAGTTTTTGGAAAGTATTTTCCTTCCAAGTTGTCACTGTTTAGAGCTAGGTGGGCATTTATAAAGTTTGTCTTCTCCTTCTCACTCCAACTAAGTTTCGTTCCCACTACTTCCGCTATTTCTTCTTTTCGGAGACCCTCTTGCACTTTTACAATTCTAATAGAAGGATTTGCTAGACTTTCATAAAAGGAAAGGGAAGTAAGGAGAGAAAAATCTAGATTATAGTAAGTCATCATTCCGATAAGGCCACCAACTGACAGAGTGAAGAATATAATCGTTGTTTTCCAGGACATATAAATATCATAACATAACTTATGTGGACGACTAGTTTATTTGTTGATATTATGAGCCCTATGTCAATAAAAAATTTTTTTATAAAAAAAATGCTGGCTTCAAAAATGAAAGGTGTTCCGCAGGCCGAACAAGAAAAGATTTTTAGTATGTTAGAGAAAAATCCACAGCTTTTTGAAAAAATTGGACTTGAGGTACAGGAAGAAATGAAAAAAGGTTTGGACCAAATGACAGCCACAATGAATGTTGTTAAAAAATATGAGTCAGATTTAAAGAGTTTGATGTAGTAGGAGTACCTCTTGACAAAAATTGTGAAAGGTGCTACGGTGCGCACAGAACAGATTTGTGTTGCCATTTTCGGCAGTGCAAAAAGCCATTAAGTTGGCAAGGGAGAAAGAAAGTGATGAAGGTGATAAAGGCAGTTCTCTGGCTCGCGATCTTTCTGGGCATGAACTTGTTGGCCGAAGGTGCCCAGGCCAACGTTCCAGCCGTCGGTGAGGACGCTTCAGGGGTGCCAACATATGAGGTCGTTCAAATCTGCGAGGATCTGCGTAGCAATGTCTACGCAGGTTACCGCATTGAGTCCCTCGGAGTGCTGACAACGGCACGTCTCGGAATCGGGCAGTGCAAGGTCGTCCACGTGGTGGGCGGAGCTCTTCACAACATCAGCGTCAAGCAGGTGTCACCGGGACTGGTCGACGCATGGGTCTACACTATCGAAAAGGTGAATGGAGTTGACGTGATCACCAAATCGGTGTTCAACAACGGCGTGACCCAGCTTAAAGCTGGAGCGTACGTTGGGCACGTGATCTGGTTTCTGAACCAGGTCAATGGTGAACCCGGCCCTCCGGGACCTCCCGGACCGGCTGGCCCCATGGGTCCACAGGGCGTTCCCGGTGCAACTGGTCCGCAAGGTCCGGCAGGCCCTCCGGGAACGATCGCGATGTGTGAACGCCTCAAGCAGGTTCATGCGGACTTCGAGATTCCAGGTCTCGTGGTGACGGCGAATACCGTCACAGGCACCGTGCCAGCTCCGGATGGCCCCTGTGAGTGGCTGTACATGTTCACGCCCGAAACGGACGTGATGGTACTCTTCAACCTCAACAAGAAGGAAGTCATCGGCTTCACTCGGGGAGGAGAAGTCGCACCGTTCCGATGGACGAACATCGAGCCGGCCTCAACCGCCTCGTTTTACTTCATCGGCAACATGTACACACTGAACAGGGAGAAGAATCAGTGGGAGAATCCGCGGTTCCACATGTGCGTGGTCAACCTCGACACCGTCCTGGCAATCGTCAAGGCACGGAAGGCCTGGATCAGCGGGTGGGTACCACTCGACCAATTTCTGACCTACGGTAAGATTCCGCTCATTCCACTCACTCAAGACCTCTTGAGTGCAGTGGCGATACACGAGCACACCCCGCAGTAAGTTCCTCGGCTTCGGTCGAGGGGGTTCAAGGCCCGGTCATGCAATGCGTGTGACCGGCCTTTTCTTTAATAAAAAAAAGCTTTTGCGGTGAATGATGTAATAAGGAGCATAAGCAATGCGCAAAAGATTTTCATGCACACCTCTCTAATAAAATTGTACCATGTTTAAAAAAATGTAGTTTTGATGTATAGTAGCAATCATGTCACTTTCAATCGGAATTGTCGGTTTGCCAAACGTGGGTAAGTCCACGCTTTTTAATGCACTTACAAAAAAGTCTGTCCCTGCAGAGAACTATCCTTTTTGTACTATTGATCCATCTGTAGGTATTGTTCCTGTGCCAGATCCTAGACTTTGGAAACTTTCAGAATTTTCTAAATCAAAAAAAACTATTCCAGCAGTAGTTGAATTTGTTGATATCGCAGGGCTTGTGAAGGGCGCGAGTGAAGGAGAGGGTCTTGGCAATAAGTTTCTAGCAAACATTAGAGAAGTTGATGCTATTGTAGAGGTGGTAAGAATTTTTGAAGATGACAAAGTAATTCATGTTCATGGAATGATAGACCCTCTTTCAGATATTGAAGTTATAAACTTTGAACTTATGTTAGTAGACACAGATACTGTTACAAAGCGTCTCAGTAATCTACAAAAAGACGTAAAAGCAGGAAAAAAGGAGGCGGTTTTTGAAAATGAAGTTTTGCAAAAAGTCTTGGCTCATTTAAAAGAAGGAAAACTTGTAAATAGCTTAGAAATAGATGAAAAAGAAAAATTTGTTGTAAAAATGTTAAATCTTTTAACATTTAAACCAATAATGTACGCACTTAACAAAAAAGCAGGCGGAAAAAACTTAGATGAAACAAATGACCTAAGGTTTCAAAAACTTTTAGAATTTTTTAAAGAGAATAAATATCAATACGTAATAATTGACGCCAACATAGAAAATGAATTAAAAGATTTGGAGGGTGAGGAGAAAGAAGTTTTTAGAGTCGAACTTGGTGGAAAAGACGATGGAATAGATAGTTTAATTAAGGGTGGCTATAAACTTCTTAACTTAATAACATACTTTACAACTGGAGAAGATGAAACTCGTGCTTGGACAATATTGCGTGACTCTACAGCACCTGTTGCGGGTCAAGCTATCCACACGGACTTTAAAGACAAATTTATTCGAGCAGAAGTTGTGCATTGTGATGATTTACTTTCTGTTGGTTCGTATGGTTCTGCTCGTGAAAAAGGGCTGGTACGTACAGAAGGAAAAGAATACATAGTCCAAGACGGCGATGTGATCGAGTTTAAAATTTAACGCATTTCGTTGTTGGACTTCAAAAAATGTTCGTCACCTTACTACTTGTAAACCTTACAGGTTCTGTACACTTTTCACATTCTGATTACAGAACGTTCAAAGTCTTGCGAAATGATGCACATCATTTCTCACTCCTCTCATTTTTCTTGTCTGCCTAGAACTGCATTTAAATTTTAAACTCGATAAGTTCAAAGTGTGGTATAATACGGTTATGAAAAAAGGATACAAAGATAATATAGAAAAATTAACAAGGGAAAATACAAATTTTAGAAAGGTTTTGTACACAGGAGAACAATCACAACTGGTTCTTATGAGTCTTCTTCCTGGAGAGGAGATTAGTGGTGAAGTTCACCCTGATAACGACCAGTTTTTTAGATTTGAAGAAGGGAAAGGAAAGGTGGTTATAAATCAAACAGAGTATGAGGTGGCAGACGGGGATGCCGTGGTTATACCAAAAGGAGCTACACACAATGTCATAAACACTAGTAGTAATACGGCTCTAAAGATGTACACTATATATAGCCCAGCTCACCATAAGGACGGTATAGTACGGCAAACAAAGGTAGACGCTATGGCAAATGAAGCCGAATTTGAAGGCACAACAACAGAATAATTATTAATTAATAAAAATTTATGGAACCAACAACAATGAAGTCAAAAAGTAACGTTAAGGATTTTTTCTTAAACTTGGGAGCAACTATTTCCCTGTACACGGTAGTGGGAAGTCTGGTTACTCTTTTGTTCTCTGTTATTAACAAGGCATATCCACAAATAACTAACGGTTATTATTATTTTGGTAGTAGCTCTATATCGTGGCCTGTTTCTATCCTGGCAATATTTTTCCCAATATTTATTTTGTTAATGTGGCTTTTAGCGAAGGACTATGACTCTGATCCTGAGAGAAAAAATGCTGGAGTACACAAATGGTTAACATTTCTAACACTTTTTATTGCGGGGGTAGCTCTCGCGATAGATCTTATCACAGTCCTTTACTACTTTATTGATGGACAGGAACTCACTACAGGCTTCATTCTAAAGGTCCTTGTCCTATTAGTTATAACTGGAGGGGTGTTTACATATTATATTTCTGATATAAGAGGAAAACTGACTCCAAAATCTAGAAATATGTGGAGAATTTTTGCTTTTGTAATTGTTCTTGGCTCTATAGTCTGGGGTTTTTCAGTTTTAGGTTCTCCTCGGACACAAAGATTGTATAAATACGACCAGCAAAAACTAAGTGATTTACAGAATTTAAACAGTCAGGTACAAACTTATTACGCAACAAATTCAAAGTTACCAAATAACGTAGATGAACTTAAGGCAGCTGCCTACTATGGTTCGATGGTTGATCCACAAAGCCAGAAACCCTACGAGTATGTAAAAACAGGAACTCTGACGTATTCACTTTGTGCGGAATTCAACAAGGCATCTGATGAACAACTAACTAACAACCAAGCTTATCCATATTACGGAGATGTCATCTGGACACACCCAGCTGGAAGACATTGTTTTGAACAAAAAATAAACACAGCGATGTACCCGAAGCCTTTAGGTTACTAGGTTAAAATAAAAAATCACCCCTTATGGACTAAGGGGTGATTTTTTTGTAACATGGTTATATGAAGAAAATCATGAAGAAAGACTACAATCACTTAACGGTAGAGAAAAAGTGGCAGAAAGAGTGGGTGAGAAAGAAAGTTTTTCAAGCTAAAGATCTATCTAAAAAAAAGAAATTTTACGGACTTATAGAGTTTCCTTATCCTTCTGGGGATGGGCTTCATGTAGGTCATATTAGAAGTAACACAGCAATGGATATAATAGCTCGAAAGAGGCGAGCACAAGGATTTAATGTTCTATATCCGATAGGATGGGATGCGTTCGGACTTCCAACTGAAAATTACTCAATTAAAACGGGTATCCCACCTGCAGTTGTTACAAAAAAGAATACAGATATATTTAGAAGACAACTTCAAGCACTTGGTTTTTCTTTTGATTGGTCTCGTGAGGTGAACACAACAGATCCAAAATACTTCAAGTGGACGCAGTGGATTTTTTTACAGCTACTTAAACACGATTTAGCCTATAAAGATAGAATAAATATTAACTGGTGTCCAAAGGATAAGATAGGCTTGGCGAACGAAGAGGTGGTGGATGGTTGTTGTGAAAGATGTGGAACAAAAGTTGAAAAAAGAGAAAAAGAACAATGGATGCTTAGAATTACAAGATATGCAGATAGGTTAGATAAGGACTTAGATACAGTAGATTATTTAGAAAAAATTAAAATTCAGCAAAGGAATTGGATAGGAAAGTCTGAGGGTAGTGAGATTGATTTTGATGTTTGGAGAAGTAGTGAAAAAATAAAAGTTTTTACAACTCGACCTGATACTATTTTTGGTGCAACTTATCTTGTTCTTGCTCCAGAGCATGGAGTAATTGAGAAACTTTGGCCTCAAATAGAGAACAAGGAGGAAGTTCTAAGATATTTTAAGCAAATTAAAGATAAGACAGAAATAGAAAGAACAAAAGAAGAAAAAGATAAAACTGGTGTAGAAATAAAAGGTATTCATGCTGTAAACCCTGCAAACAATGAGCAAATTCCGGTTTGGATTGCGGACTATGTCTTGGCTTCGTATGGAACTGGAGCCATAATGGCTGTTCCAGCACATGACGAGAGGGATGGGGACTTCGCCAAAAAATACAATATAAAAATTAAAAATGTAATTGAGCCTCTTTTTGTTGATAAAACGATACAAGGAAAGGTTAAAGATGGGGTACCTTTTGTTGAAAGAAGTGCTGTAATGGCAATCGTTAAACATTGGTCAGAGGATAAATATATAGGGCTAAAATGGAAAAAAGTGGATTGGAGGACATTAATTACTGGTGCACCAGAAGAAGGTCAGAGTATGAAAGATGGAGCAATTTCGGAAATTATCCAAGAGACAGGTTATTTGCATCCAAAGTTTATTAAGAATCTTGGAAAAATACACAGTAAGTTTTACCACGTACCGAAAAAAGTAAATCGATTAGCACATTTTGAAACTATGTATTTTGAACTTCAGGACGGAAAAAGAGAAGAAATGTCAATGGAAGAACAAGCGATTCATGAGGTGCAGTGGTTATCTAAAAAAGAAATGATGGAGTTTCTGTCCCCAGAGGCTCATAAATATGCTTGGCAATCATTTTTAGAAGAGTTAACTTACTCTGGAGATGGTATTTTAATTAATTCCGGTAAATTTTCAGGAATGGATTCAGAAAAAGCGAAAGCAGAGATTACTAGATTCGTAAGAGGTAAAGTTGTTACAAAGTATAAGCTTAGAGATTGGGTTTTTAGTCGTCAGAGGTATTGGGGAGAACCTATTCCTGTCGTGCATTGCGAAAAATGTGGAGTCGTTCCACTCCCAGAGAAAGAATTACCACTTAAATTACCTAAAATAGGAAGGTACGAACCAACAGACACAGGAGAGTCGCCACTCGCTTCTATTTCCAGCTGGGTAAATACCAAATGTCCAAAGTGTAAGGGTTTTGCTAAACGAGAAACAGATACTATGCCCAACTGGGCTGGTTCTTCTTGGTACTTTTTAAGATACACTGATCCAAAGAATAGCAAAAAACTAGCTGATCCGAAGAAGTTAAAATATTTCATGCCAGTTGATTGGTACAACGGAGGTATGGAACATACTACTCTTCACCTTTTATACTCACGTTTTTGGAATAAGTTTTTATATGATATTAAGTTAGTTCCATTCTCTGAACCTTATAAGAAACGAACATCGCATGGTTTAGTTTTGGCAAAAGGGGGAGAAAAAATGTCAAAATCAAAGGGTAATGTTATTAATCCAGACGAAATAGTAAAGCATTATGGGGCAGACACTTTACGAATGTATGAGATGTTCATGGGGCCTTTTTCTGAGCCGATAGCCTGGAATGAAGACAATATTTTCGGGGTTAGGAGGTTTCTTGAAAGAGTGTGGAGGATTAAAGAAAAAGTAAGTAAAAAAGGTAAATCCCAGGATAAATTTGAAATATTGCTCAATAAAACTGTAAAAAAGGTCTCCGATGACATTGAAACAATGGCATTTAACACAGCGGTCTCCAGCATGATGATTTTGCTTAACGAAATGGAAAAATTTGATTCGATTTCGAAAAAAGATTTTGAAATTTTCTTAAAAATTCTTTCTCCATTTGCCCCACATATAACGGAAGAACTTTGGAGAGAGTTAGGACATAAAAATTTACTTGCTCTAGAAGCTTGGCCAAAAGCAGACCCTAAAAAATTACAAGAAGTAGAAGTTAAGATGGCAATACAGATTAATGGCAAAGTTAGAGGTGAATGTTTAGTAACTTTTGATATGACAGAAGAGCAGATTGTGAATATGGCTAAAGAAGTTCCAGGTGTGGATAAGTGGCTTATAGGTAAACCGATACAAAAGGTGATATTTGTAAAAAATAGACTGGTCAACTTTGTTATAGGATAAATTTCACCCCTATTTTAACAATATTGGTCAAGGCTTGACTTGGATACAGTATAATGATACAAATAGACGGTATAAGTCTAAGGACATTATGAAATTATAGGCTTTTTATCAAATTATGAGCGAAAAAACACCAATTAAATTTAAACCAAAGCAAGTAGTAAAAAGACTACTTGGAGTTGCTTCTGACAGATCAAGAGATGTTCTTGTGTCTCGTTTTGGACTAGGTGACGATACAAAGAGAATGACCCTTGAGGCTATTGGTAAAAAGTACAAAATAACAAGAGAAAGAGTTAGACAAATTGAAAACTATTCAATTATAAATATTAGAAAGTCTAAGGAGTATGTAAAGGAAAAGGAGGCTTTTGACGAACTTTTTAAACTAATAACTGACCTTGGTTCTACTGTTTCAGAAGAGGCACTTTTGAAACACATATCAAAGGATAAGGCTACTCAAAACCAAATTCACTTCCTACTAGTCATTGGTGAGGATTTTACAAAAGAAAAAGAAGATACAGAATTCAAGCACAGATGGTCTGTAGACAAAGAGCTATCAAAAAAGATTCATAATTCATTGCGACAGCTTTATTCAACTTTGTCTGACGACGAGATTTTACTTGAATCAGATATGATTGAAAAGTTTCTAGAAAACGTTAAGGAAGTTTCAGAAAAATATAAAAATGTAGAAATTGCAAAAAGATGGTTGGCGCTTTCAAAACTAATAGACAAAAATCCGCTTGGTGAATGGGGTAAGGCTACTTCTTCAAACATCAATGCAAAGGGTATGAGAGACTACGCGTATCTAGTTATCAGACGACATGGCTCTCCAATACACTTTAGGGAAGTTGCTAAGCTAATTACTGAGTTATTTAACAAAAAGGCTCATGTAGCCACTACTCACAATGAACTTATAAAAGATCCTAGGTTTGTTCTAGTTGGAAGAGGACTTTATGCACTTTCTGAGTGGGGATATATGAGTGGTGTTGTAAGAGATGTTATAAAAGGCATACTAGAGAAAAGCGGACCATTAACTAAAGAGGAGATAGTAAAGAAGGTTTTGAAGGAAAGATACGTTAAGGAAAATACAATTATGGTGAATCTTCAGAATCCTAAATTTTTTAAAAAATCAAAAGACGGTAAGTATAGTGTTGTTTAGACAAAAAAACCATCCCATAGAAACAGCGGGGTGGTTTTTTTGTCCCCAATTGATATAATTATTTTATGTTTGATTTAATTACTGACGTGCTCCGAAGTGACATGTTTAGGCAGATTTGGAGTGTGGTTTACTACTTTTTATACGTTGCTGTTCCTTTGTTTTTAATAAACACAGCATGGGATTTTTGGGTTAAATACAGAAGAGCTCTTTTTTTTGCAAAACAAGAATATGTTCTTTTAGAAATAAAACTACCACGGGAGATATTCAAATCTCCTGCAGCTATGGAATTTTGTATTGCTGCTATGCATAGTACTCTGGGAGAAGCGAACTGGTATGAAAAGTACTGGAAGGGTAGTGTTAGAAATCAGCATTCTTTAGAAATAGTCTCAATAGACGGTAGTGTCCATTTTTATATTAGAACCAAAAAAAGAGAAAAAAAGAAAATAGAAGCCAATATTTACTCCCAATATCCTGGAGTAGAAATTTATGAAGTAGAAGACTACACGTTGCCTGTAGTTTACGACCCTGAGGTTAACAGTATGTGGGTTACAGAGTTTGAATTAAAAAAAGCAGATGCTTTTCCTATCAAGACATATATTGATTACGGGATGGATAAAAACCCAGAAGAAGAGTACAAGTTAGATCCAATGACACCATTAATAGAGTTTTTGGGATCATTAGACAAGGGTAACCAGGTCTGGATTCAGATTCTAATACGTGCACATGTTTCAGAAGAAAGAGATCCTGACAGAAAATGGTGGAACATATTTGAAAAAAAAGACTTAAGGTGGAAGGAAGGAGCAAAGAAAGAAATTGATGATATTGTTGCTAAAGCAAAAGGTGAGAAAGACAAAGACGGAAAACTTATCCCAGGAACAGGCAGGCAGTTAACTGAAGTAGAAAAGGATACTATTAGTGCACTAGATAGGAGTGTTTCAAAAAAAGGATTTGATACGGGTATTAGAGTTATTTACTTTGCCCTAAAAGATGTTTTTAGTATGGGCAATGTCGGTGGTGTTGTTGGTGGAATAATGCACTTTAACTCGTCACTTAACAATTTTGCTCCAACAGGAGCACTTTCTCCAAAATATAAAACTCCTCTTTTGGCATGGAAAGACAGAAATGCCAAAACATTAAGCACTGATAAGCAGGATTTTCTAGATGCATACAAAAGACGAGAACATTTTTACTGGCCATACAAGAGACCACATTTTATACTGAACACAGAAGAACTCGCCACTCTATTTCACTTTCCTGGGGGTGTATCGACTACTCCATCGTTTACTAGAATTGAATCTAAAAAAGCTGAGGCTCCAGCCAATCTTCCAGTATAGTTATGAGTATGATGGAAGAACTTCTTAAAAATTTTAAGGCATTGCCTAAAAGAGACAAATACGTCTATCTTTTTGCAATTTTTGTTCTAGTTTCATTCTCATTTTATGCATATGTTCACAAACCTCTAGAAAATTTTCCATTTAATGAAGTTGTAACCATAGAAGAAGGTGAATCTTTACAAAACATAACAAACTTTTTGCATGATGCACATGTAATAAAATTTCCTTTTGTTTTTAGAACAGCGGTTATTGTGCTTGGTGGAGAGAGAAAGGTTATCGCTGGAGATTACTTATTAAATGAGAAGGTTGGGCCAGTAGATATTGCCTACAGACTTACAAAAGGAGAGTTTCATACAGAATCAAAAAAAGTAACAATACCAGAAGGTTGGGATATTTTTGAGATAGGAGATTTTTTGGAAGACAGTTTGGTAGATTTTAACAAAGAAGAATTTTTGAGATTGGCTAAAAATAAAGAGGGTTATCTTTTTCCAGATACTTATTTTATTACCAATGCCACAAGACCAAGGTCAATAATAAAATTAATGAACAATACTTTTGAAGCAAAGATAAAAAACATAACAGGACTTGCCACAACCACTTATAGTTTGGATGAAATAATAACAATGGCTTCTATTATAGAAGGTGAAGCAAATACTCCTGAAAGTCGAAGAATTGTCTCTGGGATATTATGGAAGAGGCTTTCTATGGGGATGCCACTTCAGGTTGATTCAACTTTTTCTTACATAAATGGTAAGGGTACTGCAGAGTTGACACTAGATGACTTAGAAATTGACTCTCCGTACAACACATACGAGTATAAGGGTCTTCCGCCAACTCCGATAAGCAACCCAGGGATAGACGCCATAGAAGCTACGTTAAATCCAACAAAAACCAAATATCTATACTTTTTAACTGGAAAGAATGGGAAGATGTATTATGCTATTACTTTTGATCAGCATAAGAAGAACAAAGAACGCTATCTCTATAACTAGAACTTCCAAATCTAGCGAACTCCTAGCTTCGCACTTGGAAATGTTCGTCACCTTACTAATTGTAAGGCTCCTCTCATTTTCAAATCCTCAACGTCGGATTTCATCTAGATTATGAAAGTTCTGACTTTTCAAGATAGATTTTTTGTGTTATTAATTAATTCTCATGACTAAAAGGAAGAAAGTTTTTGTGGGGGTTTCGGGAGGAGTAGACTCTTCTGTGGCTTTGGCGTTACTGAAACAGCAAGGTTATGATGTAACGGGTGTGTTTTTGAAGGTTTGGTATCCAGATTTTATGCCTTGTGACTGGAAAGAAGAGAGATTATCTGCCATGCGGGTTTGCGCGACTCTAAATGTACCTTTTATAACTATTGATTGTGAAAAGGAGTACAAAAAAGAGGTAGTGGACTATATGATACGTGAATACAAGGGGGGTAGAGTGCCGAATCCAGATATTTTTTGCAATAAATATGTAAAATTTGGAGTTTTTTTACAAAAGGCACTTGAAATGGGGGCAGATTTTATCGCAACAGGACACTATGCAATAAGATACGAATATAAGAGCGAAAACAATACGAATGTTTACGAATTGAGAGAATCAAGAGATAAAGAGAAAGATCAAAGTTACTTTCTATACACATTAGACCAAGATCAGTTAAGTCGTACCCTTTTTCCTGTAGGACATCTTACAAAACCAGAAGTAAGAAAACTTGCACAGGAGTTTGGTCTATCTACTGCGAACAAAAAAGACAGCCAGGGGCTATGTTTTATGGGTAATATTGATATTAAGGAATTTCTTTCTCATTACATTGAAGTAAAAAAAGGAGATGTGCTTAACACAGATGGAGAAATGATCGGATACCACGACGGAGCACAGTTTCTAACAATAGGACAAAGACACGGATTCACTATTACAAAAAAATCTGCAGAAGACCCGAGGTTTTTTGTTGTCAAAAAGGATTTAGAGAAAAATACAATTACGGTTGCTAGTAAGGAACTGGAGATAGAAAATATTGATAATATTAAAGGTATTATTATAAAAGATTTTCATTTTGTTTCTGAAATTGTACCAAAACTTCCACTACAAACTTCGGTTCGTATTAGATATAGACAAGAAAAAAGAAATTGCATAATAAACAAAGGAGGTGATTTTTATGAAATTGCCTTTGCCGAACCACAAAATGCCATATCCGTAGGACAGTCTGCCGTTTTTTATACAGATGAAGTATGTCTTGGTGGTGGAGTGATCGAAAGTATATTTTAATTGATTTTCAAGTATGAGATAATGATTGAATGGTAAATGAACAAATCTATGTAATAAAAGCGGACGGAACAAAAGAACTATTTGATATTGATAAACTAGAGAGATCACTTAAAAAGGCCGGGGCTTCCAGCCGGTCTGTACAAGATATAGTAGAGCATACAAAGTCTCATATAAAATCTCATACAAATCACGAAGTTACAACTCATGATTTGTATAAACACGCATTTGAGCTTCTAGAGAAAGCAGAAAAGCCAATAGCCTTAAAGTATTCATTGAAAAGGGCAATAATGGAACTTGGGCCGTCTGGATTTCCCTTTGAGGACTTTGTGGCTGAAATATTTAGACAAAAAGGCTTTAAAGCAGAAACTGGTAAAATAGTTAGAGGTTTTTGTGTTGAGCATGAGGTAGATGTGGTGGCTTGGAATGACGAAAAATTAATCATGGTTGAAGCAAAATTTCACAATGAACTTGGTATAAAATCTGATCTAAAGATTGCTTTATATGTGAAAGCTCGTTTTGATGATTTGAGGAAAATGACTTTTAGATATGGTAAGGAGAGAAATCTTGATGAAGGTTGGTTAGTCACCAATACCAAATTTACCTCAACCGCTATAGAGTACGGCTCTTGCCAGGGTGGACTACGGATGATAGGTTGGAATTACCCACCAGTAGGAAACTTGCACGATATGATACTGGAGTCCAAACTACATCCATTAACCTGCCTGCTTAGTCTAAACGGAAGAGAGAAAAAAGAGCTATTGGATAAAGGAGTGGTACTATGTAAAACAATCTTACTTAATCCGGATTTACTTATTACTATCGGACTTAACAGTTCAAAATCACAAAAAGTCATAGAGGAAATAGAATCACTTTAATATGAAAAAGAAAAGTAGTAAGAAAAGCAAAAAAGAAACAAATAAAAGTATTGTCAACTTTTTGTTTGAAGTTGGGATGCTGGCAAAAACACCAAGAAGTGGTTTTCATTTTCTGGGTACTGGAGAACAATCCGTTGCTGAGCATTTAAACAGAACTGCTTTTATTGGCTACGCATTGGCCCAAATGGATGGCACGGTTGATGTATTAAAAGTTTTGAAGATGTGTCTTTTTCATGATTTGTCCGAAGCACGGATTTCTGACCTAAATCATATTCATCAGAAATACGTTGAGAGAAAAGAGCACAGTGCGGTGAAAGATATTTCGGACTCGGTTCCTTTTGGCGGTGATATGTTTCAAACTATTTCCGAATATGAAAAAAGAATATCAAAAGAAGCTGTGCTTGTGAAAGATGCGGATACTTTAGAATGGGTAATTTCACTTAAAGAAGAGATTGATACTGGTAACACTCGAGCGGTGGAATGGGCAAGAATTGGAATAAGTAAGTTAAAAACAGACAATGCGAAGGTGCTAGCAAAATCAATTATGGACAGTAATTCAAATGATTGGTGGTTTCCAGAAGATTCAGTTATTAGGAAAAAGAAGTATTTGTAGTTTGTTTGAAATTTAAAATTTTTAATTTAAAATTTATTTTATGTCACTCACACTTGAAGAAAGATTTGAAAAAATGAAGGAGATTAGAAATGATGTTTTGCAGTTGAAAGAATCTCCGTTATATGATTACCGAGTTGAGAATAAGTATTTTCCAGTAGTTGGGGAGGGAAGTCACACAGCGCACATTATGTTTATTGGAGAAGCTCCAGGGAAAAACGAAGCCGAAACAGGAAGACCTTTTTGTGGTAAGTCGGGAAAAGTTCTAGACAATATGTTGGAATCAATAAAACTTAACAGGAGTGATGTGTATATAACTAATATTGTAAAAGACCGTCCGCAAGAAAACCGTGATCCCACAGAAGAAGAAATAAAACTTTATGCACCTTTTTTGGAGAGACAAATAGATATTATCCAGCCGGAAGTTATCGCAACCCTCGGTAGGTTTTCTATGAACTATATTATGAACCACTTTGGCCTAACCGATCAAATAGGACCTATTGGAGAGCTCCACGGCAAGGAGTTTGTGGCGAAGGCAAGTTACGGTCCCATAGCTGTAATACCCCTTTACCACCCTGCTGTCGCCCTGTATGATGGCTCAAATAAGGAGACCATCCTTAAAGACTTTCAAGTTTTAACAAAATATATTAAGTAAATGAGCAAAGCGACTGAATATTTGGAAGAATTAAACAATAAGTATTTTGAACTGCATAAAAATTATGAAGACTATTTTTGGTTATCATATATGGGAGACCACTCAGTTAATAAAAAGAAGGCTGATGCACTAGCAAAAAGAGATGCTTTTAGATCAGACTCAAGGTATACAAAAAAAATCAAAGAGTTGTTGAAAGGCGCAAATAAAGAAGAAGTAACAAGACTAAACACATGGTTAAAATTTTTTGAAGGTTATCAAATACCCGACAAAGCAAGAGGAATTAAAAAAGAAATCGATAAACTTGAAGATTTTTTACATAAGAAACTTGCTACGAGAAAAGAAGGCTATGTTGATCCGAATACAAAAAAATTCGTAAAAGCGTCAATTAATAAGATGTCTACAATGACATACACTGATCCTGATGAAAAAGTCAGAGAAGCTTGTTTTAAGGCAAAAGAAAAACTAGCAACATATTTAGTAAAAGATTACATAAAAGTAGTAAAACTAAGAAACAAGTACGCTAAAACTATCGGGTACAGTGATTTTTATGATTTTAAAGTTAGAAAAGAAGATGGAATGACAAAAAAGGAGCTCTTTACTATTTTTGATAAGATTCATATAAAAACTAAATACGCAATGAAAGAAGTGGTAAAACTTGAAACCGAGACGCCGGGCATAACTAAACCTTGGAACTTTAGTTTTATGATGTCCGGAAGTTTTGCAAAAGAAGAAGACCAGTATTTCCAATTCAGCGATGCTCTGTTGAGATGGGGTTTATCATTTAGCCGAATGGGAATAGATTTTAGAAACGGCACATTGAGATTAGACTTGTTAGATAGAAAAGGAAAATACAGCAATGGTTTTTGCCACTGGCCAGGACTAGTTAAATATGAAAACGGTAAAAGATTAGCGGGTTCAACTAACTTTACTTGCAATGTAGTGCCCGATCAAATCGGTTCTGGTACTCAAGGAATTCATACTTTATTTCATGAAGGGGGGCATGCCGCACATCTTTTAAACTCTGAACAAGTCGATGTTTGCGTAAATCATGAGTATTATCCCATGTCTACTTCTTGGGCTGAAACCCAAAGCATGTTTTTAGATACAGTGTTTTCTAGTCCTGAGTGGGAAGCTAAATATGCAGTAAATTCAAAAGGTGAGTCCTATCCATTTGATCTTTATGAAAGAATTGTTAAAAAAACTTACACAGTTAGACCTCTTGGACTAAATGGAATTATTTTTGTGGCAAATTTTGAAAAAGAAATATATGAGACAAAAAATCTTACAGAAAAAAAAGTTTTGGATATAGCAAAAGCAAATTTTAAAAAGTACTATGTAAGATCAGAAGAATCATTGGGGGCTTTGAATGTTCCGCATATTTACTCTTGGGAATCATCAGGATCCTACCACGGTTACGGACTCGCAACTCTAGCCTTAACACAATGGAGAGAGTATTTCTTTGAAAAGTATGGATATATAGTAGACAACCCAAAAGTTGGAGAAGATATGGCAAAAGTCTGGAAACTAGCAGGTTCAAGGACATTCAATGAACTAGTCAAAATATCTACTGGCAAAAAGCTAAGTGCTGATCCATATATTAGAAATGTAACACTAAAACTTCCTGAGATATTAAAAAGAGCTAAAAGTAGAATTTCAAAAGCAAAAGCAGTAAAAAGTTCACGTAAAAAAGTTGATTTGAATGCAATAATATATATGGTTCATGGTAAAGACGAGATTGCTAGTAACAGTATAAGTTTTGAAGATATGGCAAATAAATATAAAATATGGTTAAGTAAACAAAAATCATAATATGACTTCAAACGAAATTAGACAAAAATTTTTACATTTTTTTGAAAAAAGAGGTCATAAAATCATACCTTCGGCATCACTCGTGCCAGAAAACGATCCTTCCGTTTTATTTAACACGGCAGGAATGCAACCTTTGGTCCCATATCTTTTAGGCCAAGAACATCCGCAAGGCAAAAGACTGGTTAACATTCAAAAATGTGTAAGAACAAATGACATAGATGAAGTTGGGGACAATACACACCTTACTTTTTTTGAAATGATGGGCAACTGGTCTTTGGGAGACTACTGGAAAACAGAGTCTATTAACTGGAGTTATGAACTATTGACCTCGAAAGAAGAAGGTTTTGGCCTAGATCCACAGAGACTTTATGTAACTTGCTTTGAAGGTGACGAAAATGCTCCAAAAGATGAGGAAACTGCTCAAATATGGAAAGAAATTTTTGAGAAAAACGGAGTAACGGGCGAAAGAATTTACTTCAGACCAAAAGAAAAAAACTGGTGGTCTGCTGGTCCAAATGGTCCCTGCGGTCCTGACACAGAAATGTTTTACGACCTTACAGGAGAACTTAATTCTGGAATGACTCTTGATGAATACTTAAAAGCTGACGACGAACAGAAGGTTGTTGAGATATGGAACAATGTTTTTATGCAGTTTTTGGCAAAAGATGGCAAAGTTGTCTCAGAACTTCCAAATAAGAATGTAGACACCGGAGCCGGTTTTGAAAGAATAGTTGCGGTTGTGCAAGGGAAAAAAAGTGTCTTTGAAACGGATATTTTTGAAGATGTTATGAAACTTATTAAAAGTCTTTCTATAACAACTAATGAAAATGAGCTAACAAAGGGTACTAGGGTTTTGGCCGATCATATTAGAACATCAATTTTTCTAATATCGGATGGAGTAACACCATCAAATACAGAAAAAGGTTATATTTTGCGTAGACTAATTAGAATGGCAATAAGATGGACCGATTCTTTATCAATAGAAGAAGGGGGGTTAATAAACATTTCTGAAATTTTTATTAAAAAATATAAAGATATTTACCCTAATTTATTTTTAAATAAAGAAAAGATTAACGAAATTATTAGTAATGAAGAGGGTAAATTTAGATCAAAATTAAAGGAAGGGGTAAAATATATTGGCGAAATAGATCCTTTTATTTTGTACACATCTTACGGAATTCCGTTTGAACTTACGGATTCAATTCTTATTGCTCAAAAAAAAGAACGACCTGACTATGAAAAATTTAAAAAAGACATGAAGGAACATCAGGAACTCTCGCGAGTTGGTTCCGAACAAAAATTTAAAGGAGGGCTTTCTGGTACGGGAGAAATGGAAACAAAGTATCATACAGCCACACACTTACTCCACCAGGCACTTAGGGATGTTTTAGGAGAGACAGTGTCACAAAAGGGAAGCAATATCACTACTGAAAGGACTCGTTTTGACTTTGCTTTTGATAAAAAACTAACTGACGAAGAAAAGCAAAAAGTAGAAAAGCTTGTAAATGAAAAAATTCAAGCAAATTTACCTGTAAACAAAGTGGTAATGAAAAAAGAGGATGCAGAGAAAACAGGAGCTCATCATTTTTTTGGAGACAAGTATGGAGATGAGGTAAATGTCTACTATATAGGTAACTCACTTGAAAACGCTTACTCAAAAGAGTTTTGTGGAGGTCCTCATGTTGAAAACACTGGGGTGTTAGGAAATTTTAAAATAATAAAGGAAGAGGCGGTGTCCGCAGGTGTGCGTCGTATCAAGGCAATTCTCGAATAGTTTTTCAACTAGCAACTAGAACCTAGCTACTATATACTTATTTGTATATGTTTTCTTTTTTAAGCTCTAATAAAGAAGAAGTCGCTATTTTAATTGACATTGGAAACGGCACAACGACTGGTGCGCTTGTGGTTTTTGAAAAAGATCAAAAACCAAGATTCATATACATTGCTAAAAAGTTTTTTGCTACAACCGAGAAACTGGATGCTGTTAAGCTTGAAATGGAAATGAACTCTCTTTTAGAAGAAATGCTTTCTGATCTAATAAAAAGAGGATCTGAACATAAATACTGGAAAAGCAAAGACAAAGAAATCAGTAGAATATTAATCTCATTTTCATCTCCTTGGTTTTTATCAAAAACAAAAAATATACATCTGGATAGTGAAAAGGAATTTGTTATTACTGATGGCTTTCTTGATAGTATTGTTCAAAAAGAAGAGTTTATTTTAAAAAATGAACTTAAGAATGAAGACTCTGGTGAGCCATTTGAAATTATAGAAAAGAGTATAGTTCATAGTAAAATAAACGGATACACTTTAGACTCTACTTTAAACAAAAGTACAAAATCTTTTGATGCTTCGCTCTATATGTCTGTAGTCAGTAGTGTTTTTATAAATAAAATTTATAATACTTTATATAAATACACCCATATTCCTCAGGATAGAATATTAATAAACACATTTCCTCTAATTTCTTTTTCTGTCATTAGAGATTTATTTACAAAAGAATCAAGTTTTATATTACTAGATGTTACAGGTGAAGTGACAGACATAACCCTCGTAAAGGGGGATATTATTACAGAGACAGTAACCATACCCTCTGGTAGAAATTTTGTCATAAGACAAATTGCAAAAACTTTTAATGTTTCTACGGAAATTGCGGGTTCAACACTTAGACTTTACCTTTCAAAGAAATTAGAAGACACTATGATGTCAAAAATGCTAGATGCTATAGTTTCAATAGAAAAAGAATGGTCTATATACCTAGAAAACGCTCTAACAGAACTTTCTCCAGAAATGAACCTGCCCAACTCGATTTATTTAACAGCCGATACTGATGTTGCAGATCTTTATATAGATTTCTTGAACATGCCAAAAAATGACACTACAAATGTATTTAGAAAAAATGTAAAAATAAATCATATAAATCTGGAAAAAACAGCTACTTTCTATCAAAACGACTCTGGTTTTCTATTAGATGAATTTATCGTTCTTATTGCTTTGTTTTATAATAAAATTCTTAAAGCCAATAAGTAGTTATCCAAAACCTTTTGGTAGACAAATAAATTTTACAGAGTTACAATTATGAAGATGAAGAAAAATATTGTTCAAGATGTAATACCGGGAAAAAAATCTATTCGTAATGTGAAATTAACGTCTTCTAGAAGTTTAGAAAGAGAAACTAAATCTGACCCTTATGCGATAAAACGAGATTCTAAAGTAACCCTAGAAGATGATTTCTCTCGACCAGTACCCATAAGCCAAGCACCAATGAGGATTGAGCCTCAGAATAAGTTTGATAATACTTTTAATAATACTGAGGAGAAAAAAGCACCAATTCCTTCAAGTTATAAATACGAATACAATGAACCTAAAAAAACCGGTAAGAAATGGCTCTACTTCTCTCTAGGATTACTTGTATTAGCTATCGCTTTTGGCATATCTGCTATGTTTAAGAGTGCAAGTATAAAAATATCCCCAAAACAGGATACTAAGACTTTAAACGAAACGTTTGTTGCTAAAAAGGATGCATTAACTGGTCTAGGTTTTCAAATCGTTACTGTTTCAAAAGATGTAGAAAAAACAGTAACAGGAACTGGTGAAGAGAAAGTAAATATAAAAAGCCAAGGAAGAATCGTTATTTACAACAACTACAACGATCAACCTCAAAAACTTGTTGCCACCACCAGATTTCAGACACCAGAGGGTTTGATTTTTAGACTAGTTAACCCCGTAACAGTCCCAGGTAGGGAAGTTAAGGGTACGGCAACGGTACCTGGAAGCGTGGAGGTTCTTGTTGAAGCTGATAAACCCGGAATTTCTTACAATATTGGACTTAAAGATTTCACTATTCCTGGATTTAAAGGTGATCCAAAATATACAACTATATATGCTAGATCGAAAACAGATATGACAGGAGGCTTCTCTGGTATGCAGAAAATAGTTTCCAAAGAAGTATTAGAGCAAGCCGATAGGGAAATGAAAACGGAACTTGAAACTAAATTACTTAACGATATAGAAGCTCAAATACCAGCGAATTTTATTTCATACAAAGAGGGTCTATCTTACAGTTTTGAACCAATATCACAAGTTCCAAATAGTGGTAAGGAAGAAGTTGTCTTAAGAAAGAAGGGAAAAACTAGCGCCATAATATTTGATAAAGCTTCTTTGACTAAAGTTATACTATCTAAACTCTTACCCGAAGTTGAAAGCGAGACAGTAAAAATAACAAACCTTGCTGGCTTAACCTTTAAACTAGAAAGTCCAGCTACTGATCTGGATAAACAAGTCAGTTTTTCTCTTGATGGGGGTGTAGATTTTGTTTGGGTTTTTGACCAAAATAAGCTTAAAAACGACCTCCTTGGTCTAAACAAAAAGTCCGCAAAATTAGTAATTGCTAGCTATCCTTCTATAAGCGAAGCCTGGATAGAGACTAAACCCTTCTGGAACCAAAAAATACCCAAGAATCCAGAAAAAGTAACTGTAATTAATACCACAGAATTGTAGGGTTGACTAAATAGCCATTATTCTGTTAGGATGTTACCTGTACTAAATTATGCCGTTTTTAGCAATTTTCACATCTGGGAATAAATAATAATGCAGGATCAAAACAAAAAAGATGATGCTGTTTTAGCTCAGGTTACAGAAGCGTTACCAAACACTTTTTTCAGAGTAAAAAGATTCGATAATGGGGAGGAAATGTTAACTTATCTTTCTGGGAAAATGCGACTTCATAGAATTCGCGTTCTTGTTGGCGACAAAGTTTCCGTGGAGATAGATCCTTACGGTGGAAAAGGCAGAATAGTAAAAAGAGTTTAATTGTATTTATTTTAATGAAGGTAAAATCATCAGTAAGAAAAATTTGCCCTGTTTGCCAAGTAGTCCGAAGAAAGGGCTATGTTTATGTTGTATGCAAAGCTAATGCTCGTCACAAACAAAGACAAGGATAAGGAATATGAGAATACTAGGAATCACAATACCAGAAGAAAAGAGAATAGAGATTGGACTAACAGTCCTTTATGGTGTTGGTCGTTCTCTTGCTCATACTGTACTAGATAAGGCAAAGGTCAATCCTGGTCTTAAGCCAAAGGATATTTCAATAGATCAAGAAAACGCAATAAGGAAAGCTATAGAAAGTTTAAAAATTGAAGGAGATCTAAAAAGAGACGTTGCTGGAAATATAAAAAGATTAAAGGATATAAAAAGTTATAGAGGAAGTAGACATTCTAAAAGCTTACCTACTAGAGGACAGAGAACAAAAACAAACGCTCGAACAAAAAGAGGTGCTAAAAAGACTATGGGTACAGGTCGAAAAGTGGCTGATAAAAAATAAAACGTAAACAATAATAAAATGGGTAAAAAAAGAATTGTAAAAACAGAGGGGACAGAAAGTGGAGCAAAAGTAGCTCCTGTTTCAACTGTCTCTAAAAAGAAAGTAGATGTTGGTATATTGTATGTTCAATCTACTTACAACAACACTCAAATCGTTCTTACTGACCCAAAAGGTAACGTTTTGGCCACTTCATCATCTGGTTCTATTGGCTTTAAGGGTGCTAAAAAGGGCACTCCCTTCGCTGCAGCTAAGGTTGGTGAGATATTGGGAGCTAAAGCCTCTACAATGGGCATGAGGGAAGTTTCTGTGGTAGTAAAAGGTGTTGGGTCAGGTAGAGAATCTGGTATTAGAGGTTTCATTTCTAAAGGAATAAACATAACTTCTATCAAAGACGTTACTCCAGTTCCACACAACGGACCTAAACCAAAGAAGCCCCGAAGAGTATAACTATTTAACTATCTAACTTTTTAACTTATTTTTATGATAACTGGACCAAAATACAAAATAGCTAGAAGATTGGGGGCTCCAATATTTGAGAAAACTCAAACTCAAAAATATGCACTTAATCTAGAGAAAAAATCTAAAAACAGAAAGGGTTTTTCTAAACCAAAATCTGAATTTGGAACACAATTGAATGAAAAACAAAAAGCTAGGTTTATTTACGGTTTAGGAGAAAGACAATTTTCAAACTACGTTAAAGAAGCCCTTTCAAAGAAAACTTCTCACGCCCCACAACTTATTTTTGAATTTTTGGAATCAAGACTAGATAACGTTGTTTACAGACTTGGTTTTACTTCTACTCGGTCAGCTAGTAGACAAATGGTCTCTCACGGTCACATAAAAGTGAATGGAAGAAAAGTAGATACTCCTAGTATGAGACTGAAAATAGGGGATAAAGTAGAGATAAACGACCGATCTCTAAACAAGCCTCTTTTCAAAGATTTGGAGGAAAAAATGAAGAATTCTACTGTTCCATCTTGGCTCAAGTTTGATTTTGGAAAGAAGCTGGGAGAGGTACAAGGAAAACCAGTTTTAGTCAAAGCAGAGAATATGTTTGATTTAAATACAGTTATTGAGTTTTATAGCCGTTAATTAAAGAGAGGGTATTGATTTATTTATCGATTTAATGTATACTTTTATTCGTTCAATTTATTAAAGAGCTTTTATAAATTTTAACTATAACTTACCCTATATGTCTGATTACACAATTGTTATCCCATCAAAACCTAAAATCGTCTCTGAAGTAGATTTTAGTGGTTCATATGAAATAGACGGTCTTTACCCTGGTTACGGTCATACACTAGGAAATTCTCTTAGACGAATTATTTTGTCATCTCTTCCAGGAGTTGCTGTTACTTCTGTGAAAATAGACGGTATAGAACACGAGTTTTCTGTTATTTCTGGAGTTAAGGAAGACGCTATAACTATTCTTCTTAACCTAAAAAGAATAAGATTTAATATTGTTGGTAATGAACCTCAAACTCTTAGTCTTAAAGTTAAGGGTATTAAGCAAGTTACAGCGGGAGATATAAAGCTTCCTGGAGGTGTAGAGGTTCTAAACCCTGACCTTGTCATCGCAAACCTTACAGACAAAAATGCAGAGTTAAATATGGAAATTACTGTGGAGAAAGGTCTAGGGTTTGTTCCAAAAGAAGTTTTACAGAAAAACAGAGTTGATATTGGCTCCATTACAGTAGATGCTATTTTCACCCCTATTAGACGAGTAAGTTACGAAGTGGAAAATATGCGTGTTGGAGACAGAACAGATTTCAATAGACTAAAAATGTTTATAGAAACAGACGGTACTAT
>CAZRVD010000002.1:43264-118903 GCA_964603545.1 uncultured Candidatus Saccharibacteria bacterium | reverse complement strand
TTGATGTGGTTGCAGAGACTACTCCAGAGTTTGCATGTAGTGGTCCGTTGAGAGATGAGAATAGGTTGAGTGTTCCGATGTTGGCAGTGGTTGCAGAGGCTACATTAAATGATGAGTAGAGAGTTGAAGTTGAGTAAGCTAGAGTTAGTCTGCCTGTTGTGTCAAATGTAGATGTAGCTGTTCCACCAAAGTAAGCTGTGTATGCTGAGAGTTGTGACGTTGAAGCATTGCCAGTTAATCTCAGATCCCCTCTAAACAAAGAGTTGCCTAAAACTTCAAATATATTTCCGGTAGTTGATGTTGCGTTTGTCCCCAAAACAACAATATCAGATGTATCTGTTGGATAGATAATCATATTATTTGTTGTTGTAGACCAAGCAGTTGCTCCACCTCCTCCACCTGTAGTTAAATCTGTTTGCCATGAAGGAAGACCAGAAATAACTTTCAACACTAAGTTATCAGCACCTATTGGAAGTTTTGTAAGAACAGCGGATGAATTTGCATACAAAATATCCCCCGCTGTATAGCTTGTAATTCCTGTTCCACCATATAGCTGGCCAATACTTGTTGTTGCAGAGACTACTCCAGCATTTGCTTGTAGTGGTCCGTTGAGAGATGAGAATAGGTTGAGTGTTCCGATGTTGGCTACTGTAGATGATGAAGTAGTGAATGATCCGTAAGTAGTTGATGAGAATGCAAATGTTTGTAGTGCTGTCCATGAGTTAGCGTTAGCCATGTTGAGGGAGAGAGTAGAAGCAGTACCACCTAGTTGATATCCAAGTGTTCCTGAAGATGATAGTGATGCTCCTACTGCAAGTGTCGATGTCGCTGTTGTGTTTAGTACTCCCGTTCCATTAGCTGTGTAGACTACTCCATTAGATGACAGGTTTGAAAGATTTGTTATGTTCTGAGTTGTGTTTACATTGAAAGCATTTCCAGAGTATGTAAGACCTGTACCTGCTGTAGTGGTTGCACCACTTGAGACTAGTCCACCAAATACTGCTAGACCTCCGTTAGATAGTGTTGGTAATTGTAGTGTTCCAGAGAATGTTGATGATGCTGTTGAGAATAGTCCATTCAGGAATCCGATAGTTGTAGATGTAGAGTTGTAACCAGTATTAACTGTGTATGGGAATGAGAATGATGAAATTGTTAGTGGATTGGTTCCTGAACAAGTTGTTCCACCTGAACATGACGCTGAGATAACACCACTATTAGTTAGTGCCCCACCAGAGTTAGTTAATCCCGTACCAAGTAAGTTGTTGAATGATTGACCATTGATTACTAAGTTTGTTGTACTTGCTGTAGTGAATGATCCGTAAGTAGTTGATGAGAATGCAAAGGTTTGTAGTGCTGACCAATTGTTTACTGTTGTTGTCCCAAACGCAAGGGTGACTGTGTTTGCTGTATCAACAAGTGGATATACAAATGTTAAAGCCGATCCACTTCCACTAGTTATACAATTTCCATTAATTGAAAAACATCCTCTTGTTAAATTAATTCCGTTTGAGAAAGTTGATGATGCTATGGTGGAAGTTACGGACAAAAGATTTGTAGAAATTCCACCCATAAATGTTGATGTCGCTGTTGTGGTCGCAAGTATATTTCCTACTGTAAGTTGTGTTCCTGTTGCAAGAAGCGCTCCACTTCCATCTGTTGTCACTACAGAATTTGGAGCTCCTGTAAATGAAGTCCCGTTAATAGTAACCGTTGTGACTGAACCAGAATCCGACGCTATAACTCCACCCCCAACAAAATTAAGCGTTGTCCGTAAGGTAAGATCAGAACCCTCATCTTGCACTAAGTTATACCCACCGGAACCTGAGCCAGTTCCGAGACATGTTCCATTTACTGTTATACATCCTCCAGTTAAGGCAATTCCACCAGAAAAAGTGGAAGTTGAAGTATTTGTAACCGTAAGATTTGTAAGTGTTGTTGTTCCCAAACTAGCTGAATCCAAAGAAAGTGTTCCTCCACTAATAGTTGCATTGGTTATGGTTCCACCATTTATTGTTGGTGTATTTATTGTTGTATTTGTCAGTTTGTCTATTCTTTGGCTTTGAGCTATCTGTTGATAGATATTTGTTACACTTCCACCACTTCCAGTAGATAGAGAATAAAACTCTGATGAAATTTTATTACTCAACTCCTGTAAACGAGTTTCAAGATCTGCTTGCGTAATAAAACCAGAAACAGGTTTCTCTATAATTCTTTCTATGACTTTTGTTGTGTTAACAACTTTTGTTTGATTTATATTTGTTTGACTGGTATTTGTTGCAACAACACTTTCAGTTTTTTTAGTAGGTTCAACTTTCACTATACTAGTTGTGTTTATAATCACTGGAGCTGGAGAAAATAGACCTTCAAACCAACTATTAATTTTTCTATAAACTACAACTCCTGAGTGATCTATTGGATTAAGTTTGCTATCAGTTGAAACGACTGATGCAATTTGTGACCTTCCGTCCAAACTATTATTTTTTGTAAGAGATGATAAATTATTTTTAACAGAGAAAGCACTGATTATAAAAATAATTATTAAAGTTAGTGGTGCTAATTTTTTATAGAAATTTGAATCAAAAACAAAAGGAGATTTTTGTACAAATTGTTTTTTTGGTGTAAGTGATTTCGTTGGAAATTCTGTGTCTTTTTTAACCTCAATTTTAAAACTATCTATGGTCGGAACTTCACCTGCTATAAAAGGAGAAGGTACTAAAACCTTGTGATTGACAGTAGATGGAATCGTGTCTTTTTGCTCGTCCTTTTTTGAGTATAGATTTTTTGAAAAATCAAAAGTGGTCGGAGTATTTTTATAATTCAAAAGTGACTCCTCTTCAACGTACCAAACTCTTCCAACTCTTTTCGATAAAATTTTATTACTTCGACAAAGTTGTCCGATGTAATCTTTTGAGTAGCCTGTTAGATTGGCTGCATCTTTTACAGAAATGTATTTTTTATTTTCAAAAAATATATCAGAAACCATTGAAGTAATTATATCTTTAACAAAAATATAAATCAGTAAAAATATGTGGATAAATAAGGCTTTCTCGTTCAAACGAGATTTTTTTATTATTCCGAGATTTTGGCAAATTGAGACAAAAAATTTTTTATTTACTAAAAAATTTTAGACACATATAAAAATAAAATTTGGTATTAATTTATAAAAAAATATCATGTGATTATCTCTCTAGTGACAGCTTCAAAAGAAGCATTTTTTTAATAATAAAAAACTTCACACAAAGACCCTCTCATCTGTTGATTATCATGAAATTACTAAAGTTATATAAATATATACCTATATTACCATTACGTTTATCAATGTTTATCAATGTTTTAATTATAACTAAGTCCTAATTTGCCTCAGATACTTCCTCACACTCTTTGGACTTGGTGAATCAGATGTCTTTTTATTTTTTAGCATTTTTGACACAGCTTCAGGGGAAAGTCCTTCAGAAAGATATCTGTCTACCTGTTTCTTTAACTTATTATTTTTTATGATCTTATTGGAGTTCAACTTTTTACTAGACTGCCTTTTATTGGCTTCAAATTGGGCTTTGTTTGAATTGTAACTGTCTCTACCACCGTTTCTACTGACCTCTTCGCTTATTGTTGATATGCCTCGATCTAGAAGTTTTGAAATGTAAGCTAGACTCTTATTTGTTTTTATCATTTTTTCAATGAAGAATCTTTCTTCTTTTTGTAGATGTTTCTTTTTATTTTTCATTAAAAGTAATGATATACCATTCGTATTTAAAGGTAAAGCACAAACAACTATTATATGTTGATAAATTCCAATTTATCGTTCAAGCAAGGTTATGGAATAAGACAAATTGAGTATCAATTTTATCCACGGCATGCACGTAACTATACTACTAGATACGGGTGCTGAAAGTTAATTACAATTTAGTACAAAAGGACTCCCCTCCCTTATAGAGCAAAGTTTATTACTTTAGACCATCAACAAATTTACACGGCTTATACTGGGCTTATTATTTGATACTTAATCAATTAAAAAGTCACGAGTTAAAATAATGGATTATATAAAATAATTTAAATCAAAATTATTAGTTACTGGCAGACTTATTAGCGTTTTAATCTTAAATCTCAAGTTCGCTACTATCCACAAGATTTATGATTGAAACATTGCTATTGCCATATAAACCTAATAGTATATATGTATATCTTTATCAAGGTTTATAAATCTTATCTTCAATAATATGGCTAATTTATATATAACAATAAAGCAGGCATCAAAGATCCTCGGAGTGTCTCCTCTCACTCTACGTAACTGGGATAAGAACGGGAAACTGAAAGCTCATAGGCATCCGATGAACAATTACAGAGTTTATAAAATTGAAGACCTAGAAACTGTAATTAGAGAAATAGAGGTTGGAGCAGGTCTACGAAAAAGCACAAAAAAGGAGGTTCATAAACTCATAGTTAAGCACTTAAGAGATTAGCAACAAAATACAAAAAAATAGCTCCGTCAAGAGCTATTTTTTTGTATTTTTGTGTTTTGTTAACTCACTAACTTTTTAAAATTTCTAGAACAATTTTTTTAAACACTTCTGGATTAACCGCTCCCCCACTCTCTTTCATTCCCTGACCCACAAAAAATTGTAGTAATGATTCCTTTCCATTTTTATATTCACTAACCGAATCAGGATTTTCTCTAACGATTTTTTCTGCCATCTTTTTTATTTCTTCAATATCACTTTTCTGTATTAGTTCTTTTTCTTTTGCAATTAGGCTCGGATTACCTCCAACTTCAAACATCACTTTTAGTACATCCTTTGCCCCGCGCGAAGATAACTCACCAGCACCTATCATTTTGATTAATCCTACAAAACTCTCTTTTGAAATATTTCCAATAGAAAAATCTTGCTTTAAGTTTTTTGAAAAACCAACAATATCTGATGTTATGTAATTTGAGGCGCTTTGGATTAACTCTCCCCTATTTAGTGATTCGGCAACTTCCTCAAAAAACTTACCGGCCAAAATATTGTTAATATAAACTTCAATATCGGAAACTTTAATACCGTAAACTTTAGAAAATCTTTCTCTTTTTTGTGCTGGAGTTTCTGGTAAAGTTTTCAATAGCTCACTTTCTCTAAATCCAGCAACTTCAGAAAGTATTAACTTAGGAAGATCAGGGTCTGGAAAATATCTATAATCGTTTGCGGACTCTTTTAATCTTTGAGAAAAAGTTGAGCCTTTGTTTTCATCCCAACCCCTTGTTTCTTGAACCACCCTCTCCCCTTTTTCTAAAAGAGCTGTTTGTCTTTTGAATTCATAATCGATAGCTTTTCCTGCGGCACGAAAAGAGTTTATATTTTTAACTTCAACTTTTGTACCAAACTCTGGTGTAGAAGAAACTGAAATATTGACCTCGACCCTCATCTCCCCTTTTTCCATATTTGCATCTGAAACATTTAGATACTGTAAAAGTAGTTGTAGCTCCTTGGCAAAATTCATCGCCTCATCACTACTGTGTATTACTGGCTCAGTAACAAGCTCAAGTAGTGGTACCCCAGCACGGTTGTAATCAACCAAACTAACTCCTGGAGTGTCGTGAGAGGAACGAGCGGTATCCTCTTCTAAGTGAATTCGTGTAAGTAGAACTCCGGCAATTGAACCCCCTTTAATTAGAGGAAATTTGTACTGACTTATCTGATAACCCTTTGGAATGTCTGGATAGAAATAGTTTTTACGGTCAAACTCCGTAAAGTCAGCCAAGTTACTGCCAATTGCTTTCCCAACTAGTAGCACCGATCTCACGGCCTCTTTGTTAATCACAGGCAGGGTTCCTGGGTACCCCATGCATATTGGGCATATATTAGTGTTGGGAAGGACATCTTCCTTGTTAAAAGAGCTGTTTTTACAGCCACAGAACATCTTGCTCTGTGTATTAAGCTCTGCATGTATTTCCAAACCTATGGTCATTTTATACTTATCCATATTTTTATGATTTAAGTAGATATTATATTTTTTTCAGTATTTTTACCAATTGATCACTTAGATTCTTTATGGACTGATCGTCTAGAACAGAAACGGTTAAAATGGTTTTATTATCCTTCTTAAAACTTGCCACTAATTTCTTTAGAGTCTTTTCATCTATTGTATCAGTTTTTGTTATTAAAATAATTTCAAATTTGTCTAAAAGAGTCTTGTCGTACTTTCTTAACTCTTCTCTTATTAGTTTATAGTCTTCTTTTGGATTTGGATTCTCTGCAGATATACAGTGTAGTATGGCCTTGGTTCTAGATATGTGCCTAAGAAAATTGTGCCCGAGACCCTTACCTTCCCCCGCTCCCTCTATTAATCCAGGAATATCGGCTATAACAAAACCGTATAAATCGCCTAGATTTGGAACAAGCGTAGTAAACTGGTAGCTCCCAACTTTTGCTCTTGCCTTTGTTAAGGAATTTAAAAGACTTGATTTACCAGCGTTAGGAAGCCCCACCATTCCCAGATCAACCACAAGTTTTAATTCTATTTGAAACATGCCTCCCTCACCAACTTTTCCCAAAGTTCTCTCTTTTGGGTATATATTTTTTGGACCTTTAAAGTAAGCGTTCCCATATCCTCTGTTACCACCCTTCAGAAAAAAAACACTATCCTCATTCATTACCTCAACTACTTTTCCGGTCTTGGTATCTTTTACAACACTACCTATTGGTAATTTTATTGTGAGATCTTCTCCGGCTCTGCCGTTCATACAGTTTTTACCACCAGAGTGGCCGTCCTCTGCCCTGAAAGATTTAACATATCTATATTTTGAGAGGAAACCTATATCACGAACACCCTTAAGGTAGACATCGCCACCCCTACCTCCATCTCCGCCTCCAGGCCCAGCATGATCAAGACCTTTCACGTGCATCCAGGAAACAATACCATCACCCCCCTTTCCTGAGTGGATTTCAACAGTTAGTTCGTCAATAAACATACGGATACTCTAGCAGAAAAACTGACCTAAACCAAATTTGATGTTTTTAGTGAAAAAATGAAACTTGCACACATTAATACAATCTGATATACATTCCCAGTTATCCACAAAATGAGCTGGTACATTGTTTCCAAAACAGTGATAATTTGATACAAATTATTTAATTATTGGGTAGAAAATATAAATCAAAAATATGGATGATGATGAATTAAGAAAACCCTTAGAAATTGATGACGATTTGGGAGATCTAGATGATTCAGGTGATTTAGACGACGCGCTACTTGTTGAAGGATTGAAAAAGAAAACAAAAAAAACTGATGATGATGATGAATCTTTTGATGATTTATTAGAGGCAGAGGAAGCCCACTTACCTGAGGATAGTTTTGATGATATGGACTTATTATAATTGATAATGTAAAAACCTCGCTAAGCGAGGTTTTTACATTACATTTATTTTTATAAATCTTCTTTTGCCCACCTTGTAAGTTCCAGAGGAAACTTCTGTGTCTGGATCAGAAACTTTTTCTCCTGTATCTGTGTTCGTTACTGCTCCTTCCGAAACAAGTCTTCTAAACTCTGACTTAGAAATGACGATTTGATTTATCATTAATATTTCAGATAGAGATACCCCACTAGCAACACTGACCTCCACAACATCCTCAGGAACACCACCTTTTGAAAAAGTATTTTCGAAGTTCTCTTCGGCTTTTTTTGCAGACTCCAAATTATAACAGAGGGTCACAATTTCTCTAGCCAGAAACACTTTGTAGTCCTTTGGGTTTTTACCCGAAGCCAACGACTCTTTTATTGACTCAATGTCACCAAGTGGAACATCGGTAACAATTTCCAAACCCGGAACGATCATCTCGTCTCCCCAACTCATAACTCTTCCGAACATCTCCTCCGGGGTTTGATCAAGGGACACCATATTGTTTTCCGTTTTTCCCATTTTCTTTCCAGAAGGATCGACTAAAAGTTTTGTTGCTATAACAAATTTTTCTTTATTTTTTAGTGTCTTCATAAGATCACGTCCAGCAAGCATATTCCAAGTTTGGTCATTTCCACCTATTTCACCATCAACCCCCATAGCAACTGAATCATATCCTTGCATGAGAGGGTACATAAACTCTGAAAGGTTTATTGGTTTTCCTTCCTTCATTCTTTGAGAAAACATCTCTCTTTCAAGCATTTGCTGAACGGTAAAATTTGAAGACAACTCAAGCACATCAGAAAACTTTAATTTATCATGCCATTTTGAATTAAATTTGAACTCCGCCTTGTTTCCTCCAGAAAAATTTATAAACTTAGAAGCTTGTCTCCTATAATTTTTTAAATTCTTCAAAACTTCTGCTCTTGTTAATTTTTTACGCGTTGCGGTTTTATCCGTTGGATCTCCTATCATGGCAGTAAAATCTCCCATGAGTAAAATTATTTGATGCCCCATTTTCTGGAACCCACTGAGCTTAAGCATTGGTATAACGTGTCCTAGGTGGAGATTTGGACCAGTTGGATCTATTCCTAGGTACAAGGTAACCCTTTCCCCTCTCATCATTTTTGATTTTAAAAAGTCCTTATTGGGAAAAATATTTTCAATACCACGAGAAAGCAGCTCTTCTATCTCGGACTCACTGGCCACGATTTTAGGTTTTAGTAAACTAAACATTTAATCACTTTATCATAAATGTGTTAGAATATGAAGAATGTCTCAAAAAAGGTATACAAATCCCATACAAAAACACGGGGTTAGAAATGTTGTTATTTTTCTATTGTCCTCAGGTATCATACTTGTGGGGTTAATGACTATTTGGGCATCCACCTTCAAAATCCCCTCTTTAGACACTATTGAGGAGAGAAAAGTAAGCCAATCTACAAAAATATATGACAATACAGGTGAGGTGCTTCTGTACGATGTATACAACAAAACAAAGAGAACAATAGTTCCGATTGAAAATATTTCAAAAAACATTAAAGATGCCACGATATCAATAGAAGATAAAGATTTTTACACACACAAAGGTTTCAAGCCGACGTCTTTTTTAAGAGCTATCATAGTTAACGCCGTTAGTGGAGAATACTCACAAGGTGGATCAACAATAACTCAACAAGTTGTTAAAAATTCAATTTTAACAGGAGATAAGTCGTTTCTTGGTGGACCAATTAGAAAGTTAAAGGAAATTGTTCTTGCTTTAAAGCTGGAAAAATTAATTTCAAAGGACCAGATACTCAGTATGTATTTAAATGAAAACCCTTTTGGAGGAACAATCTACGGTGTAGAAGAAGCTAGTCAGGCCTTTTTTGGAAAATCATCAGAAGAGGTTACTTTGGCTGAAGCAGCGTACTTAGCTGCACTCCCGCAGGCCCCATCTTACTATTCCCCGTACGGAACCCACAAAAAAGACCTGGATGATAGAAAAGATGTTGTTTTAGAGGAAATGTTGGAAGATGGAAAAATTAGCAAGGAACAGTTTGATGAGGCAACAAAAGAGCAGGTAAATTTCTTACCCAAGAGTTCTACCGGCATAAAAGCTCCTCATTTTGTAATGTTTGTAAAAGATTATTTGGAGAAAAAATACGGCAAAGATGTTTTAGAGCAAGGAGGATTACGAGTAACTACAACCTTAAACTACGATCTGCAAGCTAAGGCTGAGGCCATTGCTCTAAAATATGCTGAGATAAATGAAAAAAACTTCAATGGAACAAATGATGCTTTTATTGCTTTAGACCCAAAAACGGGAGGAATACTTACTATGGTTGGTTCTCGTAACTACTTTGAAACAAAAATGGATGGAAACTTTAATGTAACCACCGCCCACAGACAACCAGGATCAACCTTCAAACCGTTTGTATACGCACAAGCTTTTATAAAAGGCTATACTCCGGACACGGTTTTGTTTGATCTAAAAACTCAATTCTCGACGAGGTGTCCAAAAGAAGATATGACAAGTGAGGGTGACTGTTATTCTCCAGGAAACTATGACGACAAATTTAGAGGTCCAATAACGCTAAGAGAAGCCTTAGCACAATCTATAAACATTCCAGCCGTTAAAACTTTGTATCTTGCTGGTATATCAGAGTCTATTAATCTCGCACAAAATATGGGAATCGGAAAACTTGGAAATGCAAATCAGTATGGATTAACTTTGGTTTTGGGAGGTGGTGAAGTTTCTCTCCTTGATATGACATCAGCCTATGGAGTATTTGCCACAGAAGGAGTCAGAAACCCTTATATAAGCATACTTAAAGTTGAAGACAGGAATGGAAAAGTTTTGGAAGAGGCAAAAATGAAACCCTCTGTGGTGTTAGATGCAGAAGTGGCCAGAAAAATAACGGATATCCTCTCAGACAACGTGGCAAGAACACCGCTATATGGGGCTAATTCTATTATATATTTTGGAGACAGAGAAGTTGCTGTAAAAACAGGAACAACAAACGACTATAAGGATGCTTGGACTATTGGATACACACCAAGTGTTGTAGTGGGAACTTGGGCAGGAAATAACGACAACACGCCAATGGCAAAGAAGGTCTCTGGGCTTATAGTTGCCCCTATGTGGAGAGCTTTTATGGATGAAGTATTGAAAACAATACCACCAGAGTCCTTCACAAAGCCCCAAAAAGAAGACTATTAGGACTTAAAACCAGTTCTCAGGGGTAAATGGCAAGGTGGAATATCTAGTGTAATTCCAAATGGAACAGGTGGTGATATTCCTTACGATTCAGTTCAGGAAACACTCTCTGGAGGAGTCCATTCTATTTTATACTGGCTCAACAAGGATGCTCCTAGAGATAACTTAGAGATTATTCCTGAGAGCGATCCTCAATTTGAAAGATGGGAATACCCTATTAGGCTTTGGGCAATGAGTCAGGGTTTACAATAACCCTACCTAATATCTACTATTTTTAATCCACTTAAAAGATTTGTTTCTCTTATTAGATCGTCTTTATAAATAAAAAGTTTGTTTCTAACCATAGGTGATGTTTTAAAATAGAGCACACCTTCTTTTATTTCAAAATCACCAATATTTAAAACTATCCCAGTTTTATTTTTAACAATCTCAATAATTCTACTATTCAACAACTCTCCAGTTTCAATATTTTTTTTAAATTTTTCTAAAAATTTAGATATATTTAACATTGTTTTTTGTTAAGACTTTCATAATTTGGATGAAATCCGAAGTTGAGAATTTAAAAATGAGAGGAGCCTTACAAACAGTAAGATGATGAGTATTTTTAAATTTGAAACCAGGAGTTCGCCGGATTTGGAAGTCTTTATTTATTCATCGGCATAACCAGGTAGAGAAATGATTTATCCGAAACCCCTCTTATTACCATTGGTTTGTTTGCGTCAGAAAAAGAAAGAGAGATGCTATCGCTGTCTATAGATTGAAAACAGTCTACTATATATTTATAGTTAAAACTTATAGATAATTCTTCCCCTTTTAAAACCGCATCTATATTACTTATACTTTCTCCTACATCCATATTTTTTGTTGAAACTTTAAAAAGGTTATTTTTGGGAGAGATAAAGAAAGTGACTTGACTAAATTTATCAGCGAAAATGTTTGATATTTTCAGAGAGCTTATGAAATCCTGTTTTAAAACTATAACCTCAGTTTTTGTATCTTTTGGAATTATTTGTTTGTAATCAGGAAAAACACCGTCTATTACCCTCGATGTAATATATATATCTCCGTAAGAAAAAGCTATTTGATTTTCATTTAGAAAAACCAAAACATCATCTTTTATATCTTCTAAAACTCTTATAATCTCCCCTATGTTTTTAAAGGGTATAAGAATTTGATTAAAATCTTTGTGTTTTTTTACTCCAATCTTCTTTTCTCCCAACCTAAAGGAGTCTGTTGCGACAAAAACAACCTCTTCGTCTTCAGATAAAACCAAAACACTAGAAAGTGTCGGCCTTATTGTTGAAACGGAAGAACTATACATTACAGATTTTAATCCTTTTATTAAATTTGGAGCGTTAAATGTAAAAGGATTATCACTAGACACTTTTGGAATATTTGGAAAATCATCAATTGGGAATGATTTTATTGTTGATTCTGAATGTTTTGTTGACACTTTTAAATTTCCATCTACAACCTCCAAAGAAACATTTTTATCAGTAATTATGTTTGATATAAAATTATACAAAACCGAACCAGAAACAGCTACTTTTCCTGGTTTTATTACCTTTACAGGAATATTTATCTCTATACCTAAATCTAAATTTGTAGCTTTTATTGTTAATGTTGATTTGTCAGCCTCAAGGAGTACACAACCTAATATAGGTAGTGTAATATTTTTACCTGTAATTTTTTCAGCTTTTCCAATAGCGTATGAAAGTTTGTCCTTAATACATTCTATGTTCATAGTATTAGTTTAATTTATTTCTTTTAAGATTAATTATTATATATCCTGTGTAAAACTGGAAAAGATTAATATATCCTTAATATTAGCCATTTTATATGATTTGAAATGTTAATAAGTTATATATAAAGATATAAAACCTATAAATCTACTTAAACAATTAACACTTTTTACAATATTACCAAGAACTTATATACACACTATACACAATCTTTTACACAAAGATAGACCGCAGTTGGTTTATCTCTTGTAGTAAAAGTTCGTCTGTTTTTACATCATTTTTAATTTTTTCACACGAGTGCATAACGGTTGTATGATCTCTTCCACCAAGTTTTTCCCCTATTGCAGGGAAAGAGATGTTAAAATCTTCACGTAAGATATACATGATTATTTGTCGAGGTTTTATAATCTCTTTTTTGCGAGTCTTGTCGTAAATTAATTGTTCTTCTATGTTATAAAAATCAGAAACAGTTTTGACAACCTCTTTTATTGAAATTATTTTTTTAGGTCTAGTGTTGTTTTTAACAAAATTTTTAACCTCTGAAAGTGAAAGTTCTCTACCTTTAAGTTGTGACTGGCAGGTTATTGAGTTTATTATTCCTTCTAGTTCCCTAATGTTTCCATTTATTGAGTATGCTAGATACTCAATAACCTCTTTAGACAGCGGATACTCACTACTGTTCAATTTAGCTCTAATAATGGCAATTCTGGACTCATTGTCTGGTGTGGGTATGTCTACAGTCATTCCAGCACTAAATCTGGATTTGAGGCGATCTTCAAGGTCTTGGATCAGGGCTGGGTGCTTATCTGAGGAGAAGATTATCTGTTTGTTGTTCTCGTATAAATGATTAAACAAATGGAACAACTCTTCCTGGGTTTTCATTTTTCCAGAGAAAAACTGAACATCATCCATTATTAAAACATCATATTTTCTGTATTTCTCCTTAAAAAAGTTTGGCCTGTTTGCTTGTATGGCATTAACGAGTTCCTGAGAAAACTTTTCTGAAGTAGTATAAAAAACTTTTCTATTCCCAGAACTTTTTAAGTAATTACCCATGGCTTGTATAAGGTGAGTTTTTCCGTGTCCAGTTCCCCCATAAACAAATAGCGGGTTGTAAACTATTCCAGGTTTTTTAATTACTGCTTGGCTGGCTGCGTGGGCAAATTCATTAAATGGCCCGACCACAAAAGTATCAAAGGTGTATCTAGGGTTAAGATTGTCTTCCTTATTTATATAGGTATCTGCGATCGGTAACTCCCTTGTGGTTTGTTGGGGTTTCTCTGATAAAGCTCTCTCTTTCATGTCTTCCCTAGAGATAGTGTAGTGTAGTGATTGGACGTTACTGGAGATGTTTCTTAAGGCTTTTAGGATGGTGTTGTGGAATTTACTACTGAGCCAGTCTTGTACAAAAGTGTTTGGGACTCCAAGGTGAACCGCGCCGTTCTCTTGTTTAACTATAAATGTGTCTTTGAACCAAGTATTGAAGTTTGGTTTGGATAGATTTAACTCCATTTCAACCAAGACACCATCCCAAAGCTTTTTGTTTTCCATCATAGTTTCATATTATATAGAAAAGAAAAAAAGATAGCACTTGTTAAATACATTCATTTATGTTAATAATGTGTGTACAAGGTGTTAATAACAATAAATTTTAAACATTAAAACATGTCGCAAACATATCAACCGAAAAAGAGAAAAAGAGCAAGAGCTCACGGATTTCTAACCAGAAGTAAGTCAAAAACAGGGCAAAACACACTCCTTAGAAGAAGAAGAAAGGGTCGGACTAAACTTTCTACCGTCTAATTCTCCTTAGACCCACTATACTTCTATACAAAATGTTGCCTAAAAAAAGAAGAATAGAGAGAAAATATTTTGGTCAAATAATGAGCCAAGGAAAGAGGTATAATTCTCCTTCCTTTACCCTTTATTTAGCTAAAATGGATGTAGGCAATGGTTTGCCAGACAGCAAGTTCTCCTTTTCGGTTTCTAAAAAGGTTTTAAAAAGAGCAGTAGACAGAAATAAACTTAGAAGGCGAGGATATTCTGTGATTAGCAGAAATTTGAAAAAGATTAAACCTGGGTTTTTTGTGTTCTTTTTATATAAAAAGGGTTTTGAAAAGGACTATTCTCTGTTAGAGAAAGAGATCAACGGATTACTTTCTTCTACTCTTGTGATAATATAGTCAAATGACATCAATATTTCACACCATCATATCCGAGCCACTATATAGTGGCCTTGTATTTTTAATAAACCTACTACCATTTTTTGATGTTGGTGTGGTGATTATTATATTTACTATCATTACCAAACTTGTACTACTTCCCCTCTCCATCAAGGCTTCCAGGTCCCAACTCGAGATGAAGAGTGCAGAAAAAGATCTTGCTCTTATTAAGGAAAAATATAAAGACAAAAACGAACAAGGGGTGAAGATAATGGAGTACTATAAGGAAAAAGGGATGAATCCATTCACTGGTATTTTTATTATTCTTATTCAAATACCAATTCTTATTGGTCTTTATAGGGTATTTATAGGACTACCGGAAATAAACACAAGTCTTCTATATAGTTTTATTTCTATTCCACCTTCTGTAGATATGATGTTCTTAGGACTTATAAATATGGCAGAAAAAAGTCTAATCCTGGCTCTCCTTGTTGGTATTACTACTTACTTTCAAACAAGCATAGCTACTTCTGGTCAGACAGAGTCACAAGACAAAAGTAAACAGAGTGAAATGGCAAAGGCTATGTCTTTCCAAATGAAATATTTTCTACCACCATTTATAACAATTATTATATATAACATCTCCTCTGCCGTTGCCCTATATCTCTTTGTCAGTAACTTATTTTCTATTGTTCAAGAGCTCTACATAAAGAGAAAATATCATAAATCCATCGCAGTAGTTTAATTATTTACTCAAGTCCAAACTCCATAGAGAGTTGTTTCTTTTATTTACAAATACCAAATACTGTTCGCTATCTGACAAGATAGGTTTTATTACATCTATCGTTTCCCCAGACTCCTTGCTAAGGTCCAGAGTAATACTTGATGAGTTATTTTTTAAATCAAATTTCCAAATATCATCCGTTAGTTGAATTTGACCTTTATACCATAAGGTTAGACTATTTGTTTCCACAGATTCTCTCGGTACGGCACAATATACTACAGTTCTATCTTTTTTACTCCACACGCATTTCTCTGGGAAAGTAGAGGGCGTTAGTTTCAAGTTTGCTCTAGTGCTTAAATTATATAAATATAAATCTGATCTACCTCCTTGGTTTAGATACAACACTTCAGTAGCATTGTCATTAACAAGAGCAGAAAGTCCAAGTATGTTTTGAAGGATATTTCGAATTGATCCGGTACTAGTGTCAACAAAATATAGGAATCCCGGGGTGCTCTCTTCTGGTTTTGTAGTAAGCGCTACAGTTTTTGCATTTACGTATTGAGATGTAAGTTCAGTAAGAGGAGAGTTCCAAATAAGTCTTTTACCAGAACCACTAAATGTGGAGATATAGCCGTACGATGAATTACTATTTTTCTCTAGATAAAAAACACTATTTCCAAAAACCGAAACATCGCTAAGATTTACCGGAAATGCGATCCCTGAAATCGTGTTTTCCGTTGTAGTACTGGTATCTTTTATAGAAAGTGAATAAGTGTCTATTGTTTGGTCATCTTCTTTTAAATATCTAGCCATCAAGGATTCATTTTTGTTGCCCCAAACAGCATCATACACTTGTGGAATTGTTGTGTTCGATATTCTACCTTGTCTTGGAGAGAACAGCTCCACTTCAAAGATGTGCCCTGTAGCTTTTTCTATATAACGTACAATAGTTCCTGCTTTAACATCAAGGAGTCCTGCTCCAGCCACAGGCTCTCCAGAGATTCTCCTTAGTTTTTGTATAAAATCTACAGGTTCTTCTACTACATCACCGTCATCCTCTGGTGTGGTTGTGTCGTTATTGTCTGGAAGGTCGTTTCCACCAAAAGGGAAAAAATTTCTAAAAATACTTGGAGTTCCATTAGGAGTACTCTCATCATTTTTATTTAGGTAGTATCCTACTAGTCCAGCCAGGACTATTAGGAGAATAATAAACGTTATCGTAAATATGGTTTTTTTTGACATATTAATTTGATATTACAGTATGCCAATGCGCTCCCGTTGAAGTTCCCCTGACATTTCCTCCTGCCGTTTCATAAACAAACTTTATTGACTGACCGTTAGGTAAGTTTTTTGTTCTTGTTGTTCCGTCTGGCGGGGTGTTGCCATCCCCCCAAATATAATAATTTAAAGCGTTTTCAGGCCTTAGGTCTACGATTTGCTTTCCTGGCCCGTGAGTTGCATGTCCACCTTCAGTTCCACCAGTTATCATAATAGTACAGCCATTGCATGCCTTCTTCAGTGTTAAGAGGCCAGTAACAGCCCCAGCTGGAAGTCCGTTAACGTTTGTACATCCTTGTGTTTCTCCAGCAAGACAAGGGGGGTGATTTATTCCTATGCCAACCAGAGTAGCTCTAACAGAGGCATCATCAGCTCTGGCTGCGGGGTCTAGTGGAGTTCCTGCGATTAAAGTTACGCTAGAGACTGGTACAGTTGGTCTGTCAAAACGCAGACTAAAGTTAAGAATTTGCGGATTTAAGGTGTTTAATATTACATATGATCCAATTACTAAAAGCAATCCCCATAATGCATCTTCAATATACTCCCTTCCTTTTGCCTTGCCTGTTATTGCGTCCGATGTGGCGTAAGTTACTCCACCAAAAGTAATCATAACGAAAGCGAGAGCAACAGCTATACCAATAGCTAAATTAAAGGCCGCTGGCAGATAACTAGTTAGTGTTGTTTGGGTCCCTATTCCTGGTAGTGTTGTTAGTACGGTATAAGGGGTCGGGTTGTTCGGTGGTGGAGTTTGGGCGTACACTCCAAAAAATCCTGGCACTAACATGATGATCAGTGTAATTATGGGTATTATTTTTTTTATATTTTTTTTCATTTTTTACTACATTATTGATTATTGTCCTTGAATTGCAGATAGAAATTAGAAGAAGAGTATTGTAGTATTTTACCTGGATTTTCTATAGACAAGGAAATATTGGATGACCCACTAGTTCCCTCTTTTTGTCTAAGCACTTGATTTCTTTGACTGACCGCATTATTTATTGGAGACCCATTAATTGACCATTTATAGATTAGTTTTTCAGATAAATAGTCATCCGTACTATAAAAGAAAGGTGCGCCAATAATATTGATTTCGTTTGAATTACTTAGTTCAACTGTTCCAGCTAAGGCTCTTTGGAATTCTATTCCATAGATAGGGTCTTTTTTATAAAAAATTATAGCAGGCTCATTTGGGGTTAAATTTATGGTTGCGTAACCAATTCCTTCTCCACCAGTGGCGGTTACTTCAACTCCAATAGTAACAGGTCTTGATATAAGCGATCCTTCAAAAGTGTAGGTGTTTTTACCAAACCCAGAAGCACCTTCATCTACTGAGCCATTCTTCCTCCACTTATATATGATATTTTTAGGACTTACTTCTCCACCGCTTGAATTAGGTATGTGTGGTGAGGCTATCACAGTCACTTGATTTTGATGACTAAAAAGGGCTTTTCCTTTATAAAACGGCGGGACAAAACCGTTACTTTGCCACACAAGATCAACACTTATTGGTTTTAAGGGGATTGATCTTTCAATTACGGAACCATCAGTTGTTTTTACTGTAACACTAAGAGTTGTGATTTTACCAACGTCTCCCATAGAGAAATTAAAAGTTTTTTCTCCAACGCCAGATTTAATTGTTTTTCCATTAACTCTCCAGGTTATACTGGCAGCGTCTATATTTGTTGCATAACTAGTTAGAAATACATATACAGTTTCGTTTGCCTTTGGTACCGCAGGTACCAAATCAATGTTTATAACATCATTCATTCCAAGACCTTGAGCCGATGCTGTACTAGAGTAATCAAAAAAACCAACAAATAGTAAAGTTATAATAAATAGTGATATAACAATAAGATATCTCATCTTTATAATAATACCATAATCATTTTTTAGTGGCCTTTTGTTATTCACAAAGTTCTCGACAATTAACGCTCGTCTATGAGCGGTACGTGTGGTGGCTCCCCGGTTTTGTTCAGGTTTTTTATTTTTTCACCAAGCCTAAATATCGAACCAGCCACTCCTGGGTTTTTTTCAAACAACTCTTTAATTTTGGTTGTTCCAATAAGGTAAATAACGACAAGAGTCCATGCCGGAAGTAGGTTTACATAAGGAATCATTTCAATGACACCTCCTAGTCCTAGGGACGTGAATCTTTTTGGGGTCATCATTTTTACCCCATACATGTGGAACCACAACAAAAAAGTCATAAATACAAATATACTAATCACATCAGAAATGACGTTTCCGACCATGGGTATCCATCCAATTAAAGCTTGTAAGGCATCAAAAAAAAGAGCGGTAAATATCATTAGAAACGCTACAGTGTCTTTGATTTGAGGTTCTTTGTCCATTTTGTTCGTTTTTATTTACTATTTTCTAAATCAACCCTAGCCTTTTTAATCGATAAAATTTGTGAAGGGTCTGATGTTATTATTTGATCCTCAGTATATGAAGCGATAACCTTTATAGCTACGTGTTTTAATCCAGCAAAGAATATTCCCTCTCCAACATCAGATTCTAATAACAGATATTTTTCTTCATCAGTTAAACTAAAGGCTTGTTGTAGTTTGTCTATAGCTGTTGGGGATTGTTTCAAAAGTATTTGAATAGAAGAGTTTGTTATAATGGGCAATCCATAAGGGGATTTTAAGAAGTCATCAACGTCTTGGGTTATTGTAGCAAGTCCTAGATAGTATTTTCTTCCTCTTTTTGCAAGAGAGAGAAGGAAAGAAGCTGTGTCTTCGGATTTCATCATCCACCAAGCCTCATCTATAACAAGAAGTCTCTTCTTTAACTTCTTTCTTATCATGTTCCATATATAGTGCATTATGATGTACATGGCGATAGGCTTGAGCTCATCTTCCATGTCGCGAAGAGAAAAGACGATAAATCTTTTATTTATATCAACATTACTCGGTCTGTTTATAAACCCTGCCCAAGTACCTCTAGTATATTTTGTTAGTCTCTGTGCTAGAGAGTCTCCCCCCTCCATTCCAGAAAGAACGAGTTCAAAGTCTGAAAGTAGTGGGGGCTCTACATTTTCAAAGTTTGAGTCTGCTGTAATGTCTTTAAGTGCATAAGTTTCTGTTATTGCTCTGTCTATAATAGCGTCTTCTTCTGGGGTCAGTCCTCCCATCATGATACGGAAAAGACCGACAAGGTTTATGATATTTGAGCGAAGTACGTTTGCGAATGACTCGTCTTCTCCAGGAGTTGGAAGTTCAAAAGGATTTATGTGGTGTTCAGAGTTTAGAGAAATATTAAAATATCTTCCCCCAACAGCTTCTGCTAGGTATTCGTACTCTCTTTCAGGGTCCAACACCATAACATCAGTATCAAACATTAATGTTCTAAGAATTTCTATCTTAGTCATGTAGGATTTTCCTGCACCAGATTTTGCAAATGTTATGGAGTTATAGTTTTCCAAAGAAAACCTATCGAACAAAACAAGGGATGAGTTGTGACGATTTATTCCGTAAAGAATCCCCTTGTCAGAAGTAAGATCAAATGAAACAAATGGAAACAAACTAGATAATGGTGAAGAGTTTAATTTGCTGTAAACCTCGAGTCCATCTGTGGCTATTGGTATTGCAGCTTTAAAAGCTTGTTCTTGTTGGAAAAGTGCGGGTTTGAGATATACAAGTTTTGCTTCTAGTATTGATTTTATTTCTGACTCTACTTTGTCCAATTCTTCACTAGAATCTGCGTACATCGTAATATAAAGCCCGACGTCAAAAAGTCTTTCCTGAGCCTGCTGGAGGTTGTCTCGAAGGTTCTCAAGATCTTGGTAGGCAGTATCTAGCATCGGGTCTCTAACTAACCCCTTTGCTTCTCTGGTATTTATCTGACTCTGGACCTCAGCCACTTTTTTTTGAAAGGTGCGCAGAACTCCCGCCGTATCTATGGGTTTAACAAATATTGAAATATCGAATATCTTATCCAAGTTAATTATTGGAGAAAACCAACTATCAGAAAGGTATCTTGGGTATGAGATAACAAAGAAACTTCGTAAAACTTTTTCACCAAGGTTGATTTCTTTCGGGGTAACCTTTAGAGCGCTTGGAGCAATGACGTCTTTCAATTCAAGAGTACTAGAATCATATATCTCTTGTGGGAGAATTGTTGAAATTTCCTGCTCCTCTTTTTTCTTTTTTAAAAAATCAAATATTCCCATGTTTTTTTATGATGATTTAATTGGTTTTTCTGTATCCCCTGGATTAAATATCTTATAGAAAAGCTCAATAACTTCTTCTGTTCCCAGTCTTATTACTCTTATTCCACATCTTGAGAGACCTTGTTCTACAACAGAGACTCTTTGCTCTAACTGAGTCCGGTTTTCTTCAAAAGAAGCTTCTTTTTTAATCTGATCTTCACTTACAGATGTTTTTTTGAAAAATCCAGTACCACTTTTTATATTTATAAGAGCTGGATCATATGGCACAACGACAAAGAAACTTTTGGTCATTATGTTTGTTGTTTCTGTAAACTTTCTTATGAAATCAATGTATTCTCTGGTCTGAATTTTCATTAAGTCATTGGTTTGTTCCTTGTACCTGTCCTCTAAAAGGGCTATGTATGGCCGTATATCCAGTCTTCTTGATTGAATAGATATCTGTACGCTGAAGTCTAGAGAATTCAAAAAGTCTTGAAACTGTAGAACAATAGCTTTTCTCTCGTCTTCCGATTTTAGGCTAAAGTTTAGAGAAGAAGACAAAACAATACCTCGCATGGAGCCATCTTTGAGCACAGCAATACCATCTCTGACTTCTTTTATCGGAACGAATTCTTGTGTTGCTTTAGAATTTACAGCCATGCCATTATTATATCAGAATTATAATAGAAAACTTTAAGTTACTTTGTATTTTTGCCACTTTGTCCGGTTAATGGATTAAGATTTTCATTTATGTCTAAGGTCCACGACAATTCTTTCAGTTTACTATCGGAAAGTCTTGGTACATACACTTGAGCAGATTCTTTGGCCACATCTGCTTCTGATTTTACTATCTTCTTTTGCTCTTTTCTCCATATATAAAGGTTTTGTTTTGTATAAAACATGAAAGCAGATTCAAGAAAATCTACGAATGGTTTGTTATTTATTTTATAAAAAGCTAGAGCAATAGAGAGCGGTATCACTACAGCTATTAGTATCACAGCTATGTATATAGGTATATAAGTATAAATAACAAAAGCCATTCCAGCTCCACCAGCAAGATACACGAATTGCTTTAGGGTTAAGGGCCCAATGATTTTGTCTTCTACATCAATAAATTGTGGTATTTGGTAACGCATTGTTAAATTTTAAAGCATTTTATTTACCCTAACGGTTCTCTATACGGATCCTTCTCGTACTTTGTCTCTGGTGGTTTGTTGCCAACGGTAATATCATTTAGTTTCTTTTCTATAATATTTCTTGCACTCGGTGCTGGAGAAGTAGCTATTGGTGGAGTGTTGTCTGTCGCGTATCTTGGTACTCCAATACCAGAAGAGTTTCCGACCCTTTGTTTATCCAAAGTCTCGTTTTGAAATGCTGGTTTTGGTGTTGGGATAAAGTTACTGCCCTGCATAGGAAGGTTATCTGGCCTGATCTCTGGAATTTTTGAGGGAGTTTCCGGTTTGGGTTTTTCTACCTCTCTTTTTTCTGGTGAAACTTGTTTGACAGCATGTTCAAAAACTCTTTTTTCTAGGTCTAAGGTAATTTGTTCAGCGAGGAGTTTGGATATGTTTAAATTTGTTACTAACTGTTCCGGAGAGACTTTTTGGCCATTTCTAATTGAAGAGAGTGTATTATTTACTAAAGTATTTGTTTGGCTACTGGTTAAGCTATATTTGTTTGCTGTTTCACGGGCTCGTGTCTCTGCTGACGAGATAGATAGTGAGTTTTTCTGCTCTTCTGTGGGGCCAACACCACCAGTAAGGGTTTGTATTGGAATAAGGATTTGAGTTTCTATTTCCTTTAGTATTTTTTCAGCTAAATCATCCCCCACCCCAAGGTTTACAATTAAATCTTCGGCATATTTTTTTGGAGATTCAATCCCGTATACTAAAATAGTCGTTTCAATTATTAATGATATTTCTTTATCTTCACTAAGGTTATTATTTTTTGCAATATTTTTTATTGTCTCTAACCAAGGGATACCCCTAATAGCTTTCGCTACACTGGGTGGTAATTTTTTTATTCTTTCCTCAATGATTTTTTTTATTTCTGTATCCATGGTTTTATGGTGTTGGTGGTGTTCCTGTGGCAGGTGTAGCGGGGGTTGTTGCTGATTGCTCACCCTCTTCTTCTTTGGCTGCTGCTGCAAAATCAGCTATTAGTTTAGCTACACCTCCTTTTTTAGCTTTCTTACCTTCGCGCATTCTTCTTGCCGCTTCTGCATCTTCAGAAACTCCACTATATAGATTTGGAGTATACCATCTTGTTTGGCTTAGATTGTGTAAATATCGCTCCTGTCTTAGTGTTGTATTTTGAGCCGCGTCACCTATTAATTGTACTTGAGCTGCACGTCTTTCACGTTCTGCCTCTCTTGCAACAAGAGCGGTTGCGTCAGCTCTTGATCTTCCAGCCACAACATATGCGTTAACCCTTCCTTCATTGGATACTTTATCGTAGCCCCTTCTCTCCATTTCCGCCTCAACGTCAGCTCCTGTTACGGTGTCTGAAAGTTGTTCAGCAAATTTCATTCTCTCATTAATTTTTTTCTCCCTTTCTGCTTGGTAACCACCTTTGCCACCTGCCTTACCAGTTCCAGTTGCCTTACCAATTTCAGTAGCTCTAACATCAAAACTCGCAGCCCCAGTTTTTTCACCAGCTTTTACTAATGTTCTTGCTATTCGACTATCAGGTACTCTATCACGAAGCCATTGATTACTAGCGACAGCTTGGCCAGCACGTCCAATAGTGCTTCTAAAACCTGAAGCTCCCGCACCCATCACTGCTCCACCCGCAAATGCGGTCAGTCTCTTTGTTGCTTCTCCAATATGTTTTGAACCTTTGGTTGCTGTGCTTTTTGCGATTGTCAGTGATGCGATAACAAGTCCGATAATAATTACGAAGTTGAAAACTAAACTGATAGGCTGTTGGTCATAGGGTGTTCCAATGTTGTTTACTCCACTTAATACATCTCCCCAACTTCCCTTAACTATAAAACCAGAACTAGACATGAGAAGTAGAACAACCCAAGTCATTACCATATATATTGGACCGAAGAGAAGTTGGCCGTTAAGTGATTTCCACCAATCATCTGCATAGGTTTTCATAAAAGGCAGAGCCGCTCCCATGTATGCAACTGGTGAAAGGATGAGAAGTATTATGAGTGTCAGATATCTAATAGTGAACATTATTGCTACAGCAAAAAATACAAAAGATACTATTAGAAACAGAATTATTCCCATAAGTGGGAGTATCATCATATTTAAATTTCCTCCAGTCTGACTTCTTATCGCATCAAACGACACCCCAGACCAAAAACTAGAAAGACCAAGAGCGTTCATAAATGGTACTGAGAGACCACTTATAGATCTGGAGGCCCCTGTGCCACCGCCTGTTGTTCCACCACCAACAGTTATTGCCGTGTTGTCTATAATTGAATCATAAAAACCAAGAGTCACTACGTTAGACGCATCTATAAGTACTTTTGTAAAAAACAAACTGAAGTTTACCAGAAGTGAAGCGATAACAACTGCCACAATAAAATTTTTAATGGTCTCTCTACTCCCCTGTCCAATAATTAGTTTTATTCCTTCATATACTAAAATAAATATGAAGGCCATATTCATCAAATCTTTTATAACTTTCCAGGCGGTGTTTATGCCGGTAAGCATATCCAGGTGTTTTTTCATGTCGACAATCGTATACCGCAGGACAAAATCCAGAAGCGTTCCCGCAATCCACAAAAGTGCCGATACCATGGTCAGCACTGTGTATAGCAAACTAGCTAGTACATTTGTGGCGCCGTTTACAAGACAGCTAGAGAAACTGCCAAATGTAAGACATCCTAACCAACTAGTTGATCCAGGTGGATCAACTTGGTACACCACTCCCTTATCAAAAACTCCTGTTCCAATACAAGGTTTATTTGTTATTTGAACATAAACGATATAATCAATGTACTGACAAGCGGGTAGGTTTGGTACTGCCGCCTGAGCTTCCACTGTTGGAGTTACATTAAAAAATACTGTCAGTATTGTAATTATTAGTATGTAAGGAAAAAATCTTTTCATTTCTTTTTGTCTTCAACGTTTACTATCTGAAAGTCGCACCGATTGTTCCACTCATGGTTATGTTTCCGTAACAAACATTACTTGGATTGAATACCGCACATGCCCCACTCCAACCAACAAATGTTCTTCCTACGGCAGGGATTGCAGTTACTGAAACAAAGGAGTCTATCGGATAAGGTTTGCTACATGTTGTTGTGGCAATTCCAGATAAATTCTGACATGTGTCAACATTGTCTGTGACAGATCCAGCTCCACCAATATCCACGGTCAGCAGGTATGTTCCCACTCCAGGAAGTGGTATTGGTGGATTTGTTGCGGGGCTTCCGGAAGGGTTTCTGTTGCAAGCGCACTCGACATTCCATGTCCAACTCTTACCAACCCCATTAGCAACGGCACCGACAATCACATCAACACCCATTCCGTTACCAAAATCAAATTTATCAAGTCTTGCATGAGGTATAACAAATGCCCAAGGGTATAGTTGTTTTACCTCAACTTCAGCTTGGGTGATCCCTGCGTTTGAAGGTGGATATTTATTTAATATTGCAAGGACAGCTCCACTATCTACTTTAGTACAATCGTGACTCGGATTCGGTGTGTATGCTGGACAAGATCCTCCTCCACTTCCCCCAGAACCTATAGGCCATGCAGGTAGGCCACTCACTCCCCCAGGGGTGGACTGGCAGTCCGTTGTTCCTCCGGTGGTATTGCCATACTGGTCGGTTCCGCCTCCAGTGGATGTACAGTTAAGCGTTGGATCTGTTGCGCCTATTTGGTAATTTACGAGAGGTTGTGCCTCTGCTCCTATTTGATCTACTAAAGATGGTTGGACTGCACCAGAAGCCGAAATAGTTTTCTCACTTGCTCCAAAAAGACCTCCGGTTGCACCAGCAACTTGTCCTATAAGTTGTGAAACAAGAGCAGTAATTATTTCATTGAATTCATCTGCAGCTACAAGTTCTCCCCACTTAGTACCTAAAGTCTCCTTGAGTTGGTCACTTATAACAGTTCCTGGAGTGACAGTTTCCTCTTTGGTTCCACAAATTTTTTTTAGTGATACTGGATCAACGAACTCCATACCCTTTGGGCATCTTTGAAGATTTAGAAATCCTCCACTTAAGTCTATTTGTTTCTGCTTCTGTTCTCTCTCCGTTCCTATTCTAATAGATAATTCATTTTTTGTATCAAGATAGGCACCATAAGGATTATTTTGACTATTTTGACTTACTTCAAACCAACCTTCCCATCCACCTTGACTAAAATCTCTAGTGAAAGCATCGTAATTGTTTTTTAAAATACTTAATGTACAAGAGTAGTTCTTACTGTCATCAATATAGTTTTTTACCAAAGCTAGACGCACCTGAGCTTTAAATGGGCTACATAATTTATTCACCCCAGCTTGTGACAGGAATTGTGATGCCAAGTCATCTCCAACATCAAGGAAAAATTGGTCTGGGTTTTGAATATATCCAGGATTTCCTTTAAATCCAGAGTTTATCCAGTTTACCGTCTTAGTTGTAAGTTTTCTTGTAACTGTTTTTGCAACCATATAGGCAACAGAGTCAAGCCCGTACTCTTTTAATGTGTTTGCCACATCGGTATACACTGCATAGGTCTTATTTGGGACAGAAAATGACAATAACGAGAGCATTATTATCACTATCAAATATTTCTTCATAAGGAATGTATTAGAAAAACAAATCTACACACTAATTGTATACTATTATATTAAAGAAAGCTTTGTAAAACTAGGAATTATGTTGAAAACTAAAACAATAAGATCTGAGTATTCTTTGTTAGGTAGAGACTCATATTTGAGAGAGCGGTACTAAAACTACTTATGTGCGTCGAATAACTTCCTATAGCGGAAAAAACTTTAACAGGGTCAGAAATAGCGACTCTCATGGATTCTAAGTCAGAAAGTATTAATGAAGATGTATTCAATAGGTCTAAGTGAACCTTTACGGCGCTTGGGGGTACCTCCATATCCAGCAAGCTTTTTATAGCATCTTTGTTTATTGTTATAATAGGGTCAAATTTTTTTAACTCGTTTTCATTTTCCTCCTGAAGCGCTTTAACCACGATTGCTATTGGGTCATCTTTTACGTTGAAATATACTGATATCATAGCCTGGTTTATTTTTTCTCTGTATATTCTCATGCTTTCTGGGTCAGTTTTGGTACTCACCCTTAGATTTTCTTTTATATAAACAACGGCACCTTGTTTGTATCCAGGCAGGGAAAGAGTGTTTTGGGCTATTTGCGAGGCAACTTCTGGGGTGACATCTATCCCTTCCTTAACTGCCATTAGATATTGAGATAGAAAATCTCTAGACATCTGGTCTGTTAGAGTCGTGTCGTCTTCTCTAACGGTATTGTTTTTTGTAAGGTCTATAACCTTTTGGTTTTTTGGATCAACGTTTACGAGGATTTTTTTCCAATCATCATTTTTTTCACCTTCTATCTTTATAATAGAATCTACAGAGACAGGTTGTGTGTTTTTTAATACAACATCTTGATTTGTAAATGTAGATTTTTTAGAAAACAACCATACAGATACGACAATACCAAGGCAGAGTACCAAAACAGCAAGAGTTCTATTACTAGGCATGCGTAAATAATATCACACTACTAGAGTAAGTTATAAACATCTGCCAACCAGAAAATTATGAGGTACGAAATAGCTATTCCTGCTAAGAAAAAGAATCGAAGAACGAAAATATATTTTTCAACATAAGGCTGTCTCGTTACGAGTTTGTATCCAATAACAGCGCAAGGTATAGAAATTATATAAAGGAGGTAAAAGTGCAGAAAAACTGGCACAAGTAGAATACTAATAGCAAAAAGTAAGGCAACAATCCTCACTCCTTTTTTTGGAAAAAGTGTTGGTATGGTCATTATCCCACTCGCCTTATCGCCCTCTACGTCCTTTATATCCTTAAAGTTTATAGCTAAAGTAACCATAATCACTATTCCTACGGCCAAAAATGTTGGAAAAGTTTCTATCTCTTTGTTTGTAGAGACAAAAAAGAAACCAGCAAGAATGGTTGCAAGACAAGCGACTCCTATGAGAAATGACGGCACCAGTGGCAGTCTTCTAAGCCGGAGTGGAGGAGATGAATATATGTATGAGCAAGCGACGTAAACTAGTGCCATGAAAAATGGATAAAACCCGGCAGACCAAGCACCAAGTAGAGCAACCCAGAGCCACAGTTTACCAGTCTCTTTCATATTACTTACGCTCAAATCATTTTTTATGAGAGGCCTTTCCTTGTTTGATATTTTGTCTATCTCAACATCATTTACGTCGTTTAGGTGTACAGCATGCATCCAGAGTGCTGTCCAAGAAATAAGTAGACAGACAATTCCAAAAATATCCATCCAAACAAAAGGGTTTCCCAATCTATTTATATAAGCAAATCCAATTCCACAAAAAAGTGATGCTGTATAAAAGTTTATTCTTTCTGGACGTGAGTTTTTTATAACTGCCCAAAATTTTGTTCGGTCTATTTTCCAAAAAAGTAAAATTCCAAGTATGCTTGATAGGATAAATAGAATTTGTGACAAAAGCTTGTCAAAACCAAGTTCTAAAAATCTTATAGTTGGTACAGATGAAAAACCTTCTCGTAATGTGTTGTGAGAAATGGTTGATTTTAAAATATTTTTCTCTAGATAATCTATTATTTCAGTCCCCTGTGCTGGTGAATATCCAAGATGTGTGAGTGTGTATACAAATCCAGGTAAAACAGCCATAAAAAATACAAATAAATATATTAAGAAAACTCCTGACAAAGTTCTCTTCCAACTGTTATTTTTAAGCCAAATCAAATACCCAATTCCTAAAAGTGAAAGTGCTATGCCAATGCGGATTCCCACAGTCGCACCTTGTGTGAGGTTCGGTCCAAAAAAAGTTAGAAAATCAAAAATTAAATCTCTGCCACTATCAAATACATAAGACATCCTAAAACCTTCTCCCTTACTTATTAAAATATCTATGATAGGGGCTAACCAAAGTAGAGGCAGTCCAAAGAGAATTATTTTGGAAGAATTTTTGTAGTCGTTCGTGAAGTGACCAAAAATTAATATTGTTCCCAAGGTGACAGCAAGAAAATACATACCAATGTGTACTAAAGTGTAAGGGTCGGAAGGAATTATCCCAGAAATTGATGGACTCGACAGTGATTCGAATATAAAACGCACAAAAAGTATTCCTATGAAACTGTAAACCCATCCAGCTATGGTTATTTCTTGATTTTTTATATTATCCAAAATCTTATTTATCATTTTCATATTATTTTGTAAGTAATTTGGCGAGTTTTATCCATTTCTCTAATGAAACATCTTCTGCACGTATTTTCAAATCCATTTCCAAATCTTCAAAAGCCTTTACGATTTTTTCTTTTTCAAAATTATTTGCGAGGTTTGGCAGTAGCTGTTTTCTTTTATGAGCAAATCCAGCATGAATAACTTCAAAGAAAAATTTTGGATTAAGTTTATCAAGTTTTTCTTTCGAAATATTTTCTATGTTTATCACAGCTGAGTCTACATTCGGCGCTGGATTAAATGCGCCCCTACCCACAACTCTTATAATTTTTGGATCACCAAAAACTTTTACAGAAAGAGAGAGTAAGCTTTCCTTTTTATCTCTCGCAACAATTCTTTCCGCAACTTCTTTTTGAACCAGTAGAGTCATTGAAGTCGGTTTATTCTCACTTTCTAGAAACATTCGAATTATTTGTCCTGTAATGTAGTAAGGAATATTAGCTACTACTTTATATCCCCCTTTTTTACTGAAGTCGGATTTCGGGAGATTAAGTTTTAAGATATCTTCGTGAATAAGTATAAGTTGTCCTAAAGCTATTTCTTTTGAAAATTTGTTTTGAAGTATTGGTATTAATCTATCGTCTTTCTCAATACAAATCACGTTTGCTCCAGTTTTTAAAAGTTCGGTGGTCATTACTCCTTCACCTGGACCTATCTCGAGTACTGTGTCATTACCCTTTACTTTTCCAGCAGAAATAATATCACTAACCACTTTAGGAGATTTTAGAAAATTTTGACCAAGTGATTTCTTTTTTAACATGTTTTTAGGCTTATTTCAGAAATCTATGCTGAATAACGGTTTTCTAGGAGCTTCACTTCCTTCATACGACTCTTTTTCTGTGTACTTTTCTGGAATATCATCTAAGAACTCAGAAGGAGAATTGATTTCTCTTGTCCCAAATATAGTACGTGTGACAGCCCAAGTCAAAAAAAGTTTTTTACCTGCTCGAGTTATAGCAACATAAAAAAGTCTTCTTTCTTCCTCATTGTCTTCTCCAGATTTTTTTTCTCCCATTCTTCTGTGTGGAAAAAGATCTGCTTCCAGGCCAGATACGAATACATAATCGAATTCTAATCCCTTGGAAGAGTGTACCGTCATAAGTTTTACACCACTTTTTTCTCCATCCAGTGAATCTTGGTCAGATGCCAAACTACTATCTGTTAAAAATTTTTCAACACCATCTTCAGGGGAGTTCTCATCATAACCAGAAGCAAGAGAGACAAGTTCCATAATGTTCTCTAATCTTTCCGTGTCCTCTTCTAACCCAGTATTATAAAGGTCTTCCATGCCAGTTGTTTTAATAACAAACTTTACTGCCTCGCTAGTTTTTTGGGTAAGCAGAGCGTTTTTTATTCTAGATAGAAGTTTTTTAAATTCCAAAATTTTTTCTTTAGTTTTTTCTGGTAGTTCAGCTTCTCTTCCTTCAATTATTTTCTGAATCGTTGTTTTACCTATTCCTCTGGGCGGGATATTTATAATTCGCAGTAAGTCGGTCGTGGAGTCTGTGTTTAGTGAAGCTTTTATAAAACTAATAACATCCTTAACCTCTTTTCTTTCAAAAAACTTTGTTCCGAGCATCTGGTAGCTTACTCCAAAGGCTAAAAAGGCATCTTCCAAGACCCTAGATTGGAAGTTGGCTCTATATAACACCGCAATATCTTCAGGTTTTACTCCACTTTCTATCAAATTTTTTGATTTTAAGGCTATAAACTGAGCTTCATCTACTTCACTTCTACCTTCAAACACAGAAATTTTTTCTCCATCCTTGTTTTCAGTAAAAAGTTTTTTTGGTATACGAAAATTGTTTTTTTCTATTATTTCATTTGCAACAGCCAGAATGTTTTTAGTTGAACGGTAATTCTGTTCAAGGAAAAAAGTTTGAGTGTTTGGGTATGTCTTTTCAAAATGGAGCATGTTTTTTATTTCTGCTCCTCTCCAGCTGTATATATTTTGGTCGGTATCTCCCACCACGCATATGTTTTGATGTTTGTCTGTCAAAAACTCTACAATATCGTTTTGAACCTTGTTTGTGTCCTGGTATTCATCTACGTGGATATATTGGAAGCGGTTTTGATACTTTTCTAAAACATCAGGGTATTTTTTTAAGAGTTTTAATGTTTTAAGTAGTAAATCATCAAAATCTAGGGCTTTTTCCCTTTTAAGTGTCTCCTCGTATTTTTCCCAAGCCTTTTTTGTTAACTCCGAGGTAAAATCAAAACTTCCTTTCTCCGAATATTCAGAAAAATCAACCCCTCTGCCTTTTTCCTTTGATATTACGTGTCTGACTTTATCTAAATACTCTTTTGGGTCAACACCAACCGAGATTATGGACTCTTTTAAGGCTTTTTTGGAGTCGGCAGTATCAAAAATAGTAAAATGTCTAGGCAGTTTTAGAAGTTCAGCGTTTTCTTTTATTATTTGCACACCAAGTGAGTGAAAAGTGCTCATAAAAGGTATCCCACTTCGTAAGTGTGAAAGTTTTGGGTCTATTTTCATTAAATCAAGAACTCTCTCTCGCATTTCCCTAGCAGCTTTGTTTGTAAAGGTAATAGCCAGTACGTTTTCTGGTCTTACCCCGCTATAAATAAGGTGTAAAATACGATGGGTTATGGTTTTTGTTTTGCCCGCCCCAGCTCCTGCAACGATGAGAACGGGTCCTTCAGTCGCCAAAACAGCTTTTTTCTGCTCGGAATTAAGAGTTTTTAAATAATCCATTGGGTCTGATTATAGCATTTGTTAAAAACCTAGATTTGTGACCTGTTCATAACCTCTATTGACCAGGTCTTTGCAGGATATATAATAAATTAGTACGGAAATGTTGCCGAATTATATGGCTTTGTTAAGCCATATAATAATACAGGAGTTCTGAATTTAAATTAAATTTTAGCTTATTTTGAGGTCTACACAAGATCCTCATTCCCAGTCAGGTCTTAAAATCACCTCGTCAACATTTTACAAAAAGTGTCGTCAGGTGGGATCTACTAAGAATGTGGTGAAAATAGTGTCTGTTTTAGCCATTAATCCGGCTATTTTGTCTTTGTTTCTATTTCCACTCACAGCTTCTGCTTGTGGGATTTTTGATATAAAATCTTGTTTTTCTGGGGGGAGCAAAGCAGAGGCTGAAGAGATCGTTTCTTCAAACTCACAGAATATTGCTCTACTTCAGGCAACACTTTCTCCAAACCAAAACTCATCTTCTACCACGGGAGAGCTTTCTATTGTTGACGATGTTTATATTTCTTCCGAAACTCAGGCAATTGCAGACTCCAAAACTATAGACGATGAGCAGATTAGTGTTTATGTTGTTCGCCAGGGAGATACATTACCAATTATTGCTAAAATGTTCGGAGTTTCTGTAAATACTATTAAATGGGGCAATGATTTAAAAAGTGACAAACTTACTTTAGGGCAAACTCTAGTAATTTTACCTATTTCAGGAGTACAACACGTTGTAAAATCGGGCGATACCCTTCAAGCTATTGCAAAACTGCACAAGGGAGATTTGGACGAAATAATGCAGTACAATAACTTAACCAAAAATTCCAAGCTTGTTGTTGGAGATGTGATTGTAGTTCCAGATGGCGAGGCTGCCCCTGTTTCAGCTGGAACAAGAAGGACTAGTGCGGGAACTAGTGGGGGGCCAACATACAGCGGTTATTACATGAGACCGATTGTCGGTGGTATTAAAACTCAAGGTATCCATGGTCATAACGGAGTAGATTTAGCATCCAGCTATGGTGCGAATGTTCTAGCTTCAGCTTCTGGCGAAGTTATTATTGCTAGAGTTGGTTGGAATGGCGGTTATGGTACCTATGTAGTTATTAAACATGGAAACGGTACACAAACATTGTACGGACACTTGAGTAGCTTAGCAGTTAGTCCTGGAGACAGAGTCAATCAAGGTCAGATCATAGGAAAGATGGGATCAACAGGTAAGAGTACTGGGGTGCATGTACATTTTGAGATTCGTGGCGCCCGCAACCCATTCTAAAATTTTCAAATTTGGCTAACTCCTCGTTCCAAAATTAAAAATACTCGTCACCTTATGTCTAATAAGGCTTCTCACATTTTTAATTTCTCACATCGGATTTAGCACAAATTGTGAAAGTTTTATTACAACTCGAACAAAAATTCTCAGAAATACTCAGCATTTTCATTTCGGATTCACTCAGATTTTAAATTTTTAGTATTTTTTAGGTCTGTATTGTAGAGCTTCGAGTATGTGATTTTCGGAAATATTAGGAACGCCTTCTAGGTCGGCGATTGTTCTGGCAAGTTTTATAATGCGGTGGTAGGAACGAGCAGAGAGATCTAACTTTTTTGCTGATTCATTTAGTAATTCTTTAACTTTTTCTGAAAGTGGAACCGTCTTCACTAAATCTTTTGAGGAAAGCTCCGCATTTGTTTTGATTTTAAGTTTAGAAAATCTTTTTTCTTGGAGTTTTCGAGCCTTCTCTACTCTTGGTTTTATTTTTTCTGTTCCTTCGTGAAGTTCTCTGCCATCTGTTAATTTTTCATACTCAACTTTTGAAACCTCTACCCACAAGTCAATTCTGTCCATTATCGGCCCAGAAAGTTTTCTTCTATATTTCTCTATTGCGGGCGCTGAGCAGACACACTCCTTACCTTTCACTCCATAATTTCCGCAGGGACAAGGATTCATTGTTGCTACTAGTATAAAATGCGCAGGATAACGCACAGAACCTTTTGCCCGAGATACCGTAACAACCCTATCTTCAAGTGGTTGTCTCAAAGATTCCAAAACTTTTTTATCAAATTCTGGAAATTCATCCATAAACAAAACTCCCTTATGTGCCAAGGTTACTTCACCGGGTTTTAAATTTGCTCCACCACCAACAAGAGATACATATGACGCAGTGTGGTGTGGCGAACGAAAGGGTGCCTCATTTATTATTCCATCCATAAGCATTCCACCAATAGAATAAATAGAAGTTACTTCCAGTTTTTCTTCAAAAGAAAGATCGGGTAGTAAATGCGAGAATGCTTTAGCTAGCATAGTCTTTCCTGTTCCCGGTGGTCCATACATTATGATGTTGTGTCCACCAGCTGCAGCGATTTCTAGCCCCCTTTTTGCAGATTCTTGACCTTTTATATCTGCAAAGTCTATTTCTATTTCTTTTTTAACCTTCTTTACTTTTTTGTTTATGTGTTCAATCAATTCAGTTTTAGAAAAACCCTCCATTTCAATTTCTTTTATATTTATATGTTTAACAACATCAAGTAAACTTTCTGCACCAAAAACTTTTATACCCTCGATATTCCCAGCTTCTTCAGCGTTTTCGACAGGTAAGAATATTTCTTTAAATCCATTTTTCTTTGCTTTTTGTGTTATAGGGAGGACCCCTTTTACTGGTCGAAGCTTTCCGTCTAGTGATAACTCTCCAATAAAAAGTCTATTTTCCGTTTCTGCTTTTATGTCTTCTGAGGCAATGAGGTATGCCAGTGCAATAGGTAGGTCAAAAATTGGACCTTCTTTTTTAACATCTGCTGGGGCAAGAGACACTACAACTTTCTGGTTTTTATTTTTCGGCGATTTCCATCCAGAGTTTTTAATGGCCGATGATACTCGGTCCTTTGCCTCATCCACGGACTTGTCCCCAAGTCCTACTATAGAAAAAGAGTGGAGCCCTCGAGAGAGATCCACCTCTAAATCTATGATTTGAGCCGAAAGTAGTGTTGCCTGAGCTGAGTATATTTTAGATACCGCCATATGGCAGGTACTCTAACCCTTACATATGTAATTTGCAAGTTTTAGCGGAAGGGTTCGCTTCTAGTCTGTCCTCTTCTATTTCCTTCCCACAAACACCACAATTTCCATACGTTCCTGCTTCTATTTTAGCCAAGGCTTCTTTAACATCCACTAATTTTAATTCTAGTTGTCCCAACACCGCGTTGTTGTTTTCAAACTCTTCAATTCCATCTGCAACTTCTAAGTCATCTGCCTTGTCTAATCCATTTGCCTTTCTAATAGTTTCCCAGTCTCCAGCGCGGTCTGGATTTTTTCTACCTAAATTCGCCAACTGGCTTTCCAGGTCAGAAGCTTCTTTCGCAAGTAAACTTTTGAAGTAGTTTGTGTCTATTGTCATAAGTCCATTGTAGCAAAAATGGTCTTATATGCAATCGTCTATCTTACCTGCTTGTTTATGATTAATTTATCAACCAGAGCTGACAAGATGTTTTGATTTTTGGTAATTATTAGTGTTTTTCTGTCCACAAAAGAGTAAAGGAAGAGAGGATTTCCTGAAGAATCCTTGGCTATTCTAATGTCCTTGTTTTTTATAGTTTCATCTGTAAATACAGGAACACTTGTGCTAGCGTTCCCACTATCAATTACGCCGAACAAACCTCCCAAGTCTGTTACCATATCTTTTTCCCATTTCAGCATTCCTGGATAAGCTAGTGAAAAATCATTAACATTTAAAATTATAAACGGCTCGTTTGTATCAAAAGAATAAACTCCGAACATATATTTCTCTCCAAAAGATCTTACTAAAGACGGCGGCATATTTGGTGATAAGAGAGATAAAACATTTTCAATTCTTGCTTCCGTTGTTTCTGACAGTATATTTAAATATAGGACAGAATTAACCGCCATATTCCAACTACTTTTATCTTCCAATATTTTATTTATAAAATCTTCCTTGGTCTGGTTTGTTGTCTCTACGGTTCTTTCTTCAGAAAAAGTTATTATGCTTTTTGTTTGTTTTTCTATATTAACTTTTTCGTTTGATTTGATGTAATAAAGAGTTGAGATGGAAACTAAACCTAGCACTATAAAAGCTACACCCAACAGAACAAAAGTTTTATTTCTGTTTTTATTAATTTGATTTGCTTTCTCTGGATCAATGGGACTTTCTAGTTTTCTTTTTTGCTCAGAAACTAGAATTGTTGTTGAGGAATATTTGTTTTTTTCTATGGCTTCTTGCACATCCCCCTGATAAGTTCGTAGGGATTTAATAGGCACTCTTTCTTCCGGTTTACTTTTCTCCGTATTATTTTTTAAATTTTCTTCAGGATTCATTCTTACACATTGTAACAAAATCCCCTTGATTTAAAAACTATTTCGGAATGGTTCTTGGTACTCTGCGATTTCTTTTGCCCCCACCGAAACCTAGGAGATATTTTTCTGGGTGTAGATCGAGATCAATAAAATCATCACAGACTTCTATTAGTCTACTTGAGGAAGATTTACCAAAGGACATTACTTCTACTTGGCAACCTTCGTTTACTTGAAGGTATTCTACTAGTGGTACGAAATCTCCATCTCCCGTGACTAAAATTATTGCATCTAGTTTTGGGGCAAGTTTTATGGCATCTACCGCAAGCCCGACATCCCAGTCTGCCTTTTTAGCTCCTCCAGAAAAAATCTGAAGGTTTTTTGTTTTTGTTTCAATCCCCATTTTTCCCAGAGCTTCGAAAAAGTTTTTCTCATCCCCTGCTTCTGTAGTGATAACATAAGCTACCGCACGAATAAGTTGTCTTCCCGCTAGACCGTCTTTAACCACCTGGTCAAAGTTTACTCTAGTGTTGTAAATGTTTTTTGCTGAATGGTATAGGTTCTGTGTATCGATAAAAATACCAACTCGTTGATCTTTGTGTTTTATAACTGACATATGTAAAAATTATTTCTAAATTATTAAAATTCGACCTTCCTTAATTGTATCACAATGCTTACTAGTATATTCAAAACCAAAAATTGAAGGAGATAAGTTTCTAAGAGTGAGGAAAATAAGCCCAGGTGCTAGGCGTGTGAGATTTTGTGAGTGAGTCGTACATCTAGTACGGTGAACGAGCAAAATTGAAACACAACAACGCAGATGGGTTTATTTTACTTGCTCTTCAAACCTAGTTTCTTGTTTAGGGCGTTGAATCTCTTTGGATTCTTTTTCTCTAGATACTTCATGTGAGTCTTTCGACTTGCAACCATTTGTAGTAATCCTCTTCGAGAGTGATTATCTTTTGCATTTTTCTTAAGGTGGCTTGCTAATTCGTCAATCCTTTTAGTCAAAATAGCGATCTGAACCTCTGGAGAACCAGTGTCAGTTGCGTGTACTTGTACCTCTTTGACGATTTTTGATTTCTTTGTCTTTGTAAGCATTGTCCCAACAGGATATCACAAAAGACAGCCATTTGCAAGGGGTTCCAGTGTTCGATATTGTGCGACATACTATGTTATAATTTTGTTTAAATGGCTTCCCTAAAACAACTAAAACAGCAGTTTCTGGAATATATTGAGATAGAAAGAGGTCGATCCCTGAAAACAGTTGAGAATTATGACCATTATTTGACTCGATTTTTAGATTATTCCAAAAATGACGACCCCGCTAAAATTACCGGAGACTCAGTTCGTGAGTTTCGTTTGTGGCTTAACAGGCAACTAACTGGCCAGAGTAAAATAAAAACCGAAACACTTTCAAAAAAGACCCAAAATTATTATCTAATTGCTCTAAGGGCATTTTTAAAATATCTAGCAAGGCAAGAAATAAAGTCTTTATCAGCAGAACGTATAGAATTGGCCAAAGTCGGAGAGCGTTCTCTTGACCTTATTACCCATGCAGAACTAACTCGTCTGTTACAGTCTCCAGATGGCAATGACTTAAGAGACTTGAGAGATAAGGCTGTACTAGAACTCCTATTTTCTACAGGACTGCGTGTTTCTGAACTTTGTTCTCTAACTTCAGACATAGATTTAAGTACAGATGAACTTTCTATTCGAGGAAAAGGAGGTAAAGTTCGCGTGGTTTTTATTTCAGATGAAGCAAAAAAAAGTGTCAGGGCTTACCTTTCGGCTCGTAAGGATATGAGCGATGCTCTTTTTGTTCAAATAGCCAAAGAATCTAAAAATAAAAAATCAAATGATGGGAAAATCGCAACAAAAGAGGCTAAACCTCTAACAAACAGGTCAATTGAAAGAATAATTAAAAAACACGCTACAAAAGCGGGTATTTCCAAAAAAGTTACTCCTCATACAATGCGACACCTTTTTGCTACCGATCTACTCTCCAACGGTGCAGATCTTCGTTCCGTGCAAGCTCTTTTAGGTCATTCAAGTATCATTACTACTCAAATATACACACACGTAACAGATAAACATCTGAGGGATATTCATAAAAAGTTTCATAATAGATAGTGGAATGTTAATATAATTCAGTATGAAAATAATCTCTTGGAATGTAAACGGTATACGAGCAGTGCATAAAAAGGGACTGCTTGTGCCTTTTATAGAAAAATACAAGCCGGATATTTTGTGTTTACAGGAAACAAAGGCAGAACAGCACCAAAGCGAGGTAGATTTACCAGACTATGAAGAGTATTGGAACTCGGCAAAGAAGAAGGGTTATAGCGGTACTGCTATTTTTACCAAAGAAAAACCCATATCAGTTCAACTAGATTTTCCAGAAGATATTTTAAAAAAATACAAACTTGAAGATAAATATGGTGATCCAAATACAGAAGGAAGAGTAATTGTTGCTGAGTTTTCAGTTTTCTATCTGATAACTGTTTATACTCCTAATGCGAAAGATGACCTTTCTCGTATTCCCCTACGACACAAGGGTTGGGATAAGGCATTTCTTGAGTATGCTCAAAAACTTGAGAAGAAAAAACCAGTTATTTTCTGTGGAGATTTAAATGTTGCACACACGGAAGACGATCTAGCTAGACCAAAAGAAAATGTTGGTAAAAAAGGTTTTACTTCGGAAGAACGTGAGGGTATACAAAATTTTATTGACGTAGGTTTCATCGATACATTCAGACTTTTTTCAAAAGGAAACGGTTTTTACACTTGGTGGAGTCATTTTGCAAATGCCAGAGAAAGAAATATTGGTTGGAGAATCGATTACATTTTTGTAAGTAAAAAACTAAAAGAAAAAGTAAAACAAGCACGCATTCATCCCGATGTCCTTGGCTCCGACCACTGCCCTATTTCTATTGATATTACCCTCTAGAAATCGAAACTTAATCTAAGTTATCCACAATTTTCTGGCTTATGTCCTTTACAGTATCTTATAAAGGACATACACTAATTAAGGAACCGCAATTAGAGTGTCCAATAAACCCTGAACACGACATTTGCAATTTGTTCTTCGTCGTGCGACCCATTTTGGGAGTCGGCCGACTCCCCTCAGAAGACCACTTGGTTTCTTATCAAGAAATAGGTGTAAACGAACCCTCGCTATCTACTTATATTTTTGGAGTTCAGTTACAACATCTAGCTTCACGGATGCTGTGTGGGTCTTCTCTCCAAACCGCTCAATGATTAGTGCCCATGACACTCCCCCATGGACCTTGATCATTGGGCGGTTTTTTATATTAAAATTTGGAATTTTTATTTGACGCGGTGAGTAGAGCGGATTTTCTTTATTTCCATCTCATCTGCTTCCTCTTTTGACATTTTTCCTTCTTCCCCTAAGGCTTTTAATTCATTTTCAGGAAGCAAAATAAGCTCTTTTGCTCTGTTTTCAAGGTATTCTTCCGTATTTTTTGTAGGATCATCCAAAACTTCTTCTAAAAGTGCGTGTAACGTGAAACCAACCTTAGGTCCAGGAGTTATTTTTGTAATTTCCATTATTTTTTTACCATCAATCTTAAGCATTCCAACAGAAATAGGGTCTCGAAGTGCTTCTTCTATCATTGCGTGATATTTTCGGAGACGGTAAGGGTCTTCTTTAGGTCTACCAGTTCCTATACGGTCGCATATGCGTAGATTCATGAGATCCCATATATTCTCTCGTCCAACATTTACGATCATTCTACGGACCGCTGAGAGGCTAATTTGCTCTGTGTCAGAAAAAAACATATGCCATCTGATCATTGAAACAACTTTTTCAATAATTTTCGTTGAGTATTTTAAGTTTGTAAGAATTCTTTTAGTTTTTCTTGCTCCAAGCACTTCATGACCGTAAAAAGTCCATTGTTTATTCTTTCCTCCTCTTCGAGACTCTGGTTTGGAAATATCATGAAAAAGCGCAGAAAGCCTTATTTCTAAAGGGTATTTTTTGTCTGAGGAATGCTGTAGTGAGCGAAGCAAGTGTTCCCATACATCAAAGGTGTGTATTCCCCCTTGCTCTATTCCAATAGTTTCCTCTAATTCAGGTACTACAGAGACTAAAAGTCCAAGCTTTTTCATAGCCAAAAGTCCATCCATCGGTTTATTTGACATAATTATCTTTGTAAACTCATCTCTTATTCTCTCCTTTGATATGTTTTGGAGCAGGTTTTGGTTTTCAAGTATAGCTTTTTCAGTTTTACGCTCTATTTCAAACTCTAATTCTGTGCTAAGACGCACAGCTCTTAGTATTCTAAGTCCGTCTTCCTTGAAACGATCTGCTGGTTCCCCGACTGTTCTAATAATTTTGTCCTTTATATCTTTTTCTCCACCGTAAAGGTCAATTATTTCTTTTTTAGATACAGAATATGCCAGTGAGTTCATTGTGAAGTCTCTTCTTTTCAAATCGTCCTCTATTTTTTGGCTAAAAGTAACGCTATCTGGGTGCCTGTTGTCAGAGTAGTTCCCCTCTAGTCTATATGGGGTTACCTCTATTACCTTTAAACTTTCATCTTCTGTCTCCTCGTTTACTACTCCTACTGTTCCAAACTCATTTTCATAAAATGTCTTGGTAAATAAGGCTATAATCTGGTCTGGGGTGGCATTTGTCGTGACATCCCAGTCTTTTGGAGTCTTGTTTAGTACTAGATCCCTTACACACCCACCAACCAAAAAAGCCTCAAAGCCTCCCTCTTCGAGTTTGTTTGTTACATATGAAACCTCACTTGGAATAGATAAATTCATGTTGGTTTTATTATATCATTCAATGTTTAACATGGACACAACCAATTTTTATCTGTATTATGAGTTTGTTAGTTTGCTCCCGTAGCTCAACGGATAGAGTACCGGTCTTCGGAACCGTGGATGTGGGTTCGATTCCTGCCGGGAGCACAAAGTGATTTCACTGCGTTAAAATTTGTGCGGGTACCGGGAATCGAACCCGGATCTCGTCCTTGGCAAGGACGTGTTCTACCATTAAACCATACCCGCTAACTTAACAAATATCATCATATAACAAAGCCATAAAAAATAAAAGGGTAAAATTTATCAGACATAATTATGGTTAAAATGTGGATAAGTCTGGGGACATGTGTATTAAAGACAAGTCTTTGACTTTGGTCAAGTTTAGGGACTTTATTATGTCCATTGGTAATATATGGCTTAAAGTATGGTTATTTTTAATCAGACATGGCCATTAGGTGTCTGTTTTTGATCATTTATATAATATGTTTCACGTGAAATGATATAGATAGTTACATGTGTAACTACCTACAATAAGACAGCGTGTTACATATGTAACATTTCCAAGACAAATTGCCATTACAGATGTAACTGTGATTTACTTTTTAAAATGTCGGAGTATATTTTAGATATGTATAACAAGAATTTCTCAAAAGAGCCTACGGATAAACAGAAAATTGGCCAGATAGGGGAGGATGATGCTTGTAAGTACTTAACAGGACTTGGCTATAAAGTAATTGAACGTAATTACCTAAAGAAATGGGGAGAGATAGATATTGTTGTGAAGAAAGGGAATAAGCTTCACTTTGTAGAGGTTAAAAGTGTTTCAAGAGACTTAAGTAATGTTACTCGTGAAACCAATAAGGGCTGGGTAAACGGCCTGATGGATGCAGTTCGAGGCGGAATAAGGAATAGGCGAGGAGACGTAAAAAATTACGATGACGAGAACATTTCTTATTCCAACAAAGAAATGCGCCACCAGGACGATTACCGTCCAGAGGATAATATGCATCCTTGGAAACTACAGAGGCTAAGTAGGGCAGTGCAGTCATATTTACTAGACAGAAATGTCCCAGATAATGTTGATTGGCAGTTTGATGTTGTAACTGTTCATCTTGATCCAAACACACAATCATCGCAGGTCTTTTTACTTGAAGACCTTGTCCTATAGCCATTTATTTGTGAATTAGTATTTTTGTGTTAGACTTCATTTTGTATTTATGTATTTTCGGGGTGTAGTGTAACGGCTAACATTCTTGTTTTGGGAACAAGCGACTCCGGGTTCGAATCCCGGCACCCCGACAAATGAAACGGGTATTTGTTATTCACAGATGGTCTGGCGGTTCAAATGATGATTGGCGACCATGGTTAAAAGTAGAGCTCGAAAAGAGGGGGTATCAAGTAATTGTACCGGAAATGCCTGACACAGAGGTGCCGAATATTGATAAATGGGTAAATAAACTTATAGAAGTGGTTGGTTTATCTGACTCTCAAACATATTTTGTTGGACACAGTATCGGGTGCCAAGCAATTTTGAGGTATTTAGAAAAGACAAATAGTATAGTGGGTGGGGCAGTTTTTGTTTCAGGATGGTTTAACCTGAATAATCTTGAGGACGAAGAGATAAGAGAAATCGCTAAACCTTGGATAAAAACTCCGATAGATTTAGAAAAGGTTAAAAGAGTTCTTCCTAAATCTACCTTAATAATTTCTGATAACGATCCATACGGGTTTTTTGAAGAAAATAAAAATAAGTTTTTGGAAATTGGTTCAAAAATTGTAGTATTGCATAATGCTGGGCACATTACGGAAGATGATGGTTTTATAAGTTTGCCAGAGCTAATTAATGAATTTTAATGACTAATTCAAAAGAAGAAATTGAAGTTAAATATTTGAATATAGATAAAGAAAAATTAGAACAAAAACTTTTGGATATTGGCGCACAGAAAATGGGGGATGTATTTCTTCGTCATGTTGCTTTTGATTATCCGGATTATCGATTGGATAAAGACAATAGCTGGATAAGATTGCGCGATGAGGGGGATAAAATCGTTCTAGCTTTTAAGAAGCGTTTAGGGGTAACTTCACAAGATGGTAGTACAAATGATGAGGGGATGGAAGAGATAGAAATTAGGGTTGACTCATATGAAGAGACAAAACTTTTTCTTAAAAAGATTGGTTTTATAGAAAAACACGGAGAGGCGCAGAAAAAAAGAAGTAAGTGGAAAAAAGGAAGTATTGAGTTTGATATAGATACAATTGCCATGGTACCTACTTATCTAGAAATAGAAGCTGAGAGCTGGAAAGATATAGATGATGTTGCGAGAGAACTTAGTTTAGAGGAAAAGGATAGAAAAATTTGTTCAGCAAATCAGCTTTTGAAAATTTATGGAATAAATACTGAGGAATATTGGACAATTAATTTTGATGAAGTTGTTAAAAAATAAATGACTTTCATAAAAAATAAGGAAAATTTTGTTTGTGAGAAATGTGGGACAGTAGTGAAGGGGAATGGATACACAAATCATTGCCCACATTGTCTGTGGTCAAAACACTTGGATATTTTTCCTGGAGATAGGGCAGAGAAATGCGAGGGTATGATGGAGCCAGTAGGAGTTAGCAAAAAGGGAAGTGAATATATAATTACTCACAAATGTATTAGATGTGGCTTTTCTAAAACGAACAAAGCTGTCACTTCTGACAGCTTTGATGTGATAATCCAGATTTCAGCAGAAGGTATAAAGCAGTAGGCTAAACAAATAGAGAGATAAACCAATCCCAAATTCTTTCAAAGAAGTTCATGTCATTTTCAATAACATTAATTGTTGTAAAAGTTCTGTCGCCAGAAAAAGTTAAATTACCTGATTCATCAATTGATCTTACACGGTAGTGGTATGTTGTGCCCGATGAAAGGTTTGATAAATTAAATGAGTGTGAAGTGACAAAAGATGAATTAACTTCCGTACTTGATTCATAGCTATCTGTTTTGCCGTATTCCACTTTGGAATCAGATGGCCTGTCTGTTTTCCATGAAATTATTGCGGAACTATCAGAAATCTCTAAGGCGTATATTGAAGAGAGTCTAGGGCCAGTACCACTAGATGTTGGAGACGGTGTAGGTGTTGGTCTAGGAGCTGGACCTGGACCAGGTGTAGGTGTCGGGGTAGGAGTTGGTGGTGGAGGAGGAGTGGAGGAACCAGCCAGAGTAGTGAATGTTTTATCAGTAGAGACAGCCAGGTTTCCTGCAGCATCTTTTGATTTTACTCGGAAGTGGTAAAGAGTGTTTGATTTTAGATTAACTAATGACCTTGAGTGAAGAGTTAGTAGAGAAGAGTTTGTACTCAGAGATCCATATGATGTAGTGAGACCATACTCAACTACCGTGTCAGAAGATTCATCTGTTGTCCACACAATATTTACACTACTTGATTTAATCCCCGAAGAACTAATTGCAGATATAACTGGTGCTGTAGTATCAACTGGTGGTGGTGGGGGCGGGGTAACACCTCCGCCGGTTACCGTATAACTACCACTACCCACACTTGTTAATTCATCCTTACCTCCTCCCGCTACGTTAGTATCTGAAGTGCTTCCTGGTGTAAAATCAAAAGTGACCGCAGAAGTTCCGTTTGATAATCCTTTAAATGTAATAGTAGCTAGTTTGCCAGCACCCTTGTAGGAGGTTCCTCCACTTGTTACTTGAGAAAATTGAACCACACCACTTGTAACTTTGTTAGTTAAGGTGATAGGGAACAAACTTCCTGGGGTTATTTGTATTCCAGAAGCAGATGAACTACTGTCTACTACCTCTAAAATAGCTGGATTGTAGTGTAGAGAATAAACATCAACACCATCAATATCTGCATTTTTAGTATCAAGCATTATATCGACAGTAATAGTCTGACCAGCAGTAACATTTCCCGAAGAGGGAGATAGAATTAAGGTGGCAGCTGAAGCCTGTGGGGCAAAAATTGAAAAACCAATAACTAAGATTATTACTATGAAGAATTTTTTCATTTATTTTTATTTAATTACGCATCACCATTTACTAACCAGTGTTGATTCATAAATGAGAAGTCTATAGAGTTAACCAAACCATCTTTGTTTAGGTCTGACGTGGCGTTAGAGGTAAACCAGTTTCCATTTAACACAGAGTAATCTACAGAGTTAATTAAGTTGTCATTATTAAGATCTCCAGTTAGAAGTTTTGGAAATACGTATGTAGTATTTGTGTTTAAATCTAAACTAATCAGTCTTGCAAGGAATGGTGTGGGGTTAAGTTTCAAATACACAACTTGAGGAGAAATATCAAATGAAATTGTAGCTTGTCCAGATGAGTTTGTGGTAAATGGATAAGTCTTGATCGAAACTTTTGAGGGGTTTAAAACATCGAGTGTCCCAGATAGTATTTTGTTTGAAATACCTTCCGGGTCTATTTGGATTGTACGATTATAATTAGCTAAGTTCACCGTCAAAACGAAAGCTGTAGCGTTTCGAACTGTTGCTCCTGATGTTCCCGTAACTACTACATTAGAAGTTCCTACTGGTGTAGAACCTGTAGTAGTAATAGTCATTGTTGTTGTACAAGTAGGAGTACATAAGGCGGGTGAAAAAGAAGCTGTAGCTCCAGTTGGTAGTCCTGACGCTGAAAATGTCACAGACGCCGCTGTACCAGATATAAGAGTTGAGCTAACAGCTTGAGTTACAGATGATCCTTGAGTTACAGATTTGGGACCACCTGTTGTAGTTACGGAGAAATCTAGAGGCACCGCGTTCACCGTCAAAACGAAAGCTGTAGCGTTTCGAACTGTTGCTCCTGATGTTCCCGTAACTACTACATTAGAAGTTCCTACTGGTGTAGAACCTGTAGTAGTAATAGTCATTGTTGTTGTACAAGTAGGAGTACATAAGGCGGGTGAAAAAGAAGCTGTAGCTCCAGTTGGTAGTCCTGACGCTGAAAATGTCACAGACGCCGCTGTACCAGATATAAGAGTTGAGCTAACAGCTTGAGTTACAGATGATCCTTGAGTTACAGATTTGGGACCACCTGTTGTAGTTACGGAGAAATCAAAAGGATTAACAACCGTATAAGTACCATTAGTAACGGAAAGCAAAAGATCAGTTCCTTGGAAAGCTACATTAGTATCAGCTGTGTTTCCTGGAGTAAAGTCCATAGTAACCGCGCTAGAGCCAACAGCGTTGGCTCTAAAAGTGATTGTGGCCAAAATTCCACTTCCAGTGAAATTACTACCTCCAGATGATGCTTGGGAGAATTGTATTGTTCCAGCTGTGTTATCTGCAACATTTGCTGTGGTTGCTGGCATAAGAGATCCAGGAGCAATCTGCACCCCAGCCACAGATGCGTTACTGTCTACAACTTGTAGAATTGCTGGATTGAAGTGGAGTGAAAAAACATCAACACCGTCAGTGGCATTACCAACAGTGTCCAGTAGAATATTAACTGTAAAGTTTTGATTTAAAATAATACTAGAAGATGTGGGGGACAAACTTAATGTAGCTGTGGTTGCTGCTTCCGTAACATTTTTGCTTGATAGACCAAGGACTAAGCCCGTCATTACAAATATAGAAAGGGCAGTAATTTTTAGATATTTTTTCATATGTTATTTTTCTGTAACTGTATAAATTGCATCCACAACCTTTGCTAATTTGTCTCTACCTTTGTACGCAGCGTTTGTGTCTATTGTGCTTCCTTTTTCAAAATCAAATTTCAAAAATGAGCTTCCGACACCGACGGCCTTGAAATGAATTGTGGCTAGTGTGCCTCTGCCTGTGAATTTTTCACCACCGTATGAAAGTTGACCTAATTTTATTGTACCAGTGGATGGGTTTACGCTGTTTACGGCGTTGTTTGGCAAGATTTTGCCAGGTTCTATTTGCACACCTTTTTGTTTTGATATGTCGTCTATAACCTCCAGTATGCTTGGGTCATAATGTAGACCATATATATCTACACCATCTACAGACCCTTCATTTGTATTTAAAATAACGTTAACAGTAAACACATCACCAACTCTTACTGTGCTTGTTTGTGGGTCTAGGGAAAGAGTGGCATTACTATTTGGTAGCTTAACTACAATTTCCTGTTCACTAATTTCATTTAACCACAAATAGACCTGTCCATTTATAGAAGACCAAGCAAGTACTGCAACTAAAATGAACAAGAGCCAGTGGATTAAATCTGGGCCATCCATGTCATGCCACTTTCGATACCAATTAACGTTTTCAGAGATTTTATTATGTATGTAATCCATGTTTTTAATAAAAAATTAATTATTATTGAATAAATAATAACATAGTAACAATCATCTGTCTCACCATTTACCCACTTTTAAACCAATTAGCGTTAAGTAGGGAGAAGTCTACAGAGTTTACATTACCATCACTATTTAAGTCAGTCGAAACATCACTTGTGTTCCACTTGAAATTCATTAAGGACCAGTCTATGGAGTTTACAGTCCCATCGTTGTTAATATCACCCCTGTAGTTCATATCTAATGTAAAAGTACTTGTTCGAGTGACTGTTCCAGCTGTTCCAGTAACAGTAATTGTAGAATTACCCACTGGGGTAGAAGAAAGAGAATCAATGGTGAGGGTTGTAGTACAGGTTGGACTACAGGATGTAGGAGAAAATGATGCAGTAGCATCAGTAGGCAATCCACTAGCACTAAATGACACCGCTCCAGATGTTCCACTTACAAGTGTAGCTGTAACAGTGTTAGTAACTGACTTTGCTTGCATTACTTTGACGGTTGATGGGGAAGAGGAAAGGGAGAAGTCGATGGGAGGAGGAGAGCTCTCTGAATTGTACAAAGTCGTAACTTCTCCAGAACTTAATTCTCTGTTGTATATTCTCGCTTGATCAATAACTCCATCAAAGACTCCAGTTGCACTTGTACCTCTACTACCAATGTATAGAATGTCGTCGTCATTTAATCCAACGCCTGATGCAGTCCCCAGTGTGGTCAGTGTCTGAAGTACACCATCTATGTAAATTTTAGGAATGCTATTTACATTGTCATGTGTGTAAGTAACTACAACATGATGCCAAGAATTTAGAGGCAGACTTCCTGTGGGTGTTTTCCATCCAGCAGAAGTAATAGTGTAATTTGCTGTAAGTTGAATACTAGAACCATCACTTCCCATTAAAATACGGAATCTTGCAGAAGAACCCACGATACCACTTTTAGTAAAAATTGTTCCAGCACCACTACCATTACCACCAGAGCTTCTAGGATTAACCCAAGCTGATAGTGTCATACCAGTAAGTTTATTCAGAGTTGTTGCTCCACTAATTTTAACTTGGTCATCAACTCCATCAAAATTCAAACCATTAGAGACCTTTCCTGTAGTCCAACTAGTACCCGTGTAGTTTATTAAGGTGCCATTATACCCACTTCCAGATGTGTCTGAGGCAGTAGTGCCTGAAGTTTGGTCAAGAGTCCAGAGTCCAATTGGGCTCGTTTGTGCAACGCTAACACTCACTGATTTACTTACTGTTCCTCCTCCAGAATTAGTACAGGTTAATGTGTATGTAGAATTTGTTGTTGGAAAAACAGTTTGGCTACCAGAAATTCCCTTAGATCCAGTCCAAGATCCGCTTCCTGTACACGAAGATGCGTTTGTTGTTGACCAAGAAAGAGTGGATGATGACCCTTGAACAATAGTAGTCGGATTTGCTGATAGTGAATCTATTGTTGGAGCCGGTGAAAAACCAAGCCCCCAAACATAACTATTTACATCAATATAGTTACTTATATTAGATTGATTTAGAACTGTTCCACCCATACTGAAGTTTTCCAAAATGATGTTACGAAAACCATTATTAGCATCCCAACCTTTAATTTCACTTTTTTGTCCACTGACATCTGATTGTGTTCCTTCCAAAGTAATGTTTTTAAATACAATATTCTCGGTATTACCCAGTGGAGGATCATAGGATATACCTCCCCAAGCATAAGATGGGTAGACTCTATTTTGTAACTGCATTAAAGGAGCATTAACATTCCCTTCTATGCGAATGTTTTGATATGTTTGATTTCTATAACCATAGCCACTATTGTCATTATCCACCCAAATTTGAAATACTGCTGGCTCATGTGGTGCTCCCCATTGGACAAAGCTGTTGTCATTAAAAGTTTTAATATCAACATTATCTACAAGCGATGTGAAATTTGCACCTGGGGGATTTCCATAAAAACCACCTAGAAAAACAGCATTATTTGCTGTACCTCCAAATGAATTTGTTATTCGAAGATTAACAGTATAGCCATTTGTTATTGGTGACCAAAAGTTTAAATATGGATTAAATGTGGTATCACCGTTGAAAATAAAAACTTGATCTACGTCAACCACACTGAATCCATCAGTTTGTGCATACCATGGAGATAATATTTTCACACTATATGCGCTAGACATACTATAAATATTGAAAACAGGAGAATCCACCAAGGTTATTCCACTCACGGTGCTACTATTTAAAGTTCCATATGATCCCCCGTATATCATGAAATAATCTTGCATCCCATTCCATCCAAGGTTTTGGATAGTTTGCGAATCCCAAAGATCCCCAGATAATATTCCAGGACCCATTATTTTGACGTTACTCTTGCCAGTTAAGATTATGTTTCCTCTAACCCAAGCTCCTCCATCAAGGTAAATGATTTCATTATCAGAGGGATAGTAGTGGTTACCTGTTCCAGGTGAAATATCTTGAACTCCGGGTCCAAAATATTTTACTCCCGCACCAGGTGCTGGAACTGCTGGTTTGAATGCATCAGCAAAAATAAACAGTGGATTAGCATCATCCCCATCAATTGTAATCCATGTTTTATCGTTTATATTTAGAGTGAGAGTTGCTAGCCCGCCACTAATTGAGTTTTGAATATTTTTACTCTTTGGACTAACAGCTATTGAAGTTATAGGACCACTTACTTTGCTAATTCTTACATTTACTGGCCCAGTTGTACCAAATGTAAGAAAGTTCACACTAGTAACTGTTCCAACATGCCAGTGCATAGTACTTATTCTACTTCGCTTATATACATAAGCTGGAATCCAAGCAGAACCATCCCAAACTTCAACATTATATAGGTCTGACTTGTAAGCATTACCACCCGGTCCAGGGTAGATTTCAACCGCAGCAGAAACTACATCCGGTTTAACAAGTAATAGAGAAATAAAAACGAAAAAAAACAAAAATATTTTTAAAACACTTTTTTTACTAACCTTTTTTATCATTTTATTAGCAGAAGTCATTACATTCTAATTGTATCTCGGAACCTCTAATTTTTCTATTATCTCAATAGTTCGTCGGTAATAAGTTTGGTTAGTGTTGTCCCGGTAGTGTTTGCGAATGTTTTTGCAAATTGGCTGTGGTCAAGAGATAAAAATTCTCGAAGTTTTATACCAAGTTCACTTTGAAGTGTCCTGTTTATGTACGCAAGTGTTATAGCGTTTAATCCTCTGCTACTTGTGGTGGTGCCATCAGAGCTTGTAGTGATAATTCCAATAAGAGATGTATTTCTGTCGACAACAGGTCCACCAGAAGAACCTTTTTGAGAAACTACTGTGCCTCCAATAGATATGACATCTATCTCTCCATCTTTAAAAGTAAAAACGTCCTGAATGTTTGTTATGGCACTTGTTACATTTAAATCCTTGATGATAGAGAGACCTCCCAGGAAACCAGCTGGATAAGAGGCGAGTAGGACTGGTTCACCAACGTTTATAGCTTCATTTATATTTGGTTCAATGAATGTAAATATAGGTAACTGTGAACCGTCTACCATGTCTGTAACTCTGAGAAATGCAAAGTCATCTTCACCTGTGCCCTTGGGGTTCTGTTCTTTTAAAAGTGTTTTGTTGGCCTTGACCCAGTTTGGAGAAATATAAACTAACTCTAAATTATATTTCGGGTAGGCTGGACTTCCGACTCTACCAATACATTTTAAATAATCTTTTTCTTTAAAATCTTTTAGTAAAAAATATTGACCAATGTGGGCGTTGGTTAAAATCAGTCCATCATTACTTATTATTACTCCCGTACCCGAGATGGGGGAGAGATCATTATTCTTTGTAGTACAGAAAATGTTTACCAAGGTTTTTCTTGCATTTGTGTTTATAGTTTCAAAATCTGGTGGTGGAAGTGGTATAGGAGGGACTACAGCAACAGGTTTTTGAATATTTTTTGTTGCTGGTTTTGTTTGTTTTTTTGTTGTCGTAGCAGTTTTTGTAACAATTTTTGCCACTGTGCTAGATGATGTCTTTGGTTCTTCCTTAACTATGACAGCTGGTTCTTTTGGAGCGATATAGACTTCTGGTGTAGACAGATTAAAAAGCTCACTTAAAAGAAATATTGGTGATATTAAAATACTGGCAATAGCCTTTAAAAACATAGTGGAATTATAACATTTAAAAATTGCCGAGGAGTAATTTTTCTGATAACATGGTTTTGTTAAGTATCGCGGGATTAGTTTATCGGTAAAACAACAGTTTTCCAAACTGTGGAGAGCGGTTCGATTCCGCTATCCCGCACACACGACGAAAATAACCTCCTGAATGGAGGTTTTTTCGTACGTGTGTGAACCGGAGTGCGACGGCACGAGGTCGGGTCGGGAAAGTTTTTAGCAAAAAACTATTCCTGACCAAGAGGTGATTCGGAACTTCTTCTGTTTCGACGAGTAAAATATCCGTGGCCGATGAACCCGGGATCGAACCAGATAGACTGGAAAACCCCCGGTTTCCCAGCCCACGTATCCCACACACTTATCCACTTTACAATTTTATTCACAGGAGTAGGATTTAATACGGAACGGTTGACCTCTAAGTCTACACACGAACCCTTGATCGAGTAGGCACGCTGAGCATGCCCCCGCATATCTTCTACGGGCTTTAGTAGGCGAGTGAACCTCGATAAAGTTTTCGACCGGACCTCTAGTTTGGCCAGCCCGCACCCCACCGCCCCGTTTCCCTGTAAGTCGTCTGTGACGCAGGGGAACGGTGGCGGTTTTCGTTTGTGTATAAAATTACTCAAATCAAAAAGCACCCGATTGGGTGCTTTTTGATTTCTTTTGCAAAAGAATGATTGCGAATGTGACTATTTGACCGCTTCCTTAAGTGCCTTAGCTGCACGGAATTTTGGAACCCTCATTGCAGGAACTGAAATTGAAGCCCCTGTTCTTGGGTTTCTAGCTTGTCTAGCTGCTCTTGTCTTAGTTGAGAAGATTCCTAGACCTGCCACAGAAACTTCTCCACCCTTCTTAAGAGTATTAACTATTGAATCTATTACCAAATCTACAACTTCCTCAGCTTGGACCTTTGTACCACCTAATTTTTCATGTACTGCGTCTACAATGCCTGCTTTATTCATAATTTAAAATGATTAAGCCACTAATAAACCTACTATCTACTATGTAATTAGTATACAGTAAGGCTTTTCTGACGCAATAGATTGACAGATACGAATAAAGATTGGACGATTATTACGAATGGCTACGAATAAATCAACCTGTTTTAGTATTTCATTCGTATAGATTCGTAAGTTTGAGAATTACTTGTCCATTCGTATCTTTAACGGGCGAACTCGATGGTTCGGGACTCCCGGATGACTGAAACCTTTATCTCTCCTGGGTATTTTAACTCCGATTCTATCCTTAGGGCTATATCTCTCGCCATTTTCTTGGCTTCTAGGTCCGTCACTTCTGTTGGTGTTACAAATATTCTTATTTCTCTTCCTGCCTGTAGTGCGTAAGACTTTTCTACGCCGTTAAATGAATTTGCCACAGCTTCCAAATCTTTTAATCTCTTCAAATAGTTTTCAATACTGTCTCGTCTTGCCCCAGGTCTTCCGCCAGATATTGCATCTGCTGACTGCACGATCATAGATTCTACAGTTTCATAAGGGTATTCCTCATGGTGTGCCTGCATTGCTTTAATAATATTTTCGTCCGTGCCAAATTTTTGAAGTATTCTTCTTCCTATCTCAACGTGTGTACCAACTACTTCATGATCAAGTGCTTTTCCAATGTCGTGGACAAGCGCTCCAGCTTTTGCTACAGCAACGTTCGCACCAATTTCTTCGGCAAGCATTCCAGCTATATGAGTCATTTCTATTGAGTGTGCCAAAACATTTTGTCCGTAACTTGTTCTAAAGTGTAGTCTTCCTAAAATAGAAATTACTTTTGGATCAAGACCAAGTACACCTGTTTCATATACAGCTTCTTCACCCTTCTCTTTTATTATTTTATTTATTTCCTCCTCTGCTAGTTTCACCATATCCTCGATTTTTGCAGGTTGTATTCTTCCATCTGCTATAAGTTTCTCTAGGGCAGTTTTAGCTATCTGGCGTCTCACTGGGTCAAAAGAGGAGATGGTAATAGAGCCCGGAGTATCGTCAACAATCACCTCAACTCCAGTACATCTCTCAAAAGCCTTTATATTTCGGCCCTCTTTTCCAATTATTTTCCCTTTTATTTCGTCACTTGGTATCGCAACGTTTGTTGTAAGCATATCTGAAGTCACTGAGTTTGAAAGTCTTTGTATGGAGCTAGCTAAAATTCCTTTTGCTTTTTCTTCTATTTTTTCGCTACCATCCATTTCCAATTTCTTCATCCTAACCAAAATATCTTCTTCAGATTCTCTCTCAACTGTTTTCATTATTTCTTTCTTCGCTTCCTCTTTCGAAAGCCCTGCAATTTTTTGTAACTCTTCTTTCTTTTCTTGCTCTATTTTTTCAGCATTTTCTCTGATCTGTTTAATTTCCTGAATTCTCTTTTTAACTTCTTCTACTTCTTTATCCATATCAGACTGACGTTGGAGGAGTAGTTCGTCTTTTTTCACCAATCTTTCCTCTGTTTTTTTATTGTCTTCCTCTTTTTGTTTTATCTCAACTCGCGCAGTATTTAATATTTCTTCAGCTTTAATACTTGCTTCGTCTATTATCTTTTGCTCTTTGTCTTTAGCCACAAGCATCATCTTCTGAATATCAAGCTCCATCGAACCCTTCTTACTTTTTGCAACCAAAATACGCAGATAATAACCGATCACTAACGATGTTAGTGATGCTGTGCTCAAAAGTAGAGCTACAATTTTTAATGACATTTTTTTATCGAAACCCCTTCCTCTTTTTCTCTAGACTTGCCTGAAAAGTTAATACTTTCTTTTAAGAATTTTATGATTTAATTTGAATTTTCTTTCGGTAATTCGGAAATAATCGGTAAAAATCAAGAAAAACAAGAACAATTGGTTACTTACAATTAATATAAATAATACCCGTACTATATAAGAAAGGGGGGAATAAGTCAAAATTCGAGAGTCGTTACAGAACTTTGTCTACGAGACCATACTTTTTAGCCTCTTCTGCTGACATGAAAAAATCTCTATCAGAGTCTTTTTCAATTTTAGCTAAGCTCTGGCCAGTATTTTTAGCTAGCATTTTACTAAGCTCCTCCTTATTTTTTATTATTCTTTTAGCAGATATTTCGATGTCAGACGCTTGGCCCTCAATTCCTCCCTGCCATGGTTGATGGATCATTATCTCTGCATTTGGCAGGGCAAATCTCTTACCTTTTTTACCAGCAGATAAAATTATTGCCCCCATTGATGCTGCCATTCCAACACAAACAGTAGAGACGTCGTTTTTAATATGATTCATGGTGTCAACAATTGCCAGTCCTGCTGTGACTGATCCTCCAGGAGAGTTTACATAGAAAGAAATGTCCTTTTTTGGGTCTTCAGACTGTAGAAACAGCATTTGGGCAATAATAAGATTAGCTACATGGTCGTCGATAGGACCATCCAGGAAAATAATATTATCACGCAAAAGTCGGCTAAAGATGTCATAAGCTCTCTCACCGAATTGAGATTTTTCTATAACGGTTGGTATTAACATGAGCTAGAGTATACCAGAAAGTGCCTTTTTGTAAATCTACCTTCTTAGATTGACTTAATTATCTATGTTTTATAGAGTAATTCTGGAGGATGGGTTCATGCGTAAACCAAGAGAAACCGAAATGCCCAGGCCTCCAGAAGGAGCTCCTCGGCTAACCCATTGTACTATTTGCGGGAGAAAGCTTTCGGATTCTAATATGAGTGGTCAGTGTCGAAGTCACTGGACACCAGAGGGAAATGGTGAACACAGAACGGTTGGTAGAACACACGGTGGACAACATCACAAGCACGAAGAAGACTAGGGGATGGCCACAAGCCATCCCCATCGTTTTAATATATAATTATTTTTATGAGGTTGCATAGGTTTTATACAAATACTCCAATAGGGAGCAAATCATTTGATCTCACCGATCGGGATCTTATTCACCAATGGAAAAGCGTTTTTCGTTACAATGTTGGAAGTCAGGTTATTCTTTTTGACGGCTCTGGGACTGACTATCTGTGCATGATCACATCTTTACGAAATCTTGGTGCAACTCTTGAAGTGTTTAAAGAAAAGAAAACAGACTCTGCTCCGAGAAAAAATGTCTGGCTTTGCATGGCACTAGTCAAGAAAGATAATTTTGAACTTATCGCTCAAAAGGTTACTGAGCTTGGTGTAAACGGTATCATTCCGATTCTCTGTGAACACAGTGAAAAAAGAAAATTAAATATGGAGAGATTAAATAAAATTTTGGTGGAAGCTTCAGAGCAGTCCGGTAGGGGAGATGTTCCTGTTTTACATGAAGTTATGAAAATCGAAGAAGTTTTTCAAAAAGGAATTCTCCCACAAGAAAAAATAGTTCTTCACCCAGAAGGAGATTCCTTTCACAAATACATTTCAGGACTAAGTAGTGTTCATTCCTTTGCTGTTTTTGTTGGTCCAGAAGGGGGATTTAGCCCAAAAGAAATTGCTCTTTTTAAATCCTACAATGTTCCAGCCATCTCCCTCGGCTCCCAAATCCTCCGCGCAGAAACAGCTGCAATCGCTATTTCTTCACTGCTGATTCTTTAAAATCTCGTTGAACCAAAACCTTTTTAGAGCATCCACAGGTCTTGAGCTGGTTTCGTCAAGGCACCCCGTTCTTGACGAATCAAGACCGAGGACTAGAATAAATTTTTCGCTGGAAAAATTTATGTCTCTGAAAAGGTTTTGGTGAGAAAGAGATTTTAAACTTGTGTTTCCAGAAATTGGAATACTAGTTCGTTCGTCAGAAAAGTCTCCACATACATTCTCACTCGGAAACGATCTGCTTCTTTGTAGTTTGCTAGGATGTTTTCCATTTCTCTCTTGATGTCTTCTTCTTTAGGAGCAATACCTTCTTCTTTTGCAATCGTGTTTAGTATTACTTGGGACTTTGCACGTTTCAGGGCAGGTTCTTTCCATTCAGCTCTTAGGTCATTCTCGGTTTTCTTTATATGTTTCAAATAATCTTCGTAAGAGATTCCACTTTTTGCAATGTCGTCCTTAAACTGTGCTAGCATTTTTTCCATTTCACCTTCTACAATAATTTTAGGCAGGTCTATTTTTGAGTCCAACATTATTTTTTCCAAAATATCTGTTCGTCTTTTGTCTTTGGCCTTAAGTTCTTTCTCTTTAACAATATTTTCTTTGATTTTAGATTTCATTTCATCCAAACTTTCAAAGTTTCCAAGCATTTTTGCAAACTCGTCATTTACCTCAGGCAAGTCACTGTCTTCAATTTTTCTGTGCTTATGCTCATGGCCTCCACCAGCCTCAGCGTGAACTTTTTCGTGAGCCAGGTTTTGTCTAATATTCTCAATGACGTCCTCTACTTCTTTATCTAGAACTATAATCTTTTCTTCCCCAGATGCTAGATTCTGGTTACTAGCTACTTTTTTGTAATTTCCAAGTTTAACTTCTGGCATAAGTGAAGTTTTTATTTTAAACTCCATATCACTTCCAAGCCCAATTTTAGTAATTGTGATTTCTGGTCTGCCAATAGCATCTATTTTGTGTTCTTCTAAAATACTCGGGTATTCCTCCGTAAGAGCTATTTCCGCAGCTTCTTCCAAGAGCGTTCCCTCACCTATTTTCTGTGCCACCAAACTATCGGGAGCGTTTCCTTTTCTAAACCCAGGGAGTTCCACAGATTCTTTGAGTTTTTTTAAAGCTTTTTCTCGCATTAAACTCATTTTCTCAGCAGTAATTGTTCCTATTATTTCAAGTTCTCTCTCTGGAAGAGGAGTAATCTTTACATCTTTATAGTGTTTTGACATGAGCAAAGTCTATATTATTAGGCGTATTTTAGCAAATATAATGCAAAAACCACTATAAGTGGTTTTTAACAATCAGCCAAATTTGGAAGTTTTACTCTAATTCTGGAGCAAGGTTAGTAGTATTAGTTCCTTTTAAGTCTGCTTCTATTGAGTTTAAATCATCCGCACCACTAACACTCTTTATTGAATTTGCTTCCAAGTTGTCATTAGATTCATTCACCACGGTATCTGCATTTTCACCCGTAACTAAATCCTGAGTCATTTTTGCTTCATCTATTCTTTTACCCCAGAAATAAAGTCCACCCAAGATAATAATAGCGATTACTATTATCGTTCCTATTATAGAGCCTATTGATGACTTATTTTCAGGTGAATTATTTACGGATACGTTATCTACCGGCATATTGTTTAATGGTGCGTTGTTTGGTTGCATGTTTTCGTTCATATTATTTTATTATTATTTTTTTAATTATTTGTTGTTGTCGCGGTTGTTGATGTTCCTGTGTTTGCGGGAGTAGTTGTGGTTGCATTTGCGTTAACGGATGACATTCCTCGTAGATTTTTCAGAGCATTTTCCAGAGCTTTATGAGCTTCTTTTAAATGTTTTTCTATTTGTTCTGTTACACCTTTCATTTTCTGCAAAGTTCCTTTTGTTACTGTTCCTGGACTTGTAGTCGTTGCTAGTAGTTGAGCGTCAATCTCTGCAGTACTTGTGGCCATAACTTTTAACATATCAAGAGCGGTTTGAGCTTCACCAAGATGAACTTTTGCTTCAGCTGTGAATTTTTCTGCATTTGTTGTATTTCCTCCTGCTGTCTTAACCTTTTCTATTCGAGTGTTAATCTTTGTCATAATCTTAGTCTCTCGGTCTATTGTTGCCTGGAAGCGCATGAACATTTTTCTAAAACGATCTCCGATCATTCTTTTTATGAGTTCTATTCTATCTTCTCGTCTTTCTTCCATTTTTTCTTCCCTATCCTCTTTTCTTTCAGTAGATGAACTGGCCATTTTAGCTTTTAGATCCAACATTCTTTCTTTGGCATCATCTTTAATAGCCTTAGTTGTGCTGGCACGATTTTCTCTTACGTCTTGCATTTTCTCCCTGGTTTCTTCCCTGGTATTTTTTTGAGCCTCCATCAATGCCTTTAATGGATTAGGTCTGACAGAAGTATTACTCGTTTCTTCTGCAAAGGCAGTGACGGCTCCACTTAGAGCAACTGCAATTACTAGAGAATTTAATATAAATTTTTTCATCTATGTTGATTATTATTCTTAATAATTATTATAGATATAAGTATATAACAAAATCCTGTACTACAACATAGTACAGAATTTTGTTATGTTAATTACTGGAGTGCTTATTATTTCCCGGCCTTTTTATAGTTAGCCAGGGCTTTTTCAAAAGCTTCTTTCGCTTTATCCGCTCCGTCTATTCCATTTATCACTACAACTTTATTTTGTAAATCTTTGTAGGTTTTGTAGAAGTGTTCAATTTCTTTTAGTGTATGTTTGTTTATATCTCCAATATCTTTTATCTCATCAAAACGAGGGTCCTTTACTGGTACAGCAATGATTTTTGCATCTGATTCTCCATCATCCACCATGTTTACTATTGCAACAGGTCTAACTTTCACTAAAATACCTGGAAATAGTGGGTAAGTAGTAAGAACTAGGACATCAAGAGGGTCTCCATCATCCCAGAGTGTTTGAGGAACGAAACCATAGTCAAAAGGGTAGTCTTGGGTAGTGTGCATAGCTCTATCTAACATAATAAGGCCAGTCTGTTTGTCTATTTCATACTTATTTTTTGAGCCTTTATTTATTTCAATAATGACATTTATTTTATCGGCTGTTCCTGGATCTATCTCCTTTATCAAATTCATATTATTTTTTTGTTTTATTAAATATTGAATTAATACTATCACAATTATTCAGCAGAAACTTCCTCAGATGTTGCTGACTCATCTTTTTGTGCAGATTGGATGTCTATTTTCCAACCAGTTAGTTTTGCAGCTAGGCGAACATTTTGTCCTCCCTTACCAATGGCTAGTGACTGTTGGTCTTCAGATACTGTAACTGTCGCTTGTTTTTCTGCTTCGTTCACTTTTACTTCCAATGTTTTAGCAGGGGAAAGTGCGTCTTCAATAAATTTCTTTGGGTCTTCGTTCCATTCTATAATATCTATTTTCTCTCCACCGAGTTCAGACATAACAGTTGAAACACGAACACCACGCTGGCCAACCATAGAACCTACAGGGTCTATGTGTGAATCAACAGAACTAACCGCGATTTTTGTTCGTGATCCTGCTTCTCTGGCAACAGATTTTACTATTACAGTGCCGTTTGCTATTTCTGGTGCCTCTGCTTCAAAAAGTTTTTCTAGAAACTTTGGATGTGAGCGAGAAAGTCGCAGGAATACGCCCTTCCCAGACTCTTCTACTCTATATAGGTATGCTCGAACCCTTTCTCCTTGACCGAACCTCTCTCCAGGGATTTGCTCTTCATAAGGCAAAAGTCCTGTAGCTCGTCCCATGTCTATAAATATATTTCCTCTCTCTATTCTTTGTACTGTACCAGTGACTATTTCTCCCTCACGTTGTCCGTATTGAGACATAATAGAGACTTTCTCCGCTTCGCGGATTTTCTGCATAATGACCTGCTTAGCTGTTTGAGCGGCAATTCTACTGTAGTCGTCTTGAGCTTCAAGAGGAAAAATCATTTCTTCTCCTAGAGCCACGTTTTTCTTTATCTTTCTAGCATTGTCTATCATTATATGATGTTCAGGGTTGTACAGTTCGATCGTAGCTTCTGTCTCTGCTGTCAAAGGATCAAATTCAGGAAGGTCGTCTTCGTCCATAACAACAGTAGTGTCATCCACTACCTTTTTAACCTGAAACATTTCAGTTTTTCCAGAATTCACATCGAATTTCGCTCGGATTATTTGCCCTTTTTTACCGTACTCTTTTTTGTACGCAGTAGCTAGGGCAAGTTCAATAGCCTCAAGAATTTTCTCCTTAGGTATTCCTCGTTCTTCTTCTAATTGGGCTAGTACTGAACTGACCACTTTTAAATCAATCATATTAGTTATATTTAATTTTAATTTATTTCTACCTAAACAGGGCTTAGGTAAAGCTGTTTAATTGTTTTTTTACCTCCGGTAAAAAAACGAGCCCGCCCTGGTGGGCGAACTTCAATAACACCATAATACACCCAAGCAATCTTTTTGTCAAATAAACGAAAAGCCGGGGCGACGACACAATGTCGACCCGGACTTTTACCCATAGATCTGGAAACCATGAACCGGTCGGACCCACCCGCTTGAAACTTGCGGGCGGAAAGCGATGGGTCTGTTCAAGATTTTGATCCTGTTTTGAGCGGTTAGTCGCTCACGGTGGCCAGGGTGAGCCACCACACCTGAGTTGGCAGACCCATCGCCGGCGAACCAAGAACTGTTTCATAAATGAGTCTAATCTAATTTACAAATTTAGTCAATAATAATCTTTTACACATTTTTTGTGAAATAAGATTTTAATTTTGGTATAATTAAGATAAACATACGAATATACGAATAATTTAAATCAACGAATGATTGCGAATGGAAAAAGCCAAACGCATTATTCGTAGCCATTCGTAATGTTCGAATAATTTTCGTATCTCATGCACATTGAAGAAAAACAATTAAAAGATTTTATTCTAGACTCGGGTCTTGTTTCCAAGGCTGATATTGAGGTCGCCGAAAAAGAAACCAAAGAAAAAGGGGGGAATATTGGTAAAACTTTGGTAAATAAAGGCAAACTGACAGAAGACGATCTTCGTAGAATGCAGGCGTACATACTTGGTATTCCTTTTGTGGACCTAAAGAAAGAAAAACTTCCTTTTGAAGTTCTCTCTCTTATTCCAGAACCTATTGCTAGAAATCATAATGTTGTTGCTTTCAAAAAGTCAGACAATAGTTTGGAAGTTGCCATGCTAGATACCGAAGATTTAACTGCGATTGATTTTATAAAAAAGAAAACGGGACTTAAGATTTTACCTCGTCTTACCGATGACGATTCAATGAAGAGTGCAATTTTGCAGTATCAAAAAAGTTTGAAGGCAGAGTTTGGTGATTTGATTGCAGAGGATGTCAGTAATATAAAAAGTATTCCTTCAAATACAGACGGCGCTGAGCTAAACGAGCAAGATTTGAAGAAGATGGCAGATGATATCCCGATGATTAGAATCGTGGATACTTTACTTAAACATGCAATTTTGCAAAACGCCTCTGACATTCATATAGAGCCACAGGAAGCAGAACTTCTCGTGAGATATAGAATAGACGGTTTACTTCACGACGCTATGATTTTGCCAAAAAATATGGCGCCAAGTATCGCTGCTCGTATTAAAGTTCTGTCCTCACTTAAACTTGATGAAAAAAGACTTCCTCAAGACGGAAGATTTAAAATAGATTCAGATGGAGAAAAAGTTTCATTCCGTGTTTCTTCTCTTCCTACTTACTACGGTGAGAAAATTGTTATGAGATTACTCCGAGAAAATGTCTCTGGCTTTACACTAGAGTCCTTGGCTTTTCATGGGGAGGGCTTAGACAGAATTCATAGAGCGGTAAAGTCAACAACTGGGATGATTTTGACAACAGGTCCTACAGGATCGGGAAAGACAACCACACTATATACTGTACTCGACATATTAAATACACCAGACGTAAATATCTCAACGATTGAAGATCCTATTGAGTACCAAATGAAAAGAATAAATCAAACTCAGGTTCGTCCCGAGATAGGTTTTACTTTTGCATCGGGACTGCGAACTTTAGTTCGACAAGACCCAGATATTATCATGGTGGGGGAGATTCGTGATAACGAGACGGCTAGTTTGGCGATAAACGCGTCTCTTACTGGACATGTAGTGCTCTCTACACTCCACACAAACTCTGCAGCTGGTGCAGTACCGAGACTTATAGATATGAAAGTGGAGCCTTTTCTTATTGTTTCTACCGTAAACATTATTATTGGACAAAGACTGGTTAGAAAACTAACAAACGAATTTAAAGAAAAATATTTCCTGACAAAATCTGAAATCGACACCCTTGGTAAATCAATCAATCTAGACAAAGTTCTAGATGCACTAAAAGCAGAAAAAATTGTTGGCAAAAGTGACAAATGGGAAGATGTTCCTTTTTGGAGAGTCAAAAAAGATGTTCCAGTAAACGAGGCTTTTTCAGGAAGAAGTGGTATCCACGAGATTTTAAAAGTTTCTCCAGCTATTAAAGAGGTTATTTTGAAGTCCGGGACATCTGATGAGATACAAAAAGTGGCAGAAGCAGAGGGAATGCTGACTATGATAGAGGATGGGATTTTCCAAGCGGTGCAGGGTTATACCACGATCGAAGAAGTCCTCCGGGTAGTTTCCGAATAAAAATATGTTATTTCACTACAAAATTTTAAATAAAGAGGGAAAGGTTGTTGAGGGGGATTTAGAAGCAAAAGATAAATTTGCCCTTTATCACACTCTTAAACAAGATGGCTCTACAGTTATTTCCGCTGAGGAAATAAAAGGAAGGAGAGAATTCTCAATCCCATTTCTGTCTTCAATTTTTGGAGGGGTTAAAACTCGAGATAAAATCGTTTTTGCCAAAAATCTCTCTAAAATGACAGAAGCCGGTCTTCCTATTACTCGTGCTTTGTCCATATTGGAGCGTCAATCTAAAGGAGCTTTCAAAAAAGTTTTAATTGGTTTAAATGAGTCTCTAACAAAGGGAAATACTCTGAGTGACTCAATGAAAAACTATCCAAAAGTTTTTTCTACTCTTTTTGTGTCGATGGTTAAGGCCGGAGAAGAGTCCGGAAATCTATCTACGTCACTTCTAAATGTTGGTGTGCAAATGGAGAAAGCATATCTGCTGACAAAAAAAATAAGAGGAGCGATGATGTACCCAGCTGTCATCTTTTCACTTATGATAGTTATTGGAGTTTTGATGATGGTATACATGGTGCCAACTCTCACCGCTACGTTTATAGGGCTTGGAATAAAACTCCCTCTTTCTACTCGTATTATTATCGCCATTAGTAGTTTCTTAAAGTCCTATTTTGTTTTTGTTATTTTTGGAACTATTCTTTCCGTATTTCTATTAGTAATAGGTTACAGAACAAGAAAAGGTCAGAGAATGTCAGACTATGTTTTCTTGCATATTCCAGTCGTTAAGGAAATTGTAAAACAGGTAAATTCTGCCAGAACAGCTCGAACGCTCTCCTCATTACTTTCTTCGGGAGTAGATATAGTTTTAGCTATAGGAATAACTAAAGATGTTATACAAAACTCCTACTACAAAGCTGTTTTGGAAAAGATTCAAGATGTAATTCAGAAGGGGGAACCGATTTCTGGAGTATTTAATACAAACACCAAACTCTACCCGCTTTTTGTTGGTGAGATGGTCGCTGTGGGGGAAGAAACGGGAAAGATAGGGGAGATGCTTCTAGGAGTGGCGACTTTTTATGAAGAAGAAGTAGACCAGAAAACAAAAGACATGTCGTCTATCATAGAGCCAGTGCTTATGATACTCATCGGTGTGGGTGTTGGATTTTTTGCAATTAGTATGCTCGGTCCTACTTACTCCCTGGCAGACGCATTGTAGAACTTTGAAAATTTGGCGAATTTCTTTGTTGGACTTCGCAAAATAATTTTCACCTTATACTTATAAGGCTCAAATTATTTTACTTGTCCACCTCGAACTTCATCCAAATTATCAAAGTTCTATAGATACAAGAAATATGTTGAAACAAAATTTAAAAAAAAATAAAAAAGGGTTCTCACTTGTTGAATTATTGGTCGGAGTCGCTGTGTTTACAGTAATTTGCGTTTCTGTTTACAGTGCATACACAAGTATTTTTGATGTTGTTCATGCAAGTAGGGCAAGGCTTGGTGCGGTTGACCTATCTAATGAACAATTTGAAATAATAAGAAACCTTCCTTACTCAGATGTCGGTATTTATGGCAGTATTCCTTCAGGTGTTCTTGTTCATAGTCAAACTCTTGTTCGTGGGCAAGCTTCTTTTGATGTAACAATAACAGTTAGAAATGTTGACGATCCTTTTGATGGAATTCTGGGAGATACTCCAAACGATTTGTCTCCTGCAGATTTTAAACTAGTAGAAGTTGAAGTGAATTGTGCTACTTGTAAAAACTTTACACCCGTCATTTTTACCACCAGAGTCGCTCCAAAAAACCTTGAAACAGCGTCTACAAACGGTGCTCTTTTTGTAAAAGTTTTTGATGCAAATGGAAATCCAGTAGAAGGGGCAAATGTCCATATCGAAAACACAACAAACAATCCTCCAATTACAATCGACGATGTTACAAACGCAAACGGAATGCTTCAGGTTGTTGACGCTCCACCAGGAGTCAATGCTTATGATATAACTGTTTCAAAAGAAGGTTATTCTACAGATAAAACATATGCGTCTACGGTTAGTAATCCAAATCCTGTAAAACCTTTTGCTACTGTTGCACTTCAGCAAGTTACTCAATTATCTTTTGCAATAGATAGAGTGAGTACATTTAATGTTAGTTCTGTAACACAAACTTGTGTGCCAGTTCCTGGAATTGATTTTAATATTCAAGGTGCCAAACTTATTGGTACGAGTCCTAATGTTTTGAAATATGATCAAGATAAAGTAACGGGAGGTGGCGGTACTCTTACAATTAACAACTTGGAATGGGATTCATACTTACTCACCCTGCAAGATGCGTCGTATGACCTTATTGGTTGGAATCCAATCTCACCAATAAGTTTAATTCCAAACAGTACACAGGCTATACAATTAGTTGTTGCTCCAAAAAATCCAAACACACTTGTGGTTACTGTTACAGACAGTAGTACCGGGTTACCCCTCTCTGGTGTAGATGTAACACTTTCTAGGTCAGGTTTTACCCCTGTTACAGAAATAACAGGACAAGGTTACATAAACCAGACTGATTGGTCTCTTGGTTCCGGGCAAGCAACTTCTACAAACCCTGCTCAGTATTTTTCTTCTAATGGAAATGTGGCAGACAACAGTCCAGCGGGCGATCTTTCACTTTCTCAAATATTTGGTGAGTATGTAGGAAGCGGTATACTGGAATCTTCCTCGTTTGACGTTGGTTCCCCGAGTAATTTTCAGAAGATATTATGGACTCCAGTTGACCAGCCACCACAATCTGGTTCTCCATCTGTGAGACTTCAAATTGCCACAAATAATGATGGTGGGGATTGGGACTACAGGGGTCCAGATGGCACTAGTGGAACATTCTATACAATCGGAAATCAAAATATTCATAGTTCGAATAATTCTAAACAATATCTCCGTTACAAACTTTTCTTAGACACTATTTCCACATCCACAACACCAAACATTTCAGATATTTCTTTTACTTTTACTTCTCTGTGTATGCCTCCAGGGCAAGTCTATTTTGATGATGTACCTATTGGTATTTATGATCTTCATTTGTCCAAGGCTGGTTATGTTGAACAAGATATTTCTGTCGACATTAGTTCTCCATGGCAGAGTCAAGATGTAGTACTAATACCGAACTAAAATTTTATTATAATGAAAAAAATTTCATATAAAAAAGGGGTCACACTAGTTGAGTTGATAGTAAGCGTAGCTATTTTGTCCGCGATCATGCTTGTTGTCTCGACTTTTCAAAAAGACGTTTTTTCGCTCAATACTAATCTACAAAGTAGTTTGAATGCACAACTAGAAGCAAGACATCTCATAAAAACCATAGTCTCGGAGCTTCGAAAGACCACACAGTCTGCCATAGGGTCCTACCCAATAGAGCTTGCTTCTTCAACTGGTATTACTTTTTACTCAGATGTTGGTAACAACGGTAGTATAGACAAAGTCAGATATTATTTAAGCGGAAAAACAATAAAAAAAGGAGTTATAACTCCGACCGGTAATCCTCCTGTTTACAATGCTGGGAGTGAAGTTACAACCACTCTTCTAAACTATGTTACAGCCAGTTCAACTTTGCCTATTTTTCAATATTATCTATCTTCGTATGCAGGAACATCAACACCACTTTCTATTCCCCCAAATATATCCACAATAAGACTAATTAAAATTACTGTTATAATTGATACTGACCCAAACCGTTCACCAACTCCAATCATCGCAACTTCCCAAGTTAGTTTACGTAATCTTAAAGATAATTTGTAATGAACCACATAAGTAAAATAAAAAATGAAAAAGGGAGTTTAATAGTCCAAGCTTTAGTTTTTGGTTCCATCGCTGTTGTTATGGTTGGAGCTCTCATAAGTTGGGCTGGAGTTAATATGAAAGCTTCAAGGGTCGCTATGTATAGAGAACAGGCTCTACAAATAGCTGAAGCGGGGGTAGATTATTATAGATGGCATCTGGCTCATGCCTCTACAGATTATCAGGATGGGACGGGGCTACCTGGTTCATACATTCATGATTTTTTTGATAAAGACGGGATAAAGATTGGCACATTTACTTTAGACATTACTCCACCACCTATCGGGTCCACTTTGGTTAGGATTAAATCTACTGGGAAAATTGTTGCTGACCCTACTGTATCTAGGTCTATTATTACAGGCCTTGCCATTCCCTCACTTGCAAAATACGCTATCGCATCAAACAGTGATATTCGTTTTGGAGCAGGAACAGAAGTTTTTGGGCCGATACATTCCAATGGGGGTATTCGTTTTGATGGTTTGGCACATAACCTAGTAACTAGTTCAAGACCCGATTACAATGATCCAGACCATTCGGGCAACAATGAGTTCGGAGTTCACACACACGTTACTGCTCCTCCCGGAAGCGGTATTATTGATACTTTTAGAGCAGCTGAAGCGCCACCAACAACTCCAGTTGCAAACAGAACTGATATTTTTGTCGCAGGGAGATCTTTTCCAATTCCTGCTATTGATTTTCTAGGATTTACTTCTGACTTAGCTCAAATAAAAGCAGATGCACAATCTGGCGGGAGATATTTTGCCGGCTCGGGAGCTCTTGGCTATAGAGTTTTATTTAAAACTGATGACACTTTTGATTTGTATAGAGTTAATCAAATTACAACGACACCGAGTGGTTGCGCAGAGTCGACAACGGGATGGGGAACCTGGAGTATTCGTTCTGGTGCAGGTGCACAAACTTTTCTTGCAAACTATCCTATGCCAGCAAACGGACTTATTTTTATAGAAGATCATGTTTGGGCAGAGGGACAAATAAACTCTAGCCGAGCAACTCTTGCTGTTGGGAGATTTCCAGACAACTCTGCTACACGTCCAAATATTATGATCAATAACAATTTGCTTTATACAAACTATGATGGCCAAGATGTAATAGCTCTTATTGCTCAAGGAAACATTACGGCTGGACTATCAAGCGCGGATACAATGCGAATTGACGCTGCCTTAGTTGCACAAAATGGTCGCGCAGGAAGATTCCATTACTCATCTAGCTGTGGCGTAGGTTATGACAGAAATACAATAACTTTGTATGGAATGATAGCAAGTAATGTTCGTTATGGTTTTGCATATACAGATGGAACGGGGTACAACACCAGAAATATTATTTATGACGGCAATTTGCTTTACGGACCACCACCGAGTTTTCCATTGACTAGTGATCAGTATCAAATAGTTTCCTGGCAAGAGTTGTAGTTCTGGTCTTTTTGTCCGATTTCTGCGTTGGAATTTCAAAAATTCTCGTCAATGTACTAAATGTACACCTCCTCGCATTTTCTCATTCCGCCTTGAACTTGAGCAAAAATCCTCAGAACATTGACTAGTCATTAAAAGAATGCACAATTTAGTTAGATTGAGAGGTAACCAATGAACGTGTTCGTAATGACCGTGTTGTTCCTTTTGTCGATGTTCGTGGTGTCGATGATCGACAACCGCCTAGTACTGGCAATTACAACAATACTACTTTCTGTTGGAATGAGTAGTATTGCACTTTATATAGTATCTAGGAGGTGACAAAGATTGGTTTTTATTCTCAAACTGTGAAGCGCGCCAGAAGATTGGTGCGCTTTTCGTATATATTTAATAATTTGGTACAATAATGGGATGAAAAAGGTAAAAAAACTGATTGTGGGGAATTGGAAGATGAATCCGGTAGAGGTAGAAGATGCTAGAGAGATTGTTAAGGTAGTAAAAAGAGCATCAGGGAAACTAAAGAAATCTCAAGTTGTTGTTTGTCCGCCGTTTGTTTACTTGTCATTATTTAGTAAATCAAAAGGAGGAAATTTTTTCCTGGGAGCGCAAAACGCTAACACAGAGATGTTAGGGTCTTTTACTGGAGAGGTCAGCTACTCAATGCTTTATCAATTTGGCGTTCGTTTTGTCATTCTGGGGCATTCTGAGAGAAGGAAAATGGGAGAAAGTGACGATCTTATAAATAAAAAGGTTAAATCGGTCGTAAATTCTGGAATGTCTGCAATAGTTTGCGTGGGTGAGTCTACTCGCGATCACAATGGGGACTACTTGGAATTTATTAAAAATCAAATACTTCTTGCTCTCCGAGATGTTCCCAAAAAACTTTTAGGGCAAATAGTTATCGCTTATGAACCTATTTGGGCTATAGGGGCAAGTCAGGCAATGAACTCTCGTGATTTACACGAAATGTCTATATTTATAAAAAAAGTATTGAAAGATTCTTTCGGGTTCTCATCTGATGATACAAGAATTATTTACGGTGGAGCGGTAGATAGAGTCAACGCCGACTTGCTCATTAAAGAGGGGAATGTTTCTGGGTTTCTAATAGGTAGACAGAGTTTGGTTCCAAAAGATTTCGTTGAAATTATGAAACTAGTTGATGGAGCATAGAAATAAATTATAAATTACAAATTTAAAAAATGCTGAAATTTATTGATGAACTTGGCGTGGAGGAATTGAAAGGTAAGCATGTGCTCCTACGCTTAGACTTAAATGTGCCTATTATAGACGGTCATGTTGCTGACACTTTTAGACTAGATAGGGTTATAGAAACGATAGATTTTCTTCGGGAAAAAGAAGCAAAAGTTATAATAATCTCTCATATAGAAAGCGGTGAAAAAACTCTTGTTCCCGTTTGGCATTATCTAAATGGTTTTGTTCCAGTAGATTTCTGTCCTACTTACTTTACACCAGGGGCTATAGATAAACTTTTAAATCTGAAAGATAAAGGAGTTCTAATGTTTGAGAACCTACGAGTTAATCCAGGTGAAAAAGCAAACGATTCTGAATTTGCAAAAAAACTATCTGGAATGGCAGAGATTTATGTAAACGATGCTTTTGCTGTCTCGCACAGAAAGCATGCTTCTATTGTTGGAGTTCCAGAATTTTTACCGCACTATGGTGGTCCACTTTTGAAACAAGAGATAGAACACCTATCAAAAGTTTTCAATCCAGAGAGACCATTTCTTTTTATTTTAGGTGGAGCAAAGTTTGATACAAAAATGCCTTTAATTGAAAAATATTTAGAAAAAGCCGATAAAGTTTTTTTGGTGGGAGCACTCGCAAACAACTTATACAAAGCCAGAGGGTTTGAAGTTGGGACATCTTTAGTTTCTTTAACCAAATCTAGTATTAAAGAAATAGCAGATAACAAAAAAATAGTAACACCGGTTGATGTGACCGTTACCAATTCAAAAGGCGAAGTTTCATTTAAAAAAGTAGGAGAAATAGAAAAAGACGAGTGTATTGTGGACGTCGGCCCAGAAGCAATTGACCAACTGAAAAAACTTTTGGAAGAAAGTAAAACAATTTTGTGGAACGGACCGCTCGGCAACTACGAGTTGGGATTTGTGGATAAAACAGAGGCACTGGCAACCATGGCAGCAGATGTGACAACGAGTGAAGTAACTACAATAGTTGGTGGAGGAGATACCATTGCTTCAATAAACAAACTAGGTCTCAATGACAAATTTACTTTTATTTCTACTGGTGGAGGTGCGATGCTGGACTTCCTCGTCAATGAAACTCTTCCCGGCATTGATGCTCTTGAGTAACTTCCAAATTTGGCGAACTACTCGTTCCCAAATTAAAAATTCTCGTCACCTTACAGGTGTAAGACTCCTCACTTTTTTAGTTTCTCACGTCGGATTTCATCCAAATTGTGAAAGTTATGATACAAAAAAACCTTATTTTAAGGGCTGCTTTTACTTGACTTTTATGTACCAATTGTGGTATAATGTGTTAGTAAAGTTCTTTAACATTACTTGTGAAGTGGTCAGCCAAAAGAGGCTTACAATATAAATAAATTGAAGCACTTTTTGGCTGACCACTAACGGAAAGCCCCTTAACTCACGGGAAGTGAGAAACCAAGATGCTATCAGCATCAAGGAGAGTGTCACATGGCTAAGTACAACAATCTCACGCTGGGTCAGATCGAAGCGATCGTCAACAAGCTCGGCGGTGAAAAGGAGGCAATGCGCTTCCTCGCCGGGACCTACGACCCTAAAGTCGTCAGGGTTGGCGAACTCCCTGTTTACCTCGAATGTGAGGTTGGCGGGAAGTCAGCTGCCGAACTTCTCCAGGAACTCGGGGCGGCAGACATGTACATAACTTCCGTTGCACGAACCATCCTGGAGTCGTGCAATCTCCAGTCCGAGGAACGGAAGGTGGTCAAGTTCGGAAAGGCGACGTTGCGTGAACTCGGGTTTACGCAACTCCCGTCGACTGAGCAGATCATCGGACGTATCCTCGAAATTGGGTACGCGCTCTGCCTTCCAGGCGACGCTCCCGCACTCCGTCTTGCACTTCAAGGCAACGAGGACTTTCGGTTCTCGCTTGTCATGGAGACAATACGGTACCAGCGAGTCGGCGACCCGCTACGACTGAGCATCAAAACGCACACGGAGGGCCGATACAAGTGGCTTAACACTGCGGGCGAAGGTGATGACATTCGGACCGAAAGGTCGGGTAATGGAATCCGATACCTCGACACCTACGCTGCGGGGTTGGACCACGAAGTCGTCTTCCGGCTTCACAAGTAAAAAGTCCTCAATACTGAGGCAAAATATATGAACCGCACACTTGGAGGAGTGGCGGTTTTTTCGTTTATAAGTTTTCCTTGATTAGTTTCAAATTCCCTTCAAAATCCATTTTATCACCAGAGACCTCCTTGTTCGGGTACACCCAGATATGGGCATGTTCTACTTCGTCGCCAATTATTTTTGAAAGTATAAAGTCAGTATTAAATGCCATTCGTTGCGCAAGGGCTATTTTTTTTACTACTTCAAAATACTCTTCTGTATTTGGAGTGTCCCATACCCAGCGATAGTGTTCTTTTGGTATCACCTGAACGTGCCCAGGGGACTGGGGGTTAATATCTAAAAAAGCGAGGTATTTGTCGTCCTCATATACCTTATAACTTGGTATTTCTCCCTTAACTATTTTACAAAATATACATGTTTCCATACCTAGATATTATCATATTCTATACTAAAATTTCACAGCGATATATCGCTGTGAAATTTGAATAGTTTGTTATGGTAGACTGTAAGCAATGTCAAAAAAGTATGCAGTCAGAGATAATATTCCAGATAAGGTAGACAAACTATTTGAAGGCTACTCTCCACTTGTCCGCTCACTACTCTATGCTAGAGGAATAGAGGATTTGGAAAATGCAGAGGCTTTTCTAAATCCAAACTACGATACGCATCTCCACGATCCATTTCTTTTAAAAGATATAGATAAGGCGGTAAAGAGAATTTTGAAAGCTATTAAAAAAGATGAGAAAATTGGAATTTTCTCTGACTATGATGCAGATGGTATCCCAGGGGCAGTAGTGCTTCATGATTTTTTCAAAAAAATTGGTTACAACAATTTCGTAAACTACATTCCACTTAGAAATGAAGAAGGTTTTGGTTTAAACGGTGATGCTATAAGGAGTTTAAATAAAGATGGGGTGAAACTTATTATCACAATAGATTGCGGGATCACGGATGTTTCTCAAGTTGAACTGGCGAATGAACTGGGTTTAGATGTGATTATTACCGATCACCATATTCCAGGGAAAAAAATACCAAAAGCTTTTGCCATAATAAATCCAAAACAAAAGGGATGTGAGTACCCCGAGAAAATGCTTTGTGGGAGTGGAGTGATTTTTAAAGTTATTCAAGCTCTTATTTTAAAAGGCAGAGAATCTGGTCAAATAGATTTGAAAGATGGTCAGGAGAAATGGTTTTTAGATATGATAGGTTTGGCCACTATGTCAGATATGGTTCCGCTTTTAGGTGAAAACAGAGTACTGTCTTACTACGGACTGAAAGTTATACAAAAAAGTCCTCGTGTAGGGCTTCAGAAACTTTTCTCACTCCTCCGAATAAACCAAAACACAGTTACTGAAGATGATATTGCATTTATGATAACTCCTCGCATAAATGCAGCTAGCCGAATGGGAATTCCGCTAGATGCTTTTAAACTATTATCAACTGCTGATGTGGTTGAAGCTGGAATTTTAGCAGAACATTTAAATAATAAAAATGATGAGAGGAAAGGTGTGGTTGGAAATATGGTTCGTGAAATCAAGAAAAGACTTGAGGAAAGAGATGAAGATATGCGACACGTTTTTGTTTTTGGAAACCCTGAGTGGAAACCGTCTCTATTGGGATTAGTTGCAAACAGTTTTTCTGACGAGCATAACCGCCCTGTTTTTTTCTGGGGTAGAAATGGCGAGAGTAGTGAGGAAGGCGTGATAAAAGGCTCTTGTCGGGCGGGTGGAGAAACGGACATAGTGAAACTTATGGAGAAATGCAAGGATATTTTTGAAGATTTTGGTGGCCACAAAGGTGCCGGGGGTTTCTCAGTTTTACAGGAAAATATTCACACGTTGGAAGATAGATTAAACGAAGCTTTTCTAGAGTTACTTAAGGAAGATAAAATCATTCCCGATATTCTCCTTGATAAAAAACTTTCTCTTGATGATGTGAATTGGGACACTTACAAGTCGGTAGAGAAGTTCGCACCTTTTGGGCTCGACAATCCTAAGCCACTCTTTCTTTTTGAAAATATTGAAGTAAAAGCCTTGAAACTTTTTGGTAAAGAAAAAAATCACTTAGAATTAAAATTTAAAAATTCTAGTAACAAAGATGTTACCGCGATAGCTTTTTTTCAAAACGGTGACAAATTTACTGTGCCAGTAAAAGAGGGAAGTAAAATAAATATGGTAGCTACTCTAGAAAAGTCAGAGTTTAGGAATTTTCCCGAGCTTCGTCTTCGAATAGTAGATGTTTATTAAAGAGAAGGCCCAGCACTACGGCTGGGCCAGTTTGGTGACGGGGGTGTTGTTTGTGGGTCTGAGGCTTTTGACTTTGCAAAAGCCAGCTTGCTCACAATTTTCACACTTCGTTTCTACCCCGATTTCTCGCATTTCTTCGGGAGTGAGGAACATTATTCCAAGCCATCTGAAGACATAGTCAGAGATGGAGCTTGTTTCTGGGATGCAGGGGTTTGGAGTTCGCCCGTAAGGTTCAAACCGAACATTGGCGAATTTTTTGACCATCATTTTGAGGGGGATGCCGTATTGTAGCCCCATCGAAACCTGGGTTGCAATGGTGTCCGCCATTCCTGACATTGTCGATCCCTCTTTGGCTATGTCGATGAAGATTTCACCCAGAGTTCCATCTTCAAACATGCCAACCTGCAGAGTTCCTTCGAGATCTGCAATACGAAAGTCGTGGAGTATAGACATCCTTTCATCAAGGAGTCTCACTCTTACTGGAGCTAGTCTTTCTTCAAGTTCCATTTTTCTTTCTGGTGTTAGGATTATGTTCACAATGACCCCTTCTTTTCATCATGGTATCACCAACAAGGATTTTTGCTATACTAATTTGATGATAACTATTTTTACTGACGGTAGTTCTAGGGGTAATCCGGGTCCTGGTGGGTGGGGGGCTATTGTTTTAAACGATGATACTGTAATTGAGCTTGGAGGGAGAGAAGGGAGTACAACTAATAACAGAATGGAATTAACAGCTATAATTTCTAGCTTAGAGAATGTTTCAAATGAAAAGGAAATAACTTTATATACTGATTCTGCCTATGTTGTAAATGGAATAACTCGTTGGGTAAAAGGTTGGGCAAAAAACAAATGGAAGACTTCAAAAAAGGAGGATGTTTTAAATAAAGATTTGTGGGAGAGATTGGTGAAAGCCACTGAACACAAAGTTATAGACTGGAAACTTATCAAGGGTCACAGTGGAACAGAGGGGAACGAAAGATGTGATGTTATCGCAACATCTTTTGCGGACAATTCTCCAGTTGTTCTCTACAATGGTTCCCGTAACCGATACGGAGTAGATATTTCCGTTTCTCTCAAGTCTGACTTAAGGGGAGGAAAATCAAAGTCTAAAAGTAAGAGTAGGGCGTATTCGTATGTAAGTATGGTGGATGGGGTAGTTCAGACTCACAAAACTTGGGAGGAGTGTAAAGCGAGAGTGCATGGTGTAAGTAGTGCAAGGTTTAAAAAATCTACATCTCCAGAAAACGAAGAAGAAATAATTAGAGAGTTGTCCGAATAGTATGAAATGGAAAAAACCAACAACTAAAATATATGAAGCGTTGGGCGCCGTCGCGGATGGCAGAGTAGAGGGAAGTAATATTGAAGGAAAAGTTTATTCTTCAACTGGAAATAAATTTTACACTATTACTTTTGAACCAGAATCAAATTCAATAATGTCTAATGATAACGCTTCATACTGGAAAGGGTATTTGGGATATCCTTCAATTGCGTTTTTAATGAAAAATGGAGTTTTAAGTTATTCGAAAGAGTGCGGAGACTTGCTAAAAGGAATTCCATGGAAAGATATTAATCAAAAATATAAAAACGATTTTGAAAAAGCGTTGGACTACATACTTTTATCAAAGACTGAGATGGAAAGAAATAAGTTAAAAGATTTTGTAGAAAAGCTGGAAAAAGAAGTTAAAGATTTGAAGTTAAATTTACTTGGAAAAAAGACGCTACCTCCTGAAGGCTATTAGGTTTGATTTTATTTTCTATTTAAGTAGAGTTTGGGAATGATTCCGGCGCTTACTTTCGGCTTCATTTCTGGGATTAGTCTGGGCTCGTTTTTTCATATTTCTAGCCTTTATTTTATTGTGTTTTCAGTGACTGTTGGAATAATTTTTATATACAGATACTTTGTTTCAGGTGAGGACAGGGTGCGGGTAACCATAGCTTCCATCTTTCTCATTGGTGTGATTTTTGGGGTGGGAAGAATTTTAATTTCAGATTTATATACAAATTCTAAACTTAGTAGTTTTGAAAACAAAAAAGTGGAAGTAGTGGGAGTGATTGTAGCGGAACCTGATATAAGAGAAACAAACGCAAAACTTACTATCGAGGTAGAAAACATAAGTGAGATTGAAGTTAAACCGTCTGCAATTGCAGACAGTCGCTTGATCCAGACTTCGTCTGGATTTAGGGAAAAAATTTTAGTGACCGTTCCGCTTTATCCAGAGTTTAGTTACGGAGACAGGGTGAAAGTGAACGTTATTCTCTCAAAACCAAAAGTAATTGACTCTGGTGATGGAAGAGTTTTTGACTACAAGGGTTATTTAAAAGTTCGTGGCATTTGGTACACAAGTCGGTTCACACAAGCAGAACTTGTCTCTTCGGGTAACGGTAATAC
>CAZRVD010000002.1:0-43254 GCA_964603545.1 uncultured Candidatus Saccharibacteria bacterium | reverse complement strand
ATAAAAACATTGTTATTCAAGACTAAAAAAGCTTTTACTACCTCAATAAGTTCTGTTTTACCCGAACCAGAATCAAGTTTACTTGGGGGACTTCTTTTAGGGAGCAAACAAAGTTTGGGTAAGGAAATCCTCTCAGAGTTCCAAAGAACAGGAACCTCTCACGTTGTTGTTTTGTCTGGCTACAATATCGCTATCGTTGCAGAAAGTATAATGAACTCTCTTAACTTTTTACCAAAGAATATCTCTTTCAGTTTTGGAGCAGTTGGAATTATTTTGTTCACAATTCTGTCTGGTGCTGGAGCATCTGGTACGCGTGCTGCTATCATGGTTTTGGTTGCTCTTTTTGCAAAGCGTTCAAATCGTGATTACAAAGCGGGTAGGGTACTTAGTTTTACAATTGTTTTAATGCTCGCACCAAATCCACTTCTTCTTATTTTTGATCCATCTTTCCAGCTCTCTGTTTTGGCTACAATTGGTCTCATATTTGTTTCTCCAATATTAGAGCCGTATTTTAATGGCGTTACAGAAAAGTTTGGCTTGCGCGAAATTTTGGCGACGACGATTGCAACTCAAATAACAGTACTTCCTTTTCTCATTTACAACACAGGAGTACTTTCCCTAGTTTCACTTCCAGTTAACATTTTGATTCTTTCTACAATTCCACTTACAATGTTTCTCGGATTTATAACAGGAATTTTTGGACTAATTAATTTTTATCTTTCAGTTATTCCAGCTTTTTTTACATATGGACTTTTGTGGTACCAACTAAAAATAGTTCATATCGGCTCCAGTCTTTCTTTCGGTGCGATTTTAATCCCTGCTTTTTCTCCAATATTTATAATACTTATTTATGCTGGGATTTTTACAGGATTGTATTTTATTAAGAAAAATTAGCCAGTTATACTTTTCATAACTTCGTCAACTTTTTTCAAGAGTTCTTCCTTTGTTCCATCATTTAAAATCAACTTATCAGCCATCGCGATAATAGCGTCAACTTGAAAGGCGCCCTCATTTGCATTTTTTTCAGCCTCTTCCTCTGCCTTGAATTGTTCGAAAGTAAGATCGATAATGTCTCGCCTTCTTCCTACCACCCACCTGTAACGAGTTTCTAGTGGAGCTTCCACAGCGACAAGTACGAACTTATCGCCAAATGAGTTTCGCAGAATTTCAATCTCTGCAGTATTACGCAGACCCGAAACAACAGCATCACCTTTAATTTTTTGTACTGCTAGTTCCGCGAGATAACCTTGTCCACGTTCCTTGCGACGTTCGGCGACAAAATCATGCATAGTTGGTCGATCTGTCGGCAATCCCTGCTCTCTCATTTCTTGACGTATGAGGTCACTAGTAGAGACGTGAAGAAAACCAAGTGAGGCAAGATAATTTGCCACTGTGTCTTTTCCTGATGAAGGTTGACCTGTTATTCCAATAATTATCATGAAATTATTTTTTCTCCACAATAACTGCTGTGCCGTATGCTAAAACTTCACTTACTCCCGCCCCTATTTCAGTTGCATCGTACCTAGCTGAAATCACGGCATTTGCCCCCATTTCCTTTGCGTGAAGAAGCATTAAATCAAAAGCATCTGATCTGGTTTCCTCACAAAGTTTTGTAAATAAGGTTATGTTTCCACCGACTAATGTTTGAAGGCCAGCACCTATTGAACCTATTATTGATCGTGATCTTACGATTATTCCCCTGGCAACCCCTAAATTTTTTGTAATAATGTATCCAGGTAACTCAAAAGCAGTTGTTACCATGTCATGACTGACTATTTTATTGTTTTGTTCCATATTATTTTGCGTTGTTAAAATTCTCCTCAACTTTTGACCAGTTTAGATTTGCGAAAAAATCTTCAACATATTGTTTCTTTCCACTCGGCTCATAGTCCGCGACATAAGAGTGTTCCCACATATCGAGTGCGAGAACTAGAGTGCAGTCTTGTAGTTGTCCCAAATGTTGTTCATCAACCCAGGACATAAGTAATCTGTGTTCTTTCATATCTAGATAAAGCATTGCCCATCCAACTCCTCGAGTCATAGCAAGAGATTTAAATTGTTCTAACCACTTGTCATAAGAACCCCACAAATAGGCAATAGATTTTGCTAACTCACTTTCCATATTTAAATTACTTGCTCCATCAGATAGAGAATTAAAATAAACTTCATGATTTCTCATTCCGTTATATTCAAAACTAAATCTTCTGTTTAATTCACCTATGACATATGGAGCGAATGCATCTTCTTTTACGTAACCTTCGTATTGTGGAATTTTCTCTAAAATACTATTTGTATTTTTTACATACCCAGCATAAAGTTTCAAATGCTCCTCAATAGTTTTTGCAGATATTCCTTTTAACTCTCCTATATTAAATTTTTTTTCTTCAAATGGTTTCATAAAGTAAGTATACGAATAATAAATAATAACAATCTACGAATATATGCGAATGAGAACCCGCCCTTGTATTATTCGTAATAATTCGTAAGTTCTCTGTTTCAGACATTCGTATCTTTAATATGTATAATATAGCACATGAAAGCGAGCTTACTCCATATCAGAACCTATTTTCGCTGGTATTTCTTACTTTTACTTATTGTTTTGGCTTCAGTTTTATTCTGGACAGTTTTTTGGGAGAGGCAGGAGGGGATTTTAACTTTTGCAGTGCTGGACGTGGGACAAGGAGATGCACTATATATAGAGTCTCCAACTGGTGTGCAAGTTATTGTGGACGGTGGACCAGGGAATAATTTACTAAAAGAGGTGCCGAAAGTAATGCCCTGGTATGATAGATCGGTGGATTTGATAGTTGTAACAAACCCAGATAGTGACCACTATGAAGGTTTTATTAAATTTTTAAATAAATATTCTATCGCGAATATTCTTGAACCAGGTACAACAAATATTTATCCCGCTTATGAAATTTTTGAAAATAAAATAAAGGAAAAAAATATTCCAAAAACTTTGGCACGTAGAGGGCAGATTATTGATATTGGTGGTGGGGCGTATTTACAAGTGCTTTTTCCAGACAGAAATGTTTCGCAGGTCGCACCAAACACTGGCTCTATAGTAATGAAGCTAGTGTATGGAGGGACGAGTGTGCTTTTGCAGGGGGATTCTATTTCAAATATAGAGCAGTATCTTCTTGAACTAGACGGTGATTATTTGAAAAGTGATATTTTAAAAATCGGGCACCATGGTTCTAAAACTAGTAGCATAGAGGAATATGTTGCAAAAGTCTCTCCAGATTTTGCTGTTATTTCCTCTGGCAAAAATAATAGCTACGGACATCCACACAAGGAGACACTGGAAATACTAGATAAATTAAAAACCCAAACTCTTGAGACCTGTAACAACGGTAGACTGATTTTTGAGTCAGATGGAAAAAATTTTGTTTTGAAAAATAAAAATCCAAAAATTGCTGTTGTTGGGTGTAAAATTGACTAAACATAAAAATTTGTTACGGTTATTTTGGAGGGTGTTGATGGCGATCATGGTTTTCAAATTAGGGTGGAAGAAGACCGAAGCAGGTGTGGTTGTTTCCGGCGAGGAAACTCTCCGGTCTGATTCTCGTACTATCGGGAGACTTGCCAGGGCTCGGGTTATCGAGCTGAAGCAAATTGGTGGAGATTGGGAGTTCTGTCTCACTCTTCCAGAGGGTTCGACTGTTCCGTTCATCGTTATGTAACGATCAAGAGATACACAAACGGCCGGGTCCCAAGAGACACCGGCCGTCGTTCGTCATAAAAGTTTTTTAAAATTTAGATAAGTTTAGCTTTTTTTAGTGTTGAATAGGCTCCATTTTTCTGAATAGTCTTAATTGCGTCAGTAGATAGAGTAAGAGTCATATACTTTTTAAGTTCAGGAATATAAATCTTCTTTTTTTGAAGATTTGCATAGCGTCGTCTCATACCAGTTGGGTTAAACTGTGTAGCACGAGTTCGGTTGGAATAACCACCACTTACTTGAGATGATTTTCCAGATATAATACATACCTTTGCCATAGTGGGGTTTATGTTATCATAAGTGTTACAAAAAGCAAATGAATGTAGACTTTATATTCCAGATTATTATTCTCATATTCTCAGTCGTTGTTCACGAGGTTTCTCACGGTTTTGCTGCCTATAGACTAGGGGATAACACAGCGAAATTTGCTGGCAGGCTTACTCTCAATCCTCTTAATCATTTAGAGTGGTTTGGCTCTTTTATACTACCAATGCTCTCGTATTTTATGGGAGGGTTTATTTTAGGTTGGGCAAAACCAGTTCCATTTAATCCATATAATTTATCCGACCAAAAGTGGGGAGAGGCAAAGGTAGCACTTGCGGGACCACTTTCAAATATTGCCATTGCGGTTTTCTTCGGACTGCTTATTCGTTTTGGTGTACTGTTTTCCCTTGGAGAAGCTTTTCTATATATAGGTACGATGATTGTTTTTATAAATCTAGTTTTGGCGACATTTAACTTAATTCCAATCCCACCTTTAGACGGTTCAAAGATCTTGTTTTCAGTCTTGCCTTATAGCATGCGAGGTGTACAAGAATTTTTGGAGCGAAACGGAATCTACTTGATGATTTTCTTCATCTTTTTCCTCTGGCAGTTTATTGTACCCCTTGTTTCCTGGGAGTTTACTCTCATTACAGGACTTACGGTTTAAGGTTGCGTTTTTGTCACATATATATTAGTATAACTCAGCAATGTCAACGATAAATCAACTAATAAGACGAAAGAGAAGTACTCTTAGAAAAAAGCCACGAGCTGTGGCTCTTACTCGTGGTTTCAATAACCTAACAAACAGACCTGGCTATTATCCATCTCCATTCAAAAGAGGAGTTTGTACAAAAGTAACTACAAAGACTCCAAAGAAACCAAACTCAGCTATTCGAAAGATCGCTAGAGTTCGTCTTACAAATGGGCTAGAAGTTACCGCTTATATTCCAGGAATGGGACACAACTTACAGGAACACTCAGTAGTATTACTACGTGGTGGAAAGGTAAAGGATGTTGGAGTTAGATACACTATTGTACGAGGTATGCTAGATGCAACAGGAGTAGAAAAAAGAATGAAGGGTAGGTCTCGCTATGGTGCTAAAAAGCCAAAAGCAGGAAAATAAAATACTGAAATAAATTTAAAAACAAATGCGAAGAAAAGTTACAAATAGAAACATAGTAGGTCCGGATTCTGTATACAACTCGGAAAAGGTTGGTAAATTTGTGAACTACATAATGCTAAGAGGACAAAAAGAAACAGCAAGAGGAATTGTTTACGAAGCAATGGATATTATAAAGGAATCTGCAAAGGTAGAGGATCCAATGGAAGTTTTTGAAACAGCTTTAAAAAACTCGGGTCCACTTACAGAGGTTCGCTCAAGACGAGTTGGAGGTGCAAACTACCAAATCCCAAGAGAAGTTAGACCAGAAAGACGAGTTTTTCTAGCAATGAAATGGATCATTGATGCAGCAAGAGAAGGAAAGGGTGCAAAAATGTCAAAAAGATTGGCAGATGAAATTTTGCTTGCAGCTAAAAACGAAGGTAAGGCAGTGAAGAAAAGAGAGGATACTCACAAGATGGCTGAGGCCAACAAAGCGTTTGCCCACTTCGCCTGGTAAGAAGTTTCCAAATTTGGCGATCTACTCGTTCTCGAAATTAAAAATTCTCGTCACCTTACTATTTGTAAGGCTCCTCGTATTTTTAATTTCTCAACTTCGTATCTCATCCAAATTCTGAAAACTTCTTGGTTCGTTGCTCAAATTTTATACGCGACCTTCGCAAAAAATCCCCTGAGCAGAGACAGACCCGCTTACAGCGGGGTTTTCTCTTCCTTGCAATTCCAGAGGTGGAGGGTAAAATTAAGTAATTAAAATTAATTTAAAAATATGTCAGAAGAATCAGCGCCGTCAAATGAGTCAGCACTTAGTGAGAGAATAGGACAAGTTTTAAGAGAAGCACACAATAATAAGACTGGTGATGGTGGTGTATATAACGAAAAAGTTGTTAGAGAGGCGTTAATAAATGCCGGCATTGATACTACTGGTATGGAAATAAATGTAGATACCCATACTGGAACAGATCCAGTGGATCCTACTGGTGAAGATTTGCACGAGTATGTAGTGCATGTATCTCTAAATGGAAAACAAATCTTCTATGATTTCTATGATTTTTTGGAATAGAAATTTATTTTAATGGAATCTTTTTGGGAATTACTTACGGACCCGGCGCATTGGTATTTTGAGTTACTACTCATCGTTATTTTTGATGTGATTGTCGGTTTAATTATTTGGCCGTTTATTGGGAGGGCATTGATACATCACAAATCTGACCACGAGAGACTGGAGGATTTAGAAAGAGAGGTGGATAAATTAAAGGGTAGAATTACAAACTAAGGCATTATTGCGGAGAATTACATTTTAGTATATAGTTTTCCTTGAATTGCCAAGTTGCTCCTGTAAGGAGTTTTCTTTACTTAGAAATTAGAAATTTAAAATTAGAAATTATTATTGATATATGAACAGAGATTATACATTAGATAAGGTGCGCAACTTTGGGATAATCGCTCATATTGATGCAGGTAAAACTACCACTTCAGAGCGTGTGCTTTTCTATACAGGAATGACTCACAAAATAGGTGAGGTGCACGAGGGAGAGACAGTTACAGACTGGATGGAACAGGAGCGTGAACGCGGTATTACTATTACAGCGGCGGCCATTACTTGTTTCTGGAACCCTACATTTAAAGAGAAAGGTGCAAAACCTGAATATCGTTTCAACGTTATTGACACTCCTGGACACATTGACTTCACAGCGGAAGTAAAGAGGTCTCTTCGAGTTCTTGACGGTGCGGTAGTTGTTTTTGACGGAGTTGCTGGAGTAGAACCACAATCAGAAACAAACTGGAGATATGCAGACGACGCTATGACTCCAAGAATTTGTTTCATTAACAAACTAGACAGAACCGGAGCATCTTTTGAAAGAAGTTATGCTTCTATTTTAGACAGACTAAATAAAAACGCGGTTAGAATGCAGATCCCAATGGGACTTGAAGATAAGTTTGAGGGTGTTATTGATCTTCTCACCATGAAAGCCGTTTACTTTGAAGGAAACATGGGCATGACTATTCGAAAAGAAGAAGTTCCAGCAGAATATCTAGAAGAAGCTAAAAAATACAGAGCAGAGCTTATTGAGAAAATAGTAAGTGAAGACGATGCTCAAATGGAAATGTTTCTAGAAGGAAAGGAACCAACAATGGAAGAGCTTAAAAAGACTTTAAGAAAAGCATGTCTGGCCGTGAAAATAATTCCTGTCTTTGCTGGTTCAGCACTCAAAAACAAAGGCGTGCAACTTGTACTAGACGCTGTTGTGGAGTACCTTCCGTCTCCACTAGATATGCCTCCAACTCGCGGAATTGATCCAAAAACAAACACAGAGATATTTAGAAATGCTTCTGATACAGAGCCCTTTGCTGCTCTTGCTTTCAAACTTCAAAACGATCCATTCGTAGGACAACTTACTTTCTTCCGAGTTTACTCTGGAACTATTGAAGCGGGTACATATATTTATAATTCAACAACAGGTGAGAAAGAAAGACTCGGTCGTATTGTACGACTCCAAGCAGATAAACGTGAAGAGGTGAAAAAAGTTTTTGCAGGTGAAATTGCCGCAGCAGTGGGTCTAAAGTCTGCCAAAACTTCTCACACACTTTGTGATGAGAATGCTCCTATAATTCTTGACCCTATCAAGTTCGTAGCACCGGTGGTATCTCTACGTATAGAACCAAAGACAAAAGCCGACCAAGAAAAAATGGGTATGGCTCTTAAAAAACTTTCTGATGAAGATCCAACATTTGTTATTTCTTCAAACACAGATACTGGAGAGTCTATAGTTTCAGGAATGGGTGAGCTACACCTTGAAATTATGGTAGACAGAATGAAGCGCGAGTTCGGTGTAGAAGTGAACGTTGGTAAACCTCAAGTAGCATACAGAGAAACTATTTTGGGAGAAGCAGAGGCAGAACACAAATACATTAAGCAAACTGGAGGTAAGGGTCAGTATGGTCATGTCAAACTTACTATCAAACCACTTCCACCTATTGAAGAAGGTAAAAAGATTCCTAAGAATGTTAAAAGATACGAAGATTTTGAATTCATTGACTCAATTAAAGGAGGAGTCATTCCACAAGAATTTATTCCAGCAGTTGAAAAGGGAGTTTATGAAGCGATGGAAAGGGGAATCGTTGCTGGGTACAAAATGGTAAATATTTCTTGCGAACTAACTTTCGGTTCATACCATGATGTGGATTCATCTGAAATTGCATACAAAATCGCAGCATCACAGGCTTTCCAAGATGCAGCAAAAAGAGCTCGTCCAGTTATTCTAGAACCTATCATGAAAGTTGAAGCTATCATGCCAGAGCAATTCATGGGAGACATCACAGGATCACTTTCAGGCAAGAGAGGACAAATAGAAGGAATGGATGAGAGAGGAATGCTTCGAGTAATCCACGCAAAAGTTCCTCTTTCTGAAATGTTCGGTTACACAACAGATATTCGTTCAATGACACAAGGAAGAGGGTCAGTGCAGATGGAATTTGATCATTATGAGGTGGTACCACCGAACGTCGAAAAAACCATAGTGGAATCTCGCAAGTAGTCACGGCTCTGGTCTTTTTGCCCGATTTCTGCGTTGGAATTTCGAAAATTCTCGTCAATGTACTAAATGTACACCTCCTCGCATTTTCTCATTCCGCCTTGAACTTGAACAAAAATCCTCAGAGATTCTTTGTTTAGAAGATAAACTAGTAAAAAATTAAAGACTGTTCGGAAACGAGCAGTTTTTAATTGATTGTAAAAATTTTACGGGATATAATATATTCAACATGAATGATTCTATTTTTCCTTCGCCACCACGCAAAATGGAAAACATGAGGCAATTGCCTGATATTGATTTAAAAAAAGGAGATGGCTATTCTCCTATATCTTTGGATGAGACAGGTGATTTACATAATGAACTGGATGAGTTTAAAAGTCCAAGTTCTCAGGAACAAGGATTAGATTTACCATTACATTCTTCAGCGTTGAGTGGTCCAGATGATTATGTGAGTCACCACGAATTTTTAAGGCAACAAGCGGGTGGTGAGGAGAGGAGCGTATCTACTCCGAATGTTGTTTCTGTTGGTAGTGATTTTGCTCCACTTAGGTTGGTTAAGTCTGATAATCTGGAACCTAAATTGGATGTTCAAAAAGATTTGGATGGAATGTCTGATACTGATTTAAGGGACGAAGGTTTAAAGGCGTACCTAGCTGGTGACGTTAGTTCGGCTCTGGGTTATTTTGAGAGAGTTAAAAATAATAAATTAATTCACATTACACTTGATACTTTAATAAGAGAATCACTAGATTCTAGAAATTTTGCTGAAGCAAGGAAATTTGCAAGTTTAATTAATGATTCAGAAATTTCAAACAAGTACGTGGAAGACATTGATGAACAAGAAGCAAGGTTTGCTCCGACACCCACAGGAAATCTTGACCAGAGCGATACAGACGCTCTTAATAAAAATTTTGGGGGACCTTCTGTTTCGAACAATATTAACAAGGCCAATGTCGTAAGGGGTGCGATTCCAGCAGAACCATTGACAGTAATAGACACAATGAAGGATGAAGTTATTTCTGATGATGATTATGATAAATTCACTAGAACTGGAGAAGTTTCTAGTGATATTTTGAATGATATTGTTCAGAGAATTATAAAAGGGGAAGAAACAACCCCAAGACAGCACGCAGTGTATGAAGAAAAAAGAAATGGAGACAAGATAGAAGCTTTATTAAGAGAACATATTCCAGTTACTCCACCTACTATCCCAAGTGCTGTGGATTTAGCTATGAAGAAAACAGAAGGAGTAGTTTCCGAAGCAGTGGCTCCACAACAAGAAGCAGTACCAAGCACTCCTGTGGTAGAAGTTAGAGTTGAATCAAATGATGATTTAGATGCAAATCTAGAAAGAGCTAGAGAAGAATACGCGACATTACTGACCGAATGGAAGAAAGAAAGAAGAGAAAAAAGTAGTAAATTTGCCAAAATGATGTCTGACCTAGGATCAGACAAGAGACTTGAAGACTTGGATGAGTCAAAAGAACTTCTTGACGCAAGAAATTCATACAACGAAGCAAAAAGGAAAAAATCACAAAAATTATTTGAAAAAATAAAAGTAGTTCCGAATCAAGATCAAAAACCTTTAGGAATACAAGAAGCTCTAGCCCAATCAGATAGGGAAGCTTTTTTTGCTGAAGTTGAGAGGGAAATTAATACGCTTGAAGCAAAAGTGGTAGAAGGAATGCCTGCTTTTTACAAACCAGCAGTTGAGAAAGCTTCTAAAATTTGGGATAAACTTCCTGACTCTGCTAAAACTATTGCCACAAATAGATGGGTAAGGATGACAGTAAGTGCGGCACTTGTTTCTGGAGTTGTTGTAACATTTGGTCTTGCTGGTGCAGGAGCTGGTCTAGCCTCGCTTACTCTCGGCAGAGCAACCAGGGCGGCAGTTGGTGGGTTCGCTTCTCAACCAGCAGCTTGGGTAGCCGATAAAGTTTCTAACAAAATAAATCTAAATAAGAGAAAAGATTTTGTGGAGGGTATAGATGTACAGTTTAGTCCAGAGAACTTAGAAAGAACAGAAAAAGAAATTGAAGATTTTCTAAAAGGTGAAAAATCTAGAAAAAATATACAAAAAGTATCTAAAATTGGCGCCATGCTTGCAACTGGTGGTCTTACATACGCCGGTCTAGACTCGCTTGTTAACGGCAGTGTTCCAAGTAGTGGCTTAATTGATAATTTGAATAAACCAAAAGTTTCTCCTGAAGTGTTAAATTCCGGTAACAAACTAGAAAACTTAGAACAGTTTAAACCAGCACTAAATAGTGAGATTTCAAGTGGGGCTGGAACAAAAGTTGAACTGTCTTCACTTGGTTTTATAAAAGACCTCCATAATTTAAAAGCGGATATTTTGTCAGAATATCATGAGGGAACAATACCAGAGCTTTTGAAAGTAAAAGTTATGGACAAGACTCCAATAGAGCTCGCAAAACAATTTGGTTTTTATGACCCAGAACATAATGCGAGTGCGATGGGACTCAAGGGTGAATCTCTTAGTCTGGATAGTAGCGGGAATTTGTTTTATGAAAGACTTAATGGAACAAAACAACTAATTTTTGATGTAAAAACTGGAGAGATACATCCATATACAGAAGAACTAGTATCTGCACCTCTACCTTCTAGTCCTGTTCAGAATATAGAAAATGCAGATGCATCCGTGGACGTACCAATACATGATCCTATTTTAAATGTTGACGAGACTGAACTAACAGACCTTTCTTCAGGAGTCAAGGAAATAGCAGTAGAAGAACCGATAGTGTTGACTAATGAAGAAAATTTAAATATTAAACCAAGTGTTTCAGAAAATGAGTCTATTTCAAGTCTTAAAATTCCTATAGCAAATGGAAAATCTGTTGATGTTATGGATTTAGGTGGACAGAGAGTCGTAACATTTGAAGGTCTACCTATTGGTCACGAAGAAGGTGGACTCTTGGTTTTAGATGAAAAATTTCAAGATGGCACAGAAAATGCACCTGTTCGAGGTGTTTTTGCGAAAGCATTTGAAGCTACAGTAAAAGATTCTATGGGCCCAAGACCAATAGCGGAATCTTTTGAAGGTGGTAAAATATACGTATCATTTGGTGTTCCGACTGATCCAGAAAAAATCAGAATTCTACTTAATGGAAAGGAAATAGCTTATGGCCTTATAAAAAACGGTGTGCCGAAGGTTGAAATGCTCTTAGAACTTAAACGTCCATGGTATTTATCGGATAGTGTTTACGAGAGAGCTTTCAAGCATATGGACAAACTAATAAAAACTGGAGCTTTTAACTTCAAAATTTAATTTTATGAATCTCGTTAAAAATTCTACAACCTGGTGCATATCTCAGTACTATAAGAAGTATATTTTGTATATAATTAATAACGAATGTTATCTATTAAATTTCTAACGGGATGAAAAATATTTTATCAAACGACATTATAGTGGAGTGGGGATTGCAGTCTTTACCGCAAGAAAAGCAAATAGAGATGGTGGAAAGAATTGGTAAAATAATATATCAGGCTATTTTAGTAAGGTCGCTAGATATTTTGTCAGAAAAGGAACAGACAGAGTTTGACTTGCTTTTGGATGAAGACACCACAACCCCCGATGATGTATTGGCGTTTCTACAGAAGAAGATTCCATCTTTCGAAAAAATGGTTTTGGAAGAGAGGAAGAATTTAAAAGAGGATCTTCTGATACAGGTGTAACCCCCGAACTAATAATGGCATCCTATCGAATTTTGAGTGTTAATTAACAACTCCAGGTTATTGTTTTACTAGAAATTACATCAACGCTTAACTGAGACTCAATGCCATTATTAGTTCGGGGGTTGACCTTTTTTATTTTTTTGTCTACTATATTACTTGCCGTGAGTGGCTTTTTTAATCACTGAATTTTCTCTGATTAACCACTTGAAGTTCCCAAAACTCAGCGATAAAAATATATTACTCGAACGTTGAGTTTTTGGAGTTTCCAAAATGGCAGTTTTCATTATTAATTTTAATCACAAAACATTATGGCAGATTTTGATAGATCAAAACCACATATGAACGTGGGTACCATCGGTCACGTTGACCATGGAAAGACAACATTAACAGCAGCAATCCTAACTGTTTTAAACAGAGCAGGGGCTGGCTATTCAGCGAAACTGAAGGGAGTTGACCAAATCGACTCTGCTCCAGAAGAAAAGGCAAGAGGAATCACTATTGCTCTTTCTCACAACGAGTATGAAACACCAACTCGTCACTATGCACACGTGGATGCGCCTGGACACGCTGACTATATTAAAAACATGATTACTGGTGCCGCTCAAATGGACGGTGCAGTGCTTGTGGTAGCAGCAACGGATGGAGTGATGCCTCAAACAAGAGAGCACGTTTTGCTTGCAAAACAAGTTGGAGTACCAAAGATAATCGTATTTCTAAATAAATGCGATATGGTACCTGATAAAGAGCTTATTGACCTAGTTGAGGAGGAAGTTCGAGAACTCCTAACAAAGCAAGGCTTTGACGGCGCAGGTGCTCCTATTATCCGAGGTTCAGGACTAAAAGCTCTTGAGTCAAAGGACAATACAGACGAATGGGCGATGAAAGTTCTAGAGCTTGCAAATGCACTAGACACATACTTCCCAGTTCCAGAGAGAGATCTAGAGAAGGCATTTCTAATGCCAGTTGAAGATATCTTCTCAATTGAAGGAAGAGGAACTGTGGTAACAGGAAGAATTGAAAGAGGAGTTGTAAAAGTTGGTGAGGAAATCGAATGCGTTGGTTTGAAAGATACACAAAAATACACAGTTACTGGTATCGAAATGTTCAACAAATCATTGCAACAAGGACAAGCAGGGGATAACGCTGGAATTCTACTTAGAGGTGCTAAGAAAGAAGAAATTCACCGAGGCCAGGTTCTTGCTAAGCCAAAGTCTGTGACTCCTCATACAGAGTTTACAGCCGAGGTTTACATTCTAAAGAAAGAAGAAGGAGGAAGACACACACCATTCTTCTCTGGTTATAAACCACAATTTTACATCCGAACTACAGACGTTACAGGAGATGTGACTCTAAACGAAGGAGTAGAAATGGTTATGCCAGGAGACCAAGTTACTTTCAAAGTTAAACTAGTGGCTCCAGTTGCTCTAGAAGACAACACTAAGTTTGCTATTCGAGAGGGGGGGAAGACTGTGGGCGCCGGCGTCGTAACCAAAATCCTCGCTTAATAAACTTCCAAATCTGGCGAACTCCTAGTTTCGTATTTAAAAATGTTCGTCACCTTACTAAGTGTAAGGCTTCTCACATTTTTAAATCCTCAACTTCGGATTTCATCCAGATTGTGAAAGTTTTCAAAAAACCACCGAGAGGTGGTTTTTTGTTTGTTTAAAATTTAAATAAATGCTAAATTATTTTTTGGAGGGTGGCCATGACTGCAGAGGAACAGCGGGAACTCGAACGACTCAAGGAACGTTTTCCACGGATCCAGGAAATCCGTGCCGATTCAATGGACATGGAAATGGCAGCAGTTCTCTTTTTCGCGGTTACGTTGGTACTTCTTTTCGGCGGCCACCCGTGGGCGTGGCTTGAGATGTTCTGGCGGCCATTTGCCGCTCTAGTTACTGGGCTCATCGGTTGCTGGTTCTTCTACACTGCAGACGAAGAAGCTTGGGCAGTTGATCGGTATTTCTCACTACTTCAGAGAGAACGGCTCAGGTGGTGACCCGGTTCAGGCGTGATGGAAATCCTGCGGGGGCATGGCTCCCGCAGGAGCGACCCCAGACTAGATTCTAGTTTGTGGGTTTTTGTTTACAAAAAAACTATTATCTGCTATATTCTTTCTTACATATATGGTAAAAGAATCAGCTACAAAAAAAGCAACAGTTAAGAAAACTCCTGCAAAAAAAGCTACGGCAAAAGTAGCTAAGGCTCCAACTAAGACACCTGCAAAGGCAGATGTTATTTCAAAACTTAGAATAAGAGTTCGTGCTTACGAATATAAAATTTTAGACGTGTCAGTAAAACAGATTATAGACACAGCACTTAGATATGACGCAAAGGTAGAAGGACCGATTCCTCTTCCTACTGAGATAAAAAAATACACTGTAAACCGATCTTCTTTTGTTTACAAAAACGCTAGAGAGCAATTTGAAATGAGAGTTCACAAGAGAGTTATTGATATTTTAAATCCTACTCCAAAGATCATGGAAGCTCTGACAAACCTGTCATTACCATCCGGAGTTAACATCGACGTAAAAATAATTTAAAACTTCCAAATTTGGCGAACTCCTCGTCTCGATTCTGAGAATATTCGTCACCTTATACTCATAAGGCTTCTCTCATTCTCAGAATCTCAACTTCGGATTTCATCCAAATTATGAAAGTTTTATAAAAAACAATTAATATTTAATACAATACAATGCCTATATTTTTTATAATTTTATTTGTTGTAATTGTGATCGCTTGGGTATTGTTTGGCTATCCAGTCTGGAAAGTCTGGGCAAGTCAAAAACAAGGAGAAGCTGATTTACAACAAGCACATAAGGAACAGCAAATACAAGTTTCAAAAGCACAAGGAAGATTAGACGCTGCAAAACTAAACAAACAAGCCGCTGTTATTGAAGCTGAAGCAGTTGCAGCACAGATTGAGAAGATTGGTGCAAATTTAAGAGATCACGACCTATATCTAAAATGGCAGTGGATTAAAATGATGGAAGAAAAACCTGAAGGTTCGGTTATTTACGTTCCAACTGAAGCTGGGTTGCCTATTCTTGAAGCTGGTAGGCGAGGTGATATCAAAATTTAAATTATTTCTGGTATTTTTGTCCGATTTCTGCGTTGCTCGCTTGCGTTTGTTCCGTGCAATGTACTACTTGTACATTTTAGTCACAATCCGCACTCGCGCCTTGAACTCGAACAAAAATCTTAAGAAATAACAAAAAACCACCATAGGTGGTTTTTTGTTTTTATAAAAAGTGTAGAATAAGGGTGACTAATAACAATATCTATAATGAAGTTTGAAAATATTTCAGAAGAACAAGTGGTTGAAACAGAAGGGTCGGCGGAAGCACCTAAACTCTCTAGGAGGCATTTTTTGAGAATTCTTGGTCGGGTAGGGGCGGGTCTAACAGTGACGTCTTTGCTTACCGGAAGTATTGCTGAAGCAGGGGAGCAAACAGATAAAAAACTTGAAAAAGATAAAGAAGCTGAGAGGGTTTTGAGAGAAAGCTGGGAAGACTATAAAGATTTAGTTGAAAAAGGGAAAGTTAGAGAAAATATTGAATTTATTGAGAAGGAACTCGGTAATAATGGTGTGGGAATTATTTTTTTTGCAAAATCCCATCTTTTAACATTTGATACCTTAAGAGATGCAGAAAAATCTGGAAAGGATATTTTTAACGACCCACAGTACATTGATATTTTGAAGATGGCTGTATCTGAATATAACGATGCATGGGACAGAGGGGGGTTACGTAGTCGAGGTGAGAAAAGTGAGAGCCCACTTCAGTTTGAGGGTTTTGAAAAGAAACCAGAAATAAACCTTGATGAGTTTAAATCATTTTTAGAACAGAAATATGGGAAAAGTTGGTTGCTGGGCACGGTGGATAAAATAATTTATGTTGATGAGGAGGAAAATAGGAAAACTTTTGGTGTTGCTGGCGCAGCAACGGGGAGAGGCCTTACTGGTTCTGTTGTAAAGACTTCGGATCAGTTTATTTATGTTTACAAATCAGATGAAAATATTCAGTCACTTTTAGCGCACGAGTTGGCTCATCACAACGACTGGCTAAGCTCGCATAACTTAACTGTTCCTGAAAGATTAGAGTTTCTTCGTAATGTAATAGAAAATCGCAAGAGAGGCGATGCGCCAAAATATGACTATGTAGAAAGACAAACGGTTGAAGAGGGTAAGGCTAACGGAAACACAGAAGAGGATATCAAAGTAGCCCAGATTACTGAATTTTGGGCAATGATTTGCGAGGCTTTTTTCACAAATTCAGCTGAACTGTATAAGGATTTTCCAGAGAGTTATTTGTTGGTTTCAAAATGGTACCAAAGAATAAATAGTAAGTAGTTTGTTTGTGGTTGTCCCAATACTTGAATAAAAAACAGTTATCTGCTAATGTATCTCAGTCGCCGAAAGGCTTTTTTAGTGGGGACTATCGATGGGCAATGTTGAGGGGGAATCTTTCCTCATTACTGTCCGAAAAATGTCCCCAAATATTAAATAGCAATTTTACTTTAGATTTGGATGCAATTCTAGGCGCGAGCCAAGTTTGCGACCAAGCTGTATAAAGTAATACTGCGCGGGAGAAAACTTGGTGAAGCAACAACGAAGTGCGCCAAATATAAATTAAAATTATGAAATTCTTATTGGGAACAAAAATCAATATGACCCAAATCTTTGATGATAAGGGAGTGGTACATCCAGCAACTGTTTTGCAAACAGGACCAATGGTTGTAACTCAAATCAAAACAGTTGAAACTGATGGTTATAATGCTGTACAAGTTGGTTTCGGTACTAGAAACGCAAAAAATATAAACAAGGCAATGAAGGGTCACATGAAAGAGGGGAATTTTATGTATCTTAGAGAATTTAGAATGGACGATGTATCTCCTTATAAAGTTGGAGACGTTGTGCCTTTTTCGTTTACAGTAGGAGATGTTGTAGCTCTATCTAGTATTTCAAAAGGAAAAGGTTTTCAAGGTGCTGTAAAAAGACATGGTTTCAAAGGGGGTCCTCGTTCACACGGACAGAAACACTCAGAGCGTGAAGTCGGTTCTATTGGAGGAGGAGGAAGAGACGGAGGTAGAGTTGCTAAAGGCAAGAGAATGGCAGGAAGAATGGGCGGCGACAAGATTACTTCAAAGGGTCTGACAATAGTTGGGGTAAATACGGAGGCTAATGAAGTTTACGTTCGGGGTGCAGTTTCTGGAAGAAGGGGAACTTTGGTAGAAGTGTTGGAGAGTTAGAAAGTGTGAAAGTTCTGAGTGTGAAATTGAAATACTTTAAAACTTAGAACTTAGTACTTAGAACAAAATCATGGAAGATACAAAAACAAAAAAAGTAGTTAAAAAAGCAAAAACAGAGAAAACTGTCACTCCTTTGTCTCTGGAAACTGTTGTTTACAACCAAAAAGGTAAAGAAGTTGGAAAGGTTAAACTTCCAGAGAATGTTTTTGGTGTAAAGTGGAACGCTGACTTAGTACACCAGGTCGTCACCTCCATGGAGTCTTCGGCTAGAGTAAACGTGGCTCACACAAAAACCAGAGGAGAAGTTAGAGGAGGAGGAAAGAAACCTTGGCAACAAAAGGGAACTGGAAGGGCGCGACACGGTTCTACTCGTTCTCCTATTTGGCGACATGGAGGCGTTACACATGGTCCAAGGAACGACAAAAACTATGATAAAAAAGTAAACAAGAAAATGAAGGCAAAAGCTTTGTACACTATTCTTTCTGCAAAATATAAGAAGGGGCAAATATTTTTCGTTGATGATTTGGCTCTTAGAGTTTCAAAGACAAAAGAGGCTGTTGGGGTTTTACAATTTTTCTCAAAAGTAGACGGTTTCAAAGATATTCTATCTAAAAAGAAAAACTCAGCTTACATTGCTCTTCCTTCTAAAGATGTTTCTACAGAGAAGAGTTTTGCCAACCTAAATAATCTTTTAGTAGATGAAATAAGAAACATGAGTCCACTTGATTTAATGAAATACAAATACGTTGTTATTTCAAATCCAGATGTTGGTCTACCTCAGATTTCAAGCAAGCTTGAGAATAAAGAAAAAAGAATATTGAATAAAGAATAATTAATATGAAGAAAGATTTAAACAGCATAATACTTCGTCCACATATTACAGAGAAAGCAACTGTTTCTACAGAGCATTCAGTATATGTTTTTGAAGTAGCAAATGATTCAACAAAGAGTTTGATAAAGAAATCATTTGAGGATAAGTACAAGATTTCTCCACTTAAAATCTCAACCGTTACTATTCCAGCAAAGAATGTTTTTGTTAGAGGCAAGAGGGGTAAGAAATCTGGATACAAAAAAGCTTATGTGTATTTAGCCAAAGGCCAAAAGTTAGAAAGTTAGAAAGTGTGAAAGTACTGAGTACTTAGAACTTAGAACTAAATTTATGAAACGATACAGACCAACATCCAAATCACGAAGAGGTATGACAACCATTTCTTTTGGTGATTTTGTAACTACAAACGATCCACACAAATCTTTGACTCATGGATTTAAGCGTGGAATGGGAAGAAACCATCACGGCAAAGTTACTACTCGTCACAAGGGCGGTGGACATAAAAGACTTTTTAGAGAGATTGATTTTAGATATGACAAAATAGATGTTCCTTACACTATTAAGTCTGTAGAGTACGACCCAAACAGGTCAGGTTTTATAGGTCTAGCTCAATATCAAGATGGTGCAAAAAGATATGTTCTTTTGCCTCAGTCTGTAAAAGTTGGTGATGTTAGAGTTACATCATCTAATGCAGAACAAAAACCTGGAAACAGACTACAACTTAAAAACATAAACACTGGTACATTTTTGTACAATGTTGAAGTAAAGCCCCAGGGTGGAGCTAAACTTGGAAGATCTGCAGGAAACTATGTAGAACTTATTGCGAAAGACGCTGGAATGGTGGATGTGAAGCTTCCTTCTACAGAAGTCAGAAAGGTAAAGGATACTGCATGGGCGAGTATTGGTGAAGTTTCAAACAACGAAAACAGATTAGTTAATCTTGGAAAGGCAGGACGTTCACGATGGTTAGGTATTAAACCTACAGTTCGCGGTACAGCACAGAATCCAGTTGACCACCCACATGGAGGAGGAGAGGGTAGACAAGGACGAGGACGCAAACGAGCGATCTCTGTATACGGTAAACCAACAGGTAAGGGTCAGAAATCCAGAACTCCAAAGAAATATTCAAATAAGTTTATTGTTAGTCGAAGGAAGGTTGGTAAAAGGAAATAAAAACAAAAACACCACTCATTTGAGTGGTGTTTTTGTTAATCAAAATCTCTTTCTCGTCACTTCTTTTCTCCAGACTGTTCGCTTTTCCAGCGGAAAGCTCACTTTCTCCTTACAGGAGCAGTACACCTTTCACTAATGCTCAAGGTCTTGCGAAGTGATACCCATCACTTCTCACCTCGACCTCTATCTGTCAATCTACTCTCGTTTCACTCGAGTCGTTGACAGAACCATGCTAGAGGCCTGCGGGGTCTTGCGAAAATATGTGACTCGACGAGATTTTGAAATACTTGATTTCATAAACTATATATGTCATAGTTCCAAGGGAGGTCGGTAAATCATGAAGAAGGTAGTCAGCATCGTACTTGTTTTGAGTCTCATCTGGGGGCTCTACTCCATTCCATCATTTTGGAGAGAGTCACGAGCGAAGTCCTTCGTGGAATTCGCGGAAGGCGGTGTCTCTGTTGCTGTTGTGCCTAGTGGCATAATGGCTGGCAGTGGAAATCCAATCGGTGTTCCTGGAGGTGGGAGCCTCATGATGGGGGGAGAGTTCGAGTTCTCCAACAGTAGGGGTGAAAAGCGTTACGCCAGCTTTTGCAATGGGCATCCTGACTTTTGGAATATTCTTCATGCCCTTCCTGATGAAAGTCGGCAGGAAGTTTACAAGCTCGGATATCGAATCGAGCTCGAGCTGTCAGAAGAGATGGAAGATCCACACACAGAAGCTAGTTGGTGGGTACGCCACATGGGTTTCGAGAGGAGAATTCGCGTTATCGCGCATGAATAACGTAGGTTCCGTAAACGGGGCGACTAGGCAAGATGCCGATGTCGCCCTTTGACATATATGGCTGAAAAGGTAGAGTTGGGAAGGAGGTCACATGGAGAAGTTAGAGTTCTTGGGTTTGCTGTGGGAAACGGTTCTGTCTTTTCGCGCCAGTATGAAGGAGTACTGGAAGGATGATCTGGAGAAGGAGTGTACAGAAGCTGAACAGGTCAGACGTGCCATTACCTGCATCAATAAGACAGGCTTTGGCTTTCAGCAGACCGTGAAGACGCCTCTCACAGATGCTGTGATTCATTTCATGAGGCACAAGAAGACAGACCCGCTAACGTGGGAAGACATAGAGAAAATCGAGGGTGCTTGGGGGCACTATCAGAGCATGATGGTTCGTGTGCGTCGGCCATTCCCATAGGCAGTAGATGTTCTCAAGGACTTGGGGTTACGGGGGCGAGATGGTTTACCCCATCCTCGCCCTTTGACTTGCTAGGGACTGCCGAGCACGATTGAGTTCCATAGTGCTTGGTTGACATTCCCCAGCATTTTGTATAGTATAAACGCCACGTAAAGCCAAGGCTTTATATTCTTGTTTGCGGTATTCGGCAAGTCAGTACCACTAACAGCGTGGTTTTTCTTTTGGCGCTTAGCCAAACAAATTAAAAATGACAAGATCATCAAAAAAAGGTCCATACGTTGACGAAAGACTCCTTAAGAAAATTGAGGGTAAAAAGCCTATAGAAACAGGTGTTATTAAAACATGGTCACGTGCCTGTGTTATATCACCTGAAATGGTAGGTTTTAATTTTGGTGTACATAATGGGAAAACACACATAGAAGTGCTGGTGTCAGAAGATATGGTTGGACACAGACTTGGTGAGTTTTCTCCTACTAAGAAGTTTATAAAACACGGAGGTAAGATGCAGAAAGAACTTGAAATCAAGAAGAAAGAAGGGGAAATAGCTTCAGCTCAAGCTGCAAAAGCATCAACAGCAGACGCAGTTAAAAAATAAGATAAACATACGAATATGCAAATAATACAAATGATACGAATAGCTACAAATAAAATACAGAATTCTGTGTTATCATTCGTATCCATTCGTAGATTCGAATAATTCGTTGATTCGTATATTAAATTTATGAAGACAGCACAAGCAACGCTAAGAAATTTCCGACAAGCACCTCGAAAGATGAGGATGGTTGTAAATGCTGTTAGAGGAAAGAAAGTAACGGATGTTTTAGTAAACCTAGACTTCATTGCAAAGAAAGCGTCTCTGCCTGTAAAAAATTTAATACTATCTGCACTAGCAAACGCAAAAAATTTAGATATTCCTACAGAAAATTTAATAATCAAAACTATAAAAGTAGATGGCGGAAGTATAATGTATCGAAGACGACTTGCAGCTCGTGGTAGTGCTCACCCAATACGAAAAAGAACAAGTTCAGTTTATATAGAACTTGGAGAATCAGAGCCGAAACATCGTTACGGCAATAAAAAATCTGAGGCGAAAGCTACGATAGAAGAAGTTGAGCCTATAAAAAAATCAAGAACTAAGAAAATATTAAAAAAATAACATGAATAACACACCAAGATTTAAAAATTTGGATGCAGTTCGAGGCGAAAGTTTTTCCGGAATCCGAGGCGTACTGTCGTACGTTGAGGATTATGGGAAAGCTTTTAACGAAGAAATGCGCCAAATTTTTAAATCGTAACATTTATGACACACACAGTTCATCCCTACTCACATAGACTTGGAATCATTAGAGATTGGAAATCTCGATGGTTTGGAGTAAAAAACAAATATAAAGAGTTTCTAAAAAGTGATGTTCTGCTTCGCGAATATCTAGAAAAGAAATTTAGGGGATTTTATGTAAGTAATGTCGAGATGGAAAGAGGTGAAAAAGTTCTTAGGATTATTATTGAAACTTCTAGACCGGGTATGATAATCGGCCGAAGTGGAGACGGAGCCGTAAAACTTAAGGCAGATGTTTTGAAATTTATAGCAAGGAATAAACTGTCTACTGGCGGAGAAGTTAAAATTGATATTAAAGAAATAAAATCTCCAGAATCAAATGCTTCTATCGTGGCCCAAATGATTGCAGATGGTCTAGAAAAAAGGCTTCCTTTCAGAAGAGTTGTAAAACAAATGGTAGAAAAAGTTATGGCAAACAGAGATGTTAAGGGAGTGAGAGTTATTCTTTCTGGAATCCTTGGAGGAAACTCAATGGCAAGAACAGAAATGATAAAAAAGGGCAGAGTGCCTCTCCAAACTTTCCGAGCAGACATTGACTATGCACAGTGTACAGCGAGACTTACTTTAGGAGCTGTTGGAGTAAAGGTTTGGATATATAAAGGCGAAATCTTTGCGAAGAAATAATTTAATTAAACGACCATGTTACTACCAAAAAAAGTAAAATACAGAAAATGGCACACATTTCGAAAGAACGCTAACAAAGTTGGTGTAGCATCTCGTGGAGCAAAAATAGATTTTGGCTCTCATGCGTTAAAGGCGCTTGACGGTGCGAGAATAATGTCTAACCAAATTGAAGCTGCAAGAAAAGCACTTTCTCGTTCTCTTGGTAAAACAGGAAAAATCTGGATTAGAATTTTTCCAGACATGCCTCTTACAAAGAAGCCTGCTGAAGTGAAGCTTGGGAAAGGAAAGGGAGATCTTTTTGGGTATTGCGCACCAGTTAAACCAGGGAGAATAATTTTTGAAGTGGATGGAGTAACGGATAGCGTTGCGAGAGAAGCTTTAAGAAAAGCTGGGACAAAACTACCTCTTAAAACAAAGGTAATCGCAGCTACGCATTAATTATATGAAAAACAAAGATATCGTAAAAAAGAATACAAAGGAATTACACACTCTTCTTGGAGAGAAGAAACTAGCACTTCGTGACTTTCGTTTTTCCGTAAGTGGTAGTAATGTCAGAAATGTTAAGGAGGGTAAGATGGCAAAGAAAGACATTGCCCGAATACTTACAGTTTTGAATAAGAAAGTACAAAAATAATATGAAAAATACTGAAACAAAAAAAGAAAATGGTAGAGAAATGACAGGAACTGTTGTTTCCGACAAAATGAAAGACACTGTAGTTGTAAAAGTCTCGAGATTTGTAAAACACCCTAAGTATGATAAGTTCATCTCTATTAGCAAAAAGTTTAAAGCTCACGACGCAGGAAATACAAAGAAAATAGGGGACAAGGTAACTATGGTAGAATGCGCACCTATCTCAAAGGATAAGAGATATAAATTAATTTAAAATTAGAACATGATACAACCAAGATCAATTGTTAAAATAGCTGACAACTCTGGAGGAAAAATCGGAAGAGTTTTCAAGGTGCTTGGTTCATCAAAGAAAAGATATGCAAGAATAGGTGAGCTTGTTGTTATCTCCGTTCAAAAAGCAGAACCTAGAAAAACAACAAAAAAGAAAGATGTTCTTTACGCATTAGTTGTTAGACAAAAAGCTCCTTTCAGAAGAAAAGATGGCTCATACATTAGGTTTGACGAGAACGCTGTCGTGATTGTTATGAAGGAAAAACAAGAACCAGTGGCGGGGAGAATCTTCGGTCCAATTCCTAGAGAGATTGGTGAAGTGGGTTATCAGAAGATCATTTCATTGGCACCTGAGGTTGTATAACATTTAAATATCATGCATGTAAAAAAAGACGACAAAGTAATAGTACTAACAGGAAAAGACAAGGGTAAAACTGGATCTGTCACTAAGTCTATGCCAAAAGACGGGAAAGTTGTTGTTTCTGGAATAAATCTTTCTAAACGTCACCAAAGACCTAGAAAGTCAGGGGAGAAGGGACAAATACTAGACAAGGCAATGCCAATAAGCGTTTCTAACGTAAAGAAAGTAGGCAAATAAAACAAATATATGGAAACTATTAAACAAAAAACAGGAAAAGCGTTTGAGGCTCTAAAAAGTGATTTTGGTTACAAAAACGCAATGCAGGCACCAAAGGTAGAGAAGGTGGTTATTTCTTCTGGTATCGGTTCTCAGAAGGACAAAAAGAAAATAGAACTTATCGCAGACAGACTTTCAAAAATAACTGGGCAAAAGCCAGCAAGAAAAGGTGCAAAAATTTCTATTGCTGCTTTCAAAGTTAGAGAGGGAGATCCTGTTGGTATGCAAATAACTCTTCGAGGGGCTAGAATGTATGATTTCCTAGACAGATTAATAAATATTGCCCTTCCAAGAACAAAGGACTTCCGAGGTGTGTCTGTAAATGGAATAGATGAAATGGGTAACTATACTCTTGGAATAAAAGAAAACACTATTTTCCCAGAATCAGGAGATGAAGATTTGAAAGACGTTTTTGGTCTTGCGGTAACTGTGGTTACAAACGTAAAAGACGCAAAGGAAACAAAAGCCTTTTTACTACATCTAGGTTTCCCATTTAAAAAGGTGGAAACAAAGGAGGCAAAGCCAAAAGTAGATATGAAGCGGGGGAGCAGAGCTCCAAAGAAGTAAACAAAAAACCACCGATTGGTGGTTTTTTGTTGCATTGACAAAAAATGTGCTTGTGTTATATAATCCCACACGGAAAGGCCTAAACCTGGGCCAATCAACTTGGGAGACACCACATGACGACAGCGACTGAACAGACGGGCACTTCGGCTCCTGCCGAACAAGCGGGCGCCGCTACGGGGATGACAGACTTCTGGGCACAGGTCCAAGCTGTTGATCTCTCCACCGTTCCGGTGGGCACTCTTGATTTCTACGTCCAGGAGGAGGGTGACATCGTTCTCGGTGAGGCAAGCGAGACGACCCGTCGCATCTGCGTGGTGGCTGCTCGGGAGGCCAAGAGATTTTTCGACTTCGAGCAGGAGATCAAGGACAAGGTGCTCAAACACTTGGCTCTTCATGACAACCCAGGCCTTGCCACCGAACACGATTGCCCGGCCTTTCACCAGGAATTCGACGCCCTGCTGAAGGAAATGAAGAAGCTCGGGAAACGGGCGCTTCGGATCAAGGAAATGTCCTGGGCGAGCATGAAGCTCGACTTCCCGGAGCTCGACGGGAAGACAGACATCTTCCTGGCTGACGGCTGGAAAGTCGGTCACAAGAAGGATCGGCGACCCAGGATGGAGGTTCATGTGATGGGCCTCGAGGACCTGTTCGGCGGCGGGGGTGAAGCCAAAGCCGTCGATGCACCAAACGCCGGAAACGCCGGATGGATGAGCCTCTTCGGACGACGCGACGGCTTCGCCCGCGAGTAGGCCGAAGCAACTTCAGAAGCACAAGTTCAAAGTGGAACATGTGGGGGTCCGGCGCGAGCGTCGGACCTCTTTTTTGTTGACTTTCTAAGCCGTAGTTGCTAGTATTACCCACGAGCTTGTAAAGCTTATTTTTTTAGAACTTTCATAATTTTAGACGATGAAATTGGCCAAATTTGAAAGTTATAACATATGGCAAAAACATCTGTATTAGCACGGGCAGCCCGTAAACCAAAGTTCTCTACTCGGGCTACAAACCGATGTTTTAAATGTGGTCGTGGCAGAGCATTTATGCGGGACTTCGGTCTTTGCAGAATTTGTTTCCGCGAACTAGCCAATGAAGGTAAAATTCCTGGAATCAAGAAATCCAGTTGGTAAATATAAGTAGTTTCAGTATGTCTCGAGTCGCTAGATTAGAGAAACTATTGAAATATAATAAAATCCGTATTTACTTTATAAACTTTATAACTTTCAAACTTTATAACTAATATATGGATCCAATATCCGACATGATTGTAAGAATAAAGAACGCGACTGATTCTAAAAAAGAATCTGTGGTTTTTCCTTATTCAAAACTAAAGCTTTCGATACTAGACTGTTTGCAGAAAGAGGGTTACATAAAATCTTTCGGTAAAAAAGGAAAGAAGGTCGTAAAGTTTATTGATGTAGGACTTTCTTATGAAGGAAAAGAATCCAGAATAAATGGCGTAAAAAGAGTCTCAAAATCTTCAAAGAGAGTTTATTTGGGTTCAAAAGATGTGAGAAAGGTCAAAAACGGTTTAGGAAGTCTAATCCTATCTACACCAAAAGGAATAATGACAGACAAAATGGCACGAGAGGCAAAGACTGGAGGGGAAGCGCTTTTTGAGATCTGGTAGAGTTAAACATACGAATATGCAAATAATACAAATGATACGAATAGCTACAAATAAAATACAGAATTCTGTGTTATCATTCGTATCCATTCGTAGATTCGAATAATTCGTTAATTCGTATATTAAATTTATGTCACGAATCGGTAAAAAAGTAATAAGTATTCCAAAAGGTGTTGAAGTAAATTTCACAGCACCTACTTTTACTGTGAAAGGGTCACAAGGAACATTAACTAAAATTTTCAAAAAAGATATTGAAATCACAGTTACTCCTACAGAAGTTACTCTTGTCCCAAAAGTTTCAACTCTTGGAAGCAGAGCTTTGTGGGGCACATATTCTTCTCATATTCAAAATATGATTTCTGGTGTTACAACTCCTTTCATTAAGAAACTTATTTTGGAAGGTATTGGTTATAAATCAGAAGTTAAGGCAAATGGGAAAGATAGCAATCTTGTTTTAGCTCTCGGGTTTTCACACCAAGTCAACGTTCCAATTCCCGCTCCTATAAAACTTACTGCTGAGAAAAATTTAATAACAGGGACATCAGCAGACAAAGAAATTCTCGGGAGCTTTATGGCAAAAGTAAGATCTCTGAAGAAACCTGAACCGTACAAGGGTAAGGGAATGAGATATGAGGGAGAAGTTATTAAAAGAAAGCAGGGCAAGAAAACCGCTTAGTTAAACATACGAATATGCAAATAATACAAATGATACGAATAGCTACAAATAAAATACAGAATTCTGTGTTATCATTCGTATCCATTCGTAGATTCGAATAATTCGTTAATTCGTATATTAAATTTATGAAATCATTAAATTCAAAAATTACAAATAGAATTAGAAGACGAAACAGGATTCGTTCTAAGGTTTCTGGCACAGAGACAATGCCAAGACTTTCTGTTTTCAAATCTAATACGAGTATCTCTGCACAGATAATCGACGACACTAAGTCTGTAACTCTGGTAACAGCGCACAGCAGAGAAGTGAAAGGCAAAAGTATGATGGAGAAAGCAAGCTTGGTTGGCAAATTGGTTGCAGAGAAAGCAAAGGCAAAAAAAATCTCAAAGGTCGTTTTTGACAGAGGTGGTTTTATTTACGTCGGGAACGTAAAGGCATTAGCAGATGGCGCAAGAGAAGGTGGCTTAATATTTTAGTTGAAATTTTAAAAATTTATGGATTCTGTAAGAAACCGCGATCGCTAATAAAAAATACAAACATGACAACAAAAGATACTAACAAAGAAATAAAGGAAAAAGACGAAAGCGAGAGATCGCGATCTGTTTCAAACGGGATGGAACCAGACAAAATAAACGAAGAGTTAAAAATTGAAGAAGTTGTAGCAGAAGTAGCCCCACAGGAAGTTCCGGCTGAGGTTGTTTTGCCACATACAGGAAGAGAGTTTAGGAAAAACTCTAGAAAACCAGCTCCTAGAAGAGAGGCACGTGTTAAGCCTGAATTTGACCAGAAAATTATAGATATTAGAAGAGTGACTCGTGTAGTAACTGGCGGTAGAAGATTTAGTTTCTCTGTCTCTGTGGTTATTGGTGACAGAAAGGGAAGGGTTGGTGTTGGTATGGGCAAGGCGGGGGACACGCCAGTCGCTATAGATAAGGCAGTAAGAAATGCTAGAAAGAATATGGTAAAAGTTAATCTTACAAAATACTCTTCTCCACTTCACGAGGTATCCGCAAAGTTTTCTAGTTCAAGAGTTCTTATTATGAAGGCTCCTGGCAAGGGAGTTTTGGCTGGGTCTTCCGTACGCGTAGTTTTGGAACTTGCTGGAATAAAAGAAGTGAGCGCTAAAATATTTTCAAGAAGTAAAAACAAAATTAATAATGCAAAAGCAGCGGTAAAAGCTCTTTCAATGATGAAATCATTGAAAGAAAATAAATAGTCACTGATGAAACTCAAATAACATGCAAACACATAACCTAAAAAGAAAAAATCCAAACCAGAAGTCAAAAAGAGTTGGCCGTGGCGGAACACGTGGAAAAACGGCTGGTCGTGGAACAAAAGGTCAAAATGCTAGAGCTGGTCACAAAAAAAGACCAGAGATTCGGGATTTTATAAAAAGAATTCCAAAACTAAGAGGTCGTGGTAAAAATTTAAACACAACTATTCAAAGTAAATATTTTATTGTAAACATTGGTGACTTAAATAATCTTTGTAAAAATGGGGATACTATTTCACCAGAGACTTTGGTTAAACACGGTGTTCTTAAGATGACGAGTGGTTCACTACCAAAGGTAAAAATATTAGGAAACGGCACATTGGATAAAAAACTAGAATTTGTTAACTGCTTTGTCTCTGGTTCCGCAAGGGTTGCTATAGAAAAAGCGGGTGGTAGTATAAAATAGATATAATGAAAGATTTTTTTAATAAAATCACACTAGTGTTTCAAGACGCAGTCCTAAGAAAAAGGATATTTTTTACTTTGTTTGCACTTATACTCTTTAGAGTTTTAGCTGCTATACCTATTTCCGGTATTGACGAGGGGAGACTGGCACAGTTTTTTTCAGATAATCAATTTTTAGGATTACTTAATGTTTTCTCTGGAGGAGGTCTTTCACAGCTTTCTATTGTGATGCTTGGAGTTGGACCTTACATTACAGGTTCAATCATAATGCAACTTTTGACTATCATGTCACCTAAGTTAAAGGCTATGTATCAAGAAGATGGAGAAGCGGGACGGAGGAAATTTACTCAATACGGTAGACTTGTTACTGTTCCACTCGCACTTTTACAAGCTTTCTCTTTTATAAAAATTTTGGAGAGCCAGCAAATCATCAGCTCACTTTCTGGTTTAGGATTAGCTACTAATCTTATCGTTATAACAGCTGGGTCACTTCTACTTATGTGGATTGGTGAGATGGTTTCTGAATATGGAATTGGTAATGGCGTGAGTCTCATTATCTTCGCTGGTATCGTCGCAGCTCTACCAACATCCATTGGCCAGCTGTTCTTCGCCTTTGACCCATCACAGATTCCTATTTATCTAGCTCTAATTGTTGTTGCTGCTATCGTTATTGTTTTGGTGGTTATTATCACTGAAGCAGAGAGGCCAATACCTATCGTTCAAGCAAAGCAGGTCCGGGGAAATCGTGTATACGGAGGAGGTTCCTCATACTTACCACTTCGAATAAACCAAGCAGGAGTTATTCCTATTATCTTTGCTCTATCTATTCTTCTGTTTCCACAAATGATTTTGCAATTTTTACAGAACGTAAACAATGAAGTAATCAAAAGTGTTTCCTCAGCAGTGTTGAACATATTAGCGAATAGTTGGTTCTACGGAATTGCCTACTTCTTCTTGGTGTTTATTTTCACATACTTCTATACAGCGGTTACGTTTGATCCTGATCAAATCTCAACCAATCTCCAAAAAAATGGTTCATTCATCCCTGGTGTAAGACCTGGCAAATCTACTTCTGATCATATTTCAAGAATACTAACTAGATTAACTTTGGTTGGGGCACTATTTCTAGGGGTTATTGCTGTTCTTCCTCTTATTGTGGCTCAGACTACAGGGATAACTGCTATATCTGTTGGTGGAACATCACTACTTATCGTTGTGTCTGTTGTAATAGACCTGATTAAGAAAGTGGATGCACAGGTATCTATTCGAGAATACTAGAATCTCACAAATCTAAAAATATTAAACAAAAAAGACTTCTAAATTAGAGGTCTTTTTTGTATTCGTGTCAATTGGTTTTTTTGGATTTTTGTGTTTGTATTAGTGACGGAAGGAGGGCTCATGAAGATTGTGGTGGCAGACAGGCGCGGCATGGTTAGCTCCGCAGTTCGTTCGGGGTTTCTCCAGAAAAGGAATCCAGTTCTGGTTGTTTCAGCAAATAACTGTGCCAAGCTCGAGAATTACTTGTACATACAGAGGCCTGTAGTGGTTATTTCTGGAGATCTACTACAGGGCTTCGCTACTCATGACCATCTTGGGGAGTTTGTGAAGAGGGCAAATCGGTGGGCTGTTTTTGTTGTTTATAACTCGATAAACGACAAAACCAGTCGAAACGTAGACTTCAGAATCCCAAGATACACAGAGATGGGAGCGGTAACGGTTGGTGAGTATGTTGCTGACTTTCTCATCGCGAACGTGCTTCGTGGAGAAGACACAACACGACAGCTCGATCTTGACTTGTAAGTAGGGGGCGGACATTGCGTACCGCCCCTTCTCTTTTATGTTTTAAATAAAAAACAATTTTGTTATACTTATTTTATTATGTCACCTAAAACTTTTATATTCTTTGGGCCGTCGGGTGCCGGCAAAGGAACACAAGCAAAAATTCTAATTGAGTATTTGAAGAAAAACGACCCAGATCGGACAACTCTCTACATTGAAACCGGCCAAAGGTTTAGAGACTTCATAACAGAAGCGTCCTACACCGCTACAAAAACAAAGGAAATAATAGACAACGGTGGGCTCCTTCCAGAGTTTCTTCCTATTTGGATTTGGTCAGAATATTTTGTTAAACATGTCTCTGGTGATGAGCATATGGTTTTGGACGGACTATCTCGTCGCGCGCATGAAGCTCCAATACTAAATTCAGCGATGAAGTTTTATAAAAGAGAAAAACCATTCGTTATTTCAATGGAGGTCTCTAGGGATTGGGCGAAAGACAGGCTCTTGAGTCGTGAGAGAGGAGATGATAATATTGGCCAAATTGAAAAAAGACTTGATTGGTTTGAAAAGAATGTCTTGCCAGCTATAGAGTACTTCAAAAACAACGAGTTTTACAATTTTATTACCATAAACGGTGAGCAGACTATAGAGGAGGTTAATAAGGAAATAATGGATAAGTGTGGACTTTAATAATTTGATCCCGTAAGAAATACACGGAGATCAATATTACCAAGACCAGATAAGTTAAGTAAATTTAATAAGGAGTAAATATATTGTATATGATCTCCGATTTCAAACGGGATGATTAATATAAAGAAACCAGAAGAAATAGAGATTATGAAAGAGGGCGGAAAACGCCACGCTTTTATTTTATCCGAAATAGCAAAAATTGTTTTTCCAGGAGTTTCTACGCAGGCACTCGAGGACCTCGCAAGAAAACTTATAGAAGAAGGGGGTGACAAATCTGCATTTTTAAACTATATCCCGAGGGGTGCAAAGAGAGCTTATCCAGCTAGCTTGTGTGTATCTGTAAATAACGAGATTGTTCACGGTATTCCAAACGAAACCCCAACCATACTTCAAGATGGTGATATTGTCTCATTAGACCTGGGGTTAGTTCATAAGGGACTAATAACAGACAGTGCTATCACGGTCCCAGTGGGTAAAATAAGTACTGAGAACAAAAAACTTTTAGAGCATTGCAAGGAAGCTTTGTATCTGGGTATAAAATCTGCAAGAGGAGGAAGTAGGGTGGGAGACATCGGTCACGCCATAGAGTCATTTATAAAACCGTTGGGTTATGGGCTCTGTGAGGGCTTAGCCGGTCATGGGGTGGGTTATAAGGTTCATGAAGACCCTTTCGTACCAAACGAAGGCAAGCCTGGTCAAGGGGAGAAATTAGTCCCCGGAATGGTGATTGCCATTGAGCCAATGATAACTTTAGGTAGCAGTCAAATAACACTTGCTAAAGACGGTTATACTTATAAAACAAAGGATGGTTCAAATTCTGCTCACTTTGAGCATACTATTGCGATTACAGATGGCGACCCAATCATACTAACTAGATAAAATTTCTGGCACTATTTAGCTCTTTGTGATAATCTAGTAAAGTTATAACCGTGCGAAGTCGAGCAATGGTTTAATGACCAATAATAAAAACTATGGTACACCCCAAAAAAGAAAGAACATTTGTGATTATTAAACCTGATGCAGTTCAGAGATCTCTAGTTGGAGAAATAATCAGCCGCCTAGAGAGAGTGGGGTATAAATTATGTGCTTCTAAAATGGTTGTACCTGCGGAGGATCAGTTGCAGAAGCATTATTACAAAACAGATGAGTGGTACATGAAAAAGGGGCAGGCCATAGTTGATAAAAGAATTGCCAGAGGACTCCCAATTGAAAAAGAAATAATTGAATATGGAAAAGACATCATTAGAGGAACGATAAGCTTCATGGCTTCTGGTCCGGTCTTGGCCATGGTTTGGGAGGGTAACCAAGCGATTGCTGTTATTAAAAAGATGGTTGGGACTACTGACCCACTATCTTCAGACGTCGGCACAATTAGAGGTGATTACTCTCTCGATTCATTTTCTCTTGTGGAGCATGATAATCGAGGAACTGTAAGAAATCTGATTCATTGTACAGATGATGTCGCCGAATATGAGAAGGAAGTAAATCTTTGGTTTAAGCCAGAGGAAGTTATAAATTATCGTCATATTCAGGAGGAGATGTTATACGACGTTAATTTAGACGGAATACTAGAGTAGGTTTTAGGTATTAGCAATCTAGGACCAAACAACTAGAACCTAAAAACTATTTTTCGCAAGTTGTTTGTGAACTCGGCGGGAGTATAATGTTTTTAGGGTAGCGTTAGATATTTTCTACCTAAAATTTATTTTTGGGAGTCTTAAATTATTTTGATCCTTGGATTAAAGTTGCGGGCACCCACCTACGTTACAGTAGGCAAATATCAACGCCGCCCTACTAGAAATCCCAAATTTGGCCAATCTCATTGTCTAAAATTTTGAAATGTTTCTCACCTGAACAAAGGAGTCAGGCTCCAAAAATTTCAAAACTTTATACACGACCTTGTCTCAAATTTGGGATTTCTGGTTTGTGGGGAAATAAAGTACAATTAGACGATGTTAAAAAAGCCCCTTTTCAAGCAAACCTTTGTGTTGTTGTTTGTTATTGGAGTAGCCGATTTTTTTGCAAATACTCTTTATTTGTACTGGACGGTTTGGTGGTTTGATATGGTTATGCATTTTACTGCGGGAATTTGTATTGGAATGGCAACGGTTCTAGTTTGGCAATATTTTTTTAATCAGGAAATGAGTATTAAAAAGGCAGTTTGGACCGCACTTGTATTTACACTTGCTGTTGGTTTATCTTGGGAAATTTTTGAGTTATATTTCGAGTTAACATTTTTCTCTGATGGTGTAGCATATGTTACAGACACTTCCTCGGATCTTATTTTGGATTTGTGTGGGGGACTTTTGGGTGCAATTTATGCTCACAGAATTGTTTTTAAATAAATATGAATGACTTACAAATAACATTTTGGTCAGCTGTCGGTACCGTTACGGGTGCAAATTTTTTACTTGAATCAAGACAAACAAAGATATTAGTCGATTGTGGACTTTTACAAGGAACAATAGACGCTTATGAGCAAAACAAAGAACCTTTTCCTTATGAACCTAAAACAATAGATTTTCTTTTTATTACTCATGCTCACATGGACCATGTTGGAAGAGTTTGTAAGTTAGTAAAAGATGGTTTTGGAGGAATAATTTATTCAACAAAAGAGACAAAGGATTTGGCTACCGTCATGATTGCAGACGCATTGAAAGTGATGAGTATGAAGGAGAATGATGGGTTGGAGGGGGAGAAAGAAACCCCCTTATATAATCTTGCTGATTTCAACAAAACCATGGCACTTTGGAGAACTATCCCGTATCATGCAGAGACAAAAATCAATAATGAATTCAAAGTATACCTTAAGGATGCTGGGCATATACTGGGTTCTTGTATGTATGAGTTTTTATTTAGAGGAAAGAAAATCGTGTTTACAGGAGATTCTGGAAACTCTCCGGCACCATTACTTAAAGATACAGAAGAAATAACAGATGCAGATTATCTTGTTGTCGACAGTGTTTATGGAGATAGAAACCATGAACCGAAAGATGTGAGAGATGAAAAGTTTAGAAAGGTGGTTATAGAGACAATAGAGAAAAAGGGTGCATTGGTTATACCCGCATTTTCAGTAGAGAGAACACAAGTAGTGTTGTATGAACTCAATAACTTAGTTGAAGAGAAAAAGATTCCATCAGTTCCTGTTTTTCTAGATTCTCCACTGGGTACAAAAGTAACAGATATTTATAAACATTATTCAATAGACTTCAACCAAGAAGTAAAAAAAGAAATTTCAGGAGGAGATAACATTTTTAACTTTCCAAAATTAACAATCATCCACGGAAGAGAAGAATCGGAAAATATAATAAAGACTCCTAATCCAAAAATTATTATAGCTGGAAGTGGTATGTCTTCAGGCGGTAGGGTTGTGGGTCACGAGATGCATTTTCTACCAGATCCAAATTCCACAATCTTACTTATGGGTTACCAAGCATTGGGTACATTAGGTAGAAAAATACAAGAGAAACCTAAAGTAGTGGAGATAAACGGAAACCTTGTACCTATCAAAGCAAGAATAGAAATGATTTCCGGCTATTCGTCTCACAAAGATTCAGACGGAATAGTAAACCTAGTTTCCGATACAGCAGAAAAGGTTAAAAAAGTTTTTGTGGTTATGGGAGAGCCGAAGTCATCCATTTTTCTAGTTCAACGTCTTAGAGATGAACTAGAAGTTGATGCCATATACCCAGAAAGGGGTATAATATATAGGCTTCTTTAACTTCCAAATCTGACGAACTCCTCGTTTCGGTTTTGAAAATTCTCGTCAATATACTAAATGTATACCTCCTCACATTTTCAAACCCTCAACTTCGGATTTCATTCAGATTGTGAAAGTTAAGTGTGTGCTAAACATATTTAGGTTATAATATTTCTAAATGGAACCACAGCAAGTAAATCCTATTACTGAACCTACTCCTACTCCAAAAGTTTATAATTCTAGAAAACCAAGTTTACTTTTAGTGTATCTATTATTCATTCTAATTTTTCTAGGCCTCGCTAGTTGGGCAGGGGTGTATTTGAATAAAAACAAAGTTCAAGATACTGAAAATGTTGTGGTTACAAACGAAATGGACTCCTGGAAAACATACCGAAATAATGAGTATGGTTTTGAGTTTAAATATCCTGAGGATTGGGTTGAAGTTAAATGGGGAATATTAACTATTGATAAGGATTATGTGCCTAACCCCCAAAGACAAGCCCATAATTTTACTGGGTTTTGCAAAATTGTATTTCATGATGCTTTTTCAGAAGACAGTACAATTCAAGATTTGATTGATAATAATTATCTTTCACAAAGACCAAGTATGACTACGGAAATGTTGGACAACAAAAAAGGCACAGCTTTTAATTATAGAGGGGGATCATATAAGTTTTTTCCAGTTAGCTCAGAAAAATTTTTATCAGTTTCTCTTTCTTGTGGTGAAGATGTTAGAGAAAAAGGAGAGGTTGTGTTAAGTCAAATCCTGTCAACATTTAAGTTCATTGATAAAAATGATGTTTCTACGTGGAAAACATACAGGAACGAAGAATATGGATTTGAGTTTAAGTATCCACAAGATTGGGAAGTTGCAACTTCATCCAACCAGGATCTAATTACTTGGTCAGTCGGTAGATATGGAGATAAAAGTAATACCTGGTTTTTATTTGATTTTAAAATATTTATAAATCTGCATAAGGAAAATATAGATGATTTTATAAAAAATTATTTTGATAATACAAATGATATCTTAAAACAAGAAAATCTATATTCTGGAATCTATATAGAGTATGCTGGAATTCCAGGCAGTGCATATTTTCAATTATTACCAGGTAATAATAAAATTATATTATTTGAATCAAGAATTGATATTAATTCAAAGGAATTTAAGCAAATCCTCTCGACATTTAAATTTACAAATGGTAACAATACAATAGCGTTATACCCAAAACTTAATTGGCAAAAAACAGTTTCAGTTGACGGAAGTTCGTACGGTATTTTTTTAGATAATTATGATTATATAAAGGATGTTTCAGGTTCTAAGTCTAACAATGTAACTATTCCTGTTGAAGTTTGGGTTGCGACCACAACTGAAAAAATTTATAGTGAGTTTTCCAAGTATTATTCTGATTTACTTAGACAGCCTGGGTGGAATGATGGTCGTATACAAATTCCATCAAAATCACTTACAATCTTACCTCTAACAGCAGATGGACCGTTAGGAAGTGCATGGGGCTATGTAAACATATCAAGCACTACGTTTAGAGTAATTGGTTTAAGTTATCAGTTAGTTAAATATATTCAGATATCAAATAATGATGAACCCATAGAGGGGGAATGTCCGTGTGAATTTGAGTATAGAGTGTTCGTCAGTGATGATGTGGATATCAATACTTTAGATTTTAAATAACAAAAACCACCGATTGAAGGAGTTCACCAAATTTGGGAATCCTACTTAGCTAATGCGACGATTTTTTTGAATACCTCTGGATTTTCCTCAACAAAAGTTGCGAGGATTTTTCGGTCTAGTAGTACACCTTTCTTTTTTAGTCCACCCATTAGTTTAGAGTATGAAGTTCCAAGTTCTTTTGCACCGTATGAAATCTTTACATTCCACAAGTTTCTAGCATCACCTTTCTTATCCTTTCTGTGGGCAAAAGCCGAAGCGCCAGCATGCATTATAGCTTCTGTAGCCTGTCTTTCTTTTGTAGAACGTCCATGTCTAAATCCCTTTGTTCTCTTTAGTATATTTCGTCTGTGTTTAAGCGCATTTACGCCACCTTTTACTCTTGTCATAATATTTTGATTGATTAATGATTAATGATACAGGATTAAGGAATTGTTTTTTATTCTTTAATCTTGAATCATACGTCTTGATTCTACTTAATATAAAATGCTCTGTTCTTGTTACTAATCTGGAAGGGAACAGACTTCTTTTTATTAAGCTGTGATCTTCGAGATTCTTTTGCATTAAAGTGGTTCTGGCCAGTTGTTCTTGCCTTGATCTTACCGTTTTTACTAACCTTAAGTCGCTTAGTAAAGCTCTTGTTTGTTTTTGTTGACATAATATTTATGCTCGCTCTATTACTATCGAAAGGCCCTTAGGTGACTTTTTCGCTGTGTCTGCTACTTTGTATTCCTCCGTTATTAACTTAAGCACTCTGGCCATTCTTTCCTCTAGGAACTTAAGGTCCATATACTTAGTCCTGCCGGGTAAAAATAGGTCTATTTTTATGCGATTTCCCTCCTTCAGCCAAGACGAGGCTTTTTTGGCTTTTAGCTCTAAGTCGTGGTCTCCCGTGCCTACTTTTACCTGTACATTCTTAACTTCTACAGTGTGAGCCTTGGTTTTTGCTATCTTAAGCTTCTTATTTTCAGCATACTGAAATTTACCATAATCCATGATTTTTGCAACCGGGGGGGTGGCTTTTGGCGATATTTCTATCAAATCCATTCCTGCTTCTCTCGCCTTGTCTAACGCCTCTTTAAACGAGATGACTCCAAGGTTTGAACCATCTTCCATGATTACACGAAGTTCGGGTGCAGTTATCTGATTATTTATTCGTATATGTGACAATTTGTTCAAAACTTACAAATTTGGCCAATCTCATCGTCTAAAATTTTAAAATACTCCTCACCTTACTACTTGTAAGGCTCGTCACATTTTTAAATTTTATACGCGACCTTGTCTTAAATTTCTAAGTTTACTGTTATTTTCTTAATAAACCTGATGATTTATAGGGGAAATATAGCACATTTGAGTTTCTTGTACAACAACTGTATTGCTTATGTCAACAAAAGGTATAATATTAAAGTATTAATTATAAACAATAAATTATTAAACTGTATGAAAAATACAATGTGGGTTTGGGTTGCGATAGCAGTGGTAGTTATACTAGCATTTGTGTTAGGTTCAAAAAACAGAAGTGATAGCACAAAAGATGTAAACGATACATCCACAACAGACGAAACATCTAATGTAACACCAGCTCCAGTATCAAAAACTCCTCCTCCAGCACCTATTTCAGGAATGAAAGTCTCTCTTGGAGGTATTTTTGCAGAGAAAGGTAACTATCAGTGTGACTATGAACAGGTGAGTCAGCAAACTAGAAGTACGAATGTAGTTTACATTTCAAACGGAAAAATGAGAGGGGAGTTTAGAACATCAACTGCCTTAATTAGTACAGCTACGATGGTAGTTTACGATGGTAGTTATTTGTATGTTTGGACAGAAGGCAAGTCCACAGGAACAAGATCAGAACCTAAAACAATCGCGGATCTTCCAGGAATTATTCCAGAAGATGTGAGTTCTGGAAGAATATTAGGTAGTAGTAGCAATAACGTAAGTTGGAATTGTCATGCTTGGGCGGTTAAGCCAAGTCTCATCGCTAAGCCTACCTACGTATCATTTTAGATCTTTTAAACTAAAGATCTACAGTTTTTATTATCAAAATTAAGTAAACAAATGAAAGTAGAAAATTCTGTATTAAGAAAGCAAGCTAGAGAGGCTTTGGTTGGTAAGTGGGGAGTAGTAATAGGTACTTTTGTTCTATATTTACTAGTTAGTACAGTAGCTCAAGGTTTTTCGGGAAGTGGAGATAGGGCGTATGTTGGTGGTATCGCATCTTTCATAATAGCTGGACCTCTTTCTCTAGGACTAGCTATGTTTACGTTATCTATATCTCGAAATAAAGAGTTAAAAGTAGCTCAAATATTTGATGGTTTTAAAAATTTCAGTGAGGCGTTTCTTGCTCACTTACTTAGAACAGTTTTCACTGTACTATGGGCACTGCTTTTAATCGTTCCAGGTATTGTCGCTGCTATCTCGTATTCAATGATATTTTTTATTATTGCGGACGATCCAAATATTGGAGCAGGCGAAGCGATTAAAAAAAGTAAGAAAATGATGTATGGTCATAAATGGAAATATTTCAAATTACTACTTAGTTTTCTAGGCTGGGCGCTTCTTTGCATACTTACATTAGGTATTGGTTTTCTTTGGCTTGCTCCTTACGTTCAAGTTAGCACAGCAAAGTTCTATGAAGATGTAAAAAATCTTGAGTCAGTCTCAGCCAGTTCGGCAATAGCGTAAGAATTAGTAGGTGGGGATTTCCTCAGCAGAAATTACTTGTAAACTTGTTCCGTCAATTATTACTTTTAGATTTGTGTGTGCGTTTCGAAAGACTCCTTTAGTGTTGAATATTTTATGTGTTCCGTTTGTAACAATTGATCCTATAAGACATGAATTTTCTCCCACATTGACAGTAGTATTTCCAGAGTAGGATGAATTTTGTGCAAAATTAAGAAGAGCTATATCTAAGCAGGCGTCTGCCAAACCAGAGCTCATCTCTTTCATTTCAGAATCTAAAATATTGAAGCGGTTATAGAAACTAATCTGCCCTGTATTTACAGTAATAACTAAAAGTATTGAAGAAATTACTATTGACGACATTAGTGCCACAAATCCCCGATTAGAAGTTTTAGTCGCTTTTGACGACTGACTTCTAACGGGGTAAACCGGGCTTTTTTTTGAGACTTGTCCCGTTAGAAACAGGACGCGTTTGATTCTATTTTTCAAATACCTCTTGCCTTGTCCAGATTTCAGATATTTTTCTCTAACATACGCATCATGCTCATTCTTACATGCTTCATAATAAATAATCTCAAATGGACCACGGTTTTTGGTTGGTGGCACTTTGTTTTGATTGTATTCCAATAAACGCTTCTGTAAATCACTAGTGGCACCGGTGTAAAATCTTCCATCCTTTTCACTTTGTAAAATATAAGTGTAGTACATGTTGGTTTCTGACGGGATTATTTTCTTAGATATTTTGTTATTGCAAAATCAGTTCCGTTTATTGTCGTCGTTGCCGAAACACCTAGTGGCAGTTCATTTGTAGAAATTATTTCTGCTTCCAAACATGTAACTTTAACATTTATAGTTGTGATAGGGACAAAAACTCCTCCGCCCTGACTTATCTCCAGTATATTTGAATTAAGTCGTAGGACGATCGGATTTAATGAATAGTTTATTTTTCTAACAGTTAAGATTTGTGAACAGCCAGACCCGGTAACTGTTGGGGGACTAGTAGGATCAAGGTTTGTGATTAACCAGTTTATTTTTCTCATAACAAAATTTCCTTCATCTTGCACCGTAATACTCACCCTCGTTTTAGAGTTGCTGTCTACTAGTCCCATCGCACTCATAAAACTACCTGTTAAAAGAATAGAAAAAAGTGCTATATAAATGATTACTTCAATCAATGTTGTGCCTTTGTTCATTTTCATTTTAGTTTGCGGAAATTATCGAAATAAAACCCTTGTCGTTTACGGGAAGAGAACTAACAAATAAATAATTTCCTTCACAATCCATTGCCGTACCTTTTCCTCCGGGTAAATTTTGGAACTCACTGACTAAATTATTTGGCGTCCACGGAATTATATTTGTAAGGTCACTAATATTCCATACTTCAAACTTTGTATTTGTTATCATAAAAGTTAAAAAGTCACGAATAAGTAGACCGTTTATACTTGTCTCAGTTCCTGTGCCGATATCTTTAATTGCTATTGGAGAAATACTTCCCAGGTTCGCTATGTTTAAAACATGAAACTCATTTGTTCCAAAAGTTCTTCCGAGATACACATTATTACCAACTACATAAACGGATTTACCATTTGACCCGCCAGTTGGAGAGTATCCACCCACTTTTGTTGGGGAGGTTGGATTACTAATATCTATTATTGTCATGTTTTCTGAGTTGGGCGTTGCTATGTATGCAAAATTATTTTTAATAAAAATAGAGTTAACTGCGTTTCCAACTGAATATCCGCCTTCATACACGGGATTATTTTTATCTGTAACATTTATAATATTAAATTCTGGGCCAGTTAGAGTTTTTGCTAAGCCGAGATAAACATATTCTTTGTTTGTCTTTCTATCTTTCTTATAAACAATACTTTGTCCCACCGCTTGTCCGGCTGTTCCTGTGACTCCTGGCACTTTAAAAGTTTTTATAACAACTGGAGGAGTTATAGATACATCTATAATCTGAAGTTGGCCACAAGTTCCACTTAAACAAGTCGTAAAGTTTGACTGCTTTGCATTTGCTACAAATGAATACGAATCTGTAGCGGAAATAGCATTTAGTCCAAGTCTAACCGTTGGGTCGTTGTCCATACTTGAAACTAAAGTTGGGGTGGTAGGATTAGATACGTCAAAAATAAAAAAAGTTGGAGAGTTGTTTACACTGGAGTTACTTATAGATATAAATAATTTTCTTTTGTAAACATCTATGGCAGAAATAGGGTAGATATTTGAGGAGTTTCCCAAAAGATCTTTTCCGAATTCATAATCTGTGAAAAGTGGATTTTTCCAATCACCAGAGACAACTGAACTACATGTTCCGCCACCACTTACCAAGTCGGGGTTTGTTAAAAGGGTTGTTTGAGATACAGAGAGGGTTCTGCCTCTAGATTGCCAAGAAACTGTGCTAGTAGCTTGCTTTGTAAAAATATCTAACTGATTAACGTCAATTTTTTTTGTAAGCATTACACTTCCACTTAATTCATTTGAATTACTTGGGTTAACTAAATTAAAATCAAATCTTGAAATAGCTCTAAGATCTTCCAGCATTTTCCCAGATTTGTATATTGCCTCACTGTTTAATTCCGAGTCTATTATTGTTAGTTGATTTCCAAACACAACCGAAGTAACTGCGCTCATGCATAAAATAATTACAGCAAATGCAATCAGTATTTCTAAGGTTGCAAATCCATTTACACCATTCTTATCAGTTTCCATATAGGTAATTAGCCATTAATTACTCAGCTTTTCTTGGCAGGAACTCTACTCCTAAACTTTATGTTTTACAAGTCATTTGTAGCAAATTCTCGCTCTTTGAAATGAAAAAGAGGTCAACATCAAATGCTGACCTCAACGCTACCAGGTTTCGCACCCACCTGGCTAGGTGTCGGTTATGCTTCACCGACGATCTCTCCGTTTTCAGAAAACGGGGACAAAAGCGAGTTCACTGTCTCACCAGAACCTTGATGTAGGCCTTGACGAAAGCGAGCGGCAACGGGCATGGTGTCCAGCCGATGTATCCCACTCCGTTGATTGGAGGACGATCCCACTCGTCTTTGATCCAGTGGCAACCCCGAATGGTAAGCGAGAAGACCTCGTTCAACTTCTTCGTATCAGAGAATTGAGGATCGATAGCGACGAGTTCCTTCTCGACATCTTTCCTCAACGTCGTCGGCCAGCGGGCAGTGTCCCCGGCAAGCCAGAGACTCGAGTTCATGTCGAACCGTAAAACGTACGGCTCATACTCTGGTGGTAGACGTTTCCCGCCATGAACTCCGATCTCCCAGTGCCAGTCAGGGCTGCTCGTAGCATTGAAGATCTCGAAGATGTCGTGTGGCGGGTAGAACCGAAAACCATCCTTGTCCTCTTTGTGAAGGAAAACAAGGAACTTCTCCGTGTCATTGTAGAGCAGGACGAGGTCGCTACCTTTCGTCTTGAGGGTCTCCATCTTTTCGCCCTTCAATGTCGATTCGACGGCGAACGTCACTTGGTTGGTTTGACCGAAAGTGCCGGAGCCGCTTTCCTTCCGCCACTCAACCGGTCGCGCCGGCTCGACGGCAGTGAGGGTTCCGACGAAGATCCCTTCGGCTTCATCGGCCAGTTTCTTGATTGCAATTTCCGGATTGCATCGTGACCACTGCGATTTGTTGTTGCACGGGCCAGGCCAGCTGAAGGCCGTGGTACCGAGCACGGACGAGATTACGACGGCGACAAACATTCGAGCGGCCATTCTGTCCTCCTCGTTGGAAATGTTCAATGGTTCTAACCAGCAATTCTACATTAACATCCTCAATACGTCAAGAAGTGGCATTTAGCCGCTTCTTGAAAAAAATTAAGATGAAAAAATTTATTTTGCCCTTCCAAAATATGGTTCGAGCCGATTTGTTTTCAGGTTCTTTGGCAGT
>CAZRVD010000001.1:57530-184919 GCA_964603545.1 uncultured Candidatus Saccharibacteria bacterium | reverse complement strand
TATTGCCTATTATGGCCTCTTTATCCTTGATTTTGGGGCCTATAACCCCCGCTATTCCACACATAGTATGAGTATACCGTAAATGGTTAATTTATGTCCAAAATCAGGGTTTTTTAATTACTTGACAATATACTAGAATATGCTAGAATTAAAGGTGAGGTGAAGCCATGACAGAAGTGCAGACCGTTGCTGGGTTGGCGATACTCGCTCTCGCGATCTGGGTGGGATATGATCTGAGGGAGTTCTGGATGAAGTAGGGGTCAGTCGCCCCCCCCGTCGTCACAAGAGAAGTCGTCCATACGGAAGACACCTCGTGTGGCGACTTTTCATTTACAATAATTTATTCTTAAAGTTTATTCTTCCTTTCTTCTTCAACTCCTCCTTAAATTTTACAGCGATATATCGCTGTGAATTATTACACAGAATGTATTGTTATGAAATTTTTAAAAAAATAGATCGACAAATTATAAAGATTCTACTGATTTAGATACTCTAATGTAGCATCAACCAAAGTTTGAATATCAGTAAATCTTCCTTCTTGGGTTGAACCCAAAACAGTAATTATAATTGGCTTTCCTAAACTTGGATCAAATGCAATTATTAAGTTTCCTCCTGCCATATCTGTGTAACCAGTTTTAGAAGCAAATAGTCCTGGTATGGAACTTACAATATCATTTGTATTTTTTGCTAAATGTTTTTTGCTATTTGAATCAATGTTAATATTTTGATACTTTGTTGCCTCAAGAATTTCTGGATGAGTCTTTATGATAAATTTCATAAGTTCATTTACATCATTTACAGAACCGTGTCCCCCACTTACAGTGCCAACGTCCAGCCCGCTTTCATTTACAAAAAAAGTTTGTGCAAGTCCAAGTTCCTTTGCTCGAATATTCATTTTTTCAATAAAATCTTTTCTACCTAAATTGTAATCATTTGAGTTTAGAAGTGTGCTACCTATGACAGAAGCAACAGAGCGCATACCGTCGTTTGATGAAGTTACCAAAGAAAAATCTAGTAGTTCTTCCAGTTGCCAAGACTCATCTTTTAAAAGCCCAGAATCCCCTTCTTCTTTTAGAAATTCACTTTTGATAGTAATATTTGAATTTGCGGGTATTAGTTCTACTGCAACAAGAGCAGTCATTAGTTTAGTTATCGAAGCAAGTGGAAGTTGTGCAAACTCATTTTTCTTATACAAAACTTTACCTTCCGCTAAGTCGTAAACCATAACTGCTTTTGCTTTAAGATCAAGATTGTTAAAAACTGCCAAACTTTTCACCTCCTCTTTTATCTTAGCCACTTCTTCCTTTCTGTCTATAGATTTTTGAGACAACAAAAAAGTCATTGATACAACACCAACGAGTAGTAATATGTTAAAAAAATATAATTTTTTAGAAATTTGCTCCTGTTCCATCTTTTATTCTTCTTCTGACTCAATTTTTGCCTCCTCTGTAACTTCTAACTGACTTTTCATCCCTTCATACTCTGGTAAGTCTGTTATGCTCTGTAGCCCCAGAAATCTTATTGTATCAGATGTCACGGCATAAACCACCTTTCCATCCACACCCGAACTCCGCTCTATTAGTCCACGCAGAAGCAGATTTCGTACGGCATATTGAGAGTTTACACCTCTTATGTATTCTATTTCCTTTTTTGTTATGGGGCCTTTGTAAGCAACTATGGTTAATGTCTCTATTCCAGCTCTACCTAAATCTCTCTCTCGCTCTTCCTTGATCAGTTTTTCAATAAGCTCTGCAAATTCTGGACTAGTTACTAGGGATACCTCTTCGTTGTGTTCTAGGAGTTTTATACCCCTGTTTTCTAAACTTTTATTTAAAATTTCGAGTGCTTCCTTAACCACATCAACTTTCACCTCTAAAGTTTTAGCGAGAAAACTAACCTTCACAGGTTCCGCAGTGTAAAAAAGTATTGCCTCAATTTGTTTTTCTAATTCCATATTTATTATAATTATACTACAAAAATTTGTTTCTTACGTTCCGGAACTTATTCATTTTTTGAGACTGCGGAAACTTCTAAGCTTGGCTCCGTCAAGGCATCCCGTTCTTGACGGTTAGAAGTTGAGCATAAGTGAGCTCTCCGCAGGAAGAGAGCGAACGGTTTCAAAAAATGAATAAGTGAAGGAAATTTTAGTACCTAGGCACTCCTACCTGCTCAGTTTCCATGTGGATGTCGTGAAAGTCTGCATCTTGTCGTACATTGATTATCCCCTGTTTCACCAACTCTAGCATAGCTAGGAAACTCACAATTACATTCACTTTCTGTTCTTGTGTTAGACCAGCTAAAGCGCTTCTTGCGCTCGCTCGACCATTCTGCCCAGCAGAATGGTTTAGAGAAAAGTCTTTGAAACTCATTTTAAAACTTTTAGTGATTCTCTCTGACAGACTTTCCATCATTTCTTCTAATGAAATAACTTTTTGAACTATAGCCTTTGGAACAATTTCCTTTTTGGGCAGATTTTGTATTAAAACATTCACAGTCTCTAGTATTCTAGAAACACTAGTATTCTTGTCAGGTGTAAAAACTATTTTCTTTTCTTTAGATGGTAGCCGTAAATACTCAACATTTATTCCAAACCTTTCCTTCAAATGTTGACTTAGTGCTTTGTATTTCTGGTACTGCTTTAGTCTATCTTCTAAATCATGGATGTTCTCTTCTTCCTCTGGGGTGAGCGCTAAATCAGGTAATAGTGACTTAGACTTGATTAGAACCAAAGTGGATGCAATGAGAATGAAATGTGAGGAATCAGCTATTGGGAAATCCTTTAAGCTTTTTATATAGCTAATATAGTCATCGGCAACTTGAGCCAAAGAAATGTCATTTATAAAAAGTTTTCTTTTTTCTATAAGTGAAAGAAGTGTATCAAGTGGTCCCTCAAAGATATGTGTTTTAACTAGATATTCGTCTGGCATGTTATTTAATTTTCCTTGTTAAAATTTTATACATAGTTATCGCCCAAAATGGCATTATTAAAAAAAACAAATATTCCTCAACAGGAATAAATCCAACATTTATCCCCAATAAACCATTTCCAGGAAAAGACCAGTGTCCTCTCCAAACAGCAAAATTATCCCAGACTATCCCAATAAAAAATAGAATGAAAGTAATTATTAACCTTTCTTTTTTAGAATTATATAAATGAATTCTGTATTTCCATTCTAAAAATAATGCGACTAGTAAGAAAAAAAGTAGTATCAACAGATATTCATATTTCATGAAATAATTATACCAAATTACCTAATATCCCTCCTCAGTTAGCCTTTCGTCAATTCTATTCATGTCTCGTGGGAACATGGAAGCTTCACGGACATTTTTAAGTCCTAGTAGTTGCATTGTGATTCTTTCAGCACCTAATGCGAAACCACCTTCGGGAGGAACACCGTATTTAAAAGCTTGTAGAAACATTTTTATTTTGCTCTCATCCATTCCCCAAATCTTGGCATGCTCTAGAAGTTGTTTGTAGTCGTTCACTCTTCTTCCACCAGAAAGCCACTCCACACCTCTACATATTAAATCCATACCTTGGTTAAACTCTGGATTTTCTGGATCAGGATAAACATAGAAAGGTTTCTTGCGAGTTGGATAGCCGTAAATAAATACAAAGTCAGAACCTGTTTCTTCTTTTATGATTTCACAAATTTCTCTTTCGTCCTGTGGGTTAGTATCTTTCTCTCCCCTAACATCTCTTCCAAATTTTTCAAATATTTTTTGCTGAACTTCAGTTAATGAAAGTGTTGGAATTTTTTCTATCATTGTTGGAAGCTCTGCACCTAAAACTTTCAAGTGTTCAGAGTTTCTTTCTTTTACCTGCTCCAATATGTGTCTAACTGTTCCCTCTGCCATATCACGAACGTCCAACCATGAGTTAATAAAAGCCATTTCAGCATCAAGAGAAACTATTTCTGTTAGATGTCTTGTTGTTGAGGAAGGTTCAGCTCTAAAAACTTTGTTTACAGAGAAAGCTCTTTCAAAAGCAGACATAACGATTTGCTTATAAAGTTGAGGAGATTGTGTTAAATATGCTTTTTTATCAAAGTAATCTATTTGAAAAACTTCTGCTCCACCTTCTGCAGTGGCTGGAGTTATGCTTGGAGCTTGAAATTCAAAGAAATTATTTTTCTTCATGTACTCTCTAAATGAATCTATGACAGTTTCCTGAACTTTGAAAATAGCTTGTATTTTTGGCTGTCTTAAAACTAATGCTCTGTTATCTAGCTCAGTAGTTAAATCCAAATTATATCCAGTAAGTGACATATCAAAAGGAAGTGGTTCTGCTTGGGCCAAAACTTCAATTGCTGTTATTTCAAGTTCAATATCGCCATTTAATACACCTTCTTTAACATTTTTTTCAGGTCTTTTGTTTACTAACCCAGTTACAGAAAGAACCCATTCAAGCCGAACGTCTTTTACTTGCTCAATGGCTTCTGTATGGTTTGGAAGAACAACACACTGCACTCTTCCAGTCATGTCTCGCATATCCATAAAAACCATTTTTCCTTGGTCTCGCCTAACATCCACCCAGCCTTTCACAACTACTTCCTGTCCAACGTTTTGTGCCAAATCTTTAATATAAGTTCTTTTCATATGTTTAGTAATCTAACATAAAACCATTATTTTTTAAACTTATTTTAATAGGGCTCTTAATGCTGGTTCTTGAATTATAAGATGCCCGCTTCCAAAAACAACAAAAATACTTTTTCCTTCCTTCCAGTATTTTTCAATTTCGTTTATGATATTTTCGTCTCTAGCATCACTGATTTTCCTTGCGAGTTTATTAATCCTTGTTCCAGAGTTATTGGGATTTATGTAATCATTTTGACTCTCATTTTGATTAAATTCTTTATCCATTACACTTTTATATAATTCCGTTAAATATTCTAATGATATTTCTAAACCCAACCAAACTTCTCTTGTTCTTTGATATTTGGCCCAATTTTCAAAAAAATCACCAAAATCAGGTTTAGGGTCTGAAATTCTATGATAACTATCTACATGTGACATGAAGAAGTACAAAAGTAATTCATCTTTATTAATTTCTGGAAATCTTAGTAATATGTCATTCTGATTCAAATCTGGTGAAGCGATCATTGTATTACTTTCATTTGATATATACGTTATAAATCCACCTTCTGAGTTCTGCACTATTGCAAGTTCTTCATTTTTAGCTAGAGGCCGTAATCCCCCTTCAACTAGAATTATTCTTTCCTCATCTTTTGTTTTTTTAAGAAATTTCTCCCAATACTGTCTTAATATTGGAAATTGAGCATTTTTCGGTTCCTTAGAATGATTTGCGCCAAAATAAAATAATACTTGTTTCTCATTTTCGATTTCCAACATCAGGGGTAATTTCCCCCATTTTTGTGAAGCTTCACCGTATTTTTCCCTAGGTAATAATAATGATGATGATTTATTCATTTTACTTTTTAAATCTATATAAAACCACTCACCTGCAAATCCCACAAACTCTTGTACAAGCCACTTTCTTTTGTTGAAAGATCATCATGATTTCCATCTTCAACAATCTGCCCATTTTCCATAGCAATTATTCTATCCATTTTTTTAATTGTAGATAACCTGTGCGCAATTACAATTGTTGTTGTATCCTTCATTAAATTCTCTAGAGCGTCTTGTATGAGTGATTCTGAATATGAATCCAGACTAGAAGTCGCTTCATCAAAAATTAGTATTGGTGCTTTTTTAAGCATGGCTCTCGCAATAGCGACCCTTTGTCTTTCACCGCCAGAAAGTTTTATTCCTCTTTCTCCAACAAATGTTTCATATTTAAGTGGAAGTTTATCAATAAAATCGTCACAATGCGCAAGTTTGGCAGCTTCAATAACCTCCTCGTCAGTTGCATCAAGTCTGCCATAACGAATGTTATCCATAAGTGTACGGTGAAATAATACTGGGTCTTGTGGAACAAAACTAATGTTTTTCCTTAAACTTTCTTGGGTAACTCTATTTATATTCCAACCATCTATTTTAATGGATCCACTAGTTATATTATAAAGCCTCATAATTAGTCTAACGAAAGTTGTTTTTCCAGCCCCAGAATGTCCGATAATTGCAACTTTTTGCCCTGGATTTATCTTAATACTTACATTATCTAAAACCCTATTGTCATCGTTAAAGTTAAAAGAAACATTATCAAAAATAATCTCTCCTTTATCAACAATTAAGTTCCCAGCATTTGGTTGATCTTGAACTTCGTATGGAGTTAAAAGAATATCAACCATTTCTTTTGAATCAGCTAGACCTTGATATACTGACCTAATAATTCTATTTAGGCCCCAAAGCTGATTAGCGAGCCCGATAATATAAGTTTGAGCCAAAACAAAAGTACCCACCGTTATCAATCCTCTATCCCAATATTTTATCGCATAATAAAACACAGCAAATTCTACTAAAGTAATTAACAATGATTGGACCGCATCAACAATATTTCCCAAATTCCATGAAAATAAAGTTTTTTGCGCTTGATCATTTGAAATTTTAGTGAACTCCTTTACTTCAAAATCATATCCAGTAAAAAATGAAACGGCTGTATTATTTGTAATTGTGTCAGAAAGATAACCGGTGGTTTTTGAATCTGCCGCAGCAGAAATAATGTCATACTTTTGTTTCCATCTAGAAAAGAAAACACTAAAAACTGTCATTAATAAAACCCAGATCCCAAGAATTATTGAAAGTTTTGGAACAATTGACCAAGTAACCCAAAGAGCACCAACAATAGTAACTACTAGTGGTGTAAAGTTAAATACCAATGTATCAGTTAATACCTCAAAAGATCTGGTGAATCTTCCAATCTTTTGTACCAGACTTCCACTAAAATTGTTCGCAAAAAAGTTATGAGAATGCAAAATAGTGTAACTGAAACTATTTTGTTTTAGCCGTGCCATTACTTTTGACTGCATTGAACTCCAAATAAAAGACGCTATACGGAACATAAACCAACCCAAAAGATGTATTAGTAAGATAATAAATACAATCCTCACAAGTTCATTTGTAATAGAGCCACTAAAACCGGGTTTGTTAATTAAATCAAAAAACTTTTTATAATATAGTGGAACGAAAACATTTACTATTTGCGTTGCTAAATACAAAAAATACGCAGAAAAAAACATAAACTTGTTAGGTTTTGTTCCTTCCCAATATTTTTTAATAATCTCCTTAATAGGAACATTCAGTTTCTTTTTTTCCATACTATTTTCTGAAACCTTCAAACTTAGTACAATTTCACCCCAACAGCTTCTCTCACTTCTTCCATCTTACTCCCTGCCTGTGCTTTTGCTCTTTTGCCACCTTCCTTGAGTACATCTAGAACATAATCCATGTCCCCCGCTAGTTGCTCTCTCTTTTCTCGAAGCGGTCTTATGAATTCTTTCATGTCTGCAATCAAAGCGTCCTTAAGTACCTTGTACTTTCCTTTATTTACCTCATACAGATCTTTAAGTTCTTCTTCTGATTTAAGTAATCTGTGTATTGCGTAAACATTTTGTGGAATATCTGCTCCCGAATCTGTAACAATTGAAAGTACAGCTTTTTCTATTTCTTCGTCAGTAGCAAAAAGTGGAATAGTGTTTCCATAACTTTTAGACATTTTTCTGCCATCTGTTCCAGGCACGACAGCAACTTCATCAAGTATTTTTGGCTCTGGAAGTTTAAAAACCTCCTTTTTAAAAATGTGATTAAATTTCTGCGCGGTATCTCGCGCATATTCAACGTGTTGTTTCTGATCCTGACCTACCGGAACTACATCAGCATCGTAAAGTAAAATGTCCGCTGACATAAGCATCGGATAATTAAAAGTTCCTACACTCAATTCCTTGTCTTTAGCTTCAGCGTCTTTATAAGCGTGCGCCCTCTGTAAATACGGCATCGTTGTAATAGTGTCAAAAATCCAAGTTAGTTCCGTATGCTCGGAAACATCAGATTGTTTAAAAATTACTGATTTGTGTGGGTCTAATCCAAGAGCTAAATAATCCAGCGCCAAATCCATTATCCCTTTTTTCATTTCCTCTCCGTCTTGAATAAAGTTTAAAGCATGATAGTCAGCTAGCATGAAAAGGCACTGGTAGTCGTCTTGCATATCCACAAACTGCTTCATGGCCCCAAAATAGTTTCCAATATGTGGTCGTCCAGTAGGTTTTACTCCAGACAGTAAGATTTTTTTAGACATAAAGATATTGTAGCAGAAAAATATTACAAGAAAAACCCCGCGTCAAACGACGCGGGGTTTGAAGCGGAGTCGCCACCTACCTACTGCAGAGAACCTGTCTCCCGATACTTCTCCCAGAGTGGAAGCCACTCCTCACGCAGAAGACCGAGCTCGATCCTGTCCCAGTACTTGCCATGACGGAACATCGCCTGACGCTTCCTACCTTCAACCTGGTAACCGCAGTGCAGACTGTAGTTCAAACTACGCTCGTTGAAGGCGATGACATCGGAGTTGATACGGTTCAAGTTCAGGGTATTGAAGGCATAGTCGAGAAGCGCCATCTTGGCGTCAGTTCCAAACCCCTTGCCCCAGTACTCCTTGTCCCCAATCAAAGCCCCCGTCGTCGCCAAGCGGTTGACCCAGTCGATTCTGTGGAGACCCATGAGACCAATTGGTTTACCCTCTTTGGTTTCAATCACCACAACGATGTTGTCCTTGTCTTTTCCGAGTCCGTCCACCCAATCTTCCTCAAACTTCTGAGTGGTCGGGAAAATACTCGCAACAAACTGCCTAACATCTGGGTCGTTAATCCATTTCAAAAGATACGGAATGTCCTCGCGAAAGACAGGACGCAGGATAGTCTTCTTACCTGACAGAAACACGATTTTTTCAGTAGACATACTTCCTCCTAAAGAACAAAAACTGCCTCAGCTTTATGCTGAGGCAGTTTATGGAACCCATTTAATAGTTAATTTAAATAAGAGATACATAGATTGCACCAGCAAAAATAGCCCCGCATGAGACAGAGGTATTTAGTCCGATATTCATTTGTGCAAATCTATGATAATTCATAGTGTTTTTACACTAACACAACTGGTATTAAAGTCAAATGTTATTTTGTCATATAAGCTATCCAAAAGTTCCGTTTGTAAGACCTATTATTCATTCTAGGGTAACTTGTTTTTCTCTCTAAACTGAAAATTTTAAAATATTTTTCATAAGTTTTTATGAAATCCTCCTTACTCCATACTCTTTCGGTTAATCCTAATTCCGGCATTGTGTATGTGTCTTTTTCTTTCCCGGAATAATTTTTTACTAAAAATTTAGCATTACTATCTCCTTCTAGACAAAGTGCTTTAACAAAAAAATATCCGCCCGGTTTCAAAACCCTATTAGACTCACTTAAATATATTTCTCTCTCTGCTTCAGTAAGAGAGTTTGAAGATGTAACATCTAAAACTATATCAACTGAATCATTTTCAACTGGAAACTTTTCTCCAATGCTCTGCTTAACATACGATATATCGTATGTTAAGCCATTTTGATTTTTTATATATCCTTCTGCTATTTCTATCGCAGTTTTTGATATTTCTAGCCCAATAACACTTGCGCCAAGTTCTGCAAAATAAAAACTGTTCCTCCCTGCCCCTGACCCCAAATCCAAAACTTGTGCTGTCGTAGCTGACGCCTCAGATTGTCTAAAGCCTTCGTTCCACTTCGGCGAATTCTTTTTCAAATATTTAACAAACCTAACCACATCACTCTGTGGCTTATTTTCTTTTGTTAAAAGTTTTGAATTCCTATATTCCCTATCCCAAACTAATTCTTGAGTCATATTCTTTTTTTAATTCAAGTGCTCGTTCCATGATCCTATCACCAGTTTCTCCCCAACCAAAATTTTCCTTGAACTCCCCGGGGTCAATAAGTTTAATTTCCATAATTTCCCCATCCGGATCAGAAACAAATTCACCATATGGCTCTACAATACACATGGAGCGAGTTTGTTTTACTATTTTATTTGGCATGGTAAAAATACTATAACCAATCAACTCTTGATAAAGAACTTTCATGTTCGTTTCTTCCCTAACTTCTCTTTCAGTAGTTTGTTCAAAAGTTTCCCCCTCTTCCATTCCTCCTCCAGGCGGAAACCATCCTTGCTTTGGATGATTTACCAAAACTAGCTTATCGCCATAAAAACAAAAGGCGTGACAGCCACCATAATCCTTCTCGTCTAAATTTCCAGTCAAATCGTCTCCATCAAAGTAAACTTGTTCAACTAATTGACTAGATTTGTTCGTATAAGTTGATTTTATTTTCATTAATTATTTTTTGGCAATTCTACATAAAAAGTTGAGCCTTTGCCTGGACCCTCTGACTCAGCCCAAACACGGCCCTTATGTGCGTCTACAACTCCTTTCACGAACGCCAAACCATAACCTGTAGAGTTTACATTTATTTTAAGTGACTCAGTTCCCCTACCACCAGATTTAAATAGTTTTGGTTTATCTTCATCAGATATTCCGACCCCCGTATCTTTTATTTTTAACCTAATCATATTGTCTACACTAAGACTGACATCGATACTTCCCTCTTTTGTATAATTTATTGAATTGTCTATTAGATTTTTTACTGACTCACCAAGCTGAGTCTTGTCTCCTTTAATAGAATAATCTCCATCTGCTATATCAAGCTTTATAGAAAGACCTTTATTTTCAGCATATTCTTTTTGTTTAGAAAATCTATCTTCTACAATTTCCTTAAAATTCATATCCACCATTTCATAAGGAAGAGTTCCCATTTCTGCACTTGCTCCATGTAAAATACTTTGAACATAATCCACCCCCGTTGTTGTTTCCTCTAAACCTTTTTGAAGCAATGGTTTTGCTCCTTCTGGCATTTCTCCATAGTCGTCTGTGAGTAATTCTGCAAAGATATTTTTTGCATTTCCAAAACGTCCTTTAACCTGATGATTCATAAAATGAATAAGATTTGACTGACCTTGATTTGCTTTTTGTAAATCCTCAGCAAGTTTTTCAATATTTTCACGCAAAGAAACTTCCTTAATAACACTTCTTATTAGGAAAATACCAACCACCACTAGCGAAGATAGAAGTCCAACATTTATTATTAAATCTGTTAATGAATTTGACTGTAAGGTTCTTATTATAATAAATATCCACAAGAAAAAAACTATTGCTTCTGTTGTTACTACTTTTGTATCGAATAATTGAAATTTAAATATGGCATAAAGACTAACAACTGGAAAAAGAGAGAAGAGGATTAGCGGATAAGGTAAAATATGAACATTATAGTTTAAAAAAAATACACTACCTCCACCAATAGAACCAATGGCAGTAAACAGCATCATGTATTTATATCTTGAAATTTCAATTAAATCACGAGAACAACTATATTTTTTATATAGGACTGACAAAACATAGACGACTAATCCAAAAAAGTATAGGGTGAATATGTTGTAAATCGGACCAACTTCCACCATGTAATTGAATGTGCCCTTTGGTACATAGTCCTCAACAAAAAGCTTTGATGGTGTACTTATAATCAAAAATAGACCGACTATTGAACTAATTATTATTCCATTCCTATGAACTTTATATGTATTCGTTACAGCAACTATCGACAACAAGCACGACAATGGAACTAAAATAGCTGCTATATGCAAAAACCAACTTGAATAAAAAGCTATGTTTTTATCTGGAGCATTGATTAAAACAAAGTAACCAAAACTCCAAACAGCCGATGAAATGTTGAAGATAAACCAAGCAATATTTTCTGTTTTCTTGTTATTGTGTAGATAAACAACAAAGCCGGACAGTAGTGCTACAAAACCACCCATTAAAACCGAGAAGCTAAAATAATCAAAAGCAATACTCATTTATAATTATTATATAAGATATAGTTCAAAATAAACAGATGGAAGCTATTTTTTTGCAACTATCATGCCATGAATTTTAAGTGGCTCATAGAAAACTCGCATCTTGGATGAATCAAACCCTGCTTTAACTAAAAGATTCGCCAACTCATCTACCTTCCTATATATCATTTTCCAATCAATAATATCACTAACAAATTTTTCTTCTTTATTGTGATTAACATTAGCTGTTATAATTATACCCCCCTCCTCTAAAATTGAGTATATTCCTTTAAAAGTTTCAATAACCTTATCGTCGTTGAAATAATCTAATAATCCAACAATCTCCACTACGTCATATTTTTTAGCTGGTAACCCTCGTAAAAAATTACCGACAGAATCATGAACCCAGTCAAGTTTAATTGGTAGGTGATTTATGTGAACAGATAAATCTTTACTATATTTGATAGCATTTTCATCTTTATCCAAAAAAGTAATGGACAACTTTGCATCTTTTAAATAATGTCCATCTTTAACTGTTTCTATTATAGCTCTGGATGAACCGGAAGCTATGCTAATTATCTCTATGTCTCTATCAATATCTGAAATATTTTCCAGATGATTTTTTAATTCTCTTTTTACAAATTTCAAACGATTTCTAACCGCCTTAGAGTTGTTCATATTAAACCAAACGTATTTAAAAAATTGACTACCAACCTTTTTTAAAGAAAACATATCTCCTTTGCTGTACAAAACTTCTAATGCCTTATGATTTGTGGCGTTATCTATTACAGTAGCCGCGGCTTCGTTTGTCCTTCTTATTAAAAATTTAAAATTCTTTGGAAGTGAGTTAAGAAATGGAATAAAAAAGATATTAAATATTGATTTAAATAATGAATTTTTTTCTAAGTTTAACTCCTTGTCATTATCAATATAAGTAATAAGTGGTTGTGATTTCAAAGATTCCCTTATTTTATCTAAAACTATTTGAGAACCGTGACGAAAATCCTCAACCGTAGGTTCTTCAACAAATATTATATCGTCGATGGTCATCGGTTTTAAAATAGTCATAACAACCTTTCTTCTTCTTAGAAGAAAATCAAAAAAGGAAATGCCATAAAGTGAGTTTATAACCAAAGGGATTACGGTAGCCTCTGTCTCGTGAACAAGGAAACCCAAACCACCGCGAGCTGGACGTAAATTCCCGTCCGTAGTGCACTTTCCTTCTGGGAAAATACATACTGTCCTACCTTTATTTAATAAATTTATATGATTTTCTAGAGATGTTTCGTAATCTTTAAACCCTGAAAAAGTTGGGTACCCTCCTAGAACCTCAAAAAATAACTCCTTATAAATATATCGCCTCCAACCAAAACTTGGATCACTATACTTTTCTATTGGGTAAATTACAGAGTATATTGGCAATAACCGTGAAAAAACAGGAAAAATAAGAGGAATTATTGTTGGATCAAGTTCACTAGTATGATTTGGGGCTAATATTACTGGACCTTTTAAGTTTTTTAGATTTTCCCTACCCCTTACTTCTAATCTAATAAAAAATTTATAGATTGGTAAAAAAAACACAAAAAAAAGATTCTGTAGTATAAACGGAATTATATAGAAAAAATTATTCATACTGATTTACAAGAATCCTGTCTCTACATTCTACACTACAAAAGGACTTGCCGTCTTCCTCACTACACTCCTCGCAACAAATGAAATGTTTATTACATCGTGGATTTCTGCAATTTACATATCTCTCTGATTTTGCTCCGCACTTCTCACACTCCCCAACAATGATATGTTTATCTCCAAGATTATTAATAGCGTCAAAATCCATCGTAATACGTTTATCAAAAACATAAAGTGTCCCTTCAAACTCTTGTGCAGGATATTTTTCCATATAAGTTACTATCCCACCATCTAACTGGTAGACATCTTTGAAACCTTCACGAACCAAAAGTCCTGAAGCTTTTTCACATCTCACCCCACCAGTACAAACTGGAACGACTGTTTTCTCTCTAAGTGAATCTATATAAGAAAGGGCTTTAGGAATATCTCTAAAGTTTTGAACTGGCATTAGTTTAGAGTCTTTGAAACGACCAACCTTAAACTCGTAGTCGTTTCTCATATCAATTACATAAAACTCTTTACCCGTCTCAAACCATTTTTTTAACTCTTCCGGTTTTAAATGTTTTCCAGTTATTTGATTTGGATCAATATCATCTTCTAGTCCAAGAGTTACTATTTCTTTTCTAACTTTTACAGATAGTTTTGGAAAAGCACTACCGGTACCTACACTTCTCTTTATATGAGTATCAGAAAAACGCTTATCGGAAAAGTATTCCTTTAGATAGGCTTCTGTGTTTTTTGTTGTACCTTCCAATGTTACGTTTATTCCCTCTTTGGCTACGATTATTCTACCTTTGAGTTCCAATCTTTCACACAAAGCTCTTTGCTCATCCCGAAGCTTTTCTGGATTGTCTATTGTTACGTATTTGTAGAACAGAAGAATTGTATATTCTGACATGTTTGATAACTATTATAAGATATTACTTAACAGGTGCAACGGTCTCTATAATATCCCCTGCGTTTAGACCAGAAATCACCTCAAGAAAACCATCCTGACCACGAAGTCCAATAGTTACTGGAATTTGTGTAGAGACTTTTCCGTTTTGTTTTGAAACAAATGTACCAGAATCATTTCGAAGCACAGCGTACTCAGGTATAGTCAATACATCTTTTTTCTCACCTGTTATTATTTCAAGTCTTGAAGTTAATCCAGACTTTATTTGTGGGTATTTTTCGTTAAAAGCGACTGTCACTTTATAGTTTACCACACCATCAACGATAGTTTCTCCTGGTTCAACATATGAAATCTTTCCAAGAAATGTTTCTCCGGGGAAAGCATCAAATGTTATAACTACCGGGTTTCCCACACTAACTTTCCCAATGCTAACTTCCGAAACATTTGATTCTATTTCCAAATCACTATCTGAAATTATAGATATGATTGTTTTTCCAGATGTAACTATTTCTCCCACCTTAACATCCTGCACAGTTACAACACCATTTTGTGGTGAACGTAATGTAAGTTTTGAAAGTTGCGCGTTAATACTTTGAACTTCAGCTTTCATTTGTAGGACTTTTGCTTCCTGAGCCTTTATAGCCTCAGGGGTACTTCCACTTTTTTTCAAATTTAAATTTTGTTGTGCTAACGCCAAAGCAGATTTCGCTGAATTTACTGCATCTTTACTTGTAACCAGTGCGGACTTTGCTGTAGAAATTGAAGCCTTATAGCCATCAATGGTCGTTTGAGACAACCCTGAACTTGGAGTTTGAGCGTTAACAACAATTGCTATCGCATCAACAAACTTGTTTATAATAGGAAAATTTTCCTCTATCTTTTCATTTTGCCAACTTAGTATTATTGACTCAATTTTTGCACGTTGATTGTTTATATCACTTTTTAATTGCGAATCAATAACTTGTAAGTTTAGCTGTGGAGAGCTAGTTCGTGGATTACTAAACAGTTGGTCAACACTATTTGTAATACTATCGACAACCTTGTCCTTCAAACTATTTTGTGCATCATTAAGTGCGATTTGCGCATTAAGCACCTCTGTTTCAGAAACAGCTATCTCCTCTGGTCTAGTACCCTTTTTAACCTCGTCCAGTTTTGCTTCCTCGCTTGCCAAATTTGCTTCTGCTTTAAGCGAGCTTGCGTAAAGTTCACTACTATCTAGTGTTACAAGTTGTTGCCCTACTGTGACACGAGAGCCCACATCTACATAGACGCGAGATACCCTGCCATTTACATCAAAACCTAATTTAACGGCATGAACTGGTTTTGTGTTTCCATTTACAATAACTTTTTGTACTATGTCAGATTTTTTTACTGTAAAAAGATCCACCTTGTTATTGCTTGGAGAAAATGTTTTGTAACTGATAAAAGCCAGCACTAATAGAATTAGAACTGAAGTTTTTTTGTGAGAAAGTATGTAATTTTTTATTTTTTGTATGTATGTTTTCATTTTTTTGGTGTTAATTTTTCTTTTCATTCACAATGTCTGAAACTATCTTCCCGTCCGAGAGTAGTACTATTCTGTCTGTTAATTCCGCGTACTCTTTTTCGTGCGTTACCATTATAATAGTTTGGCCTTGTTTGTGGAGTTCAATAAATGCCTTAAGTACAGAATCAGAAGTTTCGGTATCCAAGTTCGCTGTAGGCTCATCAGCAAAGATTATCTGGGGGTTGTGCGCAATGGCTCTTGCGATAGAAACTCTCTGTTGTTCTCCTCCTGACAATTTACTTGGGACATTATCTACCCTGTGTCCCAAACCAATTTTTGTTAACGAATCTATGGCTTTCTTTTTTGCCTCAATCTTAGATTCTCCTTGTTGCATGAGTGGGATCATAACATTTTCTACAGCAGTCAATTCTGGTATCAGAGCATAATCTTGAAAAACGTAACCTAGTTTATTTAATCTAAAACGTGTTCTATGTCCGTTTTGTAGCCCAGAAACATCAACATCGTCAAGTGTTATGTCACCAGAGTTTGGTTTATCTAGAAGTCCAAGTTGGTAAAGCAAAGTTGATTTACCAGAACCAGATCTTCCTGTAATAGAAAGAAACTGACCTCTTGGAACTTCTAAGTCCAGTCCCTTTAATACAAAAAGCTCACCCTCTCCGCTTTTGAACGATTTGACTAGATTTTTAACTTTTACTATTAATTCCATATGTTTTTGAAATTTACTTTATCTCCCAAGTATTGCATCGAGTGTATTCTGCTTTACAACAATCCTCGCAGGAATATACCCAGCAACGATTGTAGCTAGAAGCAACAACCCAGCTCTGATTAAGGTATTGGAATACTCTGCCACAAGTATTCCATCGCTAAAAGGAAAATTAATCGGATGAGCATCTATATATGGAACTAGAAAACCATACAAAATGGCTAGTCCGACAACAATCCCCATTGTTGCGTAAAGTATAGACTGTAGTATGTAGGAAAATTCTATAGCAGTAGAATCAATCCCTATTCCTTTTAAAATTCCAATAAATTTTCTTCTGGTAATAGCGTTGATATAAATAACAATAAAAATCGTTATTGATGCTACAACAAGACCGATAGAACCTATAGCGTTACCTAGTAGGTTAAAAGTTGCTTGAATATCTTTCAGAAATTTAGGTAGTGCTTCTTCTATAGTTTGAACTCGCGCGGTCTCACCTATCCCCGAGGAAAGTAGTGCTTGTTTTACAACAAGCGGATCAACTCCAGGTTTTATTTTAACGGCGATCTCATCTACGTTGTAGTCCGTTCTGCCAATGAGTGGTCGTAAAACAGAGTCCAAAATAACTACCCTGTCATCAAAAGCACCTTTAGCTTTTATAATCCCCTTTACTGTAACTTCCTTAGAATTACCATTTACTTTTATTCTTACCCTAGAACCAACATCAACGTTTTCTAGAAGCAATAATCCAGGAGCTTCAATAGGTAGATATTTTTTTAAAGTGTTTGCCCCAAGCAAAATACTATCTGTGTCTTCAGGTGTGAGCATTGACCCTGCGATAATCATGGATTTTATGTCTGTCATTTTCTGTTCTTGAATTGGATCAATGCCAGTAAACACTCCGTTGGCAATATTGGCATCTTCCGTAAAATCCACTCTCTCTTTATACGTTCCTTCAACTGAACCTGTCTCTATATACCTTACAGCATAAACATCAGTCCAAGGCATATTTTTTACTATTTCAACTACACTTGGACTGTTCTCTATATATGTCTTTTTTGGGAGTGTTGATATAAAAATATCCCCAGCATATTTTTCACGAAATAGGTCAGTAGAACTTTGGATAAGTCCCACCAGAACTCCACGGACAACCACAAGGTTGAGAAAAGTGAGGGTCATAATAAAAACAATAAGAGCTGTAGTGCCTAGACTACTCCCCCGAACTTGCCTATAGGCCAAGAAAAAACCCAATCTTATTGAGGTTAAAAAGTTCTTAAACCTTTGAGCACGAGAAATTAACATTGGAGTATGATACTACAAAATTAGCTTTTAATCAAATGATGCAGGGCTTAAACCACGTGAACTATTTTTTTAGTTTGAACAGTGTTATCAAAATGCATCTTTCTTTTTGTTCCAAATTTTACAACTCCAGGAGTAAGTGCGAACAAAGTGTGATCCTTCCCCATACCAACATTCCTACCAGGAAGAACATCTGTTCCTCTTTGTCTTATAATTATAGAACCAGCAATGGCTTTATCTCCTTCAGTAATTTTAACCCCAAGATATTTTGGATTTGAATCACGACCGTTTTTAGTTGTACCCGCGGATTTTTTATGTGCCATGGTTCTTTATTGTAATCTAGTGATATATTTTGTAATCTTTAACCGTATGAGTATAAAGGAAATGTTGGAAAAAATCAAGCCTTTTTATAACCTACTACTGGTCTTGGTAATTTCCTCTATTTTCTTTGTTTTAGGCCGACTTTCTGTCTCTCAAAGTCAAAAAACTCCTATCAACATAGCTTACCAAAATGTGACCCAAACTGCCTCTGCCCTCGTTTCCGCCTCAACCAGCCCTAACACCGTCTTTGGGCAAGAGGTAACTAAGATACCACAGGATGGGCCTGTAATTGGCTCAAAAAGTGGTAAAAAGTACTATTTTCCTTGGTGTGGCACCGTCAAAAGGATAAAACCAGAAAACCAGGTGCATTTTAAATCAATAATTGATGCTAGAAATTCAGGTTTTCTGCCAGGTGGAAATTGCAAGGGTTTAAAATAATCTTGACTATAAATCATAAATGATGTAATACTGCTTAAAGGAGGTGTATAGAGATGTGCGAAGATCCTGGAGGTTTGGTCTACACAAAGACCTGTGGTATCTGTGGTGAGACCTACCTCACCACCGACAACAGGCTGGCCCACGAGAATTGCAAGGGGCCAAAACAGAAAGTGAAGATACTAATCCCGAAAGGAGCCTGCTCCGATGGAGTATGGCACATCTAGTGCCAAGTCGCCCTGTGAAGATTTCCAGGGCGACTATTGTTTTATATTGAGATAATATTGACAACAAACTCAGCTTTCTTCCCCATTGCTTCCACAACTATTTTGTGTTCACCTGTCTCTTTGATTGGTTTATCTAGTTTAATATTGTCTAAGTTCAAATTTAGTTTTGTAACCTTTTTTACTTCTTCTAAAATCATTTCTTTTGTAACCCCAGCAAACAAGTGACCCTTTTCATTTGCTTTCTCTTTTAATTCAACTTTCAAACTTTTTATTACTTCTAAGTTTTTAATTAGTAGTTCTTCTTGAATTTTTTTGTTGGTCAGATCATTTGCCCTAAGCTCTTCTATTTTCAGGACTGCATCCTTTGTCGCAACTTTTGCCAAGCCTCTGGGAATAAGCAGGTTCAAGGCAAACCCGTCTGCAACTTCCTTTACGTCGTATTTTCTTCCTACCTTCTGCACATCTTTAAGTAATATTACTTTCATAAAATTATCCTACCATAAAAATATTATTTTTTACAAAAGCGAAACCCGGAGGACATGCCCCCGGGCCTGAATAACGAACCATTCCGTCCTATACCAGCACTTACTGGCTGGTAAAAACAGGAACATCGAGTAGTGCAACCAGCTCCCCAACCCCTTCTGGGAAAAACGAATCAACGTAAGGAACTTCTCTGAGAATGAACCACTCCCCACGAACAAGGAATGTCTCCTCTCCGAGATCCTCTTTGATCTTCTGTGCGTCTGGAAAAGCCCGCATGAAAAGACTCACACCGTTTGCGAGTGCTCCTCTCGTACCAGCCCTAACGGTTTCCTTCTCATGGTACACGGAGATTATCAGGACCATCACTCCCCCTCTTTAAAATTTTTATCACAGAAATTATTTATGGTCAATATAATACTAACCAAACAACAATTTTTTATAATAATCTATTTCACTTTCTTCTAAATCTTGAAAAACATCCTTTTCAAAATATTGAGTTTTTTTATAAAGTTCATCATCTAATTCACGAGGTCTAACATGAAAATGTAGATGAGAAACTTTAAATTTACTTTTTGGAATAAAAGGTCGATAGTGCTGTGAGACGTCACATCCCGTGGAAATCGTTTCTAAAACTTTATCTTGTAAACTTATAACCTCGTTAAATAAATCCCTCCTTTCTGCTTCGTTAAGCTCACTAAGTCGTTCAATGTGTTTTTTAGGAATAACTAGTAAATGTCCGGGCATTAGTTTTGGATTACTAAGCACTACAAAAGAATACTCAGTTTCTTTTAACATCCTTTCTGTTTTATTTTTTACAATTTCACAGAATGGACAATCCATAGTTATTATTGAGCCAAAATTTCTAGGGCTTTGTTTAGCTGAGTATCAGTCTTGTCTTTTTTATATGCTTCTTCGTCCAGTTTAACAATTACATCTGGAGTAAGTCCCCCGTGTGAAATAGAATTTCCGTTTGGTGTGAGCCATCTTGCAATAGTAACTTTAAGTGAAGTGTTTTCTGTAATATCTACCAGTTCCTGAACAGAGCCCTTACCGAAAGATTGCGCACCGACTAGTGTAGCCACTCCATGTTCGTGCAGTGCTCCAGCCAAAATCTCTGATGCACTAGCAGAACCGCCATCTATGAGTATGACTAGTTTTAATTTTTCATTAAAAACATTATAACCCTTACTTCTGAAAACTTGATTGTTGTCTTTATCTTTAAAATCTTCTGAAACTATGACCTTACCAGTCGGCAAAAACCACGACGCCATGTCTTGCGCAGCTTCCAAGTATCCTCCTGGATTACCACGAAGGTCGATCACAAGTTTGTTTCTGCCTGATTCAATAAACTCTCTAAGTGCTTCTCTGAAAAGATTTGGTGAAATAGCAGAAAAACTATACAAACGGATTATAAAAACATCTCCTTTTGTTTCTGTATCCACCGTAGGCATATTTATAACATCACGAATGATACTAAGCTCAAAGGGCTCCTTCACTCCCTCTCTAAGTAGAGTTAGTCTAACTGGCGTTCCCTTTTTACCTCTGATCAGTTTTACAGCAGACTCACTGTTTAACGCGCTTGTCACCGCATCATCAATTTTTAAAATCTTATCTCCGGGCTTAACCCCCGCTCTAAATGCAGGAGTTCCTTTAACAGGCGCGATAACTGTCAAAACTCCGTCTTTAGTACCGACTTCCATACCAACACCTTCTATTTGTCCGCTAATTTGCTCACTAAAAATCTTTGCCTCAACTGGAGGAAAAAATGTTGTGTATGGGTCGCCAAGGGACGCCACCATACCTCCTATCGCACCGTAGACCCTTGCTTGGTCAGAAACTCTGTCTGTACTTGAACCAGTTGTTGGTATAAATTTTTCATTTATTGTATTCCAAGCTTTCCAGAAAGAAGCAAAATCTACGTTACTTGTAGAGTCTGTCTTGTTTATAATGGAAGCCAGTTTTTCAGATTCAGATTTATTATTTTTACCAAAATAAAATCCAGAGAAAAAAACGATTGCGAGCGCAACCACCGCAACAGAGATGTGTACTTTGTATTTAGAGAAATCAATCATATAAAGATTGTATAATTCTCTCAAAAAATTCTATTGTGGTCAAATAAAAGTTATTCAGATATAATTGGATTTAATGAAAATATTTCTACAAAACACCTTAACTGGGGAAAAGGAAGAGTTTAAACCTCTAAAAGAAGGTGTGGTCAAAATGTACAACTGTGGACCTACCGTCTATGACTACGCTCATATAGGAAATTTTAGAACTTTTATTTTTTCAGATATCCTGCGAAGAATGTTTGAATACAATAACTACAAAGTAGATGCAGTGATGAATATCACAGATGTTGACGACAAGACAATAAAAAGAAGTCAGAGTGAAGGTGTAAGCCTCCAAACTTTAACCCGAAAATATGAGGATTTGTTTTTTAAAGATTTAGCATCGCTTAATATAGAAAGATTTCCAAAAACTCCAAGAGCAACTGAAAGTATCCCCGAGATGATTTCTCTCATAGAGAAAATGCTAGAAAACGGTACAGCATATAAAAGTTCTGACGGTGTTTATTTTGATATAAAAAAATCAGTTGGATACGGTAAACTGGCAAATTTAAAACTTGAAAATGAAACTAAGGAGAGAATTGTAAATGATGAATATGATAAAGAAAATGCCAGGGACTTTTCTCTTTGGAAATTTTATGACGAAAAAGACGGTGATGTAGTCTTCGACGCGCCTTTTGGCAAAGGCCGTCCAGGTTGGCACATAGAGTGTTCTGCAATGTCTATGAGTAACCTACACACTGAAACAATTGATATTCACACCGGTGGTTCAGATTTGATATTCCCCCACCATACAAATGAAATCGCTCAATCCGAAGCAGTAACAGGTAAAACTTTTGTTAAATACTGGATGCATAGTGGATTCATAACCGTAGATGGTAAGAAAATGTCAAAATCTCTTGGGAACATTTTCACATTAGAAAATTTGAAAGAAAAAAATATTGAGTCTTTAGCATATCGGTATTTTGTTCTTGGTGCACATTACTCAACACTTTTAAATTTTACTTGGGAAACATTAGATGGAGCTCAAACGGCACTACGGAGACTGCGAGAAAAAGTTACATCCTTTCCAGATGGAGGCAAAGTTGTTGAAACGGAATTTAATACTTTTATAAATGATGACTTAGATACTCCAAAAGCTCTTGCCCTAATATGGGATTTAATAAAGGATGATTCAATATCAAACGAAGATAAGAGAGCAACTATTTTAGACTTTGATAGGATTCTCGGTTTGAAACTAGATAAAAAAGAAGTGATAGAAATCCCAGATGAAGTTAAGGGACTAATAAATGAACGTGACAAAGCTCGAGCAAGTAAGGATTTTGCAAAAAGCGATGAATTGAGACAAAAAATTGAATCCTTAGGATTTGAAATAAAAGATACTAAAGATGGAACTGAGATTTCCTAGTCTTGACTTGACTTTATTTTTGTGTGATGGTACAATCTCTTTCGGAGGGAGACAATATGAACACGCCCGGAAGAGCCATTCGTGAAGAGTGGCTCAAGAAACACCGCGAGGCCCTGCAAGCTCTGACGGATGACCTCATACTGTCCAGGGCGCAAGACTGCCGTGATGGCGCCTGTAATTGCACAAGCACACTCGAACACCAGAGTCTGCAGGCCAAGGCTCGGTATATTCGAGCGAGCCGAGAGCAAGCTCAGGCCTAGATCTTTTCGAAGGACCAGTTGGTCCAACGCCACGCATATCGCGTGGCGTCTTCGTATACACAGATTTCCCACACCTTATCAAGAGTTTCAATTTTATATATTTTTGAAACCACGTGCTAGAATGCACCTATGTCAGCAACCAACCAGAAAGGAATGCGAGTGCCACCACAAAACTTAGAGTCAGAAATGGCGCTCCTGGGTTCTATAATGCTTCGTCCAGAAGTTCTGTTTGATGTTATGGACAACATCAAACCTGAAAGTTTTTATTCCGAAAAGCACAGAATTATATTTGATACTATGATGGAGCTTTTTGTAAAAAAATCTCCCATCGACCTACTTTCCGTTTCAAGTAAATTAAAAGAAAAAGGTTGGCTAGACCAAATAGGTGGAAATACTTACCTGACGGAAATAGTAAACGTTGTTCCATCTTCTAGTAACGCTTCATACTATGCAGAAATAGTTCAAAAGAAATACATGATGCGTCGTCTGATAGAAGCGTCGGATCACATTTCTCAAATCGGTTACGATGAAAACAAAGAACTAGAAGAAATGTTGGATGGCGCTGAGAAAAAACTTTTTGAGGTTACAAACTTTAACACGGCCCATAAGTTTGTTCATATAAATGATGAACTTGGTGAAGCTTGGGACAGACTAGACAGACTACACTCCGGCGAACATAACATGCGAGGAATTCCGACTGGTTTCTCTGACATTGATAACAAACTTGCTGGGTTTCAAAAATCGGATCTTATTATTCTTGCTGCAAGACCAAGTATGGGAAAAACTTCCCTCGCCTTAGACATTGCTCGCCAAGCAGCTATAAACCACAACATCGCAGTTGGAATATTCTCTCTTGAAATGAGTAGCCAACAACTGGTAGATAGAATGCTAGCCGCTCAGTCAAATGTGGATGCATGGAAAATGCGCACAGGAAAACTTTCGCCGAAAAACGATTTTGATTCAATTCGTGAAGGTTTGGACAAACTTTCTAAGGCTCCTATTTACATTGATGACCAACCAGGAAACAATATTTTAAAAATGCGTTCAATGGCGCGAAGAATGAAAAATGAGCACGGACTTGGACTTATTGTTGTTGACTACTTGCAACTTATGGTTCCAACCCAAACAAAAAGTGACAACATGGTTCAACAAATAACCGAAATCTCTAAGTCTCTAAAAAACTTGGCCAGAGAGCTAGACGTTCCAGTCCTAGCACTATCCCAGCTCAACCGTGCTGTAGAACAACGTGGTGGCCGTCCTAGACTTTCGGACCTCCGAGATTCAGGATCTATAGAACAAGATGCAGATGTTGTTATGTTTATTCACAGTGAAGACAAGTTCAAAGACGAAGCCGAACAAACAAACATATACGAAATACTAATTGAGAAACACAGAAACGGCGAGACTGGAAAAGTAGAATTATTTTTTAATAAAAAGAAGGCAACTTTCCAGAGTATGGATAAAAGTTCCTACGGAGGAGCTGAGAAAGAATTTTCTGAGTTTTAAAACACGAACCCGCCGAGAGAAATCTTCTCGGCGGGTCGGACTAGGTGTGCTTTGGAGCGCGCCTAGGAAAGCACCCAACGTTGGGAATGTACCAGTTGACGAACCTTTCCCTTGCGGGCTTGTTCTTCTTGTCGTCGATTTCGACATGTACGAAATAGCGATCGTTTCGAAACTTACCAGTAACGACCCCAGTTCGTTTGCTGATTACGTTTCGTACTCTGACTCCCCTCCGAAGCTCCTTCTTCTTGTAAGAACCCATCTCTTTCCAATAGTCAGACTCAGAACCTCTTCTCATTTGGCACCCCCGGACTTCCTACCAAATTGTATAGAAATAGCAGATTTTGTAAATCTGTTATAATAAAAAAATGGACAACACGCAGAAGCTGATAGAACTCTTCAAAGAATTCCCAGGGATCGGACCACGGCAAGCCAAAAGATTTGTGTATTTTTTGCTTAACAAAAATCCAGCCTACGCAAATGATATTGCTGGGCTTATAAAAGAAGTCCGGTCTACTGTGCATTCTTGTGACACTTGTTTCCGTTTCTTCCCCGTGCCTACCGGCAGGCAGGCAAATGGAAATAGTAACACCTGTCCAACTTGTCGCGACACCAATCGCGATGCAAAGTCGCTTATGATAGTAAGCCATGATGTGGATTTTGAGAATATAGAAAAAACAAAATTTTTTAACGGTTATTATTTTGTTTTGGGCGGAACAGTACCAATATTAGAAAAAACTCCTGAAAAACGAATCCGTCAAAAAGATTTATTAGAAACAATAGAGAAAAGAATCAAAAACAAACTATCTGAAATTATTCTTGCCTTAAATTATAACCCCGAAGGAGAAAACACACTTTCATATCTCACCGAAGTTTTGAAACCTCTGACAGATAAAAATAATATAAAAATCTCAACTCTTGGACGTGGTCTTTCAACCGGCACTGAACTCGAGTATTCTGATAGTGACACAATCAAAAATGCCTTGAAAAACCGGCAATAGATATCTTAATTTGATTTATTATATAAGACATGTAATATATACACCGAGTCATAGGTCTGTTGTGTGTAGATTCTAGATGCCCTTCTCCGATTCCACGCCCCGCACACGGGTCTGTAACGGATGAATGTTGCGTTGAAAATTTAGTTATCTTTTGCTGTAACAAAAGATACTCAAGCTGAGCGCCCTGCAAAAGTACCCAGCATTGTACACGGCAACACTCCTATGGCTCGCCTATGACGGCTCCGCACTACGGGCCGTTTTCTATTATCTCAAAACCGCTGAAACTAAACCATGAAACTCAGAGGATTTTTGCTCAAGGTCGCGTATAAAATAAAAAACATATTCCGAGGCGTACAGATAGTACGGTGAGAATATGTTTTTTATTTTAGACGATGAGATTGAGTAAAAAAACCTGAGCTGTTACTTGATACCACTAATTTCAACTTTGAACCAAGGCTGTCGGTGACCATTCTTTTTGTAGTATCTACTCTTTTGTTTGTATTTAACCACCTCAACTGTCTTATTTCGCCCTATCTCTTTTAAAGTTCCCAGAACTTTTGCTGTAGCTATGTAAGGAGTGCCTATTGTAGTGTCCTTGCCGTCATCTACAAGCATAACTTTGTCAAAAGTAATCTTATCCCCCACCTTGAAATCGCCCTTGAATTTCTCAATTTTGACCGTATCCCCTTTGGATACTCTATATTGTTTACCCCCTGTTTGTATGACTGCAAATTCCATAATCCAAATATATTACAGAAAATGGCTCTAAATTGCAAGTAAACGAAAAGGGCGCAAAATCCGCGCCCTCTTAATCTGATGGTCCAAGCAGGAATCCAGCTCACTTACCTGTACGGATGGTATCTCACTATTGACTCCAGTCCAGCCGAAGCCAAACCTTCACAGTCTCCCATCTATACTGCTCTTGTACAAGCTGAGCCGTCATCCCCATATAGGATTCGAACCTTGTAGCCCGTCCGTTTGACCGGATGCTATGGTTTGCTTGGACCAAGTTGAATAATAATATTTTAAAAAATTATGTCAATTACTCATCAACTTCAGGTCTGTCTATTAGTACTGGATCAAACTCGTTTGAATCACCGGTAATACGCATCACATCCTTGTCTATCTTTTTAAACTCCTTACTTGAGCTATTGAAGTGGTTTACAACTGTGCCTAAAGACACTCCTAGTTTATTATGATAATCCTCATATTTTTTCATATGAACACCAATTTCCCCTACTCTTTTAATAATATCCTTCGTTGTCTCTTCTATTTGCATGGCTTTTAGACCTTGAAGAACGGTCTGGAGATATGCCAAAAATGATGTTGGGGAAACTATTATCACTTTGTACTTCCCCGCTGCTCGCTGAATAAGATTTTCTGTGTCTTCTGTAATTGCTCCGATTTTGTTTATAAGTAAATCATAATAGATAGCTTCATGAGGAATAAACATAAAAGCAAAATCCATAGTGCCCTCGTCAGGTCTAATATATTTTGCCGTTTCTGTGATACGTAGTTTCAGGTCGTTCACAAAAAGTTTCTCCAAACGTACTTTTTCAGTAGCGTCCGAAGTTTCTATCATCCTGTTGTAGTTCTCTAGTGAAAACTTAGAATCAACAGGGATGACTTTATCCTTTACAAAAACCACACAGTCTACAATCTCCCCATTTTTAAATGGATACTGCATTTTGTACTGGCTAGGGGCTAAAACATTTTTAAGTAAGGTTTCTAAATAATATTCCCCAAGTATTCCTCTTTGTTTTGGGTTTTTTAAAATATCTTGAAGATTTTGAAGTTGATCTGCAAAAGAAACCACCTGCCTGTTTGTTTCATCTAGTTTTGTAAGACCAATAGTAACTTCTCGAATAAGATTTGCGGACTCACCTAGCTGATGCCTGACGGAATCATTCATTTGTTTAGTACTCTCACCTATTTTAGAGTCAACCACTCGAGAAAGTTCGTTCATTTGTTGAAGAATAAGTTTAAGTCCCGTTTCATCCGCAGATTGTTTTGGTCTAAGTAAATAAGCAATGTAGGCTCCACCCATAAAAGCAAAAAATATTACGATAACGATAGTTATATTCATAAGGACATTCTACCAAAAAGAGCCAAAATGTGATAATCTTTATTCAATATTCATAATTCAATATTCATTTCCATGTCACTTCAAACACAAATTAAAGATGAAATCAAAACAGCGATGCTCGCAAAAGATTCTGTAAAACTGGGAGTTGTTAGAGGGCTAGTTGCTAGTTTTACAAACGAACTGGTGTCACTTAAAAGAACCCCGCAAGATACACTAACTGACGAAGAAGTTTTAAATGTAATTCGTCGAGCAGTTAAACAGCGAAAAGATTCTATTGACCAGTTTACAAAAGGTGGAAGACCAGAACTAGCTGAAAGCGAGCAGGCGGAACTTTCTATATTAGAAACATACCTTCCAAAAATGATGTCAGAAGAAGATGTTATGACCTTTGCAAAAAACAAACTCTCTGAAGTGGGAGCGGTGGATAAATCCAAGGCAGGACAGTTTATGGGAACTCTTATGAAAGAGCTCAAAGGTAAAGCTGATGGTGATGTAGTCAAATCTGTTGTAGACCAACTATTAAACTAGTTAACTTTAAAACACATACCTGTGGATAACCTATTGACAAGTTGGTATTAAGTGTAGTATAATGATGGGTAGAAAGGAGCCAGCATGGCAGACTCTGTGCCGACTATGCTCGCCAGGTTCAAGAAACTCCTGGTTGAGCAGTACTTCTCGAAGCCTGTACACAAACGTCCAGCATTTGAGGCGATGAAAAGTCAGGTGGTTCGTGAAGCCGGTTACCAGAGTGGGGCTGACTTCACTGACGCACTGAAAGCTTTGTCTGAGGCGCATGCCAAGGACAGAAAGGAGAGAAGAGAGAAGTTTGCTCATACTGGCTCCGATCGGTAAATCCGATCGTAGCCATTTGGGGCTTGTCGCGCGACGACGAGCCCTTATTTGTTTATAAAAATTTTTATACTATAATTATGGCAGAGAAAGGACAGGTGCACCATGTTGAAAATACTTATGGATAAGATCATCCAGGAAATCCAGAATACCCCGGGCGCAAACACCGCCGCGAAATTTCCGGGAATTCTGGATGCCAAGGTCAGAAAGTACGTTTCTAACCCTCAGGAGGTTGAGCGGGGTAAGAGTGAAGTCGCTCGAGAAATGATCAGAATCCGTCGCACAAGCACCATGGAGGAGGCCTCATGAAACACCTGCTGTTAACGGGCTAGTCGCACACCACGACTGGCCCGTAATTTATTATTGGTCATACGACCACTGCAACCGAACGAAGTCGAGCAGTAGTCGTATGACTGCTCGCTTTCAGCGGTTGTTGTATTTTTCTAAAATCTGGGCTTCTATTTCATTTCTATCTCCCCCATACGTTAGATATGAAAGTTGTTTCAAATTGTCAGCCACACTTGTTTTGCCCTGTGGCATAGGGTTTGCCTTTACATTAAAAGCTTTTACTGTTTTTCCATCTACTAATATTTTTGCATAAAAATTATAGTTATCTATATTCATTAAATCTTTTGCAGTAAATACTGGACTAAATTGTTTTTCCAAAAACTCTGCGTCCTCTGCACCAACTCTATAAGTCATTATGGAACCGACATTTCCAAAAACCGCATCCCTTATATCTTCTTGTAGTTGTGCAATAAACTGGTGTGCGATGTTAAGTGAAAGTTTGTATTTTCTGGCTTCAGATAAAATAGTAGAGATAGAATTTGTTGTAATGTTCTGAAACTCATCTATATAAAGATAAAACGGGGGGAAATCTACCTTACCAACTGAGTCTACTCGTGAAAGTGCCGCCATAAGTATCTTGCCAACCAAAATAAGTCCAATGAGATTTGCATTTATATCCCCCAGTCTTCCTTTTGAAAGATTTACTAATAGAATTTTCTTATCATCCATTATTTTACGGAAATCAAAAGACGAATGTTCCTGTGCCACGATAGGTCGCATAATGTCGTTTGCTAAAAACACATCAAACTTGGAAGTGATGTAGGGCACTATGTTAGCTAGACTTGCTTCCCCACCCGCTTTTTCGGCAATCTCTTTCCAAAACTGAACCACCACAGGATTTTTACAATTGGCTATTTTCATATCTCGGAAAGGCTTGTTCGTCATGACTCGACTGACATCAAGTAGTGTACACCCAGTAGTTGGGTCTTCTATCACAAGCATGGTTGCGTTTCGGAAATACTGTTCAAACATAGGGCCTAGTGCTTCTGGCACTCCGCCGTAGAGTTTTTGAAATATACTAAACAGCTCATTAACTACAAAAGTTTTTTGCTCAGGATGGTTTCTATCATACTCAAGCATGTTTAGAGCCATTGGACGCTCTGTATAGCTCGGATCAAAATAGATTACATCTTTAAATCTCTCTTTGGGAATATTAGCCAAAATATTTTGAACATCACTTCCATGTGGGTCTATAAAACAACACCCGTTTCCAGAATTTATGTCCTGCAAAATCATATTAGCAAGTAGTGTTGTTTTACCCGTACCCGTCTGACCTATAGTGTAAACGTGTCGAAGTCTATCATTGTCTTTTATATAAACAGGAGTGTTAGTATTTCTATATGTGTTTACACCCAAAAGCGTACCTTCCTTACCCATTTCTGCCGGCGCAGGAGCCGAGATAGCCTGGGATTGTTTTAGTTGTGGAGTAGGTGAAAGCCCAGTATTTTGGAAATGATAAAGAGATGTCACCTCGTGAAGGTTAAGTGGCAAAAGCTCCTCTGGAGAATAACTCCTAAATGAATAACTTCTAAACATTCTCTCCAGGTGACCCTTTTCAAGTCTTTTTGGTTTTAAGCCATTTGTACTTGGGTCTGTAAATTGATTAAAACTGGACTCCATCCCTTGCAAAATCTTTTCAGCTTCTATTCTACTTTTTGCAGAAGCGATAAGGCGGATGTTGGTAGCAACTATGGTACTTCCCATTTTTTGCTTTATTCTCTCTATCGCCTCTGTGTCTATTGGTTTTTTCTCATCACTTTCCTTTGGGGTAGATTTAAACAAAGATTTTAGAGTTTTACCAATGCCACCAGTAATAGTTTCGGGGAGATAAATAGCGTCTTTTGTTTTTTCACCTTTTTCAATCTGCTCTATTGCGTATTTATAATTTTTAAGAAAATAATCACCTCTTGGTGCAAAAACTATTTGAATCCCCGCCCCTTCGCCATCCTTATCAATTTTTGAAAAAGAATTAAGTATGACATTCATTGGGTCATGGTCAAAACTTTCATATGTTTTAAACTGGTATATTGGATTAACAGTAGACTCTAAGACTGAGCCCAAAGAAACGCCGTCTGTATTAAAAATATTGTAGTCAGAAGTAGCCTCTGTCAGTATTGCATTGTGAAAAACAGAAATGATTTGTTTTTCAAAAAGAGCTTTGTGAGCATTGGGAACAGCTACATAGAAAACAAACTGGTCGCTACCATTGGCGTTGGCGATTTCTAAAACAATATAATTTTTATCATAATCTTTTGACCCGTCCTTGCTTACAACAGAAAGCATTCCTGACAGAAACTGCTCCATACTAGATATAAGCTCTTTTAGAGGTTTTGTCTGTGATTCTTTAGAGCTATTGTCTTCTGGTAGTACAACTTCGTATAACGTCATACCGAGCCCTCTGAATTCCTCTCCAGAAATATTGACACCCTTCACTTCGTGGCCATGTTTTAAATACTGAACAAGAAATCTATGAAAATCGTCTTCTAAATGTGGGTCTTTTAGCTCTGCCAAAACCGACATAGCATTTTTGATACCCTTTATGTTTAAAACATTTAAAAGTTCCTCTACTTTATTATCATGAGTTTCAGGCTCTAAGTTAAGAACAAGGGAATCTATGCCGACTTTTGACAAAGCCAGAGTCTCGACTAATACATCTTTGGAAAGAGCACTGTTATATTTGGCTATTTCTTCTTTTACAACATCATCAATCTTAAAATCTGTTTTACTTTCTCTGAGATTTCTTTCTTTGTTTGATATTTGCTCTCTAAGATATGCTATTTCTGCTTCTGGACTAGCAAAGCGAGGTAGACTTGGATTTTCCATCTACATATTATACAAAATTTATTTATGTCTGTCTGCCACTTTCCACAAATACATACAAGCAATCGTTCTAAACGGTTTCCACGCCTCCGCTAGTTTGGTCATTTTCTTTTCGTCTGGTAATTTTTTCATTTTGTAAACTATTTTGAAACCTTTTTGTATACCCAAGTCCCCTGTAGGCAAAACGTCTAACCTATTTAACGTAAACATTAGAAACATATGTGTAGTCCAGACACCAACACCTTTCACGGACACCAGGTGGTTTGTTATGTCAACGTCCGTCATTTTGTGAAAGCCTTTTGGATTGACTGTTCCATCTGTGAATTTTAGTGCCAAATCCCTAAGATACTTCATTTTTTGTGGAGATATTCCAGATTTTTTAAAATCCTCATCTTTCAATGCCAAAACTAAACTTTCTTTGACTATTTTTCTTGGGAAAAGACTCAAAAACTTTCTCTCTATCGACTGTGCTGATTTTCCAGAAAGTTGTTGATAAATAATAGACCGCACCAACGCAGAAAAATATTTTTTACTCTGTCGTAAAACTGGAACAGGAAATTCTTTTATTAGTTTTGCAAAATCTTTGTCTTTTTTTAAATGAAATAAGGCCTTTTCTATATCATTATTTTTCCCCTTCTGCATATTTAGTTAAAGTGATTAAGTAAAACAAAAATCCCAATAGTGACAGATGCTAGAGTTGAAAGTAAAACAAAACTAGCAGACATGTCTTTTATTTTTTCTATTATTTTGTCTTGATTTGGTTCCACTTTGTCACAAAAATCCTCCACGATTGTGTTAATAACCTCAGATACAAGGACAAGTGCTACTGCAACAACACACAAAGCTGACTCAATGTATGAAAAGTCAAAATAAAACATACAGAAAAATACAACCAAACCAACCAAAACTTCTATACGAAAATTAAACTCTTCCCTCCAGGTCGTAGTAAGTCCCCTAACTGCGTATTTAAATGATTTAAGTGTTTGCATCCCGTGAGAAATAGGAGATTATTTATATGTTTATAACTCCTTATTAAATTATAATACTTGCTTGATTTTGGTAATACTAATCTCCGCTATTTCTAGCGGGACTCATGATTAAAAATATAGCACAATTTTCATATAAAGCAGAAGCCGAGCGTCACCTGACGCCCGGCTCTATTTGCCCATCGAGGTTTACCTGAGGCCCTCGAATTTCAGACTCGTAGTCCAGCTTTCCCGACTGAGAATGACATCAAAGATGTCCGTTGTTCTACCGCGCTCGTAAGGACGCTCGATTCCTTCGACTGTTCCCCGGGTTCCCTCACGTGGCCCGAACTTCTTCGACAGAACCACGGTCTGACCAAGACCGTCGATCCCATTCGCGGTCCGCTCGTGCGAGCTGCCTACCGTTGTCATACAAGGGACTGCCCAACCCGATCATTCAGGGAAGACATCCTGGAGCAAGCCATATTCGCAACTTGGCCGCACTTCGCCACGAACGATGAATGGAAGCAGCGACTTGCTCAGCACCTGGACTACGTGTTGGCACAGGAAGTCGACAACACAGTCGACAGGGCTGCTCAGATTCGGATGCACCTCGCTGCTGTAAAGCAGCGTCAGACTAGATTGATCGATGCGTTCTTGGATGGCGCACTTGACAAGGAGAACTTCGACACGCGAAAGAGTAAGCTGCTTGAGGAAGAGCGACTGATCGAAGACTCGTCACGTCAACAAGAACCGGATTCACACGACTTGAAGCAGTTCATCGTGAACACGCTCGAACTGGCATCCGTGGCTCAACAAGGCTACCGTTTGGCAAACGCAGCAGGAAAACGCGAAATGGTTATTTCGTTAAGCTCGAACCGGTCCGTCTCCGGAAATGACGTTGTTGTTGAGCCATATTTTCCGGTTTCAGTGATCGCAAATCGATCACTTATCCCGAGTGGTGACCTCACGGAGAATCGAACTCCGGTTTAAGCCTTGAGAAGGCTTCGTCCTAGCCGCTAGACGATGAGGCCAATAGAAATTAGAATACAATAAAAATCACTTTTAATCAAAACCTTGCAACTAATAATTATAATTGATAATCTTCCTATCAGAGGAGACTTTACCCATGTCGAGACAAGTTAGAGAACCCTTGGCCACGAATACAGTAGAAGTCACTGGAGAGTTGACTGAAGAAATCACCGAATCACTCCGACGAATGAGACGTGACTTAGACCTCTTGGAGGGGCATGTCTTGAGAAGGGGACATTTCGACGCGCTATCTCGTGGATGGGTCGAAAACGTTGACAAATCTTGGAGATCAATCGTGACGAATGTCGATAGAATCAACGGTGCTATCCTCATTCGAAGCACCAAATAGAGACCCTCTCCCTTATCGCTGTTGTGTATAACATAACAGCGATATCGCTTTTTATAAACTTTCACAATCTGGATGAAATCCGACGTGAACCCAGATAAGCTTAAATTTAGATGAAGTTCGAGGCGGACGAGGAAAATAGTTCTGAGGATTTTTGCTCGAGGTCGCGTATAAAATTTTAAAATATGAAGAGACTTACAAGTAGTAAGGTGATGAATATTTTGAAATTTTAGACGATGAGATTGAGTAAAAAGACCAGAACTACCGATCAGGGGGGACTTCGTAGTAGTTGATCAAAAACTTAACCATCTCCACAAATGGTCCGGTCAACGTCTCCGAACCAAACCTCGCACCCTTTGGATTAACCGAATACATAAAAATAATAAACTTTGGATTATAGGCCGGGAAAAATCCTACGAACGAGTGAAGTATTCTGTCCTCATAATACCCACCACCTCCCGGCTTAGCTATCTGAGCTGTTCCTGTTTTTACTGCCACACTATGTCTAGGAAGTTTGAGAGTTCCATTGGCAAGAACATTATCCATACTATAAACCATCATTCGACTAACCTCCTCACTAGTTTCTCTTTTTATCACTCTCTGTCCTAAGCCAATTTCTGTATCTTTCGAAAGACCGACTTTGTATTTCACACTTTTTACCAAATGAGGTTTTACCGTAGTTCCGCCATTCGCAATAACAGAAATAGCAGAAATTGTAGATATTGGAGTAAGGGCAATACTTTGTCCGAAAGATGCCGAAGCTAGGTCAATATCTATTTTACTGTCTAAACTTGTTACCAAATTTTTCGCCTCGTTCGGTAATTCTATACCTGTTTTATTTCCTAAACCAAAGTTATACATATACTCTGAAAATCGGGCGTTACCAAGTTTCTGCTCAACAAAGGCTGCCCCCACGTTGAGTGATTGCGACAGAACGTCCTGCATACTTACAATACCTCTTTCTTTGTCATCAAAGTTTCCAACTCTCTTGTTGTTTATCATTAAATACCCTCTATCATAGTAGGTGGTATTTGCAGTAACTACCCCAGCATCAATACCAGATGCCATTGTTAAAGTTTTTATTACGGAACCCATCTCGTAAATATTCTCTACTATTGGGTTTGAGAAAATGCTTGCATTTTTTTCCTCACCAGAATTATTTGGGTCAAAAGATGGATAAAACTCCATGGCATATATTTCCCCCGTCATTGGGTTCATCACTATCGCCCCCGTACCATCTGAACTCCACTTTTTATTAGTTTCTTCTAATACTCCTTGCAAGTGTGACTGAACTGTGGGTTCTATAGTTGTTATGATATCCGCCTCAAGACTTTCATCCCCTTTGGTTACAGATTTTATGTCTGAAAAAATCTGTGCAAAGAAATTTACATAAGCACCGTCGTTACGCTGTAATATCTTCTCATATTGCCTCTCCAAACCATATCTACCTGCGTATTCGTCTCCTTTGAACCCAAGGAGTCCCACCACGTGAGAAGCCGTGTTTCCCCCGGGGTAAAACCTCCATCTCTCCTTATACGCTTGAAGTCCGGGAATTTTTAAGTCACTTATTTTTTTACCGATCTCGCCGTCTACATGAGTAGCTATTTCTTCGTATGGGTCGCCTATTTTTGTAGCCTTTGCTATAAACTCATCATGAGAAGTAGGCATTATCTCGTTTACCTTTAGGTAAACAGCTTCGGAATCCTTTAACACCTCTGGATTAACAGCGATAATAAACCCTGAGCGTAAGGTAGCAGCGGAAACCAAACTAGCATCTTTGTTTTGAAAAAAGATTGTCCCTCTATCAAAAACATTCTTTGAGGTGGACTGGTACTGCCGATCGGCTTTGTTTAGGTACTTGTCACTTTCTATTATTTGCAAAAAATATAGCCGACCTATGAGAACAAGTGCGAAAAGAAAAATACACACAGACAAAAAACGAATTCTGAAGAGAGGATTATGTTTCTGCAAAGTCATTTTTGCATTATAACAGAGTGTTCTTACTAATTAGACAGAAATGAAACTTCTTTTGTGGATTTCTCATTAATATATGTTTTTGCTAGAACATCTTTGAAACCCATAGAGTATGCTAAATTCAAAGTCACTGCGTTTCTGTTGTTTATATATTGAAATTCTTTGCTACTAATAGACAAATTCAGTTGAGCAATTTTAGCCTCTAAATCTTGGCTAGCAACTACGTTTCTTACGGTCGTATTGATAAAATACATATAAAAACCAACCGCAACTAACAAAATAGACAGTAGTGACCAAAATATTGCTTTTTCTCTATTTAAATATAATATTCTTTCAACCATTTCCTTTATTAATTTATAGTTTTTCTATTATTCTTAGCTTCGCACTCCTGCTCCTTGGGTTTTCCGCCACTTCTTCGTCATTGGGAATTATTGGTTTTTTGTTTACTAGAGTTGCTTCGCCTTTGGTAGTAAGTCCTTTAAAAAATTGTTTAACTGCTCTGTCCTCTATGCTGTGAAATGAAATGACCGCAATTCGACCACCTCTGTTCAACCTTTCAAATCCCACCCTTATTCCCTCTTTCAAACTCTCTATCTCATCGTTTACTGTTATCCGAAGAGCTTGAAAAGTTTTTGTGGCTGGATGAATTCTACGAGCGTGATACCACTTTGGAGTAGCCAGTTTTATTATTTCCACCAGTTCAAAAGTTGTCTCTATCGGTTTCTCTTCTCTTCTGGCGACAATGGCTTTGGCTATCTTCCAAGCAAACTGCTCCTCACCGTAACCTTTCAAAATCGTGCTAATGTTTTCCAAATCCCAAGTGTTTACTATTTCACGAGCAGTTAAATCTTCTTCGGTCAGATCTTTTTTGAAAGTCATTTGGAGTGGCTCATCTTTTTGAAAGGAGAATCCCCTGCCGGATTCTTCAAACTGATTACTAGACAAACCAATGTCTAACAAAATTTTATCTACCCTTGGAATCTTTAATGTGTCTAAAACGGAACCAAGATTGCGGAAACTGTCTTGTACGTAGTGGGTTTTGAGATTGTAAGAAAGAGTCCTTTCTTTTGTTCTAATAATTGCGGAAGGATCAAGGTCAATGCCGATCATGACAACGGCATCGCCAAACCTTTTTGCAACTTCCTCAAAATGTCCACCACCTCCAAGCGTTCCATCAACAAAAATGTCTCCATTTTTGATTTCCAAACCATCTATAGCTTCTTGTAAAAGAACAGTCTTATGGGCCATACGAATAAAAATCTAAGAAACATACGAATGATTACGAATGAGATGCATATTTTTTTCAATTCGCATACATTCGTTAATTTGTATTGTTTTCATATTCGTATCTACAGCACTCCAACCTGGCCTAACTTTTCCGCTAAAGTATCGGCCTGTTTCTCAACCACCTTCTTATACTCAGTCCAAGCCTTCTCATTCCAAATTTCAACTCGACTCGAGACACCTATTACAACAACTTTGTTTTTTAGGTTAGCTCTGTCTCGTAAAAACTCTGGAACTAGAATTCTACCGATTGAGTCGACTTCTGCTTCTACTGCACTAGAAAACATAAGTCGGTTGAAACTTCGATTGTCAGCTTGACCGATAGAAGATTGATTTAATTTTTCTTCTATTTTTTTCCACTCTGGAAATTTAAAAATCCAGAGACAGTTGTCTAAACCTTGGGTGACAACTATTTTTTTTCCAAGCTCACTACGAAATTTTGCAGGAAGAGAGAGACGGTTCTTATCATCTATTGAATGTGTATATTCTCCGATGAGCATTTTTATAAAAAATTATTAGTCCCACTTCTTCCCACTTGTTTTATATTATATACCACTCTCTCCCACCAGCAAACACAAACTCCCACAAAAAGGTGGATAAGTGGTGGATAATACAAAAGAACCTGTTTCTAGGTTCTTGTAAAGAGAAAGCCGGCCAAAAGAGACCGGCTGAAATGACGGGGTCATTTGTGTTTGAGCTTGTCGGCACGAGAGTCTTGTAGTTTTTGCTTTCTAGGTATACAGCTCCTCCGAACTGTTCCCTTACCCACAGAGGACCCTACGCTGCCTGTCGCAGTACACTAAAGCATGACCCCGTAAATTAATCGTAATAAAATATTAAATTAAAGTAAATGGGCTTGGAGATTTTTACTCAGATGCAAATCTTTTTTGTGTACAAAAAAGGGCCGAGAAACTCGACCTTGTGCAGGGTGCAGGACTGGGTCCGGCCAGTGTATTGTGTACTCCACTATTAGGAGTGGTGATTGTGACCTGTTTGTCACTCGTTAGTAAGGCTGGGGTGGATCCTTTTCCCGCTGCCTTCCAGCTAATAACCAGTCCCGCACCCAAACTGTTTGTATCACAAAAAGGTAAAAAGTGGAAGGATTAAAATCTTGTTGAACAAAAACTTTTTCAGAGCATCCACAGGTCTTGAGCTGGTTTCGTCAAGGTGAGAAGTGGTGTTATCACTTTGCAAGACTTTGAGCTTTAGCGAAAAGTGTACTGCTCCTGTAAGGAGACCCGTTCTTGACAAATCAAGACCGAGGACTAGAATAAATTTTTCGCTGGAAAAATTTATGTCTCTGAAAAGGTTTTAGTGAGAAAAAGATTTTAATCAACTTTCGGTCTCATAAGTGGAAAAGCCTGTAGTTCGCGCAGAGGTTTATCAGCAAAAAACGAAAATAGTCTATCCCCACCCATACCAAAACCAAAAGTAGGTGGCATGCCATGTTCTAGCATTTCTACAAACTCATCATCTGACATCATAGCTTCTTTGTCACCTCCCTCTATAAGTTTCTTTTGTGCATCAAATCTTTCTTTCTGGTCTATTGGGTCATTTAGTTCTGCAAAGCCATTCGTGACTTCGGCACCAGCTATTAAAAGTTGAACTCGAAGAGTTAAATCTGGATTTTCTGGATCTGCTTTTGCTAACGGGGATACAATTTTGGGAACATTTGTAATCCAGAGAGGACCAGAAATTTGTTTTCTGCAATATTTCCAAAGTGTATCAGTAAGTCTTTCTTTGTTATCACCGTCATATTTAACATCTAACTCGTTCAATTTTTCTTCCATTTCTTTACTTGTAGCGGTAATAATATCTACTCCAGTTTTTTCTTTTACAATATCAAAGTATGATTTTCTTTCCCACTTTCCATCAAGAGAGAAAGAATGTCCTCGAGTATGGAAGTCCATTGTGCCAAAAGTTTCATTTGCTATGTATTTTATAAGCTCTTCTGTAAAATTTATTCCCTCGTCATAAGTCATGAAAGAAGCGTAAAACTCCATATTTGTAAATTCTTGTGTGTGGTCTGGACTTGAGCCCTCGTTTCGATATACCCGTCCTATTTCAAAAGTTCTTGGAAACCCACCTGCCATAAGTCTCTTTTGCCACAACTCTCCCACTGAGATACGAAGAAAAACATCTATATCATAATCATCATGATGTGTTTTAAATGGATTTGCTTCTGCTCCACCCGTTGTAGTTTCAAGTGTTGGGGTTTCAACTTCCAGAAAATCATTTTGTTTTAAAAACGTTCTTGTGGCATCCCAAAACTTTGCTTTTTTCACCAAAAGGTCACGTAGTTCTGGATTCATTAGAAAATCCAAATATCGCTTTCGGTATCTCTCATCAATATCTTGAAGACCATGCCACTTTTCTGGAAGCGGAAGAAGGGACTTCGCCCCCATTGTCCAAACTTTTGTATCAATACTTTGTTCACCTGTTTTAGAAAGCATTGCTTTTCCGGTAACAGAAATAAAATCTCCAATGTCTACAGTATCTACAAAAAGAGAAAAAACCTCTTCACTTAGTGTATCTTTTTTTATTATCGCCTGTACTTTTTCTGTGCCATCAAAAAGTACAGCAAAAAGTATCGCGCCCTGACCCCGCAATGCCATAACTCTTCCCGAGACAGAAATATCTTCGCCACTTTCTACCTGAGCATCAAAATTTGTTTTTAGAAAACTAATAGAAAAATCTCTTGGGACCTGTGCTGGATAAGGATTTACTCCTTTATCCTTTAATATTTGGAGTTTAGCGAGTCTCCCAGCTCGTATTTCATCAAGTGAAGCCATTTTTCTATTTTACCACTAAAAGAATAAAAAGAAACTAAGGAGTTCGCCAGATTTGGAAGTTCTATTTTATATCTGTAATTTTGTAGGAAAGTTCTCCACTTGGAGCTTTGAAAGTAAAAGTTTCGCCTTTCCTTTTTCCCAAAATAGACTGACCAAAAGGAGATTTCATAGAAATTTTGTTTGCTACTACATCTGACTCTTCTGACCCAACAATACTATATACAAACTTCTTACCGTCTTTTTCTACTGTTACAGATGAGCCAACACCAACAGAGTCTCCTGTGTTTGAAGAAACTATATTAGCAGTTTTTAAAAGTTCTTCCAATTTTGATATTCTATCTTCAATTGTGCCTTGAGCTTCTCTAGCTTCGTGGTATTCAGCATTTTCAGACAGGTCTCCGAGTGACTTTGCGTATTCTAGTGATTCTGCTATTTCCTTTCTTCTTGTGCCCTTTAATACAGCAAGCTCTTTTGTAAATTCATCGAATTTCTCTTTGGTCAGATATTCCTCGTTTTTCATTCCTTTAAGTTTAATATTAAAATAAGTGCCGAAAGTGTAGCAAAAAATCATCTCTCGGTCAATAGATTTGAAAGTTTACTTTAAATATTCAGGCGCATAAATGCTAAGCCAGTTAAAAAACTCTTGCATGACCAACGTCGCTCCAAATTGATTCCTTTTCGGACCTCTTTCCATCACAACAGCAAAAGCGTACTTTGGATTTTTGTAAGGCCAGAAACCCACAACCCAAGAATTAACCTCATCTTTAGCCACTCCAATCTGAGCAGTCCCTGTTTTAGAAGCTACTTCTACAAAAGGAAAGTTTATTGCCTGACAGGTTCCAGATGTGACACACATTCTCATTCCCTCTTTTACTATCATGTAATTCCCTAAATCAATATCCTGCTCTACTTTTCTTTTTTTAATATTATTTACATTTTCTATTTTTATAAAGGTAGGAGTAACAAGTGTTCCGTCTGTTGCAATACCTCCAACAGCCCTTACAACTTGTATTGGAGAGACCTGAAAACCATACTGACCAATAGCTGTGTTATAAGTATCTCCCACTCTCCAAGCTTCACCGTTAAAAGTTTTAAGTTTCCATTCTGGACTTGGAATAGTTCCTGTATTTTCTCCAGGAAAGTTTACACCAGTAGTTGTGCCAAAACCAAAAAGTCTTGCGTATTTTTCAATATTCTCTATTCCTATTCCTTTTTGACCTTTATACCCGCCACTAACTTCATAAAAATAAACGTTTGAAGAAACGGCTAACGCCTGCCTTAAATCAACTAGCCCGTGAGCCTTCCAATCCAGAAAAGTAGATGGCTTATCTGGAAAGAAAGGATTTGGAACAACTATAGAACCCGTACTCATTATTTGAGTATTTGGATTTATAACTCCCCCCTCCAATACCCCCATCGCAATAAAAACTTTCATGATAGACCCCGGAGTATAAAGCCCATCTACTACGCGGTTAAGAAAAGGGTGGTTGCTACTCCCCACCCATTCGTTTATTTTTTCTGTGCTTTTACCATCTGAAAGCACTTGAGAATCATACTCTGGGAAATTACTACTAGCCAATATCTCTCCAGAATTTACATCCATTATTATCCCAGCACCACCTTTGTACCCAGCTCTGTTTGCAATCTCCAGCATTGAACTGTTTAATTTTCTCTGAAGTTTTAAATCGAGTGACAGATCTAGATTGTTTCCGTCATGTGGAGATTGAACAATGCTTTCTGAAACAATATTTCCTTTAACATCTGTCTCTATCATCCTTACTCCATCTCTCCCAGAAATCTCTTCGTTGTATATTTTTTCTATTCCGTCTTTTGGAACAAATTTATCTTGGTAGTAAAAACCGGAAGAATCTTTTGACGGATACTTCACATACCCCAAAGTAGTAGAAAGTCCTGTAGAAGTGGCATACTGCCTTAAAGAAAATTCTGGCCCGTTTGGGTTTATCGTGTTCCAAACTAGAGGCGTTTTATTTCTGTCGAAAATAACTCCTCTATCGGCAAAGATAACAGTGTTGTGCAAGTTGTTGTTGTCACTTCTTATACGAAAATTCTGCCCTTCTACAATTTGTAAGTTCCAAAGTCTAAATAAAAAAATCGCACCAACTAAAAATATAAAAAAATTAACAAAGTTATAAATACTGTAGGAAATAGGTTTCTCCATCCTGCCCTCAAACTGATGTGTGTCAAAATCTGGTAAATTTTGTGAATCAAGAAAAATCTCGTCTGGATCGATCTGAGCCAGAGTTTTACGAGTACTTTTTCTCCAAATATTTTTTAGTTTTGAAAACATTAGCAAGATTATAAATTTTATTTTCTAATATATCTTCTCAAGACCGAAATTACAACGATAATTAAAACTGCCAATAAAAGTGCTTTATAAGGAAACTTGTAAGAGGCTAGGTATAGATTATCGAATAGGAAACCAAAAAAGATGATTTCCAAATACATCGGAAAATACGCAGTAAAAAAAATGAGTATTACAAGAGTCAACCACCACGGCAGAAACACCACGGAAAGAAGGGCAACGCCGAACATAAATAACCTAAATACAGTTATATTCATGAAATCATGATAACACAACTCTAGAGGTCGTTTTCTACAAAAACACGTCTGACTTGGAAGACATTCCCAGGAACTCTAGCATGAACTATTTTGAAGGAACTTTGGGAGGTAACGTCTATATAGTAGACAGTACTCAAAACTGCACTATTAAGTCCTGGATAAAGAAAAGAGTCCCCCCAAACTATATCTGTATCCTTTGGTACCTCGAGCTCAAAATCCGCACCCCCACTTCCAGTAATCACAAAAGAGGCTCCTGTACGATCTGATATAACTTCTTGCTTCTCTCCTCCAGTAGAGAAAAGTTTAACTACTCCAGTTTTTTCTGTAACTGAAGATATGGACCCTATTATAATCCTATTTGAAATATAAACTTTGTTACCGACACTTACTGCAGAGTTAGAACCAACATCAATAACGAAAGTGTCATACGGAGACTGTGGAGGTTTGGAAAGAACACCAGCAATAATAACTCCATCACTACTTGCTCTGCCAAACTCTGACTTTAACTCCTCATTTTCTTTTACAAGAATATCGTAATCTATTTCATTCAACCGAAGTCCAGCAAGTTCTTCCTTCAATCTATCATTTTCTTTTATTAAAGAACTTTTGAAACTAACAAAACTAGTAACAAACCTGAAAGAATTTACTGTTTTATCTCTCAAAATCCAAAATGGACTCATAACCTGGTGGGAAGTAGACCTAAAAAAACTAGGGAAAACAAAAGAAGTCGCCAAGATCAAAACAAAGAAACCAATCCATGCGACTGTTTTAAAATTGTAGTTTCTTTTTGGTTTACTTTTTAGGAGGAAGCTCATCTTTATTAGTTATTAAAACATCTTTATACATTTCCATATTTTCGAGTATTACACCAGTTCCTCTACAGACTGCAGTTAGTGGATCAGGAGCGATATGAACTAGGATTTTCGTATAGTCAGAAATAATTTCCGCCAAACCTTTTATAAGTGCTCCACCCCCAGCAAGAAATACCCCTTTCTGCATAATATCTGACAGCACTTCTGGTGGAGTAGTCTCTAGTACTTCTTTTACAGAATCTACTAAAGTGTTGATGGATTGCGATATTGCCTCTCTGATATCCGAGTCAGTTATTATAACTTCTCTCGGAAGTCCTGTAATAAGGTCTCTGCCTTTTACAGAAGCTTCTAACGGCTCCTCTCCAGGAAGTATGGCACCGATTGAGATTTTTATTTCTTCTGCTGTTTTTTCTCCTATCAAAATTTTAAACTCTGACCGCATATAAGAAATGATGTCGTTGTTTAACCTGTCTCCAGCAACTCTTAGGTTTTTACTTCTGACGATACCTCCAAGAGAAATAACCGCGATATCTGTCGTACCACCACCTATGTCTATTATCATATTCCCTGTTGGTTCCAGCACAGGAAGTCTCATACCTATCGCGGCAGCCATTGGTTCCTCCACAATGTGAACCTCAGAAGCTCCAGCGTTTTTCGTAGCATCGCGAACTGCACGAATCTCAACGTTTGTGATGCCAGATGGAACTCCCACAACAACTCTTGGACCAAGAAGTTTTGTGTTACCTTTTTGTGCTTTGTTTAAAAGGTATGTAATCATTTCCTCCGTTACTTCAAAGTCGGAAATGACTCCATCTACAAGTGGCCTCACTGCCACAATGTGAAGTGGCGTTCTACCAAGCATCTGCTTAGCATCCTTTCCTACAGCCACCACTTGACCAGTTTTCTGGTTAATAGCCACCACAGAGGGCTCATTTAGCACGATTCCCTTTCCACTTAGGTAAACTAAGGTATTAGCCGTACCCAAATCTATCCCAATATCGTTGGAAATGTACCTCTTAAATTGTTCAAAGTTTTTAATCATTATATTTTAGATACGAATGTATACTATACGAAAAACCTACGAATGGCTACGAATTAATCTTCTTCTCAATACAAATGCTTATTCGTAAATATTCGTAAGTTCCCTGACTTAAATTCTCATTATTTCAAAATTTTCAAAGCTTCGTCTTCTGACATCATCTCTGATTCAGACTTTGTTCTATATTTAACTTCAATTTTATCTTGTTCAACTGTTTTATCACTTACAACAAAACGAACTGGTATACCAATTAAGTCAGAGTCAGCAAATTTCTCTCCTGGTCGCAAATCCCTGTCATCATAAAGAACTTCGACCCCTGCTTTTGTTAGAGTTCCATAAAGTTTATCTGCTTCCTCTACTGTCTTTTCACTATTACCCAATCTGACCAGGTGAACTTGGAAAGGAGAGACTTCTTTTGGCCAGATAATTCCTTTTTCATCAGAAAGAACTTCAACAAGCGTTCCCATTAGACGCGTTGGTCCTATTCCATAACTGCCCATAACAACAGGATGTTCATTCCCCTCTTCATCTTTGTATTTAAGTCCTATTGCATCTGAAAAACGAGTGCCTAAATGAAAAATATTACCAACTTCTACTGCCTTTTTTTCAATGAGCTCAGATTTATCAATTCCAAGTTTTTTTAGATTTTCATCATTATAAACCTCTTTATTTAAGGCTATTTTTTTAGCTTCGTGTACATAAATCACATCTTCACCAGATTCAGTTACCGTTTGGAATTCTTCTGAAAAATCAGTAAATATTCCGCCGTCTGCAAACGTGACAAGAGTTTTGTCTCCTATTCCAAGTCTACTCCAAATCCTTATATACGCTTCCTTAATTTTATTATAATCATTCAAATGCGCATCGTTGTCTCTTGAAAAAGAATACATGTCTTTCATCATAAACTCTTTACCTCGCATTATCCCTGACTTTGCCCGAAGTTCATTTCTAAATTTATTTTGAAATTGATAAGCAAGAATTGGTAAATCTCTGTATGAAGAAACTTGTTCGCTCATTATTCTCGTTAAAGGTTCTTCATGAGTAATACCAAGTCCGGTCTCTCCGCCACTTTTTAATTCTGTTTTAAACCAATTATCAACTTTTGCATCATCCCATCTGTCTGTTCGTGACCATAGCTCCTTGTCTTGTAGAGCAGACATGAGTAACTCCTGCCCTCCAATAGCATTCATCTCTTCCCTAATAATTTTTACAATATTATTTAAAGTTCTTAGCCCAAGTGGTAAATAGGAATAAACTCCAGCCAATTCCTTATGAACATACCCCGCGCGAATAAGAAATTCTGCATTTTTTGAAGTCTCATCTGTAGGAGCCTCCTTTCTTGTTTTTGTAAAAAGTTGTGACTGTCGCATAAGACAATACTACATTAAAAAAATATTTTGGGCAAAAAGAAGGGCCGCCCTCGTAAGAGTAGCGGCCAAATCAGACCAGGTGTGGGGAGGTCTCTGAAAGTATAACAAGAACGGAAGCGAGAGGGCTTCTTCTGGGGAGGAGCGGGGCATCCGGAGTCTGCTAGACGGACCCCCTACCCACGGATCATGCACCGTTCGTGGTTCCAGACGGACGGCCAAATTCTACGTGGGCTGGACCAGAATCCACTCCTCTCGCCTCCACACATATTTATAGCACAAGTCTTATAGAAAGTCTAGAACAGTTTTAAAACGTCATGGGAAGTTACGGCTATCATAAGTAGCATTAAAAAGGCAAAGCCAATAAGGTTAGACCACTTAACTACATTTGCATTTATTGGTCTTCGAATCACAGCTTCAATAAAAACAAAAAGCAGTCTACCTCCGTCTAGTGCAGGGAAAGGAATAAGGTTTATTACGGCGAGATTTACAGAAATAATAGCCGTAATGTTTAGTAAATACCTAAATCCAAGTTCGTTTGCCTCCTTTACAACCCTTGCAATACCGACAGGACCTGTAACTTGAGAAAAATCTGATTTAAAAGTAATCGTATCCCATAAAAATTTAGAAAGTCCCTCTGTTGTTGCCTTGAGTAAATACCAAGTACTCCTTGCTCCTTCCGTAAGCGAACTTAACAGAGAAAGTTTCAGTGTCCCAATCCACTCCATAGAAATACCTATAACATTTTTTCCTGGAATTAACTCGATTGTAGGAGTAAGAGTGATTTCTCTTTGTGAATTTTTTCCATCCTCTACAGTAATTCTCAAATCCCTTGCACTACTTTCAGAAATAAACTTTTGAACGGTTTCTGGATAAAGCTCTTTCGATATTGTTTCTATTCCATCTGAAATTTTTACAACAATATCCCCTGGTACGAGACCGGCCTTGCTTGCAGGAGAATCTGGAAGAACTTCTGTGATTATGAGCCTAGCATCATTAAACTCTCCCATGGTGTTATGAGGTAGTGCTGTTGTGGTGCCAAGGAAAAATCCAAGAGAAATAACAAGCCAAGCAAAAATAACATTAAAAGTAACTCCAGCAACTAAAACTAAAGCTTGCACCCATTTAGGTTTAAATACAAAACTATTTTTTTTGTCCTCATCAGAAATAATTTCTGAATGTGCATCTTCACCAAAAATTTTTACAAACCCCCCAAAAGGAATGGCATTGAGTGTGTAGAGAGTAGAACCCCATTGTTTTGAAAATATCTTTGGCGGGAAACCTATACCAAATTCATCCACCCTTATTCCCGACTTTTTAGCAACAAGAAAATGCCCTAATTCATGGACAAATATAAGTATTGCCAATATAGCTAAAAAAATTATTATAGACATAAATATTATTCCGAAATCTCCTTCTCTTTCTTTTCAAATAGACTTTCAAGATTTCTTGTGCATTCGTCCAACATCTTTTGGAGTTCAGTTTTTAGTCTAAATTTTTCATCTTCCGAAATTTCTCCCTCTTTTTCTTTGCTGTCTATATCCTTTATAACCCTTTCGCGCTCTCCACGCAAAGACACTTTTGCATCTTCAAGTTTTTGTTTTGTAAGTTTTACGAGTGCTACTCTTCTCTCCCCTGTCAGTTCTGGGAAAATGACCCGAAGACCCTTGTCATCAACTGTTACAGACAGACCCAAATCCCCAGCAATAATAGCCTTCTCAATATCCTTAGTTACAGAGGCATCCCATGGTGCAATCCGGACAGTCCTAGCATCTTCCATAGAAAGATTGGCGACTTGATTAATCAGCATAAATGACCCGTAGGCTTCAACTTTGACGCTGTCCAAAATAGAAAGATTTGCTCTTCCTGTACGAATAGTCGAAAGCTCCTTTTTAAGCCATTCCTCTACTCCTTTTATTGATTCTTTAAATTGTCCAAAATTATATGCCATGACAAGAGAAGTATACCAAAAATAACAGAAAATTAAATGCTTAGCACTAAGTTCTCTAGAATTATTTTAATTGGAGCACCCCTATCATAAAGTGAATCTCTTGCGGATTCACAAGCCTTAAGCTCTGCAGAAAATTTTTCCACACCTTTTTCATACAATTCTTTTTCTATTTGATTTAATAAACTTATAGCATCTTGTTTTGTCATCTCTTCGTCCTTAATTCCTTCTGTAATTTCTTTAACTGCTTCAAGTCTCTCTTTCAAATTCATATCTAGAAATGTTTTTGAAACAGAATTTAGAGTTTCACTTACAAAAACTTGCATACGAGAACGAAGTGTAGGAAGTAAAATATCTTGTGGGGAGATGATGAAAAAATGTGTACCAGCTGTTGGTTCTTCAAAAACTTTTAGTAACGCATTCTGCGCTTCCTCTGTTATAAAATTTGCTTCAATTATAAAAATCTTCCTGCCACCAGAAAAATCTTTTCGACTTTCGCCTTGTGTAATCCCCCGAGCATCATCAATTGTAAAATTTTCATATTTTCTATGAAAAAAATCTGGGTTGCCAGTTGTTTTAATACTAAACTTTTTTTCCAAAAATTCTTTTAGTTTATGAACCGCTTCCTCCACCTTATGTTCAACAAAATAGTAGGCATGGTGCAAACTATCAGAATTTTTATACAGTTCTAAAATATGACTCATTTTTTTATTATAACAGAAACGAAGAGGCCTCCACTGCGGTAGTGGAGGCCAGTCGGGTCGGACCATGAGTTGACTACGCTCATGGAACAGCGCAAGTCTGAAGCGATTCCTGATCACGCCACGAGCTTCTTTAGATCGCCTAGCCCTCTTGTTTCTGTGTGAGGACTGCTCCAATAATCACCATATACTAAAAAAGTAATTTGTCAACTACCACTCTAAACCAAGACTTCCAAATTTGAGTGAAATCCGACGTGAGAAATTAAAAATGTGAGGAGCCTTAGTTAGTGCTAAGGTGACGAAAATTTTAATTTGGGAACGAGGAGTTCGCCAAATTTGGAAGTCTATCGTTTCGAGATCACAGACTTTTTGTAGTTATCGAGGTGCTCTAGTGCAATACCGGTTCCCTTCACAACACAATATAATGGATCCTTTGCCATCACTGCCTTCACACCTGTTCTTCTGAAAACAAGTTCTGGAAAATTACGAAGCTGACTCGTGCCCCCTGTCATAATAATTCCTTGATCAATAATATCCGACGATAGTTCTGGAGGAGTTTCTTGAAGTACATCTTTTATAGCTTTTATCATTTCTCGCAAGTCCTTACTGATAGCTTTAACAATTTCATTCGTTTTTATTTCTACACTTCGCGGAAGTCCTGTAATGAAATCTCTACCTTTTATTGTTATTACTAATTCTTCATCGAGAGGAATAGCGGAGCCAATTTTTATTTTTATATCTTCTGCAGTTTTGTCTCCAATTCCAAGATTAAAAGTTTTCTTTATGTAATCTGTTATTGCATGATCTATTTTGTTTCCAGCACATTTAACGGAAGTAGAAGCCACAATACCACCAAGAGAAATCACCGCAACATCTGTCGTTCCTCCACCAATATCTACTATCATATGCCCCAGAGGCTCGTGAATAGGAATCCCCGCGCCAATTGCTGCCAAAATCGGCTCTTTGATAACATAAGCATTTTTTGCTCCTGCTCTTATCGCCGCCTCTATCACCGCACGTCTTTCTGTAGAAGTAACCCCTGCCGGAACAGAAACTAAAACCTCTGGCTTAATAAAACTCCATTTCCCAAGCGCTTTGTCTATATAGTACCTAAGCATTGCCTCCGTAACTCTGTAGTCAGCAATAACCCCGTCTTTCATTGGTCTATAAGCGATAATATTGTCGGGAGTTCGCCCTATCATCTCCTTGGCCTCTATACCTATTGCCACTATCTTGTTATCTTCCTCAGAGACAGCCACAACTGATGGTTCGTTCAAGACAATACCCCTACCAGGCACAAAAACTAGAGTATTGGCGGTTCCAAGGTCTATTCCTATCTTTTTTGAGAAAAATGCCATGTGTAGAATGTACCATAAAAACAGAAGTATGATAAGATAATTTTAAATTTATGAAAGAAGAGAAAAAAGTAAACAAAACAAAACTTTGGGTGGGAATTTTTCTGTCAGTTTTACTTCTTGTTATAATTCTATTTTTTTCAGGATATAGAGTAGTAAACGGCTTCAAAGTCGGAAAAGTTGGACAACTTACGATGATTATTCCCCATTCCGAAACTCTAATATTTATAGACGAATCAAAAAAAATAATAACAAAAGAAGAAAATCAAACATTAACCATATCCCTGTCTCCCAAAAAACATAGCGTAATAATTTCTGATGAGGGTTATTATCCATGGAAAAAAGATTTTGTTGTAGAAAGCAGTGGTGAAGTAAATCTATCTCCAATTTTTGTTTCTCAAAATCCATCTGGAAACATCGTAACTAAAAATGATCCGGAATATTATAAAATCAAATCAGAAATAAATAATAATTTACCTCCAATAAAAGAAAAACCGAAAAATAGTAAAGATGGATCTATGAAACTCTGGCTGAAGAACAACACCATAATGGTACAGGTTGGAGAAAAAGTAATAGACGTACTAAAACCAATTGAAGACGTTAAAAACTTAGAATTTTATAAAGATGGAGCTGATGCTGTAGTATTCTCTGCTGGAAATGGAGTTTACGTCGTAGAAATAGATAAGGATGGCTCTCAGAATTTTATGCCTATTTATAAGGGCCAAAACCCTCGTTTTACCAAGGATAATCCTGACTATATTTATATACTTGATTCAGAGACCTTAATGCAGGTAATCATGTAAAACTTCCCATTTCTGCGTTCTGCTATAATGTGAGCCATGCAGGTTCTAACAGTAATTCCAATAAGCAAGGGCATACCGAAAGACACCCTGACCTACTTTACAAAAAATGAAGTGGAGGTTGGTTCTATGGTAAAAATGCCACTCAGAAACAAAACTGCTTACGGTTTAGTTTTGGAAAAAAAGACAGCAGAAGAAATGAAGTCCGAAATAAAATCTCTGTCTTATGGTATGAAAAAAATTGAGGAGGTTCAATCTAAATCCTTTCTGTCCCCAAGTTTCGTAAGAGCAGTAAAAAAAGTTGCTGACTATAATGCTGGGAGTGTCGGAGCAACTCTCTTTTCACTTATTCCTAAAATAATACTAGAAGAAAATAACAAACTTGCATTTAGTATTGGCAAGAAACCAAGCGACACTTTTCATGAAATCTTACTCATTCAATCTGACAGCGAGGAAAGATTTGCAACATATAAGAGTTTGGTTCGAGAAGAATTCGCCAGAAATCATTCTGTTTTTTTCTGTATACCAACAATAGAAAATTTATTAAACAGCAGAGCAATACTTGAAAAAGGTATTGAAAAATACACGTTTGTTCTTCATTCTGGGCTATCAAAAAAAGAAACCGTTGATATTTGGCAGAAGATTAGCACAGAAACACACCCAGTGCTTATTGTCAGTACTGGATCCTTTTTATCAATACCAAGAGCAGACTTAGGAACCATTATTTTAGAAAAAGAAAGTTCCAGAAGTTACAAAATGCAAACGAGACCATTTCTTGATATTCGTAATGTTGTAGAGACTCTCGCAAAAGAGATGAAAATTAGACTTGTTTTGGGAGATATACTGCTTAGAGTAGAAACTTTGTGGGAAGAAAAAAGGGGTAAATATGGAAGTCTCTCCCCTTTAAAATTTAGATCTCTCGTGGGCGCTAATTCTGAAATTATAGACATGAAAATACCTCAAGACATGAAGAAAAAGGAGTTTGCGGTATTAAGCGACAAAGTAAAAAAAGTTATAGAAAAAACTATAGAAAATAATGAGCATCTTTTTTTATTTTGTGGCAGAAAAGGACTTCACCCTACCACAGTTTGTAGCGACTGTGGAACAATAGTTTCTTGCAAAAATTGTAATATGCCAATGGTTCTATACGGAAAAAAAGATTTAGAGGGAAAAAGTAAAAACCTTTTTGTTTGTAATCACTGCGGTGAAAGATCGGATAGTAAGGTTCTGTGTAGTCACTGCGGTGGATGGAGATTAAACCCGCTTGGTATAGGGGTAGAAAAAGTATACGAAGAGATTGAAAACTTATTTCCAAAAGCAAAAATTATTATATTTGATAAGGATCACATAACCACTCATAAAAAAGCGGAGAAAGCCCGAGATGTTTTTTACAACACGCCCGGGTGCATGATGATAGGAACAGAAATGACTCTTTCATATTTAAATCAAAAAGTAGAAAACTCAGCGGTGATTTCTCTAGACTCATACTTCTCTATACCAGACTTCCAAATCACAGAAAAAATTTTTCACATTCTACTTGAGATGAGGTCAATAAGCACGAAAGAGTTTCTTGTACAAACTAGACAGCAAAATACAAAAATATTTGAGTATGCTCTTCGTGGTAATTTGGTGGATTTTTATCGAGATGAAATTGAAGAGAGAAAATCTCTTGGTTACCCACCATTTAATACCTATGTAAAACTGACACTTACTGGTGAAAAAAATACAATTAGAAAGGAAATGGAGAGTATAAAGGAAAACTTTCTACCCCTTGAGCTTCAAATATTTAGTTCTTTTAACCCTGGAATAAAAAACAAACATATGGTCCATGGACTTTTGTATCTAGCAAAAAATGATTGGCCCAACGCAGAACTTCTGGCAAAAATTAGAAATCTACCGCCACAATTCTCCGTTAGAATAGACCCAGCCAGTCTTTTATGATATTTTAATAGAATAAATGACAACTAAGATTTTACAGAAAGACGCGGAAATCCTGAGAGAAATAGCCCTACCTGTCGCAGTAGAGGAGATAAAATCGATTAAAATAAAAAAAGTTTTATCTGAAATGAAGGAAGCTTTAGACTCCCAGGAGGACGGCGTGGCTATTGCCGCTCCGCAGATTGGCCACTCACTTAGAATATTTGTGGTTTCCAGAAAAGTAGAGGATATTCTAGCTGAAACAAAAAGAAAAAAAACTAGTCTTCCAACAAAGCAGATTGAGGGAGATTTAGCTTTTAAAACCAAAGATACGAAAGATCTCGTTTTTATTAACCCAACAATTAAAAAGCTTTCTAAAGAAAGAAAAACGGTAGAAGAGGGGTGTTTGTCCGTAAGATACCTCTACGGCCAAGTTAGTCGTAGTAAAAAAGCCACAGTAGTAGCATTTGATGAAAATGGAAATAAATTTGAAAGAGGTGGTACAGGACTTTTGGCACAGATATTTCAACACGAGATGGACCATTTAGACGGAGTGCTTTTTATTGATAAGGCTCAAAACGTAGAAGAAATATTCCCCGAAGAATACAAAAAGAATGGTAAATCAAGAAAAACAAAATAAACCCACTGTTGCATATTTTGGTACATCAAAATTTGCAGTAAATGTTTTAGATGAACTCAAAAAGGGAGGGTTTGTACCATCTCTCGTTATAACAACTGAAGATAAGCCAAAGGGTAGGAAACTCACACTAACGCCCTCCGAAGTAAAAACTTGGGCAGAAAAAGAAGGGGTTAAGTACATCCAACCAAAAACACTTAAAACAAATGAAATGATAGATGAAATAAGGTCATTCTCATCAAGTGGTTTTGACTTATTTATTGTCTGTTCTTATGGGAAAATAATACCTAAAAATATATTAGATATCCCTAGATTCAAAACACTAAACGTCCACCCATCCCTACTACCCAAACTTCGTGGTCCATCCCCTATCCAAAGTGCAATTTTATCTGAAAATGAGACGGGAGTAACTATAATGAGACTGGATGAAGAAATTGATCATGGACCTATATTAGCCCAAGAAAAAATAGAGGTGGAGTGGCCACCATATTTTTATAACTTAGAAAAATTGGCTGGGGAGCTCGGTGGTAAAATGTTAGCCCATATTATTTCTCCATGGATAATGGGCGAGGTAAAAGAAATAGAGCAAAACCATAATCTAGCTACTTTTACAAAAAAAATAGAAAAAGCGGACGGCGAACTTGATATGAAAGACCCGGGAGAGATAAACTTGAGAAAAATTAGAGCTTATTGTAGTTGGCCAGGGGCTTACTTCTTTAAAGAAATAGATGGGGTTAAAAAAAGAATTATAGTTAAAACGGCTCACTTAGAGAATGGCGAGTTAGTGTTAGAAAGAGTTATTCCTGAAGGAAAAAAAGAAATGGATTATACTGACTTCCTCCGGGGAATAAAGATCAACTAGATTTTTGGATTGTGCACATAATAAAGTGAAACTGAATCTAAATAATCTGCTTTTTGTTCTGCCTTAACCATTGCGTAAAGAAGTAAGATAATTATAAAAATACACCCGAATACAAAACCGACTAAAAACCAGTTGGCCCTTTCTTGTAAAGAACCTACTCTCATTTAATTTTTGCTCCCACCGTTAATCCTCTTTATTAAATTTTTTATTTGTGATGCCCCTCTTCTAAAAAGAGTGTCTCTTTTACTTTTTTGACTGACTATTACCCTTTCTGCTTCATCCCGAACAATATCTATTGCAGTGTAAAGCTCTGGTTCTTCTGCTACTGCATAAACCTGTCCGCTACCGGGTACCATAATATTGATTTCTGCCTTAAAAATATCACCAGAATTGTGATGTTTGGTTGTTCTACCTATTTCCACTTCACAGAGCGCACCCTCTTTGTTTTGCAAAAACTTCTCAAGAGAAGATGCTTTTTTATTTACATATTCCTCTATCGCATCTGTTAAATCAAAGTTTATTGATCGTATTTTAATATTCATACCTACATTATACACCCACCTAAATACAAAACGAAAGCCGCCCGCAAAAGCGTTTGGCCTTCGGGGCGGACTGTAGAACTAGTGTAGAGTTCGGCAGATTCACTTCTTTGAACGACTCCTTTCTTCTCTTTTGGAGTCAAGCCGACGCTTGAGATCCTCCTTTATATTCCGGCGTCGCGCTTTCTTACGAGAGACTTCCCTCATCCTGTAACCTCTTCTCACATTGTCCATGTGTCCAAAAAGGCCGTACAATGCGATTTGCTCATCATCCCACGAAGGAGTAGTTCCCCGATTACCCATGTAAGACCTCCAGATGAACTGAAATTTCTAATTATTAATATACCAAATAATTAACTTAAATGAAACGGGCCCGCCCTTAGCCGTAGCTAAAGCGAGCCCATCCTTTCTTGATCGCACGCGGTTATACCGAGCGCGGTTTGAAGTTGAAGTCCACCTGGCAGAAAGTGGACTCATTCTTGCTAAGCCAATTTCCCTCCTCGGTACCAAATTCCCCGGGTTCACCAAATACGGGTTCAACACAAATGTACTCCGCCCGGCAATCAGACCAAATGACAATGTGTGAACAGTGATCGTGCAAACCGAGATGCACCTCTCCGAGACCCTTGAGGTTTACCGCGACCCTACCACCAAATCGAGGCAGGATTCGCGCCTTCGAGAAAACTCCTGCCGATTGCAATAGGCCAGCTCCTAGGCGTACAACCTCAGCTTCCAACTTGCCGTTCACCCAGACTTCAAGGCCATCTTCCGGAACTACAAAGTAGGGGTGACTCCCAACCAACATTGGCACACGCTCATCGCCTCGATTGATGGCAGAAAGCCATGTGCTAACCCCCCAATTATGAACTCCCAAGTCAACCCTGACTTCGGTGGAGTTGCCGGTACGATTGGATGGCAGATAGAACTGTGCAGAATCGTCGTAAAGTCGTTCAATGTCAAGAACGACGTTTCGAAGGTGCCCATGTTTGGGGTAATTGAAATTGGCACCCTCTGGCACAGACCCAAAGTTCGGGTAACACCAGTGCGTCTCACCGCGAAGTTTAAGTTCTCCATCTACACGCACAAAACGTGCTGGTCCGAGAATGTTGTGCTCTCGCCATTGCCACGAGAGTATGGACCCGCCTTCAGACGTTGCCCATACAGAGTGGTCTCCTTTTCTCAAAAGCATAGCTAACCCAACCTTTCTTGGAAGAAGTTCCGAGAAGGATTATCTATTAAAATGACATTTGTGTCAATTTATAAAAAATGATTACTAAGCTCCGGCGGCATAGAGTGATCTTTTTTAATTTTGTCTGTATAGATAAAATTAAAGTGAGATTGATGTCTGGTATCAATTTCTACCTAGTTTTGAAGTTTTTTCAATTCTTCTTTAATATCAAGCATTTCTAAGGAAATACTAGCTGCTTCTGAAACATCCTCTTCTTTCGGAATACCATTCATCCCTTCATCTTCTAGTTTTCGTCTTTTCACTTCTAATTCTTTTAAACGACTAGCTAAAACTTCAAATTCTGTAGTGAAGCCTTCAGATAAAGAATCAACTCGTGGGCTGTTTTCATTATTCATAATTCAATTGTAATAAATTTATAAAATTTAAATGATTACTAAGCTCCGGCGGTAGGGATCGAACCTACGACCAATCGCTTAACAGGCGATTGCTCTACCACTGAGCTACACCGGAGCTTATTAATCATTTATTTAATTTTCAAAGTACAAATTCTAACAGAATAGATAATATCAAAAATAAGTAAGAAAGCAACGCAATTACTTCTTTTTTACTCTATCGCAAGAGTTGATAGTTGACAGATTATTTATAATTGTTATAACAAACACAGGAGGTTTGTCATGAGGCACCACACAAACAACCCAGCGGAACGTGCGATGCACATCGCAGAAAGAGAGATGGAAATCGCCTACAGAGAAGGGCGAGACGGTGGTAATTGGGCCAGATTTTGGCTTGATATCTATGACCAGTGTTTGAAAGAATTCGCGGGACAGGTGCCAGAGATGGCTATCCCTCGTGAATAAGGCAAACTACACGCCCGACAGGTCGCCCGACTGCGTCGGGCGATTCTGTATATACAAACTAGACTCATGTGACTATTTGTAATAAACAATATATATTTATTGTAATACGATGTGAGGTATGCTAGTATTACCTTATTACTACATAAGAAAATTTACCCTATGAAAAAAGGATCAACATTATTTTTAAAATTTGTCCTAGTAGTTGTAGCCCTAGGTGCTCTTGCCCTTATGCTTTGGGAACCCCACCTTGAGGGCAGGAATGTAAATGCCACACTCTTTCAAATATATTTCAATGACCCATTCTTGGCATATGCATATATTGCATCTATTCCCTTTTTCATTGCAATCTACCAAGCATTTAAGTTACTCGGATATATTGGACAAAATAAAGTATTCTCATTAGATTCTGTGGGAACACTACGTACTATTAAATACTGCGCAATGACTCTCATCGGTTTTATTGTGGGAGCAGAAGTGTACTTCAATACAGTGGAGCGTAGCAAGGGTGAAGACATCGCTGGTGGTGTTGTAATAGGTCTTGTAATGATTTTTCTGTCTGCGGTAATTGCTACTGCTGCGGCGGTGTTTGAGAGACTTTTACAAAATGCCATAGATATCAAAACTGAGAACGACTTAACCGTATAACATCATGTCAATTATAATCAATATAGATGTGATGCTAGCAAGAAGAAAAATGAGTTTGACCCAACTTACTGAAAAAGTTGGGATAACTATGGCCAATCTTTCTATATTGAAAAACGGAAAAGCAAAAGCTGTGAGATTTGGAACACTCGAGGCGATTTGTAAGGCGCTAGATTGTCAGCCAGGTGACATTTTAGAATACAAAAAATAATTAACAACCTTGCGAAGCCGAGTAGCCGGCCACATAACCGTAACAAATATGGAAAACAAATTATTTGCAACAAAAAAAGAAGTAGGCATAAGTCTTATCTTGTCGTTGTTTTTTATCATTTTCATGTGGGGCTTCTTTTCAAGAGAAATTTTCGCTCTTGGAATTAACTTCGCTGTTTACCTTGTTTCTGTTGTCGCCTTTTTCGTATATAGATTGAGAAAAAATCTTAAATTTGATGTAAGTGACTCTGTGTGGATTGTTCCCTTATTTTTACTTTCTGTTTCGTTTGCAGTATATGAGAATCCTTTTTTCAAAGCATTTAGTTTCTTGTTATTTCCTGTACTTTTTTCTGTCTTTTATTCTTACTCATGGCTAGAGAGAAAGAAAGAAATTGATTGGAATAGTCTTTTTGCCATTAAAATAGTTAAACACATTTTAGGTTTCTTAGTTTTTCTATATCCATCTATACAGTTTATTTTGAACACTATTTATAATAAGGAAAAAAATAAAGGTGAAGTATGGAAAAGAGTATTGACTGGTATAGCCCTCCTCCTGGTTGCCCTCCTTGTCATCGTTCCTCTTCTTTCTTCCTCTGACCCACTTTTTGCAGAAAAATTAAAACCTTTTTACGACGCTTTTACTAAAATCTTATCTACTTCAATTGTTGCAAAAATAATTGTCTTTGTATTACTGACCCTGGGAACACTAACAGCGCTAATCGCATGGGGCAGACCTCTTACAATAACTAATACTGAAAAGAAAACTGACGTAGACATTGTAATTACCAGCATTGTTTTGGGAGGAATTTTTGTTGTTTATCTCCTATTTCTTTGGATACAAATTGATCGTCTGTGGGTAGGAGCATTACCATTTGATTTCAAGGAAACAGAAAATTTGGTAAAAAGCGGTTTTTGGCAACTTCTATTCCTCTCGGTTATAAATATTGCTATTTTCCTTTTCCTCTATCGCAGAACTGTCTCTGTGGGGCAAAAACTGCTGGGTGTATTTTCTTTTGCCTCTCTTTTGCTTTTGGTTTCCTCTGCGCAAAGAATCGTACTCTATGTAACTCATTATGGTTTTAGTTACGAAAAGTTTTATGCATCATATACCGTATTATTTTGTGGAGTACTTTTTCTCTGGCTCATCTCACGACTATTTATTAATAAAAAATCAAATGTCGTTAAATTCCTGGCATTTCAGTTTCTTTGGATGTTTTCACTAGTATCAATATTCCCAGTTGAATTGTTTATACTGAAATCAAATATGACTCTGGTAGACAGACCAGATACAAAAATTCATTTATTTGAGATGACAATGCTTTCTCCTGACGTTCTGCCCCAAATCAAAAAATACAAAGCTGAAGGAAAATTAATTGAGGAAGTAGACTTAATTATCATAAAACCAAATGGAGAAATGGAAATCACCAAAAAAGAATTTGACTGGAACCCTTGGATAGAAAAACAGGAAAAAAGAATTGAAAATAAAAAGTGGTATGAATCTACATTAAGTTATATTTGGGCTAAATAATTTGATATTAATTTAAGTTTGAGATAAGCTAATCCTCAGACTGTTCACAAAAAACCGGAGGATTGTCTCATGTTGCCGAGCGCGCACATTTTACCTGCCATAGCTGTGGCCATAAAAACCAGACCAGAAACATCATGGATCTGGTTTCCTATCATGGTCATACTGGCACATGTGCCGTTCGACCTCATACCACATCTCGAGCCAGGACTGTTCTCGGGTTCGGAATACACGAGCCCTTACACCTTTAACTTCTGGTGGGCCCAGACCGACATAGCAATTTCGTTCTTGCTATGTCACAAACTTACCAAAAACCAACCAGAATACAGGCGGGTTGTGTGGCTCATCTTCATTGCTGGGATCGGTCCAGACCTTGTACAGGCATGGACCCAGATTGACTACCTCCCACAGTCACAGTGGCTTAAGGACTACGAGAACTTCCACCACCAGCTTCACAACTGGTGGAAACGTGACTGGCCGAAACAGTGGTCAATCACGATTGGCACGATCGACACCTTACTCCTATGGTGGTTCGCATGGAAATTCAGGCCTAGAAGTAAGATGGTGGTTAGAGTAGCACCAATAAAAGTCCCCGAGATGTCTTTATGAATCTCTCCCCCGCCGTTACAGCACGGACATTGTGCAGTCTCGGCGGGTTTCGCTTTTGGATAATTTAAGTTAGAATGAAAAACCGTATGAAAAAAAGTAAATACACCCCAGGAAACTTTGCATTAAAAGTTAAAAAATCAGGAACTGGAAAGGGCCTTTTTACTCTTAGCCCAATACCTAAAGGGAGTTGTATTATTGAATACACGGGGATTTTGATGAAAGAAAAAGATTTGTACACAATCAACAGTAAATACCTTTTTGAAGTGGGTAAAAATAAAACCATAAACGGAAATATAAAAAGTAACACGGCTCGATTTATAAACCACTCATGTGTCGGTAACTGCGAAGCCGATGGACCAGCAGGAAGAGTCTTTATCTCTGCGATTAAAAACATCAAAGCGGGCGAGGAACTTACCTACGACTATGGCAAGGAATACTTTGACGAACACTTGAAACCAGTTGGATGTAAATGCATGAAATGTTTTAAATAGCCAACTTCAAAGTTTTAGACTAAAATATTCGAATGGATTTAAACTTAATATTTATCTCTTTTTTAGAAGGACTGACAGAGTTCCTACCAATATCCTCCACCGCGCATCTTATAGTCACTTCAAAAATCCTTGGAGTAAACTTGACTCTGCCGTATATAAAATTTTATTTACTTGTTATACAACTAGGAGCCTTACTTGCTGGTCTATTTTTCTTTGCAAAAAAGGTCTTAACTAACAAAAAACTCTTTATCAACATATGTATTAGTTTCCTACCAAGTGCGATCTTAGGTTTTGTTTTATATAAATCTTTTAAAAAATTACTTGAAGGAAACATGTTGGTGCTGTCACTAGCTCTACTTATCGGGGGAATAATTTTTATATATCTTGAAAAAGTTTTTATGAAACAAAATGAAGTCACTGACTCAGCAACCTTTGGTAAAATTGAAATGACAATTATGGATGCTTTTGTGGTTGGACTAGTCCAAGCACTAGCCATTATCCCCGGAGTATCTCGTTCTGGCGCAACTATAGTTGCCGGTATTTTAAGAGGTATAAAAAAAGCTGTAATAATCGAGTACACTTTTGTACTAGCACTTCCAACATTGGGAGTGGCAGTTTTGTACGATGCATACAAATCTAGAGAAATATTTGAAACGATAAATTCTTATGGTAGTTTGAGTTTTGGAATATTAGTAGCCTTTATTACAAGCTATTTTACATTATATTTAATGGAGAAATATTTAACAAAAATCTCACTTACCTATTTTGGAATTTATCGTATTGTAATTGCCTGTTTAATTCTAATTGTTTTGGTTTTCTAATCTTTTTCTTTTTTTCTTAAAAAACCAGAAAACATAAAGAACAAGTAAAACTATAATATTAGGAAAAAATATATAAGGGTTACTCCAAGGAACTCCGTCAATATGAAAATCTGACACCGGCCATAAAAATGGAGTTGGGAAAAAGTTGAGCGAGTGTACCGGCATATCAATTAGAATGTGAAGTGGCCATCCCAAAGTCAATTTGGCAAAAGTTTTTTTGCCTAAAAACCAAAGCAAAGCAAAAAATAGAGCGTATATAATAAAACTGTGCGTAAAATTATAAAGTGAGTGAATATACTCTGGTATAACGTTCGAACTTGGGGGTTCAATTCTTCCTGTTGGAAATGGAACAAACCCTAAAAAAGCAAAAATGAAAAATGGACCAAAAGCAAGAAGGTCTGGCCCAATACCAAACAAAAAAGCAGTAATGTAGTCTCTCTTGGTCTTCCGACCAAAAGCCACTCCACCATACAGTCCGTGTGAAAATATATCCATTATGCCTTTGCCTTATCTAATTTATCAAGTTTAAGAAGCTTTACCCCATAATAAACCACGAGTGCTATAACTAGAAAATCTATGGCTACTGAGATAAGGTCTCCGTAAAGAATCCGAGCAGAACCTATCCCGAATGAAGCAGTTTTTAATTCCCCAGTTCCACCCAAAATCGTTCCCAATAGTGGATTTACAATATCAGTTACAAGAGCTGTAACGACTTTTGAAACAGCCCCGCCCAAAATAAAACCGACTGCGAGCCCTACAACCCCCCTGCTCTCTTACAAAATCCAAAAATCCTTTCATGATTTTTAAGTTATTTAATAATCTTTCGTTTATTTTATCATTCATATACCCATATGTATATGCTACACTTTTTAAATGAATTTGTTCAAAATAACAACTCATTTATCTGAAATATTAGAAGAATCAGAAAAAAATCCTGTAATAATCTTTAAATACTCTAATCAATGTGAAAGTAGTGATACCTTAAAAACAGAACTAGAGAAAAATATCACCAACAAAAAACTAAAAAATTCAATATACCTTTTAACTGTACAAGAAAAGCCTATTCTTTCTAAAAAAATAGCAGAATTTTTTAATATCAAACACGAATCCCCTCAAATCATAATAATAAGTAGAGGTTTAGTGACCTACTCTGCAAGCCATTTTGATATTAAAATTAATGATTTTTCATATGGTATTATGTGATACCATAAGACCATGCACACAATAGATAAAACAAAAAGAAAAACCCTGATTCTCACAGGTTCTCTCTCACTTCTTCTTTTGTCTTTTGCTTATAATGGATACCAATTTTGGAAACTGAAGGAGCAGAATTTGGTACTTTTGCAAAAGTTAGAAGAATCTGACACTGCCCTTTCTGTTAGCCAAAAACGACTTACAAACACAATGTCAGAGAAATTAGCTTTAGCTGACACACTACAGAAAGAAAAAGAATACACTAGTTTATTCCAAAACCAAATACAAAACCTAACGGGCACAGTAGGGGTCCTAGAGAAATTAAGTAAGACTGATACAGAACTGCTTAAAAAGTATTCAAAAGTATATTTTTTGAATGAAAATTATGTACCACCAAAACTAGTCTCTATTCCATCCCAATATCTTTTTACTAAAGACAAACCTGTAGAGATACACGAAAGTGTCTGGCCACATCTACAGAAAATGCTGGAATCAGCACTTGCAAGTGGTATAAAAATACAAATAGCATCTGGGTACAGGTCTTTCGGGGCACAAGCGGGTTTAAAATCAACATATAGCGTAACTTATGGTGTGGGAACAGCTAACAAATTTTCTGCCGACCAGGGCTACTCTGAACACCAACTTGGCACAACACTAGATTTCACCACCCAAGAAATCGGAGGTAATCTAGTTGGTTTTGAAAAAACCACAGCCTATAAATGGCTAACTGAAAATTCTCACAGATACGGCTTTACACTATCCTATCCCAAAGGAAACACCTACTATGTTTATGAGCCATGGCACTTCCGTTTTGTCAGTATTCCTCTTGCTACCAGTCTGTACAATGACAAGTTAAATTTTTATGATTTGGATCAGAGAGTAATAGACGGTTATCTTATTAATTTCTTCGACTAGACACAAAAAACCAGAGATTTGTGTCTCTGGTTTTTTGTTTTTATGTGCTGAATTTAAGATTTCTAATATTACATTTGGCCACCCATAGAGGAACCTCCACAAGCTCTGCAATGACTCTTATGAGTAACTACCTGATGAACAGCAGACAAACCAACTAATATATAAACCAACATTGATAACGTTGATCCTTCTCCCAAAAGACCATCTACTAGGTTATACCCGAAAGCAACAAGTAACCAGTTTAGACCTCCAACTACTAGAAGAACAAAAGTAACCATGTGTAATGATTTCATAAAAAAATGTTTATCTTAATTATAAATACTAACTACGTGTATATTATATCACGAGGGAATAGTTGATTTCTAGATTCGTGCTAAAACACATGTGAATAAGAATTTGGTTAAGAAACTAAAAAAATCAACGTACTGCGTCGTTTATTTTATTTTGACGGCCAAAAATAACCTTTCTTATGTTTTCTGGATGTCTTATATTTTTTATGTAAAACTCTTTACTGTCTTCACTAGCAGTTTGAACACGAATACTGCCGAAATTTAGCATTGTTGGAATAAAACCATGAACATCTACTGTGATATCTTGAATTTTGTCAAAACGTAAGTTTGAAACCTCCCTACTAAAGATAAATCTCTGATCAATAGCTATAATTCTTTTCTCGGTAACATACCAAACGTCTAAATAATATTTTGTCCAATCAACAAAAAATAGAGCCCACAGTCCTAATATCCAGAGAGTGTGCAAAAATACAAATAAAGCACTTCCATTCCCAGGAAAATCAAAATTCACCAAGCTTGGCAAAAATATTTCAAGAAGAGAAAAAATAATAATTGGCAAAAAGGCAATAGTTAAAAGTCCGAAAGCAATACCAGCAAAAACAATCCAATGTTTTCGAACTTCTAAAACCACAGTTTCTCCTTCATCTAAGTGTAACGCTTTATAATTCATATAATTTAATAATAAGATATAGCAAGTCCTGCTATGACAAACAGGACAATAGAAACGAAAATATATAAACTCCTAGCCAAAATTATTCCACGATGTCTCATCCCGTATGCTGACCAGTGATACATAAGTATCCCAGAAATCACACAGTAGAAAAAGAAAAAAACAATAAGTATCCACACGAGCACGGGTTTATTTAAAACTGAACTTATATTAAAACCTGAAAACGTTGGTAGTGAGAAAATCTCGAATTCCATACTAATATTATATCAAGAAAATTAAAAAACGCACGTAAGATAAAAAGCTAATCTTTACTTTTTAAAAAATTACTCTGAATTTTTCTTGAAATCACAAAAAACAAAACTAAAACAAAAATACTTATAGTTACAAGTGCAATATTGTGTAGGTAACCATTTATTCTTTCGTAATAACTACCTGCAAAATATCCAAGTAAAATTAGAAATAACGCTTTTGGGACTGTGCCCAGAAGAGACAATACGAAAAACTCTGAGTATTTAACCTTCCCTATGCCAGAAGCGATCTGTACCGAGCCCCCCAAACCATGTGTTACCTTACCTATAAGAAAAGTTTTGACCTTGTGTTTTTTAAAGTGCTCCTCTAAAAACTTTTCACTATTTTCATCATAACCAACAAATTTACCTACTTTTTTAATCCAAGAGGCTTTGCCCCAGTACTTACCTATAGAATAATAAAGAGAATCCCCTATCATGTCTGCCACAACAACAACGATATAAGCTATTACCCCATTTAAATAACCAAGACTTACGAGAAACCCTGAAATAATTATTATTATAGGTCCCTCAAAAATGGCTATTGGAAAAATAATCCAATATTTATAGTGCTCTAGTATTCCTATAAGCTCTGCAGGTGACGCGAACATTGTTTAATAATCTCAATTTTGTAGAGATAAAGCAACCGATTTTTTGACTTTTCTCCCTAAATTTGCTTTAATAAGACCTCTATTGCCGGCCTTGCCGGCTTTTGAATGAAATTAACCCGAACTTTCAGATTTGAGACAAGGTCGCTTATAAAATTTAAAAATGTGACGAGCCTTAGTTAGCGCTAAGGTGAGGAGTATTTTTAAATTTTAGAAGATGAGATTGGCCAAATCTGGAAGTTCACAACAATATGGAAATTCGTAACATAGCAATTATAGCCCACGTCGACCACGGCAAAACAACCCTAACTGACGCCCTAATGCGCCAGACTGGCATGGTAACCGAGGAAGGTGTAACCATGGACTCAAACGCTCTAGAACAAGAGCGTGGTATTACTATATATGCAAAAAATACATCAGTTTACTATCCCCCAGCTGATTCAGGCCGAGAAGTAACAAAAATCAACATTGTGGATACTCCAGGCCACTCAGACTTTGGTTCTGAAGTAGAACGCGTACTACGTTCTATTGATACAGTTTTACTTTTAGTAGACGCCCAAGAAGGGCCAATGCCACAAACTCGTTTTGTTTTGAAAAAATCCCTTGAACTCGGACTTAAACCAATCGTTATTATAAACAAAATAGATAAACCAGCTGCAAGACCAGATGATGTACACGAAATGGTTTTGGAATTGTTTATGGAACTTGGAGCAAATGATGAACAGCTTAATTTCACAACTGTGTATGCTATAGGAAGACAAGGTATTGCAAAAATGAAACTAATAGATGAAAGCAAGGACCTTACCCCCCTTCTTGAAACAATTTTAAAAGAAGTCCCACCTGCTACAGGTGACAAAACCGCGCCCGCAAGACTGCAATCGTTTAATTTAGCATACGACAACTTCCTTGGACGACTTGCAGTTTGTAGAGTTTATGAAGGTGTTATTAAAAACAATGATGCCGTGTTTGTGAAACAACATCACGATGCAAAAGCGCCAGCTACTGTTTCTGGAAAGCTTACTAAACTTTTCAGTTTTGAAGGAACCAAAAGAGTAGAAATAAAAGAGGCTTCCGCAGGAGACATTGTGATGATTGCTGGACTTCCAACAGTTTATATTGGAGACACTATTTGCCAAAGTGAAGATGCGGAACCACTACCATCTATCAACATTGATGAACCTACAATTTCTCTAAACTTTTTAGTTAACGACTCACCTTTCGCAGGAAAGGAAGGAAAGTTTGTTACAGGTAGACAAATCCGCGACAGACTTGAAAAGGAGCTGGAAATAAACGTCGGACTAAAAGTGGATTGGAACAACAACGAATACTACACCGTATATGGTCGTGGTGAACTTCATATTGCAATACTTTGTGAAAATATGAGACGAGAAGGTTTTGAACTCCAAGTCTCACAGCCACAAGTTATTATAAAAGAAGTTAATGGGATAAAAATGGAACCTTTTGAAGAAGTCACGGTGGATGTTCCAGACGAAATCGCTGGCTCAGTTATTTCAAGACTTACAGAAAGACGCGGAGTTCTAATGAACGTAAAACAAGGTCACGGAACACAACGGCTGACGTTTGAAATACCAACAAGAGGACTTTTGGGATACCGTGGACAATTTGTAGTAGATACAAAAGGTCTCGGAATACTTTCTTCACGATTTGTTGAATTCAGAGAATATGTTGGAGAAATAAATCGTACTAGCTACGGTTCAATGGTTTCAATGGAAAAAGGTAAAGCACTTGCTTTTGCATTAGATAACCTACAACAAAGAGGAACACTATACATAGACCCCGGAACAGAAGTTTATGTTGGAATGGTTATTGGAAACGTATCAAAGGGTGAAGATCTAATAGTAAACCCAACAAAAGGTAAACAACTAACAAACATGCGATCTTCTAGTTCAGATGGTTCTGTTTACCTTGCCGCTACTTTTAAACTAGATATTGAAAAAGCTATGGAAATCATGTCGGATGATGAGTATATTGAGATAACCCCAAAATCCGTCCGATTGAGAAAGAAATCAGTTAGAAAATAACAATCGCTGAAAGCGAGCAGAGGTCGTATGACCAAAACGAACGAAGGCTCTGGGTGTGTGACGCCACACACCCAGAGCCTTTTTCGAAAACGAAGAACTTACCTGCGACAGCGCCGATTCAGAACAACTCCGCCACGACGCCGGTCGAATCTGCAACGCCTCTTCTTGCGAGGTGAATGAGCAACTTGGCTGACTTTCTTTTTGATGGCCTCTTCATGAAGTTTGAGATCCAGTGCCACCAGAACCCGCAGAAGCTTCTGCACTAGTGGAAGCCTCCACTTGAGCCTTCTCTCTTCTTCCACGTTTCGGACAAACCTAACTCCAACCTGAGCCTCCAAGGCCAGGTCTTTTCTCTCCAGTCCTCTCTTCATCCGAAATATCTTGACATCCTTCACTACCTCGTTCAGCTGGACTCCGCTCAGCATCCTGTCTGCCTCCCTAAATATCAATCTACACTTACTTAAACTTTATGCAACCGCTGAAAGCGAGCAGTGGTCGTATGACCGCAACCGTGCGCAACCCAGAATGGTCGCATGACCATAAGAAAAAGAGCTCGGTCGCGCATGCGCGACCGGCCCCTGTTGTGTGCTTTTTCTACGCCGAGGGTCTGTACCCTCCGAGTGAAGGCCTTGGATGGCCGGGAACACCACTTCTGCGAGAGTTGGCATCCGTCTTCGGGAACGTGACGGCCAGACAGCGTTCCACCTCCACGTCCTCGGAAGTGTTCAGGTGGTAAGCCTGAATGATTTCCCGAAGCAGGTCTTCCTTGCCCTCAAACGTCCCCTTCTCAGCGAGAACGAACTTGTCACCCACACCTGAAAGGCGCGGGTTACGGGTTGAACGAACGAGTTGAGTCAAACTCAGACCCGAACGTCGACGGGCGGTGACCAGGGTTTGCCCAATCGCCACCAACGCTTCAGATTTCCGTGTGTCCTCAGCCGGCATCAAATCACACTCCCTAGAGACCCTCAAATTGAAACGAGGATCCTCCTATAATATCTAATCACATAAGAAATAGTCTGTAAACGCCTATTACAATCAAAACTGTGTATTTCTTTCATTTTAAATTTCGCAATCACCAATCTTTGTCCTCTTTATATGAAAAGTAGTTGCAAGCATCCCTAAGTCCTCTGCCATATCAGAAACAAATTGCCTAACATAGAAACCACTAGAAACTTTTAATTCTAATTTATCAATTACAAAGTTTTCCTCACTCGTTCCACTCAAAACTTCTTTCCACTTCTCAAGTATTTCCTTCTGTCTAAAGTCTCCCCTTACTTTTCCTATTTTAAAATCAATGTCATTAAGCAAATCCTCTTTTGAAATAATCCTTCTAGAAATATACTTCGCTTCAAAAACTTCAACCTCGTGTTTTGGAATGTCTATTTCTGAAAGTCTATCTTCCCTAGCCCACTGAAACAAAGGTTTGCCTTGCACTGGCTTTGACGAATAATCTGGATATTTTTGTTCAAATTTTCCAACCGTTTTTTTTAAATAATCTTCAACCTCTTCCTGTTTTGAAATTTGAAATTTTGAATTTGAAATTTTTCCTAATATATCTAGTGTATCCGTTTCAAAGCCCCACAGAACCTCAAATTCATACGTTTTTGGTAAATCCAAATATTTCTCCTTCTCGTTTACTTTTTCGTTTGTAAGTAAAATAAGTAGCCCCTCTGCCATGGGGTCCAGCCTTCCTGCATAGGTCACGCTAGAACTTCCAAATTCCGGCTTATTTTTTTTAAATCTTTGTATACATTCAAGTGGAGTCTCGCCCAGATTTTTATATACAACATACACATCCTTTTCTTGTGAAGCTTCCATATTCTGATACAATAACCCATATGACAGACAAATCAAAGTTAAGTACAGAAAGCTACAAAGGCGTGCGCGACTTCTACCCCGAAGAACTTTTTATACAAAACTACATATTCCAAACCTGGAAAGACACCGTTGAAAAATTCGGATACGAAGAATATTCGGCTTCTATACTAGAATCGGCAGAACTATACAAAGCAAAATCTGGTGAAGAAATAGTAAGCGAACAAACTTATACTTTTACAGACCGTGGTGACCGCGAAGTTACTCTTCGTCCAGAGATGACGCCAACTGTGGCTAGAATGGTAGCAGGAAAAGAAAAGGAACTTGCTTTTCCACTTCGCTGGTATTCCATCCCAAACCTTTTTAGATACGAGAAACCCCAAAGAGGCAGACTGCGCGAGCACTGGCAACTCAACGTTGACTTGTTTGGAGTAGATTCTAGCCTAGCAGATATAGAAATTGTAAACATCGCCTACCAAATAATGAAAAATTTTGGTGCAAAGGACGAAGATTTTATTATTCGAATAAATGACAGAAGAATCATAAAGAAACTTTATGAAAAATTTGGTTTAGATGAAGAGAAGTCAAACAAGGCTTCAAAAGTAATAGACAAAAAAGATAAAATCTCAAAATCCGGGTTTCAAGAAGCTTTCGGAGAACTTTTAGGAGATAAAGCTATTGAATTTACCTCATTACTTGAATCACATGATAAACTTTTGGATTTTCTAGGTGAAAGTGAAGTGACAAAAGAAATGATCTCTACTATAGAGAAACTCTTAAACCTTGGTGTCAAAAATGTAACTTTTGACCCAACCCTAGTACGTGGTTTTGATTATTACACTGGTATGGTTTTTGAGGTTTTTGATACAGACCCAGAGAATACTCGCTCTGTTTTTGGCGGTGGCAGGTACGATGACCTTATGAATATTTTTGGAGTAAAAAAAGTTCCTTCTGTTGGTTTCGGCGCAGGAGACGTCACTGCTCAGGATTTTCTAGAGAAACACAACCTACTTCCTATTTATAAACCTAAAACGCAAGTCTATATTTGTACCGTAAGTAGTGAGTTTAAAAATGAAGCAGAAACTCTGGCGGGAAAAATGAGAGAGTTTGGCGTAAATACTGCAGTTGACCTCACAGACAAAAAACTTAGTGATCAATTGAAACTTGCCAATAAACAGAAAATTCCTTTTGTTATCTGTGTTGGTGAAGATGAAGTAAAATCTGGTGTATATAACCTAAAAAATATGGAAAGTGGTGAAGAAAAGAAAGTGAAATTGGAAGAGATAGCTTCAAATCTTAATTAATTTTAAGACCCGCATAAATCAAAGCTTTGATTTTGCTTTGCTCGGAAATCAAGAAAACAATCTTCCTCACTCCAGAGCCTTCTCGCAAACTCGGGATTACCCTCAGACAGTGCTTCAGGCTTCTTTTCGCTCGTCGTTGTTTTCTAATTTCCTGCGCAATGTCTTAAAATTAATTAATATTTTACGAACGTGGAATACCTGTTATACTGAATTTTATGAGAAAAGTAGTTTTTGATATTGAAACAAAAAACATATTTCAAGATGTGGGATCTAATGACCCAGTAGATTTAGATATTTCTCTAGTTGGGCTTTTTGACTACGAAACCGGCAAGTATGAAAGTTTTTTAGAAGAAGAATTTGAAAAAATGTGGCCTTACTTTAAAAAAGCGGAAATGCTTGTCACTTTTAACGGCGACCACTTTGATATTCCCCTATTAAATAAATACTATAAAAAAGCTGGACACGGTGACCTTACACAAACACTTTCACTAGACCTACTAAAAGAAATCCGCCAAGCCTACGGTCGTAGAATGAAACTAGAACAAATAGCCCAAGGAACTTTTGGATTAAGTAAAAGTGGTAACGGACTAGAAGCCGTAGCTTGGTGGAGGTCAGGAGAGATAGAAAAAATACGCAAGTATTGTTTAGACGATGTAAAAATAACCAAAGATGTTTTTGAATTTGCTATGAAAAATAAGAAGCTGATGTTCAAAGAAGGACCTTTTACAAAAGAAATAAAGTTGGAAACTAAACATTGGGAGCCAGTTCCTGAAATAAAAACTCAAAGTCTTTTTTAGATATAAAAAAGGGGGCACACGGTGCCCCCTGGATAGTGCAGTCGCGAAGATCGCAACCTACCGCTTCTAGGCGGTCTTCTTCGCAGCCTTCTTTGCCTTCATAGCCATTACACTCCTTTCTGGACCGCCCTCGATCCTTTTTAATTATACTAGTTTTCAAATAAAAGAAAAACCGGGTTGAGGAGGGTGGTGTCATAGAACCCCTCCTCTTCCCAGTGCGAAAGTATACTCCCCCAGGAGAATGGCGACTACCTCATGCGATACCCTCCTTTCCCGGAGATGCACATGCATCCGTTATCATAATAACACGATTCTAAAAAAGTCCAATTGCATATAAATTTATTCCCTAGTAGAATGGTCACATATGAATATAGAAAAATTATCTGTACCGATAGCAATAGTTATCGCAGGAGCCTTAATAGCTGGAGCATTTTATTATTCAAACCTTAAAAACGGACAGGAGTTAGCTAAAGTCAAAACAACAGGGACAGAAACTACTGCTGGTGAAGAAATGAGACCAATAACAGCACAGGATCATATTTTGGGAAACCCAGATGCAAAACTTATACTAGTTGAATACTCTGATACAGAATGCCCTTACTGTAAACAATTCCACACAACGCTAAGACGCATGATGGATGAGTATGGCAAAAATGGAAAAGTGGCTTGGGTTTACAGACACTTCCCTATAGACCAACTCCATCCAAAGGCTCGTAAGGAAGCGGAAGCGACAGAATGTGCAAACGAACTTGGTGGACCTACAAAATTCTGGGAATACCTAAACACTATCTACACAAGAACAAATTCAAACGACTCTCTAGATCCAGCAGAGCTTCCAAAAATCGCAAAAGATGTCGGACTTAATGTAACTGCATTCAACGAATGTCTATCTAGTGGTAAATACGCAACCAAAGTAGAAGTAGACTACCAAGACGCTGTTAAGGCCGGAGGAAGAGGCACACCAAACTCTATAATTGTTTCAAGAGATGGAACAAAAACAGTTGTTCAAGGCGCACAACCTTACGAAAACCTAAAGCGTGTCATAGATGCTCTTCTCTTCGAATAACCTAAACTATTAGTTTGAACATTTTACAGTATTTGCAGTCTTTGTCTTCACAATCTGCTTCTAGAAACTTTTCGGACCAAACGCTTTGTACAAGGGCTTCTACTTCCGACATTACTTTCGCCTCATCTTCTTTTTCTATTGGCAAAACAATAGTTGGACATCTTCCCTTGCTATCTGGTTTTACAAAAATAAGCGCAGGTTCTATTTGCTTACCTTTATACTTTGAATTTGTTCCGAGTAAAATCTTATAAAACACCAGTTGTCTAAAATAATTTCCGTCGGAATCCTTGGTCTCCCCTTTTATAGCGTTTACGCTCAAAGCTTCGCGAGTTTTATAATCAAAAACCCCTACTTTGTCTGCAAGGTCAATAACCGCATCAAGTTGTCCGTGTAAATTAAAAGAGATTTGCTTTTTACCAAAAGTTGTATCAAAAGCACGTTCTTCCCAAATCTCTGTAAAAACTTTTCCCTCACTTTGGAAATATCCATGGAGAGCTGTAGCGACTTTTGGGGCGCTCTCCAGAAGTTCTTCTACTATTATTTCTTTTTCAAAACTAGGAAGTAGTGAGACGTGAAAATAATCTTTCACTGTGTCCTCAATAACTCGTGAAATGTTTTTTACACTTCTATCTTCCTCTTTCCACACATAAGCAAGTGCTTTGTGCATTGCGATACCTTTTTCAGAAGATACACTCGGTGCTTCTGGGATTTTCAAAATACTTTTGTAAAAAAATTGTCTAGGACAAACCATATAGTGATTTAGTGCCGTGACAGACAGGCCCTTCTCTACAATAGTTCTTTTGGTATGCTCTATCATATCACTCCTTCTCTGTGACTCTATATCGGAGAGTTTGAAAGATTTTGGTAGTTCGTGAACCGCTGGTGTATCTATATACTTCACATGATTTTTATCCATCTCAGAAATAAACCGTAGTGGTGTAAAAATCTTACCCAGATTATCCTCTAGTGGCACTACAATCTCCACATGCTCTCTCGCTCTGGTCATAGCCACATAAAAAAGTCTCCTAGCATCACGAATCTCGTCTTTCTCGTCTTTCTCACGAGGTAACACAAAAGATGAGCCAAAAGTGTGTCTCATCCAAGACTCCTCTGTGGCAAAAGGTAGGAACACAAGGTCATACTCCAAACCCTTTGAACCATGCGCTGTCATTATGTGAATATTGGCATCCAGTTTCCCACCCCCGATTTTTATACTCTTAGTTTCTGCTGTCTTTCTGTAGGCTAGAAGTTCTTTGATTAAAACCTTTGGGTCAGAAATTTTTTGTCTCTCAGCTATATCCCGAGAAAGATCAATAATACTTCTCCAAACTTCTGCCGAAAGTGGATTCTTTGTTGTTAGTTCTGTAAACCCTGACAAATCTCCAACAAGAATTAGAAAAGAAATAACTCCAGAATTTGTTATTTCTTGTTGAAGTTTATTTAGTGCTGGAATTTCTTTTTCTATTTCTATGTTGCTACTGCGCAGTTTAGAAATTAAATCTTTGCCTTTTGTAAAACTTACTTTCCAAAGTCCCACTGCCAGTGTCTCCGCCAGGCACTCTACTTTTGTTGGGTCGTCCAAATACTCCAGTAGGTTAAAATATAAAATCCCTACTGGGTGAGAGAAAACATCTGTTCCGCGTTCAGCAGAAACTGGCACACCCCCTGCTTCGCAAATATTTAAAATATGTTCCACTTCTCTGTTTTTGCGAACAATAACCGCAACCGTGCTCTCGAAAGCGTTTTTGTGGATTTCTTTTAATTTTTTCACTAGATAATTGTCGGCAGACTGACTATTGCCAGCCGACACAACTTCTATAGGTTTTTGTTTTGTTTTTGATTCAGATTTTAAAATCGTTCTTAAACCTAAATGCTCTCCGTCTGCATAATTGTTCTCTATCATAGAGAATGTGGCGTCAAGAATGCTCTGATGGGAACGATAATTACTTTTAAGAGTTATGACTTTCATACTTTTCCAAATGTTTTGGAATTTCAAGAAATTTTCAACTGACGCTCCTTGGAAACGGTAGATGGCTTGCTTTTCATCCCCTACAACAAAAACATTTGGGTTTTCAAAGAAGTTGGCAAGAAGTGTCACTATTAAATTTTGTGAGTCGTTTGTGTCTTGATGTTCGTCAACTAAAATATATAAAAACTTTTCTTGCAACAGTCGCAGTAATAACTCGTCTTTTTGTAGTGCTAAAAGTAGCTCAAAAAGAAGGTCATCAAAATCCATTTTTCTTTCTTCTCTTTTTTTTATTTCATATTCACTATAAACATCAGAAAATAAAATCGTTCTCTCACACTTCTCTATCCTCTTAAGTGCATCAGCTTTAAGTTCTCCTTTTGAACTACCCCGTGTAGATATGGAATCTTCGTTGGTCTTAACTCTTTCTATTTCTTCTTTGGCAAAACTTTTTACTACGTCTGGAGTCCAAGCTTCTTTTTTACAGTCACGAATAGCTCCCAAAATTTTACCAATATAATAATCCTTATCTCCAAAGGGTCTCAATTTGGAAAATTTTTTATCTTTTAATATTTCTCTAACAATCGCCTCAGCTTCTATTTCTGTGATTTGTGTAGAACGAGAAAGGTGAGGAAAGTGATCTGGAAACTCTGCTATCACGCTTGAGGCAAATCCATGAAAAGTGTGAATGCGAACTAGGTCAGCAGAACTTCCAATAATCTCACGTAATTTAAGTCTCATTACTTTTGCTCCGGCATCAGTAAAAGTAAGGGCCAAAATGCCCGAAGGCGGAGTGTCTGTTTCCTTTAGGATATTTGCAATACGTAAAGTTAAAATAGTTGTCTTACCTGTTCCAGGCCCCGCCACAACCATGACAGGGCCATCAATTGCATCCACTGCCTCCTTCTGCGCCTTGTTCAAGGCTTTATATTTTTCCTGAAATTTTTTGTTCAAAATAGTGTCAGACATGGTTATAGAATAGCATTTTTTAGTGTATGTTTAATCTATTGACATTTTTTGCATAGCATGCTACACTACGTCTAGTTAGATCTGAACGGCATTTCGCCCTCAGAAAAGCAGTACCTTCATAGAACGGAGTCCGATATGGCCAAGACGACAATGACCTTCGAACAGTCTCAGGAAGCGGTCGCGGAAATCATGGGCGCGATGAGCAAGACGCGCGATTTCCAGATCGGCAACCCCATCGACAGCTACATCCTGGCGATGGCGGACGCCATCGAGGAAGGCGAGAACGAGAAGGCGATCGTCATCGGGGCCGATATCGTGTCGACCGGAACACGGCAAGCTCCGAGCCTTCCTGCGCTACTCGGTCACCGACAAGCCACTCGAGGGCAACCAGGTGCAGACGGCACGCTTCACCAAGATCATCAACCGCCTGCGCGACGAGGAGGGCTACGACAAGGACCTCATCGAACGCCTCCAGAAGCTCCAGGCTGAGCTCGTCAGCGCAGTCAGCGCAGAACTGAACGGCACATTCGAACTTCGCATCAACGCCTACAACGCACTGGCGAACGCAGTCGACGAGGCCGAAGTCGAGCAGAAGAAGCGCGACCAGGTACGTCGGGTTCAGCGAGAAGTCGCGAACAAGGCGAAGGTCGCAAACCCCGCCGTGGTGGTCGCCACGCCTCGACCCTCCGGAACCGAACAGCGCGCGGTCCTGATGGCCGCGCGCAAGAGCAAAGCTGACGCGCTTCGTGCGCTCCTGACGAAGAAGAAGTAGGAAGCGCAAGTTGCGACATCGAATACCAGGCCCCGGAATCAACCCCGGGGCCTTCTCATATACTTTTTAATACGAAAAAACCCCGGTAGAGTATCTCTACTACGGGGCAGGCCTTGCGGGTGGAGTCACAAAACGACTCCACCATGACAAGACTAGACTTTGGGTGTTCGACTGACGAAGTGTACTACGTCCTCATCCGTGTGGCTAACTTGAAGAAGAGCCCCTCTCCTTCTCATCTCCTTCCTGTTTTCATCTGGATCAGTGTGCAACAAAAGTTTGCCGTCACACTGACCCCTACAAATATAATAGTTCATGAGCACACCGACAGGACCCTCACAATCCGGACACTTCTCCATGTCACCTCCCCTCTCAGACTTTCCGTATCAATACTAACATGAAGATTTTTTAAACCCCTTGTGGATAATTTCAGGTATCAAAAAACTCCGCGCCGGCAGGACCCCCACTCGGGTGTCCTGCCGTACACGAAGCTAGTCGCTCTACTTCTTCGGATGCCATGATGCACCAACGAAGAACATCGGGGAGTCAGAGTTGGAGTTCCAAGTGAAACTCCCGCTGACATCCATGTCACTACGCACCTTCTGGGTGTATGCGACGCCCGGAAGGATGTTGGTCTTGTCGTCCAAAAAGTTCAAATGAGCGATGCTCACCGAAACCCTCCCGAGATTGAGCGAGGCAACCGAGAAATACCCAGCCTTCAAGGACTCCGGATTCTCCACCCCATCCTCGGCTGTGCGCCAGTTCTTCGGCTCCCAACCGATGTAAAAGCCGGGCCAAGTCAGAGCACTGATAGAAACCTCCTGCCCACCAAGGTTGGCCAGAACAAGGGTACAACCCGCGTACGGACCCACCCACGGCGCCGACTGGAAATGCCCCACTGAACCGTAGAAACTGCAACGGGAGCGAGAGAACTTCCAGTCCTTGCCAATCATGAACCAAGCCTGCTCAGATTGAACCATGACCTGCATGAATCCGCCACTTTCGGTCGTCAGATCGACTGAAGCGGAGATCCCGCCGGAGATCGGGGTTTCCCCCGAACCGACAGAAATCGCCGAAACCTTGTATCCTCCGTCCTGCGCCGTCGCCGAAGCGAAGGAAGTGAGAGAGAACAGAGTCATCGCCATGACAATACGGAGTGTTTTCAACGTAGTAACCTTTCTGGTCTAATGCAAGGGGAAAATCCCCTCCTGCGCAAGACACTAGCATAATTATTTCCTTTTGTCAATACAAGAACACTCTCAATTGAGAGTGTTCTTGTATTTAATGAAGCTATGAAACTTGGAGGATTTTTGCTCAAGGTCGCTTATAAAATTTTAAAATATGAAGAGCCTTACAAGTAGTAAGGTGATGATTATTTTCAAATTTTAGAAGATGAGATTGAGTAAAAAGACCCGAGCCTAGTAATAGTTCCTTAACCTATTGATCTTGTCATGCTGGCGGATTTTCTCATGCGCCTTAGCTTCGATTTGTCGAATTCTCTCTCTCGTAACTCCGAACTCTTTCCCCACTTCTTCAAGTGTATGAGTAACGCCGTCGACAAGTCCATGTCTAAGTTCTAGAATTTTTCTTTCTTTTTCTGGAAGGTCGTTTAGTATTTCACGAACTTGGTCTCCTATAATTCTGCGTGATGCTTCTTGTTCTGGAGAAAGTATTTTATCATCAGCCAAGAAATCCCCGAGCTTACTTTTACTTTCATCTCCTTCATCCCCTATCGGTGCTTCAAGAGAAAGTGTACTTTGGTCAATTTTTTCAATTGTATAAACTTTATCAACACTAAGATTCATCTCAACTGCAATTTCCTCTGGAAGTGGATCTCTGCCCAAGTCTTGTGAAAGTCGTCTTACTACTTGTTTGTATTTTGCGATTGTCTCTACCATGTGTACTGGTACACGAATTGTTCTGCTTTGGTCTGCTAAGGCACGAGTGATAGCTTGGCGTATCCACCAAGTTGCATATGTTGAAAACTTGTAACCCTTTGTCCAATCAAATTTATCTACCGCCTTAAACAAACCTAGATTTCCCTCTTGAATAAGATCTAGAAGTGTCAGATCCGCACTTCGATTTGCATATTTTTTTGCGATAGAAACAACCAAACGGAGATTTGCTCGAGCTAAAAGAGTTTTTGCTTCCACATCCCCCGCCTCAATTCTTTTTGCCAATTCTTTTTCCATTCCACCAGAAATAAGTTGGTACTGACCAATTTCCTTTAGGTACATCTGAATAGAATCGTACGAAGACTCATTGCCTCTGCCATATGTATATTTTTTACTTACTAAATCTTCTGTAGTAGAAGCGTCAAGAAGTCCGCCTCCTTCCAAAACGTCTATACCACTTACTGAAAACTTATCATAAAGTTCTTCTAGGAAAAGAATGTCATCCTCAACAGTAGGAAACTCCTTCAAAATTTCATCAAACGTTATATAGCCCCTCTCCTTTCCTTTGTGAAGAAGTCTCGCCATTCCATCGTGCTGTTTATCTGCCTTTTTAAGTACTTTGGTACTTTTTGGCACGGATTTAGAGGCTCTCATGGCAAGAGAAGACTTGTTTTTCTTTTTTAAACGAATTTTAGGTACGGATATTTTCTTAGGCTTTCGTAGCTTACGCTTCGGCTGTCTACTAGATACCCTTACCTTCTTCACTTTCTTCTCAGGTTTTCTTGCTACTTTTTTTGTAGACTTCCGTGAGACAGATTTATTTTTTTTTGATTTTTTACCTTTTTTCATTTTGTATTATCTTGGAATGCGTTTTTGATTGTTCTTATTGTGTTTATTCTTTGTGTTATTCTCTGGCACTCTTCTAAAAATTTTAAGACCTCCCCACTTTCCCTTTTCTGCTCGGCCTTTTGAAGATTTATCATGGCAAGAGACAAATCTTTTTTTAAATATTCTTCCTCAAGTGAGACTAGGAGTTCGTCAATATCTTTTTCTAAATTTGCCTTATCATTATAATAGCTTTCCGTCTCAAATAAAAGTAGTTCCTTATCTTTTTGAAATTCTTTTTCAAGTTCATCCAATCTTTTTCCTAAAATTGCTTTTGCCCGACTCTCTACATCTATCTCAACTTTGACATCTTCTTCTTTATTTTTTTTCTCCTTTGTCCAAAGTATAATTCCAAATATTTTTCTCTCTATACTATCCACTCTTTTTCCAGGTGGAGAAGTATTTATTACTGGAACATAAGGGGTTTGGCCAGTAGTTATAGTATTTAGGTCGGCACGTAATGCTTCTGGATTGATAAAAGTTTTTTGGTTAATACTCATTATTGACGAAGATTGATTTGTAGGTGCCATTTCTGCTACATATGGTAATACTTTTTTCCTTATTTCTGTTGCTAAATCTCTAGGGTTTAAATCTTGATCTAATAAGTAATCAACGTAGAAATCTACTATTGATTTAGAGTTCCTAAAACACTCTTTCAGTAACTCCGGATCCTCTTTTGCAAGTTCTGCAGGGTCCTTACCTTTCGGCAATTTAACAATTTTCAAGTCCATATCTAGAGCCAAAGCAAGTTTAGCAGTTCTATTAGAAGCCGAGAAACCAGCACTATCTGAATCAAAAGACATGACTATGCGATTTGAAAGACGGCGAAGTTTAACAAGGTGATCCTGAGATCTTTTATTATCTTCATCTTTCTTGTTTTCATCAGCTGTAACTGCCGTGCCAGAAGAAGCTACAGTATTAGACATCCCTACCTGGTGCATCATTACAAGATCCATTTGACCCTCTACCAAAATAGAATAGTCTTTTAGTTTTATATCTTTCTTGGCCTTATCTAACCCAAAAAGAATTTCCGATTTATTATAGAGTTCTGTTTCAGGAGTGTTTAAATATTTTGGAGACTTTTCGTCAGGAACCAAGATTCTTCCAGAAAAACCAACTACTCTTCCGGAAGAGTCTGCTATTGGAAACATAATTCTTCCACGAAAAACATCATAATAAGAGGAGCTAGAAAAAGTAGAATCTTTTTGTTTTATGAGCCCTACAGCAAGCATATCTTTTTCTGTCACACCTTTTTCTTTCAGATAGTCATAAAGTAATCTCCAGTCAAGTGGTGCATAACCAATACGGAAATTTTTTACTGTTTCGTCTGTGATGCCCCTACTGTGAACATAGTCCAAGGCAATCTTATTTTCAGATAATTTTTTTTCGTAAAAGAAAACTGCTTTTTCTAGAACAGAAAAAAGTCTGTCTTTTTCTGACTTCTCTCCGCTTTTGTACTGCTCAAGCTCTACTCCTGCCTTTTCTGCCAAAACTTTAAGCGCTCCAACAAAATCCAACCCTTCAAACTCCTGTACAAAAGTAAAGATGTCGCCTTTAGCGTGACAGCCAAAACAATAATAGTTGCCCCTATCTTGAGAGACGAAAAAGGACGGCGTCTTTTCGTTGTGAAAAGGACACTTGCCTTTAAAGTTCGTTCCAGCCTTTTCCAGTTTTATATAAGATGAAACTAGGCTTACGATATCTATTTTTGATTTGATTTGATCTACTGAGGACATTTAGTTTTGAGTTTAAAACTTTATCATCAGAATTCTCGTAAAATTTTCAAATTTGAGACAATTTCGCGAAAGAGGATAAAAATAATTCGAGTCGTACAACTAGTACGGTGAGAATTATTTTTTGAACTCTGACAAAGAAATTGGCCAAATTTGGAAACTTTTACTGGTAGCGAGTGCTCTCGTCGAATACTACAGGTCTCTCTGCTCGCATCTTAGCTATCATCTCCGCCTTGCTACTTCCCTTAAAACCAGTACCCGCTGGGATAAGTTTTCCTAAGATAACGTTTTCCATAAGACCAGCTAGTTTATCTGCATTACCTCTTATGGCACTTGAGATAAGGATTCGTGTTGTGTGTTGGAATGAAGCCGCTGAAAGGAAACTATGTCTTGAAAGTGACACATCTGTGATACCCATCACGACTGGCTCTGCTTTTGCCTCTTCCTTTCCTTCAGTTTTCATTTTTGCATTTTCCTCTGTAAGAAGATTTGCTTCTACAATGTCCCCGGCTACAAAGTAAGTATCTCCTGTAGTTTTAATTCTCTTTCTAGAGAACATTTGCCTGACAATAGTTTCAATGTGTTTTCTGGAAACATTTTCCCCTTGAAGTTCGTATGGTTTGTTAATTTCGTGAATAATATAGTCAACAGTTTTATCTTTACCAGCATATTTGAAAAGTTCATCTATGTCTGCTGAACCGTCTGTGATTATGTCACCCTTTTTAACTTCATCCCCCACTTTTACTAATATCGTTCTGTTTAGAGATGTTGAGTAGTCTATTCTGTCTTTTGATTTCTTTCTATCTTCTAGGTCAGGGGTGATGGTGATAATTTTTTCCTTATCAGTAACCTTAACCTCTGAAATAGTTCCAGAAACAGAACAGACAACAGCAGGATTCTTCGGTTTTCTTTTTTCAAACAACTCTTCAACACGAGGCAAACCTTGAACAATGTCTCCAGAAACTGAAGCCGCTCCCGCATGTTTTGTGTTCATAGTAAGCTGTGTTCCTGGCTCACCAATAGCTTGTCCTGCAACTGTTCCTACTGCTTCACCAAGTTCAACCACCTTGTTTTTACCAAGATCAGTTCCGTAACATTTTATACAGATACCGTTTGGAGTTTTACATGACAGCGGTGACCGTACCCACACTTTTGTAACACCGCTTGCTTCTATAGCTTGTGCATCTGCCTTGCTTACCAAGTGATCTTTTTTAAAGAGAACCTTTCCGTCAGGAGTGGAGACATCCTCTGACAAAAATCTACCCTTAACGTGTTTTGCAATTGGAGTTTCGATTCCAGAAATAGCAAACTTGTCGATAACAACACCTTCTTTTGTACCGCAATCCTCTTCTACAATTATAGTATCCTGTGCTACAACGAACATTTTTCTCGTTAGATATCCAGATTTCGCAGTGTTCAGAGCAGTGTCAGTCAAACCCTTTCTAGCGCCGTGAGTAGTAATAAAGTATTCAAGCGGGGTAAGACCCTCTTTTGAACAAGATATAATCGGAAATTCAATAGTCTCTCCGGCGTTGTTTGCAATAAGACCCTTCATACCTGCCATCTGGGTGATGTTTGACATAGAACCTCTAGTTCCAGAAAGTACCATGTCAAGAACTGAGCCGTTTTTAGGAAGTGCACCAGGCATTAGTTTTTCAACTTCCATTTTTGCACCCTGCCAAATCTCAATCGTCTGTCTTAGTCTTTCTTCCTTTGAAATAAGTCCTGCGTTAAAGTGACCGACAATAGAATCAGACTTCTCTTTTGATTTTAGAATAATAGCTTTCTTACCTTCTGGAATAGCCACGTCATCTAGTCCCCATGTAACGCCAGAGTAAGTAGCATATTTGAAACCGAATGTTTTTATCTTGTCGATAATAACAGGAACATTTTCAATACCATATTTTTCTATAAGATCATCCACTAGTGCAGATATTTTCTTTCTATCAAATTCGTTGTTAATAAATGCGTAATCTTTTGGCAGAACGGAGTTAAACAAAAGTCTTCCAACTGTTGTTTCAAATAATTTTCCTCCAAACTGTGAGTACTTTTCTGTATCAGATGGAAGAACTTTTATTTTCGCTCTGAAAGAAACTGCGCCAAGGTCATACGCGGTAATGGCCGCGTTTGGAGATGAGAAAAACTTTCCTTCACCCATCTCTCCATCTATTCCTTTTGTCATCCAATAACAACCAAGTGTGATATCTAGCATTTTTGCGGACACAGTTGGGTCGCCAGATCCTGGTTTTAGAATATTTTTGTCAGACGCCATTATCTCCCGTGCTTCAAGTTGTGCTTCGTCAGAAAGTGGTACGTGAACTGCCATTTGGTCACCGTCGAAGTCCGCGTTGAAAGCAGAACAAACGAGTGGATGTACCTGAATAGCATTACCTTCAATCAATATAGGTTTGAAAGCTTGAATACCAAGTCTGTGAAGAGTTGGTGCACGGTTTAGAAGAACAAATCTGTCAGAAATAACTTCTTCTAAAATTGCCCACACTTCAGGAATACCATCATCAATAAGTTTGCTTGCCCCTTTTATGTTGTAAGCCAATTCACTTTTTAGAAGCTGTGAAATTACAAACGGTTTGAAAAGCTCCAGAGCCATGTGTTTTGGAAGACCACATTGATTTAAGTGAAGATCAGGACCGACAACGATAACAGATCGTCCAGAGTAGTCTACTCTTTTACCAAGAAGATTCTGTCGAAAAATTCCTCTCTTGCCTTTTAGATTGTCCGCCAGAGACTTCAAAGCTCTTCTCTGGGATTGATTTAAAGCACTTGTTGCTGAACCATGTCTGATAGAGTTATCTATAAGTGCATCCACTGCCTCTTGTAGAATTCTTTTTTCATTTCGCAAAATAACGTCAGGAGCACTAATTTCTTTTAGTTTCTTTAGACGATTATTTCTGTTTATAACTCTTCGATACAAATCGTTTACATCAGAAGTTGCGTATCTTCCTCCGTCTAATGGAACCATAGGACGCAGTGCTGGAGGAATAATTGGAATATGTGTAAGAAACATCCACTCAGGTCTGATGTTTGAGTTTATCATTGAGCTAACCACCCCAATTCTTTTATTAACTTTTCCTACCTCAAGTGAACCAGCTTTTTCAAGCTCAACGTGTAGTTGCTCAAGCAGTTTGTTTAGATCTAGTTTTTTGAAAATGTTGTAAATCGCTTCTGCTCCTATACTTGCCTCAAACATTGTTCCGTACTTCATTCCAAAGTTGTAGTATTCTACTTCATCCAAAACCTTGCCTTCTTGGATAGAATCAATATCTCGCTTGGCATTAAGTAACATTTCTTTCAACTTCTCTTTTGTTTTTTCATCCTGAAGAGATTTTATTTTTGATTTATATTCAGAATCTAAATCCTTTAGATATCTTGTCCTATCTTCCTCAGAAACTTTTGTAATTATGTATCCGGCAAAGTATATAACCTTCTCTATATCAGCTACTGGAATACCGAGAACAAGAGAAATTCTACTTGGCATTGATTTCAAAAACCAAATGTGAGAAACGACAGTTGCTAGCTCGATGTGGCCCATTCTCTCTCTTCTAACGATTGAACGAGTGATTTCAACTCCACATTTTTCACAAATAATACCTTTGTATCTAATACCTCTGTATTTTCCACAATAACATTCATGATCTTTATCTGGACCGAAAATCTTTTCATCAAACAAACCGTTTTTTTCAGATCTCTGTGTTCTGTAGTTTATTGTTTCTGGTTTCGTAACTTCACCAAATGACCACTCCTTTATTCTTTCAGGAGAAGCAATTTTTAGAGCTATTGTTTCGAAATCGTTTGCGTCTGTGTTTATTCTATTTTTCATATAATTTTTATTGGTGGTCATGCGACCATTGCTCGGCTTTGCACGGTTACTAAACGATTTGTTTGTGACCATCTAATAATTCTTTCGACCCTCTTTTTATCTGAACATCTAATGCTAATCCTCTTAAATTATTTAATAGCACATTAAATGATGCTGGAATGTTTAACTGTGTGATTGGAAGACCTTTCACAATTGCATCAAAAGCAGCAGAGCGTCCGACAATATCGTCTGACTTGATAGTTAGAATTTCTTGCAGAGTATGAGCTGCTCCATGACCCAAAAGTGCCCACACTTCCATTTCTCCAAATCTCTGGCCTCCGTTTTGAGCCTTTCCTCCAAGTGGTTGCTGAGTAATAAGAGAGTATGGACCGATAGATCGCATGTGAATCTTGTCCTCTACCATATGATGGAGCTTCATAATATACATATATCCAACGGCAACATCCTGAGCAAAAGCTTCCCCTGTCCTACCGTCAAACAGTTTCATTTTTCCTGTTGGAGAAAATCCTGCCTTCACAAGCTCTTCTTTAATTTCTTCTCCAGTTGCTCCTGCAAATGGTGGGACGATAGCTTGATAACCAAGTGTATTTGCCGCTAAGCCTAGGTGGAGCTCAAGAATCTGACCCAGGTTCATACGTGATGGCACACCAAGTGGTGTAAGAATAACGTCAATTGGAGTACCGTCAGCCATATATGGCATATCTTCTTCTGGAAGAATTCTAGAAATAACTCCTTTATTTCCGTGTCGTCCTGCAAGTTTGTCTCCAACAGAAACGTTTCTAAGCTGTGCTACTTCAATGTGAATTCTTTTTATAATTCCAGAATCAAGTTTGTCACCTTTCTCTCTACTAAATACTTGAACCTTAACCACTCTTCCTCTTTTACCTCCTTCCATTCTCTTTGAAGTATCTTTGATATCGTGAGCTTTCTCGCCGAAAAGTGATCTAAGTAATCTCTCTTCTGGAGTAAGTTGTGTTTCTCCTTTTGGAGTAATTTTACCAACCAAAATATCTCCAGGTCTTACTTCTGCACCAACACGTACGATTCCGTCTTCTGCCAAGTTCTTTAGTTTTGCCTCACCAACGTTTGGAATGTCACAAGTGGTGATTTCAGGACCAAGTTTTGTATCTCGCACATTAACTACAAACTCATCTATATGAATAGATGTAAATTTACTATCTTTTATAACTCTTTCGGAAAGAATAATTGCATCTTCGTAGTTACTACCACTCCATGACATAAAAGCGACCAGCATGTTTTGACCAATCGCTGCCTGTCCATCTTTACTAGAAGAAGTGTCAGCTAGAATTTGTCCCTTCTTTACCTTGTCTCCAACATCTACTGATGGTCTCTGATGGAAAGAAGTAAAGCCATTTGTTCTAGAGAATTTTACTAAATTGTGTTCAACTTCCTTTCCTTTATTATTTTTTATAACAATTTTATTTCCATCTGCATGCGTTACTGTTCCTTCTTCATCTGCAAAAAGTAGTCTACCAGCGTCTTTTATACCATCTGCTTCCATGCCTGTAGCCACAAGGGGAACTTCAGGAATAATACAAGGTGTAGCTTGTTTCTGCATGTTTGATGCCATCAGTGCTCTACTTGCTTCATTGTGGTTTAGGAAAGGAATCATAGAAGTTGCGATGGAGAATGCTTGGTTTGTTGCAACATCAATAAAATCAACTTTGTCTTTTGAAGCAGTCGCTGGGTTACCTTCTATACGAACCTCAACTTCATCAGCTAATATTTTTCCATTTTCATCTACTGGTGTAGCTGCGTGTGCAATAGCATAACCCTCTTCCTCAGAAGCATTCATATAAACTATTTCGTCTGTAACTTTTCCGTGTTTAACTTTTGCGTATGGAGTTTCAATCATTCCAAAACTATTTATTCTTGCATAAATGGCAAGACGAAGAACTAGTCCGATGTTTGGACCTTCTGGTGTGTGAATCGGACAAATTCTTCCATAATGAGATGTGTGAACGTCACGAACTTCAAATCCCGCTCGAGTTCTGTTTAGTCCTCCTGGACCCAATGCAGACAGGGTTCGAAGGTGCTCAATTTCCGCAACGGGGTTTTCCTGAAGCATGAACTGTGAAAGTTGGTTGGTTGTGAAAAATTCTTTTATTCTTGCTTGTAATGGTCTAGGAGCAACAAACTGTACTGGAAGTGTAACATCTGTCTCAATTGTAGACATTTTGTTCTGAATATTTCTTTTTATTTGTGCAATACCCTTTCTGATGTTTTGCTGAAAGAGTTCACCAACAAATCTAACTCGTCTTGATCCTAAGTGATCAATGTCATCCTCCGCAGCGTTTGGAGTGTTGTTTAACATCGCTACGTGAGAAATAATAGTTACTAAGTCAGAGACAGATACAGTTTTTCTCTTAAGTTCCTTGTCGTCCATGCTCAGACCAAATCTTTTGTTAAATCTGTGTCGTCCAACTGGAGAAAGGTCGTATCTTTCGGAGTCGAAAATAGAATCCACGAATTCCTTGGCATTCTCGGCTGTAGCCAAGTCCCCATCTCGTAGTCTTTTGTGTATATCTATATATGCTTCCTCTGGAGTCTTTGTGTGATCCTTAAGTAGAGTCTTTTCAATTGAAGCTGTAGCAAAAGCATCATCCTTAAAAAGCTTTTTGATCGCCTCATCATCCTTTACCCCAAGAACCCGAAGCAGGGTTGTACCGGCAAACTTTCTCTTTCTATCTATTCTAACTGAAATTACACCCTCGCTGTCAGATTCTATTTCTACCCACGCTCCACGAGATGGAATGATTTTTGCACCAAAAAACTTTCGTCCTTTTATTTCTGTAGCGGTAAAGAAAACTCCATAAGATCTTGCTAGTTGCGGAACAATGATTCTTTCGATCCCAGAGATAATAAAAGTACCGTGAGAAGTCATAAGTGGAAAATCCGCCATGAAAATCTCCTGCTCTTTCTCTGTCCCAAGTATATGGTTTTTTAGTCTAACTTTTGCCTTAAGTGGTGCTTCGTATGAAAGCTTGTTGTCCTTTGCATAATACTCATCGTATTTTGGCTCAGATAGCTCAAAACCAGTGAAGTCCAGAGTGAACTTCTTTCCTGAAAAATCTTTAATAGAAGAAAACTCTTCGAATACCTCTTTGAGACCCTTTTCAATTAACATCTTGAAAGAGTCTAGTTGGGATTCAACAAAGTTAGGTGATGGCAATAGAGGTTTTTTATAGCGACTAAAAAACTTCTGTGGCCGAGCACTTCTTAATTTTTGCATAAAAAATATTAAAATTAACCCCGGAAACTTTAATAATTACAAACAAAACCAGCCATCCTGTCTGAGGATAGCTATTAAAAACTTTTAAACTGTTAGCGATTGAACTGCAAAATAGTCATGAAACTATTAAACCCTGTAAAAAACTCAAAACAACCCTAGATTCTATCTTGCCCCTGCCGAAACTCAATCATTGAAGCTAAAGAGGAGTATATGTCAATAGGTATTTTTTGTCAACAAAAGTCAATGAAGTTATCCACATACTACTAACACCCAGTTTGACTACTGCATATAGTAGACAATACTTGAAACTATAGCCAGAGAGATAAGACTCTGAGCAGAGTTAATCAAAACTAGCTTCCAGCTTTTTCTCTCCCAAATAGCGGCATTGGCAAAAATAGGCAAACTAAAGGCTAACCAAACTATAAACAGGACCTTTGCTAGACTTAAATATGAAGAAACCAATAACTGTGGAATCATGTAGTAAAAAACTGTTGCGATAACAAGATTTGATATAAAATTCTGAACTAAGGGCTTACCCATCCCCATTTGCCTAGCAACATCGTCCCCTGCAGGGTTAAAGTCCATAAGTTTTGCCCAAGTCTGTCCAAACAAAACAGTAAACCAAAAAGCTCCGAAAGCAAATATCGCAACTGCACTTAAAATAATTGTTAACATAAGTTTGGTCATGCGACCACTCTGGGCTTCGCACGGTTGTAATTAATTATTAATTTTTAATTTCTGTAAACACTACTCCACTTGGTAATGCAAACTTTGAACTATCAACGCTCCATGCCTCACAGTTATAATCTCCTATCTGTTCTGCATTAAAACTATACTGACCTGATGTAGTCCCGCCGGATCCACCGGTTCCACTAACAGCTACTTTGTAACCTTTGCCTGGCATCATACTAGACCAAGAATAGGAAAAGCCGTCCTTTACAACAAAAATATTGTCTATGCTCATACCCTGCACACTAGTTTTAAACTCACCTCGAGTGCGAGCTCCATCTACATAAACTGTGCCTTTACTTTCTACACCCTCTACAGATTGATTCACGGTACAGAGGTAAGCACCCCCCTGCCTTAAGAAAGAATCAAAAGACATCTTCTTGCCAGTTGTATTGGTATTTCCGTTTACCTCATCTTGATTTACTGGAGGTCCAATCAATTTGCTATCTCTACCTCCTACACCACTCATGCTTGTATAAGTAAAATAACCGACAACTAGAATCGCAACCACCACAACCACTCCAATGACTTGTTTGTTCATAATATTTGAGACTATTTATAATACTAACAATTATACTCCCTTTATTTCTATTTCAAAGCCCCTTCCTTTTTCAACATTTGCCTCTTTTTTTCTACCCCGCCTCTATTATATCCCCCCATCCTTCCATCTGAGCGAATGACACGGTGACAGGGAATGTGCGGATCAAAATTATTTTTCATAATACTTCCCACAGCTCGACTTGCACCAGGACTACCAGCTAAACTCGCTACCTGTTTGTATGTTAAAGTTTTTCCTTTAGGAATTTTTTTAACAATATTTCTTACCTTGTCTTTAAATGTTGGTCTCATTTTAGTATTTCAAAAACTTTACTTTTTGAAGACCCACCAGAAACCAAAGTCACTAGTGACGGAGAAACTTCAAAATACTTTGCTAGAGCTTTTACCACCGCCGTATTGGCCTTACCATTTACTGGGGGTTCTTTTACAGAGACTCTGTAAACTTCCATTTCCTTTTTCAAATCAAGTGGAAGTGTCGCTTGGGTGACTCTCTCTACACTTTCAACTTTTGCATTTGGTTTTGTCTTAACAATTATTCTCATTTTATTCCCCCTTATCAAGTTTTTTATACAAAGTCCCAGTAATAAGCAGAACTACGATTCCAATAATAACTAGATAGTGAGGATTCTGTCGAAAAACCGGCATCTTGTCCGTAAAAAGTTCAAAACCATGAAGTATCGAGGCCAAACCGAATGTAACCAAAAAAGCAAAAATAAGTGGGTATCTCGTAAGTACTGGTTTTGCTTTACTTGCCATCTGGTCATGAATCCCCCTTATCATCCTTTCTATTTCTTGTATTGGGTCTCTTTCCATAATTATTTTAAGTTAAATGTTACCTTAATATTATCATTTTCATATATATTTTCATTCTTTCTTACAATTTTTTTGATTGATATCAAGTAACCAAATTCACCTTTAGAGTTTTTGTGAGGAAATAGAGATGTGTTCCACATAGTCTTGCCGACTTTTGCACCAATTTTTATCATACCTTTCCCAAAATTTTTTCTTATAGGTTTTGAAATCTTATCTGGTACATTTACAAAATGCCAACCTCCTACTCCTGGCCATACCCAAACTACCCCATCAAATGTAAAAACTCTAGACATTAATACTTCCTAATTACGCCTTTGACTATCGCTGCAATCTTTAGATCATATTCAGGGTAAATAGGTGAATAATTTTTATTAGCTGGTTTTAAGTAAATCGTGTTTCCCTTCTTTTTGAAATATTTCATAGTCCAACCACCATCTACTTCCGCGATAACAATGTCACCATCCTTTGGGTCACCCCGTCTTTCTACTAAAACCAGATCGCCCTCACGAATACCTTCGTCTATCATTGAATCCCCCTTTACTTCTAGCAAGTATGTTGACCTTTTGTTGTTGCCAATCAAATATTCTCCTATGTTTACTGTTTCTGTATTGTCTTGATCTACTGTAGTAGGAATACCTGCTTCAACAAGCCCAAGGAGTGGAGTTTCTCCAAATATTTTAAGAGGAGTGAGCTTACCGTTACTGTCCTTGTCTATAACTTCGTCATCAACAAGTTTGTTTATGAGTTTGTAGACAGCGTTTTTGGATTTGAATCCCACTAGTGACATTATTTCCTTGTAACCAGGCATACGTCTGTTGGCACGATAGAAAGAAAGTATTTTGTCTCTATATGTAGAATATTTTTCGTCACTCATATTTTTAAATTAAAGAAAGTGATGAGAATGGTCTTAGCATCCAGTTCATTCTGTCCCTACGAAGATTTGAAAGTTTTGTCAAAATAAACTTATGTTGTTTTGCCTCTTTTGAGTAAGGTAACCCTCTTACTATTTTCCTGTCAATAATATCATTTAATAAATACAATTCTTTTTTTAATGATCTTTCTAAATTTTGATGTGTCATTTTGTTTTTATAAATTACTAACCCTTGTTTTATATAGGTTTATTATAAGTGAACGATGGTTCACCAGTCAATTAATATGCAGATAAAACTGTGGATAAGTTACAAACACGAGGGACCTGCATGGTTTGTAACCAGCCAGGTCCTTTTTAAGTTATTTAAATGTACTTGACAGTTTAGATTAGATGTGCTAAGATACACAGTAGGAGACCACCACATGCCTGACGTCAACGGAAACCGTCCCATCTTCGGTGTAATCTGCCGAGGAGTCACACTCCCCAGCGACAATCCCGGGAAGCCCTTCCCACGGTCGCGCGACAGCGTGTCGGCAAGCCGCCGACTCCCTGGGCAGGCACCCATCCGGGCCTGGAGTTCGGAGGATCCTTCCCGGGAAGTCTCTGCCAGGATTCGGCGGGATTAACACCCCGCCACGCGCACAACGATCGGGGCCCCACTACGGGGCCACCGATTTTTCTTTTACACAAAAAAGACCCTGGTCGGGTCTTTTTTGTTTTTGCTTATTTTTTAGTCATCTCTATCGTTATCGTTTCCGTTTCCTCTAAGTTTATTTATTCTGTCGAAAAGTTTGTTTATCTTTTTTTGTTTTTGAGCTTCCTTCTTTATTTCTTTCTGTTCCATTTTTTCTTGTTTCTTTTCTTGTCCTCTGTTTTTATGATCATCATCAATTCTTGGTTTTGTTGTTGTAGCGTTTGCTCCACTTGCAACAGAAATGTTAGCGAAGTTTAGTTCTGTTACACTTTTGCCATTTAGAAGTAGAACCCATTTGTAGTCGGGAGATATTTGTGCCCAACCTTTTAATTTTGTCTCTTCAACTCTGTATAAACCATCTGCCAGTCCTGTAAATGAGTAGTTTCCGTTTACATCCGTTGTAGTTGTGGCAACCGCTCTAGGTCTACCCCAGTTCCACCAGAAAGTTCCACCGTAAAGTCTAACTGTAAAACCAGCAATCCCCGCTTCACCGCTATCCTTGGTTTTGTTTTTATTTAAGTCGTTAAAAGATACCCCGGCAAGAGTTCCTGAACCAACAGGTACTGGTGGAGGAGGTGTAGTAGAACCAGAAATTACAGAGAATGCCTGACATGGGCCATTTGCTCCAGTATTAAATTGGTCACCAGAATACTGTGCTTGGAAATAAAGAGTTCCAACTGTGTTCATTTGAACAGAGTTTGACTGTGGCACAACTGCGTTTGCAACTGTTTTGCTACCTGCATCTATTTTTCCAAGAGTACATGCGTTGTTTGTGTAAATTCCATAAGCTACTGTTCCTGTAGCATTAGCTGTTACTCCAGAGAGAGTAGAATTTTGATACACGTTTGTTCCTTGTACAACTGTTGTACTTGAAAGTGTTGAATTCACACTAACGTTAGAAGAAGTTGGACTAAGTGATACACAAGGTCCTGTGGTAGTTGCGTAAACATCACTTTGTCCGTTAAATGTAACTTTGTAAGAAAGTCCACTACTTCCAACTGTTGTAGTAGAAGAATCTGCTACTCCTGTAGCTAGTAACACTCCGGCTTGCACCGAAGCTATCCCAGAACAAGTTGTGTTTGGATATAAACTAAAATCAACAGTACCAAGTACTGTAGGCCCTGTTGAAGAAGAAACTGAAGTGTTTGCATGAACCACTGTTCCGATAGGAGCAGTTGTTACGTTCGTGTTACTTGTGTTTCTGATTGTCGTTTCAACTGTAGGTATTGTTGCTGCAAAAGCAGATGAAGCTGTAAATGCATAAACCACAACCACCAGAGCAGCCAAAATGACTGACATAGAAATATTAGAGAATACTAATGTTTTTGTTTTCATTGTTTTGTATAAATTGAAGAATTAAGACTAATGTGTACAGAAAAGTCCGTACTGCCATTTGAGACGATAATACGGACTCCTCCTTACAACAAAAAGCATTGACTATACTTTCTACTTGTTTTTTAGTTAGACTTTATTACCCTGACTGCCCCTGTGCCCATCATAGTTGCTGGTGTAGCTGATGTTGAATAAATAACATCTTCACCACTCCACTGTCCTCCAACGGGGTAAGTTCCTCCCATCATTGGCATTGTTTTATAAAAACCGTTACCGCCTCGGCCATATCCAGATTGCTCTAGATAGGTTTTCATTTCACCAAATTTCATTCCAATGCTAAACACCCAAGTTATAATAATAATTCCAAGTATCCATCTTAGAAGATGATTTCCTCTGTAGCCACACATATTTCCGCATTGGCCACACCTTCCATCTCCAGAACCACAAACCTCACACACATTTTTATTTTCTACCATATTTATCAATTAGTTTATTAAAATTTATAATTTCTATAATAATAATTATAGCATGAGGATTTTTTATTTTCATATACAACGACGCCCCGACACTTAGTGTGTCGAGGCGTTTGAACGAGAGTCATCTACGTACTCATGGAACAGGATTCGGTGTCTCTCCAGAAATTCAGCGGAATAATGGTTCAGCAGTTCCTGAAGAATTGCCAGCCACCACCTGCGACTACATGCATACTGGTAGGCGTCGGTATCTATCTCTCGAGAGGATGCAAGACCGGCCACTACACTCTCGAGATACTTGAACTCGAGCCGAACCCTGACTATCACCCTGTCTCTCTCCACTTTAGTCCAGAAAGGACTAATGACTGCTTTTGGAATATCTGGCATGTATCACACTCCCCAGGTTTATATAACAACAAACAAGAATATACGTCAAACAATAATTTAGTTAGCTGTTTGTACGACTTGGTCTAGGAGCCTTGCCTTTTACTTTTGCCTTTACACTCATACTCTTTCCACTTTTTTTGGACTTCACCTTGATTCTAGTATCAAAATTTTTTGTTTTGTTTTTTTGCATATGCAAATTATATCACAGTAAATTCACAATCATTATGATTGAATTTTTCTAAATATTCATTACAAAACTTTTCTCTTTCTTCCCCCTTCATCATATCTGGTGCGAAAATTTTTATATTAAACGGGAAAAGTTCAAAAGTGGTTTTATCTTCTTCAAATTCAACTCCAACTCCTAACCCAACTGTGGTGTCTCCAAATTTTTGGTCAAAGACAAAATTCCCGAGTGAGTAAAATATTGCTTTGCCTTTGTATATTTCCATATTTTGTACAACGTGGGGGTGGTGACCGAAAACAACATCTGCACCACTATCTATTAGTCTGTGAGCAATAGCTTGTTGGTTTGAATTGTTTGTAAGTTCATACTCTGTACCCCAGTGAATATTTACAACCACCAAATCATTTTCAGCTTTTATTTTTTTCACGAGTGGATAAAAACTTGAAAGAGGAATTATTTGCACGGTTTCATCCATACCAACGAAAGCCACTTTTTTGCCTGATATTTCTTTGATATGGTAACTTTTCTCTAGGTTCTGGTCTCCAATATAATCTATCTTAGAAAGACTTAAATATTTTTTTGTACTTTCAAGACCCCCCTCAAAACAATCATAGCTATGATTGTTTGCAATGTTAACTATATTTACGCCAATGCTTTTTAATCTCTCCGCTGTGTCGGGTGCAAATTGAAAATTATACGCCTTCTGCTGGCACTCACTTCTATCCATTTCTACTAGCGGACCTTCAAGGTTCACGATAAAAACATCAAAGCCTTTAAGTAAACTCAAATCTTTTTTAATATATTCAAATGGATCTCTTCCTCTATTTTCAATTATATTTCTTACACCCCTATCAAACATTACGTCTCCGAAATTCAAAATTTTAACACTAGGTCCAAGAAAAAAGGTTGGGGCTTCAGCAAGAGTAAAAAGTAAAAGTGGTACAAGAAATAAAAAATAGGTTTTCTTCACTGCTTAATTTTATCACAAAAACAGTCTAGCTAGTCGAATTTTAAGGTAATTCGGTTTCTTTTTTTTCTTCATTAAATAGTTGTAAACTGGAGAAAGAGTTGTGGTATTACAAACATCAAAAGCATCCAAAATATCATCTAGTTCACTTCGTTTTAGTTCCCTCTTTAAATACTCTACATCAGGATATTTATTTTCCTTTTTCAGATCTTCTATGTGAGATACTATAGTTTCTTCTTTTACACCACGAGCTTTGGCAATATCTTTGAGTGGGATTTGGCTCCCTAGCATTTCCAAAGTTATTTCGTGAGTACTTTTTTTTAATTCCTTCTCCCTTTTCTTGATTCTCACTTTTTCTTCTGGTTCTATTTTCTTAATCCATGCCTTTTGTGCTTCTAAAATTTGCTCTCGTGAGAGTTCTTTTAAATCATTTACAGCATCTACTGAAAGTTCACGAAACTTTTTATCCATTTCCAAAACTTCTGGGTCAACTAAAAGCGACATGTCGTTGAAACCCAAAAGCTTCATGCCTTCCAACGAACGAACCCGAGAAAGAGCAACATACCCCATACCCTTTACAAAAGATTTTGAAAGATCCACCTCCATGGAATCAAGAGACATACCCTGACTTTTGTGAACTGTTATAGCCCACGCCAAACGTAGTGGGAGCTGACTTATTTCTGCTTTTATTTTTCCTTCTTCTTCTATTTTCCATGACTGTGGACTTACAGAAATTTCCATCCCGCTGTTTGTAACCACCACCGGCTCGCCAAACGAATTAAACTCCTTTACTACACCCAGTGTCCCGTTAACATACAAACCTTCTGGATGATTTTTAGTGAACATAACTTTTGCACCAACTTTTAGTTCCAATTCTTCTGGAGACAGACAACTTTTTTTCAAAGTCTCAGAAAGTCCACTTGAACCTTTACTTGTCATATAATACTTTTTAGAATTTGAATTGATTAAATCCAAATGTTTTTTGTTTACCACATCCACATCTATGTTGTGAGTATAAAGCCGAGTAGATTCACCAGATTCGTCCGTGCCAATATTCAAACGTGATTTTAAAAGTTCAATTGTTTTACTAGATACTTTGTTTTCGCGGATTTGATTGAGAATAGAAAGATAAGTATTGTCTTTTTGTCTGTGCTGTTCGGATAAGTAACACACAGTAAATTTGGAGGCTAGAAAACTTTGTGACTTATAAGCAAACTCTGTTTCAACCGTGTCGCCAAAAGGAACATCTGAAAATGTTCTATAATTCCCTGCTCTCGTAACTGGGGGAAGCTGGAAAAAATCTCCGCATAAAATAATTTGCATCCCACCAAAAGGTTTTTCGTTGTGTTTCATCTGCCGACAAATCCAATCGATAAGATCTAGTCTGTAGTTATGGAGCATTGAAACCTCGTCTATTATTAAAACTTTTGTTCTATCGAATCTTTTGTACAAATACTGTCTCTCTATCATATCTTCAATGTCATAGTCAGTCAGAGTGTCGCGTATTCCAAGTCCTGACCATGAGTGAATGGTCATCCCGCCAATGTGTGTAGCTGCGATACCAGTAGATGCTGTAACTGCTACGTCTACCGCGTGCTCCTTTAAATATTTTACATATGTGTTTATAACATGAGTTTTACCACTTCCAGCAGGACCAGTGATGAAAACGTTCTTGCCCATTTTTAAAATATCTAGAGCTTGTGATTGAAGCATTGGAACATTGTACCAGTACTAACCCTTTAACTAAAATATCAAAAATATTATAATTGACAAATTTTGCAAATTAGATATAGTAAGGATGGATGGCTGAGGAGGCCTCTATGACAAAAGAAGAGATGGATATCTGGGAACTCGCGGTACGTATTCTTGGACCGAAAGGTCAAATTCAGGTGAGCAACCATCTGAAAGAAGGCAAGATCGTCCTAGCTAAGTGCTTCTTGCTAGGTGTACTCGATCGTCGTTTCGCCGAAGGACAACTTGAAGGTATTGACCCTGCAAGGGACTACCAAACGGTCAACCTCGACCCCAGCATAAAGGAAAGGATAAGACAACAAACTGGTCGCCTGTAGACCACGCCCACCACTGGGACAGACCCACCTGTTCTATAGGTGGGTTTTCTGTATTATAGAGTTTTATAATAGGAAGTTGCAGTATCTAAACAAATTTTTTGCAAATCTGGAGAAACAATTGCGCATAAAACATTTGCTTGGTTGTCCGAATGATAATAAGAAATAAAATCCTTAACCGCACCTACAATGCAGTTCGACTGCTCATCAAACCCTATACCAAGACTGCACTTTGCCCAAGTGGCATCAGCATTAGACAAACTCTGACCTGAGGCGTCTCTTCCTAAACTTTGAAAACAAGTTGCTTCAAAACCAAGATCTGCATTTCTACAAAGTTCAAAAACTTTATTAAAATCATAACTTGTTACTTTTAACATATATGATGTCTGCATTAAATAACATTGGGTTTTGTACACTCCCCCAACTGCATTGCACGGATAAAGAGGCTCAGATGGTTTTAAATATTTTGTAAAGTGACTCAAGTTATCAACGATAACGTTTTCCATAAAAACCCCGCCGTAACAAGAACTTCTTTCCCAATCTCCAGTTAGACTGTCACAATATTTTAAAGAGTCAAAAAGTTCATTTTCTGTTATGGCCATTAGTCCATGCCCTAAACCGTGGACACAATTATAATAATCAAAACTATATTTTTCTTTACCAGGAATTCCGTCGCAAATATTATCTAAACTACTTTTAATTTTTTCTATGCCAATTTCATTTACTATAGTTTCCATAACCCCGTGATAAAACCCGGACCAACACAGAGGATCTCCGTATTTATAAGCTTCAGTAGTGTTTGGGTAGAGCATAGCAGTTGTTCGACCAATAACATGTGTTAATGGATGACATTGTGCACGAACATAGCTACTTGTTTCATACTGCTTTTTCAAATCAATAAAAGCCTCCTTTGGACCCTTCTCCTTGACTAACTTAGTGTAATAGTTGTAGTAGCAGTCAAAGTCTGTGCTTGGAAACTCACATTTTGTAGAAACAGAAGTTGGTAATTTTTCTACCACCTTGCCTTTAGTCTCTGTTGAAGTTGCTACTAAGTTTTTTTCTACGACCAATGTTTCGCTCTTAACTTCTGAATTTTTTAATGACGAATTGGTCTTTAAAAGTAATAGCCCTAAAACCAAAACCACACAAACAAAAAACCATAACAGATATTTTATTATTTTTTCTTTAGTTTCCATTCTTCAATTTGTTTATGATTTCCACTAAGTAGAACCTTTGGAACTCGATACTTTTTACCCTTATGTTCAAAAACTTCTGGTCTAGTGTAGACATTATGACTTGCCACACGACTTTCTTCAAGAGAATTGAAATTGCCAAGCACACCTTCCACTTGTCGACTAATACAATCTAGAACAACCATTGCTGGAAGTTCTCCACCAGTTAAAACAAAAGGCCCAACAGAGACTTCTTCCATTTTAAACGCCTTTTTCACCCTGCTATCAATTCCCTCATACCTGCCACAAACTAAAATGGTGTCAGTAAATTTCTTGACAGTTTTTTTAGCATAATCCGTATCAAACTGTTTTCCTCCTGGAGAAAAGAAAATTATCCGAGTAGTAGAGCGAAGCTCACTACCGGACTTCGTCTTTGACTTTGTTTTTTTAACTTTGTTAATCTTTCTCAAGACCGCTTCAATAGCTTTTATGACAGGAAGTGCCTGTATAACCATCCCTGGACCTCCGCTGTATGGTTTTTGGTCTACTCTCTTCCATTTATCGTCAGAATAGTCTCGAGGGTTATAAAACTCCACCTTTATTTTCTTGTCTTCTATTGCACGAGAAATAATCGACTCATTTAGATATGAGTCAAAGGCACCAGGAAATAATGTTACTATATGAAAATTCATTTCGTATTTATAACATAAAAAGCATCCTTTATCAAGGAAACCTTTTATGTAAGATGCAGTATATAAAATTAGCGTTTTAGGGATTTAAATATTAGAACTTTCACAATCTGGATGAAATCCGACGTTGAGAATTTGAAAATGTGAGAAGCCTTACAGGTAGTAAGGTGCCGAATATTTTTAAATTTGAGACTAGGAGTTCGCCAGATTTGGAAGTTATAACTTCAAATCGTTCATGGCATCGTCTAGAGATTTGGTCGAGCTAGTCTTCACCTCTCCCATAACCCCTGCTGGTTCGTTAATTTTTAGATTAACTCTTGCATTGTTTTTCATCCCTACAACTCTAAGTAGTGTTCTTATTGCTTTTGCTGTGTTTCCTTCACGGCCAATTATTTTACCCATATCGTCTTTGTGTACATCAAGCGTCATAAGAACTCCCATTTCATCCACTGTTCTATTTATTTTTACATCATCAGGATTTTCAACTAGTGCCTTTACAACAAATTCCAAAAATTTTACATCAGTTTCCATAGTTTCAATCAGTTAATTGTAATTCTTTTTACGCACGGTTACTCTGTATATTTTATTAACAAAATAGACCTTAGTCAACAAACTTATTAGTTAGTTTAGGCTATAGGAGTTTCTTCGGCAGGAGCCGGAGCGGGGGCTGGTTCCACAATCACATCAACTGGAGCTGGTTCTTCTATAGTAGCTGGTGCTTCTGCTATTGGAGTTTCTGCAGGAGCCGGAGCTGGAGCTTCTGCAGGAGCTTCTTTTACTATAGCTTTTTTAAGCGGAAGAACGTTGATTTTTTTACCTGTAACCACCTTCTTATCTACTAGTAAGTTGTGAACTGTGCCTGAAAGTTGAGCTCCCTTTGAAACCCAGTAAGTTATTCTATCTGCCTTGAATTCTGACTTCTCGCCTCGTCTTGCGTCATAGTTTCCTAGATTTTCTAGATATTTGCCACTTTTTGTAGAGTTTTTTGAGTCAGTCAAAACAAGCCTAAATGATGGCTCGTGTTTTCTTCCTACTCTCTGTAATCGAATTTTTAACATGCCACTTACTCTAGCAGAACAAGTCCAAATGGTCAAATTACTATATATTTGTTAATATGGTGCTACTTATGAAAAAAAACTCGCTTGTTGGACCTATTAGCATAAACACGAAGGGTGTTGGTTTTTTCGATCCAAATCCAGAAGAAAAGAACAGAGAAAATAATATTGAGATACAGCCAAAGGACGTTAATCGTGCCCTACACGGAGACACAGTAGAAATAGAGCTGACTGGTGAGAAGATAAAAAATCGAGAGCAAGGTAGGGTTGTTAAAGTAATAAAGAGAGCAAAAGAAGAGTTTGTGGGGGTAATAATAGAGAGAGATGGAAAAAAATTTGTTATGCCAGATGATCAGCGTCTCTATGTAGACATTTCCCTTTCCAACGACGCAGATGTAAATGTGGGAGAGAAAGTGTTGGTAAAAATTGTTGACTGGGACACACTAACAGGAGAAGTTATGAAAGTTATCGGTCAAAAGGGTGAAAACAATACAGAAATGGAGTCCATCGTTTTAGAAAAAGGTTTTCGGATTGAATTCCCCCACTCTGTAGAAGCCGAAGCAGATAAAATAAAAAGTGAATATAAAAACAATTTCGATCAAGAAGTAAAAAACAGACGCGACATGCGCGGAGTAACAACAATGACCATAGATCCTTTTGACGCCAAAGACTTTGATGACGCTATTTCATTCCAAGACTTAGGTGACGATAAATATGAGATCGGTGTGCATATTGCAGATGTGTCTCACTTTGTTACTCCTGGATCAGATTTGGACCGAGAGTCAGAAAAAAGAGGCTTATCAGTTTACCTGGTAGACAGAACGATACCAATGCTTCCAGAAGTACTTTCAAACGACCTCTGTTCTCTGAACCCAAACGAAGACAAATTCACTTTCTCTGCAATTTTTAAAATGACTGGTAGTGGAGAGGTCCTAGAAGAGTGGTTTGGCCGAACAATCATACATAGCAATAAAAGATTTACATACGAAGACGCAAACGAAGTCATACTTGGAAATCAAGACGGTCCACACCAAGTCGAGCTTCGTAAACTAAACGAAATCGCAAAAAAATTAGAAAAGAAAAAATCACAAAACGGTGCGATGGTTTTTGAAACAGAGGAAGTAAAGTTTGTTCTAGATGAGAAAGGTAAACCAATAAAAGTTTATAAAAAGTCTAGACTAGATACACACAAACTAGTTGAAGAGTTTATGCTCCTGGCCAACCGTGCGGTAGCGAAACATATTTTTATGTCTCAAAACCAGGGCTTATTGAAAGGGAAACAATCTGTATACAGAATCCATCCAAAACCAGATAAAGACAGAATCCAAGACCTAGCTGTATTTTTAAAAGCTATGGGCTTTGAACTCAAAAATAAAGAAGGTTCGGTGACTTCAAGAGATTTAAACGAACTATTAAAGGATGTGAAAGGTACTCCAAACGAAGACCTTATAAACACCGCAGTTATACGCAGTATGGCTAAAGCAACATACTCTACAAAAAATATTGGCCACTTCTCTCTTGCATTTGCATACTACACACACTTTACTTCACCGATCAGAAGATACCCTGATGTATTGGTGCACAGATTCCTTGAACGCGAACTAAAAGGTGGAAAAATAGAAATTGATGAATACACAAAATTTGAAAGAATTTGTTTGGCATCTTCTGAACTTGAGAAAAAAGCATCCGAAGCAGAAAGAGCAAGTATCAAATACAAACAAGTTGAATACATGACGGAGCACATTGGAGAAATATTCGAAGGAGCTATAACTGGTGTTGTTGAATGGGGCATTTACATTGAAGAAATTGAGACAAAGTGTGAAGGGATGGTAAAAATCCGCGATCTAGGTGATGACTTTTATACACTTGATGAAAAAAATTACACTATCAAAGGTGAGAAGACTGGACAAAAATTTACTCTTGGTGACAAAGTAAAATTCAAAGTAGTTTCTGCAGATATGGAAAAAAGAGTACTGGACTACTCTATTGTTTCTTGATTTTTTATTTATCGGATTACTAAACTCTTACTCAACTATATTTTTCTGTCGTTGGAATAATTTCGTGCTCGAAATTTTCCTCGCACTCGTATCTTCACGAACTCCGTGATGCGCCATAAAAATATAGTCTCGATGAGTTTAGTAAAATTCATTATCCCCAACTATTCCCTTCTTGACTTGCATTATTTTTTATATTGTGGTATAATTCTGGGTCAGAGGAGGTGTTCGATGGGAACAGCGACAGGACAGACCGTCAGCCCTGGAGACAAGGTGAAACAAGTCATACAGAGAGGGCTCGCAATGATGCCAAGAGAAGTCTACGTCATCAACGTGGACCCCAATCAGGAACTGGTTGTCCTGGGTGAGCACCCTGACCAGCTCCCCCGTCGGAATGCCGACGGAACATTGCCGACGGTACCACTTCGGCACTATATGAAGGTGTGACGCCTCATGGACTTGTTGGGCGGCGCGTGCAATACGCGACCGCCCTTCATCGTATATAAAAAGTCATATCTTTACTTAGCTACTGCTAGAGCTTCCTCAAAAGCAACACTAAGTAGTTTTGAGCCACCTCCTGCGCCCATGGTTACACCATAAAGTATTCCAGCCCGAGACATTGTCTCCCTATTGTGAGTAATAACAATGAGCTGGGAACGATTTGAAAGGTTCTCAACCATATCTGCATATTTTTTAGAATTGGCCTCGTCTAGCGCCGCATCCGTTTCATCTAAGATAATAAAAGGTGGAGGATTTACCTGAGAGATTGCAAAAAGAAGTGCAATAGAAGTCAACGCTCTCTCTCCACCAGATAGCATCATGAGTCCCTTAACTTTTTTCTTTGGCAAATTTACCTCAATCTCTATCCCTTCATCGGAGGTTTCAAGCGATTCAGACTCTGCTTCTTCTACAATTTCATCTTCAGAAAGTAAATCTGTATCTTTTTTCTTTTTCTTTACAGGCAGTGTAACTTCAAGCTTCGCTTCCCCACCTCCAAACATCATAGAAAAATATTCTTTAAACTGTGTATTTATTTTTTCAACTCCAGTTTTAAACTCCGAAGAAAGTCTCTGATCCAAATCCGTTATAAGAGTACCAAGTGAAGTTGCTGAATTTTGCAAATCCAAAAGTTCCTTTTCAAGAAAAGAATCTCTCTCTGTAGCATCTGTATATTCTTTCAAAATCTCAGTACCAGCAACACCACCAGAATCCTCTAAACGGATTTTTATTTTTTCTATTCTTTTTCTCCTCTCTTCCTGTGTGTGTCTGTCTTCATCTGTATTTTCTATAACAAAATTATTAAATTGTAATAAATGGACTCCAAGTAAAACTCCGAGCTCCGTTAATTCCCTTTTGAAATCATCTTTTACCAACTTCAAGTTTTCTTCTTGAAGAGTAATGTCGTGAAGGCTAGATCTCACCTCCCCAGACTCTGCCATTATTCTGAATACTGCTTTCTCTGCATCTCTGTTTGAATCTTTCTCTCTTTCTATTTCTGTTTTTAGTTTGTTATATTCCAGAGTTAATTCTTTTTCTTCCTTGTTTATTTTCTCTAACTTCTCTTCTAACTCTTTTTTGGAAACTTGTAAGTTATCTATATCTCTTTGTACATCTGCGATAAGTGACATTTCTACCTTGTCTTTGTTGTGGTCAATAAAATCTACTAACATAGTAAAAACTTCGTCTAAAGTTGATGCAAGTGTATTCACATCAAGAGAACCCCTCGCTTTTTTTACCCTCTCTTCTATTTTGACAGAAAGTTCTTCTACAGAAACTAGGGTGACTGTTTTGTGCTCGATTGACCTCGCAACCTCCTCCTGCTTTCTAACCATTTTTACTAAAGAGTTTATCTCCCCGTCTAGTCGACCAAAATTTTTAAATAGTTCGTCTTTCTCATCTCTTGTCTTATGTAAATCGTTTTCAAGTTGTATGAGTCTGTCTGACAAACCATCTTTGTCTTTGGCTCTTTCCAAAACAGATTTAGCTGTTTTAAGTTCGTGATCAAGTTCTTTTTCTTTCCGACTCAATGGTTCTTTTTCTTTTGCCAGTCTCTCTTCTGTCTTTTTAATATAATCGTCTTCTCGTTTGCAATACTCTAATGCTTCCCTTTGTAGCTCGTCTTTCATTTGTATTGCCCTCTCAACTTTTTCTACTTGTTTTTTAAGAAATTTTATATGAGGTAAAATCTCCCGTCTTAGAGACTCCACCTGCCCAATATTTTCCCGCGTCTTCTCTAACTTCTTTTCACTTTCTGTTTTTTTGTACTGATACATCTTGAGACCAAGTGCATCCTCTATCATGTTTTTTCTCTCTTTTGGACTGGAGTTTAGTATTCTATCTGCTTCACCTTGAGAGATAATGTGGTGCCCAGAGGAGCCAATATGTGCAGACGACAAAAGCTCTACCACATCCCTCAGTCGTACCTGCGAGCCATTTATTAAATATTCGTTCACCCCGTCTCTATGAACAACACGCTCTATTGTTACTGTTTCAAAGTCCACTGGTAGAAATTTAGAGGTGTTGTCAAAAACTACCTTTACAGACGCCCTGTTTGCTCTAGGCAAATCCCCTGCGCCATTAAAGATAAGGTCCTCACCCTTTTTTCCACGCAGACTTTTTATTGACTGCTCTCCAAGTACGAAGCGAAAAGCTTCCGCAACATTAGACTTTCCAGAACCGTTTGGACCAACTATGGCAGAAACTTTTGAATTAAAAGAGAGTTCGCTTTTTTTCGCGAAAGATTTAAACCCAGATAATTCGATACTTTTTAAATACATTTCACTTTTCAGTATAACAATTTTTCTGTAACAGAAAAAGCACACTCTCGAAAAGCGAATGTGCCTTTCTTTAAGTGTGCTTACGAATTACTTATTCAGGAGATATGTCGCCGACATGGCCAACGTAAATCCAATGAGTTGCTCGGGCGTAACGAAACGAGTCGCGAACACCTTGTAGACCGCCGGCACCATGATCTGAACTGCGATCATCGTGATAAAGAAAGTGCTGACGGTATACTTGTTCGTAATGGCGAGACCGCCGTTGAAGGCGATCACTCCCAATGCGCCAGTAAGGCCAGCTAGCAGAGCAAACTTCCAGTTGGCCTGAGCCAAATCTGCGAAACTCGTTCCCTGCAGTGCCAAGGGTATCACGATCAGAAAAGTGATACCGCTGAACGCTGCTGCTGAGGCGTTGCCTTTCAGTCCCGTCCAACTCATCACAATCGGCCAAATCCCGAAGAACAATCCGGCCAAAATAGCCCTCACTTGGACCTCAGTCATAAGCCCTCCTTTCACCACGATTGTAGCACACTTTAGGTGTGCCTGTCAAACACAAAAATACACCTTAAATTGAGTTTTTTATCGGCTTTCAAATTTGAGTGAAATCCGACGAGAGAAATTAAAAAGACGAAGAGCCTTACAAGTAGTAAGGTGATGAGTATTTTTAATTTGGGAACGAGAAGTTCGCCAAATTTGAAAGCCACCTACCAACCTCGTTTAGATAGTGCTTCCTCCGCCGCCTCTTGCTCTGCATCTTGTTTTGACTCCCCCTCACCAGTCGCAACCAGCTCTTTGCCAAGATAAACACCAACTGTAAATTTTTTCTCATGATCTGGGCCTGACTCTTTTATTGTTTTGTAGGCTGGAGTGATACCATCAAATTCTTGTGCTTTTTCCTGAAACAAACTCTTGCTGTCTACATGACTTCCTTCCAAAATAATTTTTTCAATCATTGGAGTAAAATTCTTTTCTATAAATTCGTGTGCTTTTTCTAATCCTTGGTCTAAATAAATTGCACCAATAAGAGCCTCAAGTGCATTTGCTAATATATACTGTCTTGCTCTTCCAGTGTCTTTACTCTCACCTTTTGAAAGCATGAGGTACTGATCCATTCCAAGTTTTGTAGCTATCCCAGCGCAAGTATCTGCGTTTACCAAAGCTGACCTGTACGCGGTAAGTTCACCCTCTGCTTTGTCTGTATATTTTTTGTATAAAAAATCTGTAATAACAAGTTCTAGAACTGCGTCTCCCAAAAACTCCAATCTTTCGTTATGACTTAGCCCCGACTGTTTGTTTTCGTTTATATATGAACGATGCACAAAAGCCTGCGTGATTAGTGACGCATCAGTGAACGTAATTCCTATGGATTTTTGAAATTCTTTTAAGTCTGGTTGCATGTGATTGAGATACGAATGAAATCAAATACAATTACGAATGTATGCGAATGAATTCTATTCGTATATATTCGTAATTTTCCTTGTTCCCATATTCGTATCTATTTCTTCAGTAATAAGTTAATCGCCTTGGTCACGAGAGGTAGTATATCGTTATAAAAATTTAAATCAAGGATGTCAGCAAGTTTGAACCATTTTGCATCATCTAGCCCCCCCTTCTCTTCTCTTACAATATCGTTAAATGGCGACTCAGCCAAAAAGAAAGTAACGTGCTTTTTTATCTTTCCCTTTTCTGGATGATATGCAATATACTCGTTATCACCCAACTTTTCTTTGATTTCTACATCCAAACCAAGTTCTTCCTTTATCCCTCTTACCGTTCCCTCTTTTAATGTTTCGCCAACAGTCTCTGGTGTGTTAGCAATCTTACCCTTGGACAATGTCCAACGTCCAAAAACATCGTGAACTAGTGCTAGATAAATATCTTCCCCATCTTTTGCATAAACAACGGCACCACCAAGATTTTCTGTGGCAACAGGAGCTCCACTAAAAGATTTATTATTTTTATTTTTACTTGTCTCTTCTTTCCCGGGCTCTCCAAGTTCTTTGTACACCGCGCCCAAAACTCCGTTTACAAATTTACTTGAAGTTTCTCCTCCAAAAGCTTTGGAAAGTTCAATTGCTTCATTTATAGCAACTTTTGGAGGTACTTGTGAGCGTTCAGAGAAAAGTAGTTCGTAGAGGCCTATTCGGAGGATATTTCTATCCATCACACTTATTTTATCTATTGGCCAGTCAGGAGCAGCTTTTTCTATTATTAAATCTATATCTTTTTGTTTCTCTAAAACACCCTTCATGAGACCTTCCATGAAAGACATATCATTTGTACCTGGGGCAAATTCTAGTACATCACGATTAAAGATAGATGTCGCCTCTTCAGAATTTTTGGAATTAAAATCCCACTCAAAGAGCGATTGTAAGACTATTGATCTTGAAAGGTGCCTGTTTGCCATACTACTGTTTGATTACAGTATAGAACAATTATAAAAATTTACAAATTTTAATTAAGATAAAAACCTCCGTTTCGGAGGTTTTTATCTTCCTTCTTTTTTAGAGGCTTTTGCTTTCTTGTTTTTACGCTCTAGCTTTGCTGTAATATCTATTACTGTTCTACCTTTATATTGACCAGTTTGAAGACTAGCTCTGTGTCTTAAGTGAGGAACATTTGTGTTTTTATCCATTGTAACCGCAGGTTTAGAGAGTCTGTGGTGAGACCTTGTTCGGTTTCGCTGGCTTTTTGTATGACGCATTCGTACTACCATAGTGGGAATACTTTACACTATCCATTCAGAAAAATCAATACTTTCTACAGAAAGTAACCCTGTGAACCAAAGTTAATCCATATTTATAAATAGCATTGCTGTGTTTCGCCGTACCATAACCTTTGTGTTGCCCAAAGTCATATTTTGGATATTTCTCCGCCATTTTAACCATTAACCTATCGCGACTAACCTTTGCCAGTATAGATGCCCAAGCAATAATTCTTTCTTTTTCGTCCCCTTTTATTATTGTTTTTTGTTCGAACTCGACTGGAACTTTTAAACCCCCATCTAAAAGTATCCTATAATTTTTAGGATTTATTTTTAGTTTTTTCATACCAAGATGAATAGCCTTTTTAATAGCGAAAGAAATTCCCCTTGTATCTATAATAGTGTTTGAAACATGATTTATTGAAAACGAAATTTTTCCTTGCTTTTTCAAATCCTCCAAAACTTTTGAAAATTTTTCTCTATCTTTTTCTTTTAGTTTTTTACTGTCTTTTCCAATCGGTGGTAAATTTTTGTTGAGTTTCAATTTTTTGTAGATTTTTTCCTCACAAAGAGTTACACAAACTGTGACTGGTCCCGCCAAGGGCCCCCTACCGACCTCGTCTATACCAACTATATATTTCATGCAATAACTCTAGCAATTTTTCAATAGAACTACTATAAAAACCTCGTGCTATAATCCTTTCATATGGCACCCCGTTTCACCCACCTCCACACGCATTCCCACTACTCCCTACTTAATGCCCTACCTAAAATAGACGCATTAATTGAGGAAGCTAAGAAAAACGACATGACGGCTTTAGCTCTAACAGACAACGCAAACCTTTACGGAGCTATTGAGTTTTACAAGGCTTGCAAGAAAAAAGAAATTAAACCCATTATTGGAATTGACGCATACGTTGCCTACAGAAGTCGCCATGAAAAACAAACCGGTATAGACAAACAGCGCTACAGACTAGTGCTTCTTGCGAAAAATGAAAAAGGTTATAAAAATTTAATCCAACTTGTGACACTCGCGCACCTTGAAGGTTTCTACTACAAACCGAGAGTGGACAGGGAACTTTTGGAAAAATACTCTGATGGACTTATTGCAATTGCCCCATCTTTTTCAAACGATATTTTATCCTCGCTTGAAACAGGAAATAAGGAACAGGCACTAGAAAGAGTAGAATGGTACAAAAAAACATTCGCTGGGACAACTGAAGTCCCGAACTTTTATATTGAAATCACTCACCACCCAGAGATGAAAGGCCACGAGGAAAATATGAAAAAGTTGATAACTTTTGCCAAAGAGACAAACACCCCCATTGTTGCAAATCATGATGTCTATTATATAAACAAAGAAGATAGAGTGGCTCGCGAAACTCTACTTGCTATTCAGTCACAAAGTGACGAAAAGGTGGAAGAAGGAACAGACGACTTTTCTTTTATAAATCAAAAAATCGTAGAGAAATATTTCAAAGATTTACCAGAGGCGCTAATAAACAACGAGAAAATTGCAAACAGATGTAACCTAGAAATTTCTATTGGAAAATGGTTTTTACCAAATTTTATCGTAGAAAGTGGTCTCTCTCACGATGACGAGTTTCGAAGAATAGTTTTTGAAGGTATCCCAAAAAGAAAACTAGAAAAGACTCCAGAACTATTAGAAAGAATAGAATACGAACTTAAGGTTATCAAGGACAAAGGATACGCACCATACTTTCTTGTTGTATATGACCTGCTAGACTACGCTCACAAACATGGAATACTAACAACAATTAGAGGCTCGGTGGCTGGTTCACTCGTTACTTTTCTTTCTGGAATCACAAACGTAAACCCTATTGAATACAAACTACCGTTTGAAAGATTTCTAAACCCAGACAGACCATCAGCACCAGATATTGATATGGATTTTGCCGATGATAGACGTGATGAAATGATTGACTATGCAAGGCAGAAATACGGTATAGACAAAGTGGCTCAAATCGGAACATTTGGAACAATGGCGGCTCGCGGTGCAGTGCGAGATGTAACACGTGCACTTGGTTTTCCATATAGTCTGGGAGATGCGATAGCCAAACAAATCCCCATGGGCGCACAAGGTTTCCCAATGACCCTTGAGAGAGCACTGAAAGAAAACCCGGAACTCAAAACTATGTACACAGAACAAACTGATGTCCGAAAAATAATAGATATGGCAAAAAAAATAGAGGGTGGAGCAAGACACATCTCTGTGCACGCAGCTGGTGTGGTGATCTCCCCTACACCACTTACTGACTATGTGCCACTACAATACGACACAAAAGGTGACAATAAAATAATAACTCAATACGACATGAATGATGTTGGTGAAGACGGCGTGGGGTTACTTAAATTTGATTTTCTTGGAATACGAAACCTTTCTATTTTGGCAGACGCCGTAAAACTAGCAGAAAAACTGGAAGGAGTAAAAATTGATATTGAAAACGTACCAGTGGATGACAAAAAAACTTTTGAAATGCTCGCCCGCGGAGAAACCGTTGGACTTTTCCAACTTAACGGGGATGGGATGACTCGATCTCTTAAGGATTTGAAGCCAACTGTAATTCACGACATAAATGTTATGGTAGCTCTGTACCGCCCAGGACCGATGGATAACATAAAAGAATACATTGAGAGAAAGCATGGTAGAAAACCCGTGACGTATTTGCATCCAAAAATGAAAAATTTTTTGGACAAAACTTTTGGAGTGCTAGTTTACCAAGATGACCTTCTTTACACAGCTATTGAAGTGGCTGGATACAATTGGGGTGAAGTGGATAAATTCCGAAAGGCTGTTGGTAAAAAAATCCGCGAAGAAATGGCAAAACAACACGTAAAATTCGTTGAAGGCTGTCAGACGCATGGCGGGATGACAGAGAAAAAAGCAGAAGAATTGTGGAATTTGTTTGAACCTTTCCAGGGTTATGGCTTCAACAAAGCCCACGCAGCAAGCTATGGAAAAGTGGCTTACCAAACTGCTTATATGAAAGCCAACTTCCCCGCAATATATATGTCCGCCGTCCTTACAGCAGAATCGGGCGACACAGACATGATTTCAGAAATAATTAGCGAGTGTAAAAGAATGGGAATTCTTGTTCTTCCCCCAGATGTAAATCAATCTTTTGAAGGCTTCACCGTAATAAAGACAAATGGAAAAGACTCAATCCGTTTTGGACTAACAACAATTAAAAACTTTGGTGAAGGAATCGCAACATCAATAATTACAGAAAGAAAAGCAAATGGGCCTTTTACTACCCTTTCTGATTTCCTTCGTAGAATAAAAGATAAAAATTTAAATAAAAAATCTATGGAAGCTCTTATTAAAACAGGAGCACTTGAATCCATAACACCAAAAGGCAGTGATCGAAGCACATTACTTTTTAATCTAGATAAACTTCTTACTTTCAACAAAGAAGAGCGAAGCAAGGAATCTGACCAAGATTCACTTTTCTCTTTGATGTCCACTCCGACTAAAGCTTCAGAAATTGAACTTGATCTATCTCCGCCAGGTGACTCAGCTGAAAAACTTTTATGGGAAAAGGAACTTCTCGGACTTTATATTTCTGGACACCCACTGGATTCTTTTAAACATAAGTTGGAAGGAAGAGAAACTAATATCAAAAAATTAAAAGAAACTGCCACAGAAAGAGCTCCGGTTGTTGTGGGGGGTATTGTAGAAGAAATCCGAAGTGTAATGACAAAAAAGGGAGACAAAATGATTTTCCTAAAACTTGCAGATCTAACAGATAGTATAGATGTTGTTGCTTTCCCTAAAATTTTTGAAGAATTTCAAGACATTTTAATCCCTGAAAGTTGCATCGTTATAAAAGGGACTTTTTCTTTAAGAAATGGAGAGAAGTCAATATTGATCGACAAAGTAAAGCTGATGGAGTAATAAATTTGGAATATTTTTAGAGCACGCATAAATTGTTGGTACAATTTTGCTCGCACTCAACAATCAAGAAATTAATCTCCTTGATACATAGCACTCTCGCAAACTCGCTTTGCTCAAACAATGCTTCGTGCTTATTTTATCTTCGTCGTTAATTACTAATTGTTTCCGTGAGTCTCTAAAAATATTCTAAATTTATTTGTTGTTGGATAAAGAAAAACGCCGAGACGAATCTCGACGCGGAGTGTGAATGCAACACACTCCGTCGCCGGCAGATGTGTGATGTTATTGCTCGCGGGAATTCCTGTCTTGGACTGGACCGAAACCAAGAAGAGCCCTAAGGATACATGCAACGAAGATCATGCTTAGAATGGACGCGAGAAAGCTGTTGAGATTATGTCCGTAGGTGAACAGAATACTGCCAGCCACAGCACCTACAGCACCTACCATCCAGCTTGTCCTAGGTATACTCATTGGTTTATCCTGTCACGAAGTGAAACTGCCACCAATTCACGATATGGTTCTCCTCCACGGACAAGATGCTTCAGATACCCCCGAACTCCCTTAGGCATCTCCCCTCTGGCCTGCCAATCAGCAAGAGTATCAGATTTGACTTGAAGCAGTTCGACTGCTCTATCTCGACTGATACCTAATTCTTGGAGGAGGGCCGAGACATTCACGTTCTCAAATCCTGCAGTCATGGTATTAATCCCCCCACATTCACAATAAACCATTTATACATAATGTCAACATGTCGCAAAAATACCTGGTGTTATGCTATGCTAATAAATATGGAAAAAGATAACAATGAAATGGACAAAAATGACCACAGAGTCATTGGTAAAGAATTGGGACTTTTTGTATTCTCAGATGTTATAGGAAAAGGTCTCCCACTATACACGGATAAAGGAGCATCTATAAGACGTGAGCTAGAGAGATTTATTGTGGATGAGGAAATAAAACGTGGATACAAACATGTTAGTACCCCTGATATAGCCAAAATAGGTTTATACGAGAAATCTGGACACTACCCATACTATAAAGACACAATGTATGCTCCTATCAATATTGATGGTGAAGAATTCATGCTTCGTCCGATGACATGCCCGCATCATTATGAATTATATCTTTCTAAACCTCATTCATACAAAGAACTCCCAATGAGAATAGCTGAAGTTGCAAAACTTTATAGATATGAAGCTTCTGGAAACCTGACGGGGTTAGTTCGCGTAAGATCTTTTTGTTTAGCAGATGCCCATATTATTTGTGCAAACAACGAACAATCTGGTGTTGAAATACAAAAAGCTCTTGACTTGATAACTTATGCTGCTGGAGTATTTGGGCTTAAAAAAGGAGAGGATTTTTGGTACAGACTATCCCTTGGTAAAAGAACAGATTCAAAAAAATATCACAAAGATGATAAGGCATGGGACAATGCAGAAGAAATTTTAAGAAAAGTTTTAAAAAACCAGGAAGTTAAATTCTACGAGGCAGAAGACGAAGCTGCATTTTACGGACCAAAAATCGATGTACAAATGAAAGATGTTAGGGGTTTGGAAAATACAGCATTCACAGTTCAATATGATTTTCTAGCCCCTGGCAGATTCGAACTTTCATATGTCGATTCAGATGGTATAACAAAACTATGTTCATCTGTAATTCACCGCTCTTCTATAGGTGCGATTGAAAGAATTATGGCTTTCCTCATTGAAAAATATGAGGGCTCATTCCCCCTCTGGCTTGCACCAGTTCAGGTAAAAATTATTCCTGTTCGTGATACTCACAACGCAAAAGCAGAAGAGGTTTATAAAACTCTTCTGGAAGCAGGTATTCGAGTAGAGCTAGACAATGCAGATGAAAACCTTGGAACAAAAGTTCGTGACGCTAAGACAAATAAAATGCCTTACTGGATTGTATTAGGAGATAAGGAAGTAGAAGCGGGAAAAGTCACTCTTGAATCTAGGGATGCAGGTCAACTTGGACAGATGTCGATTGAAGAAGTCTTAGCCAAACTCCAAACAGAAATCAAAAACAAATCATAGTCAATAAATTTATGGTAAAAATATTATATAAAAGTGAAGAGAACAAAATAGTGGCTGGAGTTATTGGAGGACTTGGAGAGTATTACGATGTTGATCCAACCATATTGCGCCTCGCTTATATTATTATCACCATAGCCACAGGAGTCTTCCCTGCTGTAGTGGGCTATATTATCGCAGTACTTATTGTTCCAAAAAAACCCATCACCGTGCACATGCACCACACTGAAAAAAAGACAGAAAAAAAGGAGAAGAAAGAGGAACCTAATACTGAAGAACCAAAGACAGAAGAATTGGACTTGGAATAAACTAAAACCACTCACTCGAGTGGTTTTAGTTTAATTATTTTTATAAAATTCTATAGTTTTTCTTAATCCATCATCAAAATTTACTATTGGTTTATAACCTAATAATTTTTCTGCCTTGGTAATATCAGCAAGAGAATGTTTAACATCTCCAACTCTCTCGTCTTTATAAATAGGTTTTATGTTTGTTCCAAATTCTTTATTTATTTTTTGAACAAGTTCATTTAGAGATATTTCATATCCACAAGCAATATTTATTACTTCTCCAGAGACAATACTTGGAGCAACACAAGCTCTGATATTGGCATCAACATTATTTTCCACAAAAGTAAAATCTCTAGAAGTTGTTCCGTCTCCAAATATAACTGGAGACTCATTGCGCATTATTTTTTTTATAAACAATGGGATAACGGCCGAATAAACTGATTCCGGATCCTGGTTTGGACCGAAGACATTAAAATATCTTAGACAAACTGTCTCCAACCCATACAATTTATAAAAAACTTGGCAATATTCTTCTCCTGTTAATTTTTGAATTGCATATGGAGACTTAGGAGCAGTACCCATACTCTCTTCCTTTGGCATTACTTTTGAATCCCCATAAGCGGATGAAGACGCAGCGTATATAAATCTTTTTACCTTTGCATCTCTCGATGCAACGAGCATATTTAGTGTTCCTAAAATATTTGCGTTGTTAGTTTTAATCGGATCGTCAACTGAACGTGGTACGGATGGTATAGCACCTTGATGTAACACAAAATCAATTCCCTCAACAGCTTTTTTTGCAACGGTTAAATCTGTGAAATCTCCCTCTATAAATTCTATTTTAGAAAGAAGTGATTCTAAATTTTTTCTTTTTCCTGTAGCTAAGTTGTCCAAAACTCTGACGATATGACCGTCCTCCACAAGTTTCTTTACAATATTTGAACCAATAAACCCTGCACCACCCGTAACTAAATATTTTGCCATAAATTAAATATCTAAATTCGCTTTTGTAGCATTACTTTGGATGAAAGACTTACGAGCCGGCACATCCGTACCCATCAAAACATCAAACACTTTGTCGGCAGATGCTGTGGATTCTACTGCAACCTGTTTTAGAATTCTACGTGCAGGGTCCATGGTTGTTTCCCACAATTCTTCTGAATTCATTTCTCCAAGACCTTTGTATCGTTGAATAGAAATTTTTGCCGCTCTCGAAGCTTTCGCCTCTGATGATTTTTTACCTCCGGCGGAATCCAAATCCTCTTCTTCTTCAGGCATTTCGTCTACTTCTGTGATTTCAGCAACTTCTGCTTTTCCAACTATTTTTTCTTTATCCTCGTCAGAATAAGCGTAGAAAACTTCTTTACCTTTCTTTATTTTATAAAGTGGTGGTTGAGCAATATAAATAAATCCTCCATCGATAAGTGGTCTGAAGTATCTGTAAAGTAGTGTAAGAATAAGTGTTCTTATGTGTGCACCATCAACGTCCGCATCTGTTGCAATAATTATTTTGTGATATCGCAGTTTAAAAATATCAAATGTATCTCCTATCGCGGTACCGAGTGCGATAACCAAATTTTTAATTTGTTCTGATTCAAGCAATCTGTCTAGTCTTGCACGTTCAATGTTTAAAATTTTTCCTCGGAGTGGCAAAATTGCCTGTGTTCTTCTGTCTCGTCCAGTTTTTGCAGTACCTCCCGCAGAATCTCCCTCCACAATAAACAGTTCAGAATCCTCCGCAGATTTACTCTGACAGTCTGCAAGCTTTCCAGGGAGAGTCATGCCCTCTAGCGCGCCTTTCCGAAGCACAGAATCTTTTGCAGCTTTTGCAGCCTTACGAGCCTTAAGAGCAAGAACGACTTTGTTTATTATAGCCTTTGCATCGTCTGGATTCTCTTCTAGGAAATATGTAAATGCTTCTGAGAAAATAGTATTAACCGCACCCTGCGCTTCAACTGTCCCAAGCTTAGCTTTAGTTTGTCCTTCGAACTGAATCTCTCGAAGCTTTACAGAAACAACAGCTGTGAGTCCTTCTAGAACATCTTCCCCGGTAAAATTGTCTTCGCTTTCTTTTATTAAATTATTTTTTCTACCATATGTGTTGAGTGTTCTTGTGAGTGCAGTTTTGAAGCCGGTAACATGTGTTCCACCTTCTGGAGTACTGATATTGTTTGCAAAAGCTGAAAGTCTACAAGTTATGTCATCTACATATTGGAGTGATACTTCTACAGATTCCCATTCGTTTGTTTTTTTCTCTATATAGAAAACATTTTTGTGAATTGGCTTCTCTGTAGAATTCATAAACTTAACAAGAGAAAGAAGTCCTCCTTCAAAATAAAAGCTCATAGAAGGAATCTCCAGTCCAAGTTCAGAAATTTTGAAAACTTCATCTTCTTTTATTTTACCCTCGTATTTTGATGCGTAGTTTACTGTGATTCTTAGACCTTTTACTAGATATGCTTGCTGTCGCATATGATCCATAACTCTCTGTGCATCGAATTCTATAATTGGGAAAATAGCTGGGTCTGGTTCAAAAACTGAGATAGTTCCATTTAGTTTTGTCGAACCGATCTTCTTTACAAGAGCTTTTTTCTTACCTTGAGAATACTCCTGCATATAAACACCCCCATCTTTATGTACAGTAACTTTACAATAAATAGAAAGTGCGTTCACAACAGAAGCTCCCACTCCGTGCAGTCCTCCAGAAACTTTGTAGCCACCGTCTTCGCCACCAAACTTTCCTCCAGCATGGAGAGTCGTCATAATAGTTTCAAGTGCTGAAACTTTTGTCTGCTTGTGAATGTCTACAGGAATACCTCGCCCGTTGTCTGTAACTCGAATTCTATTTCCAGGCAAAAGAGTGACTTCAATTTCGTTTGCAAAACCACCCATGGCTTCGTCTCTCGAGTTATCAAAAATCTCTGTTATTAGGTGATGTAGTCCATCTGTTCCTGTTGTACCAATGTACATTCCAGGTCGCTTTCTGACCGGTTCTAGGCCCTCTAGGATCTGGATTGCATCCGCTCCGTAGCTGTCTTTCTTTACTGACTTTTTCTCTACTTTATTAGCCATATTTATGTGTTTTTGGTCCGTTCATTATAGCAAATTCTATCACCATAAACAAGCGATTTTTAGCTATTTTTATAAGTAAAATACCACTTGACATAGATACTTTTTATGTGTATAGTGAGTGTGGATATTAATGGGCCAAGGGAGGGCCTTAAATTGAAGAAGATTCTGTTTACCGCAATGTTTGCTGTGGTCATCCTGGCAGGCTGGGAGCCGTTGAAGAACGGTCTCCGGCGAGATATGGCTTTTCACGCACTGCAGGATGCAGGCTGGCGGATCAACGATGCAATCCAACGCTATCCAAACGACCAGTTCGCGATCCTGTTTGCCTGCAACGCAACCGAATCACCGATCAGATGTGATGGTGAATCTGATGGGCGCGCCATCAACGTCACGTACTACACCAAGCAGGGCGAGGTTCAAAAAGTCTTCGCTCGAAAGAGGTTCGGGATCGAACTCAAACCCCAATTGATTTATGGGGTGACTGAGTTTCCCTGACCAATCGCCCCGACCGGGAGTCCCGCACATTGTGCGGGACTCGGTACGGGGTTTTGTTGTGTAAAAAATCTCGACGCAACAATAACTTTTCTGGGATATCGCGGAGCGCATGGAGACGCGAGCGAAAAGAAAATTTTCAGCAGAAAATTATTCTGGTCCTAGAAAAGTTATTGTGAGTAGAGATTTTTACTGGGTTGAATTTATTGCTTTTCTACGATATAGTTGTGAAATGTCTAATCACAAAGAATACGTTATTAATACAGACGAACAAGAAAGTCTTTTAAAAAAATTTGAATCTAGAGACGACATAGAAGCAACAAGAATTAGAAAGTATCTTTCTATGCCTGATCTTTCTAGAACTCCTGGAAGTCCTATACATGAAGTAGTCCAAAAAACTCTTGATGTTAAAAGTCTGGACGGACTAGACATAATAAAAATCCCAGAAATCATCTCAGTAGATATTCTTTTTGACCTATTTAATATGCCAGAAGGTCATCCGGCTAGAAGTAAGTCGGATACTTACTATGTGGACGACAAACACGTCCTGCGAACCCACGACACGGTATTTTGGTACTACTATTTAAACCTTCCAGAAATCAAAGAGAAAATCGCCAGAAAAGAAACTATTGGAGCAATTTGTTTTGGAAAAGTTTACAGAAAAGACGAGATAGACTCTAGACATATGAATGTTTTCCACCAGATTGGTGGACTGTATCTTACACCAGATGAGAAACAAACCGTGTTAGCGGAAGACTTAAAGGGCGTCCTATCTGATGTAGCAAAGAGTGTTTTTGGTGAAAGTGTTGAATTTAGATTTTATGATCACAACTTCCCTTACACTGACCCAAGTTTTGAAATGGAAGCTTTTATAAACGGGCAGTGGATAGAAATGCTTGGCTCTGGACTACCAAGAAAAACAGTGCTTAAAAACTTTGGCCTAGAGGGCTACAATGGTTGGGCTTTCGGTTTCGGAATAGAACGCTTGGCAATCGCTTCAATGAGCTTGCCCGACATAAGACTCCTCTGGTCAGAAGACCCTCGAGTGACAAAACAATTTAAAATAGGACAAAAATTTGTAGAGGTTTCCAAATTCCCTCCTGTAGTCCGAGACATTTCTTTCGTGGTTAAAAATGACTTCGTTCCAAATGACTATTTCGATTTAGTTAGAGAAATTGTTCCTGATATGGTTGAGGAAGTTGCGCTGATTGATAAATATGAAAATTCAGAGAAGTTTGGAATTGGTAATATAAGTTATGCTTACCGTGTAGTATACAGGTCGCTTGATAAAACACTGACAGGAGAAGAAGTTGACACCCTTCATAAAAAGCTTGAGACAGAGACGCAAAGAATGTACAATGCAAAAATAAGATAATGAGCGATATAAACAATTTAATTACATATTTTTTTCTTTTTATCTCACTTAATTTTGAGATTTTTATACTTATAACTTACTTTGAAAATAGAAAGGAAATTAAGGCTGAGAAGAAAGCCCAATCTAATGTAAAACTTAAGAAATATCCTTCGGTTACTATTATTGTACCTTGTTGGAACGAAGAAACTACTGTCTCTAAAACAATACACTCCCTACTTAACTTAGACTATCCAAAGGACAAATTAAAGATAATGGTTATTGATGACGGCTCTACTGATGACACTTGGTCTGTAGTTCAAAAATTTGCAAATCATCCACAGATTAAACTTTACACCAAAGAAAATGGTGGAAAATACACTGCTCTAAACTATGGGATATCAAAACTAACAACCGACCTAGTAGGGTGTCTCGACGCAGACTCATACGTGCACAAGGACAGTATGAAGAAAATTGCCCTTTATTTTGAAGATAAAGAAACAATGGCAGTAGCTCCTTCTATAAAACTTTGGCAACCGAGAAACATACTTCAATTATTACAAAAAGTGGAATATGGTTTTGGTATTTTTACAAGAAAAATGTACCACTATATGAATGCTATTTATATCACCCCAGGACCATTCTCTATTTTTAGGCGTGAGGTATTTGAAAAACTAGGTGGATACGAACACGCACACAACACCGAAGATATACAAATTGCACTTCGAATGCAGAAAAATGGTTTCAAAATTGCCCACGCTCACGATGCAATCGTCTACACAATTCCACCAGAGACAGTAAAAAAACTACTCAAACAAAGAGTTAGATGGTCCTATGGTTTTATAAAAAACGCTTATGACTTTCGCGATATGATATTTAATAAAAAATATGGCAATGTTGGGATGCTCATACTTCCAATGGCCTGCCTTTCAATAGTCTCTGTTTTGTTTGTATCAAGTGTTTCAATACTGAGTATTATAAACACTACAGTTAATTGGGCTGTCCGTGTACAGACAGTTGGAATAAACCCCAACTTTAATCTACCCAGTTTTGATTGGTTTTATGTAAATACTGAACTTATTGCTTTAGTTGGTACAGTTGTTGCAGTGGGTTCAATCACAATGATTTTAATGTCTAAAAGAATGTCAGAAGACAAGTTTGATATTGGTATGGACTTGATTTATTACCTATCTTTATATATGTTTATTGCGCCGATATGGATTGGGAAAGCGGCGTGGAATGCCATCTTTAGTGTGAAGACGACTTGGAGATAGCCTACTTATATGAAAAATAATATAGACTACAGAAAATACGTATTCTCTTTTGTTATAACTGCACTTATTTTTGCAACGGCTATTTACCTAAGTAATTATTTTGGTCAGAAAAAAATAGATGAGATAAGAAATATACAAGACAAAATCTCTATCGATATCCTATCTTCAGAAACTCAATTCTCTCTTCTTGAACAATCTTCATGTAAAGACATAGGAACGGGCTCTCTTTCCACAGAACTTTCGAGTTTGGAAGCTAAACTAACCTACACAGAAAACCAAAGAGGAACAGAAGATCCCGAAGTTCAAACGTTAAAAAGATATTATTCTCTACTTGAAATAAAAGACTACTTGCTAATGAATAAAATCAGTGAAAAGTGTAAAAAAACTCCACTGTCCATTATTTACTTTTATTCAAATAACGATAATTGTGAGGACTGCGAAAGAGAAGGTTTTGTTCTAACTAGACTTCGAGAAACTTACCCAGAACTAAGAGTATACTCATTTGACTATGACATGGACCTTTCTGCTGTAAAAACCCTTATATCAATAAACAAGGTCAAAAATGAGCTTCCAGCTATAGTTATAAAAGGAGAAGTTTACTATGGTTTCCAGAGTATTGAGGAGTTGGAAAAAGCTGTACCTGAGTTAATAAAACTTAAGGTAGAAAGTGGGACAGCGACAACCACAAAAGATAATTAAAAAAACGGAGCCACCTGTCAGGCTTGGTCACGAATAATTTCTTCGTCGTCACTCAGAAATTTTCGCTACCCCGTCTCACGTCTTGTTTTTACTAAAACAAGAATCGCTCCGACTTTCAAGCCCTCCGCAAAGCGTGCTTTGCTCAGGTGGCTCACGTAAAAAACCGCTCTCGCGGTTTTTTCGTGAGCCACCTGTCAGGCTTGAACTGACGACCTGCTGTTTACAAAACAGCTGCTCTACCAACTGAGCTAAGGTGGCAATAAAACTATAACAATTTAACATCCTTCTCTGCTTTTTTCAACTACTTACTATCTTCTGATAATCTCTCTAGAAATGAGGAGACGGAACCATCAGACCGAAGTATCCTTCTACCGCGAAATTCGTTGCCTGCATTGTAATATCTTCTGGCTACATAGTCTTTTGACTTCACCAGCATTTCATACAAGAGTGCAGGGATAAAATCAAAAACAAAAATGTGAGCTACTTTTTTGAAATACTCATATCTAATAGAAACCCACCCGATCAGTCTTTCTATTAAAACATCCCCCTTAATATAAAGGTTTGAGAGAAATATAACCTTAACTCTATTTTCAAAAGCTCGTAGGATTATAAGGGCACTTAATACAATAAAGGAAACTATGAATAATGTTGTTGCCATAATAAGAAATTATTGCGAAACAGAATATCTCACAAAGCGAGATAGCTCAATCTTTTCACCGAATTTCTGTGTAGCAGATTCTAGTAGGTTTTGAATTGTTACTTCAGGATTTTTTATAAAGGCCTGGTTTAACAAAACCCTCTCACTCCAATATGAGGAAAGTTTTCCTTCTAGGATTTTCTCTTTCATTTCTTCTGGTTTACCTTCGACCTCTTTTAGAAACATTTCTTTTGCCAAATCATTTGAATGTGCGTCCACATCATCTCTTTTAAGAAACTGTGGGTTTGTAGCTGTAGCATGCATTGCGATATCTCGCGCCAAAGTTTTGAATTCTTCGTTTTTAGCTACGAAATCAGTCTCACAGAGTAGTTCAAGCATTGTACCGACGTTCCCAGTAGAGTGAACGTATGTAGAAATAACCCCAGCGTTTAGTGTTCGGTCACTTTTTTTTGAAGCAATGTCAGCACTCTTTTTTTGTAGTAACATTGTTGCCTTCTCCATGTCACCACCCGTTTCTTCCAAAGCTTTCTTGCATTGCATAATAGAGACTCCTGTTTTGTCTCTAAGTTCCTTAACTAATTCTGTAGTTATTTGCATAATAAAAATAAATATAAATAATACCCGAACGAACTATAATTATACAGTAGGAGTAGCTTTTTTCAACTGACCGTCTTTATAACTCTGGACAATTTTGTTTAAGAAAAACTCTATACTTGTTCTAGAAGAGTCATTTCCAGGTACTGGAAAATCTACTTCGTTTAGATTGTTGTCTGTTCCGCAAAGAGCAATAACAGGAATCCCCATAACTTTTGCCTCTTTTACTGCGATAAATTCTTTTTTGCTGTCTACAACAAAAACTGCATCTGGAAGTTTTTTCATAACCGAAAGACCGAAGAAAAATGTTCGAAGTTTTTCTATCTCGCGGTCAATAAGTAATCTTTCTTTCTTTGTGTATTTTACTAGTTCTCCCTTCTCCTTTTGTGAAACCCAAGACTCCAGCTTATCTACTCTTTTTTTAATCTCAGGGAAATTGGTTAAAGTGCCTCCGATGAATCTTCCGGCTACATATGGCATGTTTATACTCTCTGCAGAGGCTGTTATCGCTGACTTTGCCTCACTTTTACCACTTACAAAAAGGATAGAACCTCCTTTTGTGCCAAGTTCTGATACAAACTCAAGTGCTGTGTTTAGTGAGTCTTTTGTCTTTTCTAAATCAAAGATTTCTATACTGTTTTTAACACCGAAAATGAAAGGCTTAGTGGATGGGTGTCTTCTAGATTTTATGAAACCAAAGTGCGCACCAGCGTTAAATAGAGCGTCAACAACGCCATTTCCACTATTTGAAGTATTATCTGTTTTTGTCATACGTCAGGATATCCTAGCAAAAATGCCCTATTTACGCAACCCTCAGATATCCTTATTCTACCTCCTCCACTACTTCCCCTATCTCACCTGAATAGTTTGAAACCGCCTCTAAAATCGGCTCTATCGAACCAGCTAGGATTTTCTCTATGTTATGCCAAGATTGCTTGATACGGTGATCGGTAATACGATCTTGTAAAATGTTGTAGGTGCGGATTTTCTCTGATCTGTCTGCTGTACCCACCTGAGACTTTCTGTCGGCAGAATACTTTGCGGATTCTTCTTCCTCTTTTTTTGCTTCAAGTTTGGCGATAAGAATGCTCATAGCAGCTTCTTTGTTCTTTAGCTGACTTCGCTGTGAAGTAGACCTAACATCAATTCCTGTTGGTTTGTGAATTATTCGCACAGCAGTTTCAACTTTGTTGACGTTTTGACCGCCAGCTCCCCCAGAACGACTAGTCTCTATCTCTAAGTCACTTGGTTTTATTTCTATACTTGTTTTCTTGCGTACTGGTAACACGGCAACGGTTGCGGTAGATGTATGAACCCGTCCAAGTTTCTCTGTAGCAGGAACTCTTTGGACTCTATGAACACCTGTTTCAAAACGTAATTTTTTATAAACATCCTTACCTCTTATTTCAAAAGAAGCCTCTTTATATCCCCCAACTGCGCTACGAGACTCATCTAAAGGCTCTACTGACCAACCTTGGTTTTCTGCATACCTACTGTACATATGTGCCAATTCCTCAGCAAAAATAGACGCTTCTTCACCTCCAGCACCAGCTCGCACTTCTAAAATAACCTCATTCGGGAATTCCTCTTCTTTTTCTTCTTCGCTTAAAATATCTTCCATCTGTTTTAAAATTTCATTTTTTTGAGACACGAGAGATTCCAACTCGCTTTTAGCCAGGTCTCCTAAAGCAGGATCAGCGTCTATCATTTTCTTCGTTGCCTCCTCCTCTCTTTCCAACTTCTTATAACTTTCTGCTAAGTATGAAGTTTTGTTGTTTTGTAAAAATTTTTCTAAGTCCATTGTATTTAGTATAGCAAAAAAGCGAGTTGGACTCGCCTGTTTGCAGTTGTTTGGTTAAGCTTTCTTCTTGGTTTTGGCAGCTGCCATCTTATTTTTAAATCTCTCTACTCTTCCAGCCGTATCCAATATCTTCTCATTTCCAGTATAAAAAGGGTGTGAGGCGCTTGAGATTTCTAGTCTATACACTGGGTACTCCTTTCCGTTCTTTGCTTTCGCTTTTTCGTCTGTATTTACAGTAGACGAAATAACAAACTCAGCTCCGTTTGAGTTGTCTATAAATAGAACTGGTCTATAGTTTTGTGGATGTATGTCTTTTTTCATGCCTCGATACTCTAACAAAACACGAGCTTTTTGGCAACCGTGCGTAGCCCAGAGTGGTCGCATGACCGCAACCATCTACATTACCTTCTCAGTAATAGTAACCTTGGGAGTTTCTGTTTTGCCATTTTTTATCATCTTTATAAAAGGATATTCTATGTACCTATATGTTACAGAAGAAACAACTATAGTAAGTAGTCCACTTAAAGTAATGAAAGACCAAAATACAAGAGGACTAAGAGATGTTATAGGAGTCCAGTAATTCACGGTATTAAGAACTCCATAAAGAACGATGCCATGTATAAGATAAATACTATAACTTAAAGTGCCTAGAAACTTAGCTGTAAAAGTTTTAAGAAATCCAAACAAATCTGATCCATAAACAAAACACAAAAATATTGCCATAGAGACTATGTATTGTGAAAAAGAGTAAGGCTTATAATTCATAAAATAGACAAGGACAACTCCTAATATCGGTACCACAGATGAAATTTTTCTGGTAAAAAATTGAAACTTTGGATATTTGTTGTAAATATGGGCAGCCATAATACCGAAGAAAAATATTGCCCAATAACCACGATCATCCGAGGATAGTGCATAAAATGCTAATGGTAATGCCATGATAAGCATTTTTTTGCTTCGCAAAAATATTGCGAGTATTGGAAGCATTAAATAAAAAAACCATTCAAAGTGAAGTGTCCAGTGAATACCCGCGTTAACAGGTAGAACACTTATGCCGTTAACAGATTGAGTGGTTATTAGCCCTAAAGTAAGCCATGACAAAATGTCTTTAGCTGTTTGTTTTATATCAATGTCAAACCCAGATTGAATTAAAATAGAAAGTACAATAAGCCCTGCACAGAAAACATACATAGGTGCTAGACGAAGAAAACGGCTTCTGTATAAATACCCCTCATCTACCTGGCCTTTTTGGGCTATCATTTTTGACCAGTACAAGAAACTAGTCATTATTAGGAAAAGAATAACCGCTTCTCCACCTAAGTGTCTGTAAAATCTTATATTTACGATCTCCCAAACTCCACTGTGAAAATAAAACCAGCTTGTAACTGCATGCTGAAAAAAGACGTTTATAGCAAGAACTCCACGTAAACCGTCCAAAGATTCAAATCTACCCTTTTCTTCCTCTCCCAAAACCTTCTGGTAGAAAGGAATTTTCTTTACAAAAAACTTTGCGAAAACTACTAGCAAGGGCATCACTATAAAATAGTACCAAATACCTGTGTGACTAAAGTCCATAGTATTCTATAGATTATAGTCACTTTTTCCTAGTTTTACAAACTAACGCCTAGAAACTCCATATGTCTGAAGATAATCAATATCGGCCTGTATACTATCCTTTAGTTTCATTACACTACGACCGTATGAGCAGGTTGTGCCTCCGCTTCCATAATACTTACAAGCCGCTCTTATCTCCCCACTATATGTTCCGGAAGAAGCACCGAGATCACCTAAATACATAGAGGAAGCCATAAAGGCGTCTGCTGGATCCCAAGGATTTGAGTCACGACCAAGTGCATTCTTTAATCTGTCTTCAAAAATTTTCCAAGTAGATGGAATGAACTGTGCCGGACCCATTGCGCCACCATACCCACCAACACCAGCAATAGGACAAGACACAACGGTTGTAAGAGAACTAAACCCAAGTCTTGCTGTTATTTCTAGAAAAGGCACAGTATCCCTTGGAGCTTTCATCAAGTTTGGCCAAACTTTCCCGGAAGATACAGTCACCCCAGTACCCGTGTTAGCATCAGTTAAATTGCATCTACCAACATTTGCCCCAAGACTACTCTCTTGAGTCAGCACCGCCAAAACCATTGCAGGAGAGACTCCTGTTTTACTAGAGGCATTTTGTGCAAAAGTAAGAGCAGTTCCAAAAGGAATTGGGTTACTACCTCCAGCAAGTTTGAAAAGTTTTGCTCTAATCTCTCCAGCCTTGGCTTGTCTTTCTGCAATAACTTGTTCGTAAGTTTTTTCCTGTGTTTTGTTTACTTGGATTAAATATTGTTTCTCCTTTTCGTTTTTCTCTACTTCCTTTTTCTGAGCTTCTACCGCAGCTTTTGTATCCATTTCTTTGTCCTGTGCCACACCCAAAGATTCTTTCTCTTTCTCTGTAAGATTTTTTGTCTCTCTTATTTCTTCAAATAACTCTGCAAGGGACTTTTTTATGGTTTGAAAAGAATCTATATCAGAGAAAAATTCCGATATGTCTTTGTTACCCAAAACAACTTCTGGTAAAGAAAATTCATCTATTTCATTTGTTTTTCTTATTAGTTGTGCCAAAGATTCATGACCTCTTTCTATTCGAGCTTCAAGGGTTAGAATCGTTTTTTGCTTATCTTTTATTTGTTTACCTAGTTGTTCTATGTTTATGTTTCTTTGTTTTATTGTCGCCTGAGCCTGCTTTATCTTGGCGTTAAGTATAGCTGCTTCATTCTGAAGAGATTTCGTGTTTGCTTTTGTACCATCTAGAATAGATTTCCACTTTGCAATATCCGCTTCTGTTTGAGCCAATTCTGCCCTCCATATCGCCTCCTGCTCTTCTGGTGTAATAGCTAAAGTTTTACTTGTATTTACAGAAAAAAACCCAAAAAGGGTCACGAGTACAAAAAAGACAACTAGAAATAACCGTTTGTGCATAAAGTTAATTATACTATTTTCAGACGAAAAAACATAACTAAAATTACAAAAAATCCCCTTGCGGGGACTCTTTAATTTTATTCTGGAGCAACTTCAACACCCTCCTCTTCTTTCTTACCTTTCTTCTCCACCTCAATTGCACTCAAATCAACAGGCGCCACCTCTTCCACTTCTTCTTCTTTAGGACGAGCTCCCGCAGCAACAACTTCTGTAGGAAGTTCAATTAGAGTTACGCCAGCTGGCATAACAAGATCTCCCGCTAAAATTTTACTATCAAAATCAACAAGTAGAGAAATATCTACTTTAATATCATGAGGAATACTCTGTGGATCTGCTGAGATTTTTATTTCATGAAGTGCTTTAACTAGACTTCCTCCAAGATCTTTGACAACTGGAGCCACGCCAACGAAATCAAGAGGAACATCAAGCTCAATTTTCTTTCCTTTTTCAAATACATAGAAATCAACGTGTCTTACGATATCTGATACTGGGTCTATGTCTATATCCTTAATAAGTGTATCCACTGTACCCTTTGTAGTTTTAATAGTCACAACCCCAGACTCACCCACCTTATGCCAAGCAGATACGAAGTCGTTTCTAGAAAGAGAAATGGGGGTAGATTCTGTCTTTTTTCCATAGAAAACAGCAGGGATTTTGCCTCCCTTTCTTAGAGTTTCACTATTTACTGACCCATCTCTTATATCTGCTTCTAAAACAATCATTCGGCTAGTATATATGAGGGAGAAAGAAAAATCAACTTATTTTGTATTTTTTAGAGCACGTATAAATCAAAGCTTTGATTTTACTCTCGCTCGACAATCAAGCAATTAATGTCCTCATTTCAGAGTCCTTTCGGCGAACTCGGCTAAAGCCTCAAACATGCCTTCGGACTTCCTCTCATTCGTCCTTAATTGCTAATTGTCTCCGCAGTCTCTAAAAAATACAAAATAAGTTGATTTCAGGAAGGTGGAGATGAAAAATCTCGTTGATTCATGACTTTTTTAGGATATCGCGGAGCGCGCGTAGACGCGAGCGAAAGGAAAAATTTCAGTAGAAATTTATTCTGGTCCTAAAAAAGTCATGAAGAAAAAGAGATTTTTAACTTTTCACAATATGGTCGATCATGTACTGTTTAGTGCCATTTACTTTTTTACCTGGGTTAAATATGTTTTGAGGGTCAAAAATTTCTTTTGTTTTTTTGAAAAGCTGAATTATTTCGTGTCCAAACATTTGCTCTAGGTATGGAGTTCGAATTATTCCATCATTATGCTCTGCATCAATAGAACCTCTGTACTCTTTTACTAAACTGTATATTTTGTCAGAAACTATTGGAATCAATTTGGCATTTTTTGGATCCTTCATATTCATAAGTGGAATAATGTGAAAGTTTCCGTTGCCAGCGTGTCCTGCAATTGTATAAACCAATTTATGCTCATCTAAAATTTTTCGCATTTTCGGCAAAAATTCAGGAAGGGCACATGAAACACATCAATGAAATGGCAGGCAC
>CAZRVD010000001.1:0-57520 GCA_964603545.1 uncultured Candidatus Saccharibacteria bacterium | reverse complement strand
AGGAAGGTACTGTGGTTTTACACAGACATCATCTATAAAGGGTGCAGTGCGAGCTCCCCTCACGTGCTGGCGAAGAAGATTAAAACTTTCTCGTCTAATAGTCCAGTATTTGCTGGATTCTTCTTCTGATTTGGATACTCTAGTTTTCAAACCAAAATGAGCGACTTTTTTCTGCAAATCATACATTTTTTTATCTATCTCTTTTTCATCATCATCGGAAAATTCAACAAGTAAAATTAGTTTTGGTATCCCCCCAGTTATCATCATTCCCACTTCTGGCAAAAATCCAAACATCAGTTTGAAAAAGTGATGAATTTTCATTCTTTTTATCATTGCAGGGAGAAACTTTATAGCGAGCTTCATTGTACTGTCATCATATGACTCCAAGGACTCGGGTTTGAAAGGAAGTATTTCATTTACAAGTTCACTTAAGTGGTCAAGTTTGCGAAGGAAAATAACGAAAAGTTTTGACTTCTTTTTGACTCTCACCAATCTAAACTTTATTTCTGTTATTATTCCAAGTGTTCCTTGAGAGCCTGTGATAAGTTTGTTGATATCAAAAGTATTTCCGTTCCAGACATTCCATAAGTAGTACCCTGCGGAATTTTTGGACACGTCTGGTTTGGCATATTTTATCGCATGCTCATTTTCTTGTATAAGATTCCAGAGATTTTTATAAATATTTCCCTCATAGTCACCTTGTGATATTTTCCTCTCGAGCTCTTCTTTGTTAAGTTGTTTTGTAACATACTCATTTCCATCAGCAAAAATAACTTTCAACTCCTTAACATAATCCTCTGTCTTGCCATATGCCAAAGTTTTTTCACCAGCAGAATTGTTTGCCACCATTCCACCCACAGTATTTAAATTCTTTGATGCCGTGAAGCACGGAAGTATTGCACCGTGTTTTAGCGTTTCCTCTTCAAAATCTCTATAAAAAGTTCCGGGCAAGACTGTTGCTTCTTCGTGAGTAACTTCTTTCATCCCACTCATGTGCTTTGTTATGTCTAAAATAATTGACTCGTTAAGTGCTCCCCCAGACATACATGTCCCTGCTGCACGAGCAGTTATAGAAAGCGCTGGATTATCATTTTTGTTTTCCCCCACAAACTTTACTAATTTTTGGATATCGTTAGAGTCTTTTGGAAAAAGTACTAGCTCTGGTTTTACTTCTAGTAAACTGGCATCTCTGCTATATGTATCCAGTGTTTTAACATCAGAATTAACTTCTCCATCAAAAATAGTTTTTATTTTATCCAGCAACTCTGAATGTGTGAATTTCATAGTTATAAGTTATTAAAGAAACGCAACTTTTTTTCTACAACATCTTGCACAGCTTTCATTCCAGGTTTTAGAAACTTGTATGGAGCAACTTCGTCTGGATTTTCTTGCAGGGATTTTTTCACGCCATCTCTGAAGGCTAGGCGAATTTCTGTATTTATATGAACAATACTAATGCCGTTTGCGATTGACTGTTTAAAATCGTCCTCTGAATTTCCTGACCCCCCATGAAGAACAAGAGGAATTCCGGTAATGTCCGCGATTTCTTTTACTCTTTCAATATTTAGTTTTGGATCCACTCCGCTACGTAGCATGCCGTGAAAGTTCCCAACTGCAGGCGCGAGCATGTCTACTCCTGTCAGTTCTACGAATTCCTTTGCCTTTGCTGGATCTGTAAGCGAACTCTCATCTAGCATCACACCATCTGGAATTTCATCCAAAACTTTTGATGACTGACCTATGTAACCAAGCTCTGCCTCTACCAAAACTTCTCGCCCACAGTTTCTGGCATAATCCACGCATTGTTTCGTAAGTTTTACATTCTCCTCAAAAGAAAGCTTTGCGCCATCTATAATTACTGAATCAAAACCGGCATCTATTGCCTCCCTTACCCTATCAAACGAATATGTATGGTCAGCGTTTAAATAAATAGGATAGTCAAACTCTTCGCGTATACTTTTTACAAGTGCCACAACCTGCTTTACCCCGACAAAATCTCTCTCTCCTTCGGATACTCCGATAATAACCGGAACGTTCAAACTCTGTGCAGCTCTGAAAATCCCCCACAATGCCTCTAGGTTAGAAATATTAAAATGACCTACCGCAACTTTTTTCTCCATTGCCTCCCAGACAGTTTCTTTTAGTGTTTTCATCCTAAAATTATAGCACGACTCTTTAATCATATGCTATAATTTCCACATGAATAATGAAAATAAACAGATAGATTTACTGGCCATTGGAGACACTGTGATAGATGCTTTTATTAGACTAAAAGATGCCTCAACGCACTGCAAACTAAATAGTGAAGAGTGCGAATTGTGTGTTAGATTTGGAGACAAGGTTCCTTATGAATCAGTAGAAATTTGTTATGCTGTTGGAAACTGCGCCAATGCTGCTGTTTCAGTAAGCAGACTTGGACTTTCTTCCGCACTATATTCATACCTCGGCGGTGACCAACAAGGAAAAGACTGTTTGGCGTCATTGGAAAAAGACAGGGTAGACACAACTTATATGCATGTTGATCCTGACAACAAAACAAACTATCACTATGTACTTTGGTATGAAGCGAACAGAACTATTTTAGTTAAACATGAACACTTCAAATACAACTTCGAAATGAACGCTGTACCAAAATGGATTTATCTTACTTCGCTTGGAGAAAACACTTTAGATTTTCAAATGCAAGTAATGGATTTCGTGGAAAGGCATCCCGAAACTAAGTTAGCCTTCCAACCAGGAACATTTCAAGTAAAAATGGGGAGCGTTGCACTAGAGAGAATATACAAAAATACAGAAATATTTTTCTGTAATGTAGAAGAGGCACAAAGAATACTTGGAGAAACAACACGCGATATAAAAACTTTGATAAAAGGTCTAGTGTCTCTTGGACCAAAAAAAGTTGTGGTTACAGATGGATTCCAGGGCGCCTATTCACACGACACCAGTAGCGAAGATATTTTCTTTATACCAGTTTACCCACATACACCTTTTGAAAGCACGGGTGCAGGAGACGCCTTTGCTTCTACAATAGTTTCTGCACTCATACACGGTAAAACACTAGATGAAGCTCTAACTTGGGCACCAATAAACGCCATGTCAGTAACACTACAAGTCGGTGCGCAAAAAGGCCTACTTACGCGTGAAAAACTAGAAGAGTACCTAAAAAATGCTCCCGCAGAATACAAGTTAAGTAAAATTTAAAATAAAAACCGCCATATGGCGGTTTTTATTTTAAATTTTTCTACCAATTACCTTCTTGCAAGCCTTAGTTATCGCCTCCTCATCCATCTCGTAGTGTTTTATAAGCTCATCTTGTTTTCCACTTTGACCAAAAAGATTTTTAACACCAATGAATTCCTGCGGTACAGGAAAGTTTTGCGATAGACATTCTGCAACTGCTGAACCAAGTCCACCAACAATTTGATGCTCCTCAACACTTACAACTGCTCCACAAGTTTTTGCTAAATTTACGACAGCCTCACTGTCTAGTGGTTTTATTGTTGAAATATTTAAAACTTTTACATTTATACCTTCATCCTTCAAAGTTTCTGCGACTTTTAGTGCCTTATAGACTAACGCACCAGTAGCCACAATACCGATATCTGCTCGAGCTTTTTCTTCGCCATATAGTATTTGTGCTTTACCAACTTCAAATGGTGTATCAATTGTTGTAATAACTGGAGTTTTTTCTCTAGCCAATCTAATATACGTCGGTTTACCAAGTTCCACCGAAGCAACGGTTGCCTTATGAGCTTCAATAGCATCACACGGAGAAATAACCACCATATTTGGAATAACTCTTGTTATGGCGATGTCTTCTATGGCTTGGTGAGTTCCCCCATCAGGACCGACAGAAATTCCAGCATGACTTCCTGCAATTATTACTGCCCTATCGTTGTAGCAAATAGTTGTACGAATTTGTTCCCAGTTTCTTCCTGGAGAAAACATTGCATAACTAGATATAAAAGGAATTTTACCCATCGCGGCCATGCCAGAGGCAACAGAAGCCAGGTTTTGTTCTGCAATTCCGACTTGTACAAATCTTTCTGGAAATTTCTTAGCAAACAAATGCATTTTTGTAGACTCTGTAAGATCTGCACAAAGACCAACGACTTGAGAATTTTTCTCTCCAACCTCCAAGAGCCCTTCACCAAAGCCTTGACGGATCGGAAGTTGGTCTACTTTTTTATCAAAAAGTTTTGGATTTAATTTTTGTGAAGAATTTAACATAAAAATATTATACCATTTTGAAAATATAAAACTTTCAAATTTGGACGAGATCACGTATAAATTTTAAAAAGATGAGAAGCCTTACAAGTAGTAAGGTGACGAATATTTTTAAAATTTAGACGATGAGATTGTTCATAATTTGGAAGTTTTATTCATGTTCACCGGTTATCTGACCCCCCAATGTTCGAAGATCGTGAAGTGCAATTTTCGCCTGCTCTTCTTTGGGTGGCTCACCAGGAAGCTCTGTTCCTGGTGGATTGCCGTGCCATTTATAGTCACGCTCCATAAAAGAAACCCCTTTCCCTGGAATAGTTCTGGCGATAATAACGCTTGGTCCATCAAATACCGCTTGCGCTCGTCCAACAGACTCAACAATTGAAGCAAAGTTGTGTCCATCTATTTCTTCCACATGCCAACCAAAAGCCTCAAATTTATGCACTAAGGACTCAAGTGGCATAATATCTTCTGTATTTCCATCTAGTTGTATATTGTTTCTATCAACTATTGCGATAAGATTTCCAAGTTTTTCTTTTGAAGCAAGCATTATTGCTTCCCAGTTTTGTCCTTCATCCAATTCTCCATCTCCAAGTAAGCAGTAAAAAAACCTATCCGATGTTTTTCCCTTATCCATTCTATCCGCTATTGCCATACCAACAGCTTGTGAAAGACCAGCTCCAAGTGGACCAGAACTGTTTTCAAGAATTGGTAAAAATTCTCTGTGAGGATGACCTTGCAGTCTTGTGCCGAATTTTCTAAGCGTCAGAAGCTCTTCCACTCTGAAATACCCTGCATGCGCCAAAGTTGCGTAGAGTACTGGATTTATATGACCATTTGAAAGCACAAGCCTGTCTCGTTCTTCCCAAAATGGGTCTCTTGGATTGTGTTTGAGTATATAAAAATATAGAGCAGTGAAAACATCTGCCATACCAAGAGGTCCCGCGGAGTGTCCCGAACCAGCTGAAACAAGCATCTCTATAATAGAAATTCTGATCTCCTTGGCTTTTTCTGTAAGGAACGTTATTTTGTCGTCTGTTAAATTGTTTAACATTTTAATGAGATTTTAGAAACTCAAAAACTCCTCTCGGATCTTCTGAATTCAGTATCGCCCCACCAGATATTATTTTATCCGCTCCTGCAGAAATTAAAATATCTTCAGTATCTTCTGTTACACCAATATCAATAGCAATTATACTCTCAGGATAAAGCTTCTGCAATGATTTTATTACTTCAATTGCTTTTGGATCTAATGTAACCCCGTGTCTGCCGAGATCATTTGAACCCATGACTTGAATAAAATCTACTTGTTCTATAAAATCTTTTATTTTTTCAATATCTGTGTTTGGTTTTATTGCAACACCCACAGAAACATTTTTAGCACGGCACATATCTATAACTTTTTGAAAATCTTCTGTCGCCTCGATATGGCAAACAACTGCGGACACTCCTGTAGATATCCACTCGTCTAATACATCTTCTGGATTTTTAACCATCAAATGAAGCTCTATATCTACTTCCTCCCACTTAGGCCAACCCTCTGTCTGTTTGGTCAACTCCTCAAAATAATCTCTATCTTGTCCGTTGTACGGCCAAGTTCGTGTGTTTGTAAAAACTCCATCAGAAATATCTATCTGAACTAAATCAGCAAAGCTACTTACTTTTTTTATCTCCTCCTCAAGCTGAGATTTGTTTATTGGAATTATTGCAGGTAGTACTTTCATAAAGATACGAATTAAAATCTAAATAAATAACGAATGACTACGAATAAAATCATCCGTATATTCTATTCGTATATATTCGTAGTTTTGAATTGTTTTCATATTCGTATCTTAATTATATTGTTCTATTTTTTTAATTCTTCTAATGTGACGCTCCTCATTAGTAAAATCTGTATGAAGCCATAATTCTACAGCCGATTTCGCCTCCTGTGTTGTTACAAAATGTGCACCAATAGAGAGCATATTAGCGTCGTTGTGCTCACGAGACAAAGTGAGAATATGTTTTGTTCCTCCGTAAAACACAGCACAGCGAACATTTGGAAACCTGTTTGCAACCATTGCTTCACCTTGACCAGAAAAACCTAAAATTATTCCGCGAGAGTTTTCTGGATCTTCCGAGACTTCTTTGGCAACAAGAGAAATGTAGTCTGGATAATCATCTTCATGATTATACTCATGTGGACCACAGTCGTAGCATTCATAAGGTAAAGTCTTAAGGTACTCTATGAGTTCCCCTTTAACCCCAAACCCCGCATGATCTGATCCAATATATATTTTCATTTACTATAGTTTATTGGGGAACATCCAGCATATACTCTTGACCAACCAATTCCCACCACTGGATAATCTCCTTGGGCTAAACACTCTTCCTCTGTTAATTTTTCTCGATAAAAAACATATGTCCCCCCATTATCAGGACACACGTCACCGAAACAAACTGTTTCTATTTTATAATTAAGAAAAAAATATCCTGTACAGATTATCAATATGATTATAATAATTAATAAAACTTTTTTCATTTATATTTGTGGGCAACTTATCCCAAACAAGCTAGTCACAATAAGTGGTAATAACAAAAGCAATGTTCCAACAACTGACGCTAATGAAATTCTCACAAAACTTGTCAAATTAAACTGTTTTAATGTTTTGAGTAATAAATAAATCTGTATTATTAATAAAACAAAAAAAACTGGATAGAGATATGCAACGCAATAAAAAGCAGCAATGATATTGATTGTTATAAAAACTGAAAGTGCGATAGATGCAGATTTTTTAGTATTTAACATAAATTTATATCGATTTTGCTGTTTTGATTACATGGTTGATAAGTGTATGAGTATACCCCGCTTCGTTGTCATACCAAGCCATAACCTTCACTAAATTTCCACCAACTACTCTAGTCATTTTTAAATCTGCGATAGAACCGAATTTACTTCCTAAAATATCTGAAGAAACAAGCTCTTCATCCGTAGCACTGAAAGTATCCTGCCACCTATTATTTTTTGCTTCCCTTCTTAATACCTCATTTACTTCTTCAGCTGTAGTTTCCTTTTTAGAAATAAAAGTTACGTCCACAATAGAACCGGCTGGAACAGGAACACGAATGGAAATACCGTCAAAAAGTCCCTCTAGTTTTGTAAATGCTTTTGTCACGGCAATAGCAGCACCTGTTGAAGATGGAACAATATTTTGGGCAGCAGCTCTTCCTTCTCTTAAATCTTTTTTAGATGGACCATCAACGAGAGACTGCGAAGCGGTGTAACCATGAACAGTATTTAATATTGCTTTTTCGATACCAAAATTTTCATCGAGTATTGCGATAAGTGGAGAAGCTGCGTTTGTTGTGCAAGATGCGTTTGAAGTAACATTGCAAGTGCCGAACTTTTCTTCATTTACACCCATAAGAATCGTCTCGCCCACACCTTCACCTTTTGCTGGAGCGGAAATCACAACTTTCTTTGCTCCAGCTTCCAAGTGGACGCTGGCTTTATCATAGGCAGTGAAAAGACCAGTAGATTCAACGACAACATCAATACCTAAATCCTTCCAAGGAAGTTTAGTTGGTTCTTTTTCAGATACAAATTTAACAGTTCGGCCATCTATAACAAGATTCCCGTCCTTGACCCCAACGTCGTGCTTCCAAGTTTTATAAACGGTATCGTATTTTAGTAAGTAAGCCATGTTGTCTACATTACCAAGGTCATTTACAGCAACAACTTCTAGCTCACCACTTTCCCAAGATTCTTTAAGAAAGGCTCTACCAATTCTTCCAAAACCGTTTATGGCAACTTTTATCATAAAATGAATAATGAATAATGAATAATGAAACGTAGATAAATTATAACAAATCCAGAGACATAGGAAAACCGCCGACCAAGGCCGACGGTTCCTGTGTAGAACAAGGTCCGAGTTAGTTAATTATTCCTTAAATGGAGGCATGGTGTCATCCTTTTTAGCCTTTGTGCTTGCATGTCCATCCACCTCGTATGAAGTGTTCTGTGACTCAAAGAAATTCACAAGTTCAAACACGTCTGTTGCTGTAGACATCCACTTTGCTGGGTTTGTTACGTTGTAGTATTTTGGCATTCCAAGTTCTGCCAGTCTCCTGTCTGCAACGTATTGCACGTACTGGTTTACATAATCTGCGTTAAGTCCTAAAATTCCATTTGGGAAAAGGTCTTTATTATATGCAGTTTCCAAATCTACTCCCTCAATTATGATATTCCTAATCTCTGTGGCAAATTCTTCTGTTAATAGTTCTGTGTTTTCCTCTAATACGTTATGTACGAGATTTATTCCAAATTTTAAGTGCAAGCTTTCGTCACGAAGCACCCAGTTAATCATTGAACCAAAGTTTCTAAGTTGATTTCTCTGTCTAAAAGAGAGTGCGACCATAAAACCAGAATAGAACCAAATACCTTCCATAACAATATTTGTAGCGACAAGATTTCTGATAAAATCTTTTTTTCCGTCAACGGTTGAAATGTCTAGCTTCTCCTCCGTCATCCTAGTCAGATATTTATTTATGTATGCTTCCTTAGCAAGCATAGAAGGAACTTCTAGGTGGGTGTTGAAAATAGTTTCTTTATCAAAAGGAAAAGTTTCTAGTACGTACTCAAAAGCAACGCAGTGGTTTGCTTCTTCCCACATAACTTTTGCCAAGTATAAATGACACTCTGGAGCTTTTAGGTAAGGATACATACCTAGAGCAATAGAACGATTCACAATGAGTTCTGCGGGATTAAAGAAAGCCATGAGAAATTTCACTGCATGTTTCTCGTCCTCTGTCATTTTTTCAAAATCATCCAAATCTTCTTTGAGTGCAATTTCGTGTGGAAACCATGTGTTTCTTACCGCCTGATTATACAAGTCATATGCCCACTTGTAGTTTAGTGGGTGAAGGTTCATGTCGGTTGGTGATGGTTTTCCTATAAGTGCCATGTGTTTTTGTTTAGAACTTCCACATTTGGCCAATTTCTTTGTCGAAGTTCAAAAAATAATTCTCATCGTATGCTTATACGCCTCCAATTATTTTTCTCCTTCTCCTAGAACTTGGCTCAAATCTGAAAGTTCGTAATTAAATTATTACTTTGATAAATAAACTTACTGACAGCTGATGCAAATGTTAGCATCGGCCGGGTCCTCAGGACCAATAATATTACTATTGTTTACACTAACACTTTGAAGAGGTTTGTATTCACTTCTCTCCTCAACTTTTACGGATGGAACAAATACTTCTTCTACAGCAACTTGTTCCACTATAGCAGAAACTGAGGGAGTAGCGTCAACTTTCGGTTTATAAGTTGTTGTGGAAACAAGTATCTCTTCATCTTTGGGAGTATCTAATACATCCAAAACAGCTTGGCTACTATTTACCACTGGTTCAACAGAAGGTGCTATAACAGGTGTGGACTCTGGCGTTACTCCAACGTTAAAAGACTTCTGAAGTGGTGCAGAGAATGCTGGAGAATTTGCAAAATTCAAAGCTCCGAAACCAACTTTACCAATTTTTGTGGCTTTGTTTACATCAGTTGTACTTTGCTCCGCAGTATGCCTTGGCTTCATGTGTAGGTAGTATGTTGATTTTACACCCTTACCCCATGCAGTTGTGTAAATCTTCATTGTTTCATCTATGTCACGAGTTTCTAGATACATATTTCTAGAGAGTGCCTGATCAATCCATTTTTGTGCGCGCGCTGCTACTTCTATAAACGCGTATGGAGATGTGGTGAAAGAAGTTTTATAAACATCTTTTATATGCTGTGGAATTTCTTCAATTCCAGAAATATCTCCTTGAAACTCTATAATCTGACCTTTTACTTTTTCCCAAATTCCTAAGTTTGTAAGATCTTTTACCAAGTTATGATTTATATCTAAGTATTTTCCTGAAAGAGTGTTTCTAGAAAAAACTTGAGCGAAACGTGGATCAATACCAGGAACAGTTCCAGCTACAAGACCAATAGTTGCATTCGGTGCAACAGCCATAAGAGTTGCATTTCTCATTCCCTTCTTAACTTTTGCCCGAAGAATATTCCAATCCAAACCTTTGTGTCTAGACTCTTTTGCAACTGTAAGCGGAACGCCTCTTTCTTTTTCTAATCTATCCAATGTATCTATCGGCACTAAACCTTTTGACCAACCAGAACCCTCAAAATTTTTATATGAACCACGAGTTTGAGCAAGGTTCGCGCTTTCATCTATAGCCATGTAAGAAATAAATTCAAATATTCTGTCTGTGAAATCCCAAGCGTGAGTAGAATCGTATGCCATACCAAGTTGCTCGAGCACATCAGAGAGTCCCATCACGCCTAGTCCTACTGCACGATTTTCGCTGTCAGATTTTACCGCTTCAGGAATCGGAAGTTGATTTATATCAATAAGATTATCTAGCTGACGGACAGCTAAACGAACAGTTTCTTCTAGTTTAGACCAATTTACTTCTTTGTTTTGAATATGTGGTGCGAGATTAAGTGATGCTAGGTTACAGACAGCAATGTTCTCTCTGTCTTGTGGCAAACAAATCTCCGTACACAAGTTAGACATATGAATAGTACCAGTGTTGTTGTTTAGAGCACGAACATTTATAGAGTCTTTCCAAACAAGCCATGGGTGTGAAGTAGATTGAAGAGAAACTAACATTTTTCTGTAAAGCTCTGTGGCTGGCATTTTTTTGTATGCTCGCAGTTCCCCATTATCCGCCTTTTCTACGTATTCTCTGTACCTTACAGAAAAAGCTTGTCCGTATAACTCGTTTAAATCCCCTGTCTCTGCTGGGTCAAACATATACCACTCTTCACCCTTACTGACCCTATTCATAAACTCATCTGGTATAAAGGCTGCTGTGTTTGCTGTACGCATTCTCATATGGTCATCACCTGCATTGTGCTTCCAGTCCAGAAATTCATGGAAATCCAAGTGCCAAGGCTCCATATAAAAACATAGGGCGCCTCTTCGTTTGCCCGCACGCATAATAGCCCGAATAGCAGTATCAATAATTTTTGCAAAAGGTGTTGGTCCAGAAGAAGCTCCATTATTAGATTTTAATGGCGAGCCAGAAGCACGTAGTTTAGTAAGAGAGAGACCTATGCCTCCGGTTGCTTTTGATATAAGCATTGTATCTGCAACTGTTTTTGCAATATGCTCCATGTCATCATGCATTTCCATCAGAAAGCAATTAGAAAGTGCTGGTCTAGAAGTTCCCGCACCAAGATTTGTTGAAGTCCCCGCAACATACTCCATCTTGGACATTTTGTTGTAGAAAGAAATTGCCCAAGCTGTTGGATCACTTTCGTTGTAAGAAAGTCCCATGGCGATTCTCATCCAAAACATTTGAGGAGTTTCTAGATAGTTTTCTTTTTCATCTTTTAATAAATACAAAGATGCAACAGTTGAAAGTCCTGTATATTCAAAAAGTTCATCGCGATCTAGTTTAATAGCTTCAGAAAGTTTTTGTAAATCAAACTTTTCTTTCATTCTTTTATCTAGTCGACCAAGACTAATTCCTTTTTCAATATATTTTATAAAAAATTCTTTATGAAGTTTAACTAAAGTATCTTTGTCGTGAGAATAATCTCCAATAATTCTTCTATAAATAACTTTTAGAAAAAGTCTTGTGGCAATTTTATCGTAAGCAATGTCTTCTTTGATATTTTGGATAGCAGCGTTTATCGTTGCCTGATCCATTTCATCTTTTGTTATACCATCGTAAAGCGTAAGTTGTGTCTCACTTGCGATTTGAGTAACTTTGGAAATTGGATCTGTAAGTCCGTAACAAGCTCTTTCAATAGAACGATTTATTTTGTCCGCATTGAACGGTTCTCTTGTTCCATCGTGTCTTGTTACGGTGATACTCATAGTTTAGATAAAATTAAATTAATAAATTTGATTGGTATTTAAATTTTTACGATTTTCTAAAAAAATATCAAGAATTCAGAGAAAAATCGCAGAAAAGCAGAAACAAACGATAGAATTTATCAAAAATCTTTAAATTTGTCTTTTTATTGTACTGCAAACTCCCTCAAAAAAATATGTGGATAACAGCCAAAAAACTACTTCAAAATACAAAGCTTTTTATGTAAAGTACCCCCCTCACAAAAAGGCCAAAAAATGGTCTAGATTGAATTCTTGTATACAAAATCTACCCTATCTCCAACCTTAACTCCAAGCGAATCGGTCTGGCCAGCAGAAATTTCTAGAACATATAAAGAAAGTCGGTCCGGAGAAAAAATTGTAGGATAAGTTTCTGGGCTGACAGATTTTTCTATGTGTACAATTTTAAAATTTTCATCCATCCAAAGAATATCAATTGGAAAAAGCATATCCTTCATCCAAAAACCGTGTTTATCTAACTTTTCAAACACAAAAACCATTCCTTCATCTTTGGAAATTGATTTTCTTCCAGAGAGACCCTTGCTCATTGTAAAAGTTGTGTCAGCAACATCTATGCTAAAAGTTTTTCCTCCAACAATCGCTCTACTTTTATAATTTACAGTAGATAGATAAACAATAAGAGTAACTCCAACTACTATAAAAAGCATAAAGGATACTCGAGTCTTGTTAAATTTCATCCCATTAATTCTATCACTTTTTTTAGTTAACAAAAAACACCCGTTAAGATGTTTTTTGTTTGTTAGAATTGAGATTCTAAAAGTTTTCAAATTTAGATGAAGTTCGAGGCGGGAGAAAAATTTGAGAGGAAACGTACATTTAGTACGATGACGATCAAATTTGAATCCCAACAAAGAAATTCGCTAAATTTGGAAATCTTTTATTACCATGTTCGGCCACCTCGGTCATTACCTCGGTCGAATCCTCCAGTTCTAGGTGCTCTTGGTTCCATTGGTCGAGCTTCATTAACTGTTAGTTTTCGTCCATCAAGTTCTTGACCGTTCCACTTTGCGATTGCTGCATCAGCATCTGCATCGTTTGCGAACTCAACGAAACCGAATCCTTTTGATCGGCCTGTCATCTTGTCCATAATAATATCTGCCTTGATAACTTCTCCAACTTGTGCGAATGCATCTTTCAATCCATCGTTAGTTGTTGAATAAGAAATTCCTCCTACGTATAGCTTCTTTGCCATTATATTTTCTCTAGTCTTTATTTTAAACTGTAAGGCGACTAGTTTCTCTCCTTTTCAACTTTCTCTTCGAAAATACGAAAACATTGAGATACTTACATTACCCACTATTATACTCCTATCATTCTTAAAAGTCAAGTCGGTTATTTAGTTGTTACTGTTTTCATAACAACCGATGTAATAGGCTTATCATTAGCCCCTACAGTAACATTTGCTATCTTGTCTACTACATCTTGCCCAGAAACAACCTTACCGAAAATAGTATAAGAGTTAGGTAGTGGATAGTCGGCGTGCATTATAAAAAACTGACTGCCATTTGTGTTTGGACCTGCGTTTGCCATGGCCACCACACCTTTTTTGTATCCTGCTTTGTATGAAGGAGTATTTGGATTCAACTCATCGTCAAATTTATACCCCGGACCACCAGTTCCGTTACCATTTGGATCCCCTCCCTGAATCATAAAACCTTTTATCACCCTGTGAAATGTTAGCCCGTTGTAAAAACCCTTGTCGGCAAGTGTAATAAAGTTTTTCACCGTGTTTGGCGCGTCTGCTTCATAAGTTTCAAAAACTATTTTTCCGTAATTTGTTTCTATTGTTATCATATGTGTTTTTTTATTTTGCTCAGTTGAGGTCTGAACGTTATCTTCTGCTGGTAAAGTACCATCTTCAAAAACTGGTGTACTTGTACTATATAAGTCTGTACTAGTTGCTAGACCAGAATTATTTTGTGAAGATTTGTCATCTTTAAATAAATAATAACCGCCCCAAATAATCAGACCGACAACTACAATGCTTAAAATTAAATTTTTCATTAGAGTGATATTATAGCAGATTATTAAATTCCGCAAAGATTTCTAGAAAAAAATACTCGAAATTGATGTTGTATTGAAAGTTTTGGAAAGAAGTATATGATTTTGGTCAGAAGAGATCACGACGTGGTCTCTAAGAATTTTGACAGTTAGCAAGTTTCCTGTGTGGAGGCCGAAGATGATTCGACTGGTGGTTCGCTTGTTTGTGACCCTCATGGCGATCTTCTTCGCCACTTTCCCTGTTCCAGTTTCGGGACAGACCACGACCTACGTTGGACCCTACAAGAGCGTCCAGGTAGAGCGTGTTGTGACCTATAACCCAGGTTCTGGGGCATACGACAGATACGTGAAAGCTTTCCCAAACGACGGAAAGTCAAGTCACCCAGTCGTACTTTTCAATGCTCCCTACGCTGTTCGAATCGTGGATAGCGCATGGGTAGCAAGAGTTGGCGCCGTGGGAATGTATGCAGACGTCAACCTGCCACAGAGTCGAAGACTCTATCCCTGCGATGGGGACTGCCAGATTTTTGCAATGCCCGCTGTAGCTGAAAACGACCTCTCAAGGTTGGGCAACGTGGCGGGGGAAATCCCCGGCAATACCCTACTGGACAGACTCTTCGACGAGGGTTATGGAGTGGCTGTACTATTGAACGGACACTACCTGGGCAACGACGCCTTGAGTATGATGTTTGGCGTTCAACAAGCCCTCATCACACTTAGCGATGACTCAAGAGTTGAGAAAGTGGTTATTGTCGGGATGTCCCAAGGTGGACAACTCGCCATTCACCCCTTGACGTTTCCATCTGGTGTTCCAGGTGCCATCCCATCAGATGACCCGCGACTTCTTCGCATCCTCGCAGGAGCAGTATCACTTGCAGGATGGATGGAGCCGGCAAAGATGTGGGAATTCATGAAAAAGAACCCGTGGTTCTACAATTCCTACAAAAATCGCTGGGCAGCGTCCTTTGGAATGGACCCGGCGAATTGGAGTGGGATAACGTACGAATCACTGGCGAGTCGCTTTCACACACCACTACTCATGATACACGGAACCGACGACTGTATGGTCCCTGTGAATCAAGCAACCGAGTTCTTCTCGGCCATCAAAGCTCGAGGAGGATCGGCAAATGTGTGGGTCTACGAGAATGGCCCATGCAACGAGAGTGTACCGATCACCACTTCGGCTCACGGAGTGCTCGATCAGGGGTTGAACCCTGCAACTGGTGGGCGTTGGGGTATCGGCAAGATGACGCTCATCCAGAACTTCATCCGTGACAAAATGCCACTCGACCACGATGTGTCGAGTGATGGAAACACTCTTCCTGGAATGCTCGACGAACTCGCTGGAAAGTATTTCATGTCGGCGACCCAGGCAGAAAGGCAGAATGTCCTGGACATCATTGCACAGGCAGGAAACCCGAGGATTCAGTATGTTTCCTCGGACCCACTCCTTTCTGGCGCCGGTGACAAAGTGGTACCGGCACTGAAAGATCAGGTCTTCAAGGCTTGGCAATCCCGGATCACCATCGTTCGCGTACCTGAAGACTACGACATGAAATACGTCTTCTACGGTTACGCGGCTCGGTGGTTCATGTCGGACGTCACTCCGGCGGAGCAAGCTCACATCGTGGCGTCGGTAGCCACGCGAGCTAACCCACACATCATCTACGTTTCCGAAGACCCTTTGTTCTCGGGTAGAGGAAATGAGGTCGTCTGGCGAATCAGCGACAAGGTTGTGTGGGACATCGTTTGGTGGTTCATCCTACACTGAAACTTTCGAACAACTTGAACACTTTTGGGCCGGCTGGGAAACTCTCAGTCCGGCCCTTACTTTTTGCAAAATTAAATTCCGCAAAGATTTTTTAATTGTAATATGTCAGAAGCTGTTGCTTTCTCGTTGTAACCATTATTGAGTCTGTACATTATGGCTTTTGAGTCTTCTAAATGCTCTAAGCCTAGTGCGTGTCCTAGTTCATGCGCCAAAACCCTGACAAGTTTACTTCTGTTTTCAAATTGATAAATATCTATCCTCTGACCATTTACATCACTACTATATGTTCCCTCTTCAAACTCTCCACCTAAACTGCTACCAATAGTGTTAAACTTTTTAACATTCAAGTTCAGATTTGTCGCGAGTTGGTTTAATGTTGTTGTCAGAGCATTTATATTTTCAGCTTTTTGGTTAAGATTTGCTTGCAACTGATTTATGTAAATTATTTCTTGATTTAAATAATTTTTCTCAGTATTGAGCCGATTAAATGTTTCTTTGTTTGCTCCGCCTCTTTTGTTTACAGCTGTTACCTCTACATCATATGCTCTTTTGCGCACTTCAAAGTCAGCAAGTCTTGATTCAAAAATTCTTTTCTCTTCATTATATTGTGCAATCAAGCTGTCATACCTCAATTTCATGCTGTCATACGAGCCCCTAGTATTTTCCACAACCACTCCCATATTTTTTAATTGAAGAGTTGTGTCTTGACGAACATCGTAAATAAGATTTACTTTCAAACTTCCTTCCGCTACGTGTTTGAACAAATCTTTATTTATTGTTTTTTCCCAGATGTCTTCAGCGTCTTCTAGTGCACCAAGAAAATCTTTTTCACTTACACCAAACTTTTTATCAAAACTACCTATTGAATAAGAAATAGGAGTTCTACAAGGAAAATACCGCGTTAGTGACTGTGACCAAATATTTTGTATCTGATCTCTGTAGAAATAGCCAAAGACAACAACAGCGACTAGAAAAACAATGTTAAAAATTTTATTCATAATCTAGATAAGTAATTATAGCAAAAAAAACTTACTCATCACAAAAAGAAAGCATTACTTCCTTCACTTTATTAGTTGACAATTTGACTCAAATGTGATACCATTGTGGTTGGAGGATGCTTACATGAAGTATGTCCCGATCTCCCTTTTCATCCTTGTACTCAGCTCCGGCGCCAGCGCCCAGACCACGGTCGTCGTGGACACCTCGTCATATGTGCCTACGGTCACGGCAAGCGACGATGTATTTGTCGACATGTGCTTTAGCTTCGCAAAGAAGCTCGGACAGACGCCGGTCCCAAGCATCCTAACCTTCAAACCGAAGGTCATGCCCGCCGGGCAGGATGAGAAGTCGGGATCCGTTTGGGTCCTTGGGCACATGGGGCAACAAGTGGAGATCGCACAGAGCGAACTCCCCACCCCTCTTCGCAAACTGCATGGTGCCGTCGCGCGGAACGTCTTGCAGGCATCCTGCTACACCGAGAACATGATGTTCTTCGGCCGTAGGGACGTCGTGATCATCACGGTCGACAAGGTCGACGCTGACGCAGTGGCGAACGCTCTGCGCTAAACCCCACCTCCCCCAGCACAAATGTTGCTGTACGGGAGGTGGTTTTGTTTTATAAAAAAAGTAGGTCGCGAGAGAGGTCGTCCGAGTCTGTACTAATTTTTTTGTTTTTTAGTGCTTTGTGAGTAGAGCCGAGATGCACCACACCTTTGCCAAACTTTTCTTCTAGACTATCTATCTGTTTGTGAATAGTTTCAAACTTACTAGTCCTTTCTATACTGCCAAATAAATCTCCTTGTTTTACATCCTCAGCTTCAAGTTCTGAAAGTGTTACTCCGGCGGTGCGAAACTGTACACCCGCTCGCCAGACTTTGTTTAAATGAAAGCGGGCCAGACTCACCAAAGTTTCTGGGGCGTTGGTAGGTGCCTGCAAAACTACAGTGTGAGAAAAATATTTAAAATCCTGACTTTTCAAAAAGAAAGAAAATTTTTTTGGGACAAGAGAGTAATACCTAGCTTTGCGACAGGCCTCCTCTGTGTGTTTGGAAATTTGCGAAAGCAGAAAAACTTTGTCGTTTGTTGTTGGGTAAAAAGTTCTAGTTTTTTGAACAGATGAATATGTTGTTTTTGGTTTTGGATCAACTTGGTTTACACAGACTCCATTTAACTCCAGCCATATCTCTATATATGGTTTAGAAAAATTATTCCGAACCCAGGTCATATCTTTTCCTGCAAAATCCCCCGCTGTTTTTATTCCCACTTGTCTTAAGTGCTCTCCGGTGCGTGGACCAATACCCCAAATTTTATCTATCGGTGTTTGTGATAAAAATTTCATTATGTTTTCTGGTTCAATAACAGTCAGTCCGTCTGGCTTTTTCCATTTGGATGCAACTTTTGCCAAAACTTTTGTTGGTGCGAGCCCCACAGAAACAGAAAGTCCAAGTTCCGCCACAACTTCTTTTTTTATTCTCTCCGCTATTTGTTTGTATGACATGTAAAGAGGTTTGTGAAGTCCTGTAAGATCTGCAAAACATTCATCTATACTGTACTCTTCTACACCATCGGCGTACCTACGCACGATATCAAACATTTTTTCGGAGTATGAAACGTACGATGCATAATCCCCTGGTAAAATTAAAACTTGTGGAAAGTTTTTCTTTACACGATAAATAGGCATACCACGAATTATGCCGAGTGCTTTGGCTTCGTATGAAAGTGCAGAAACAATCCCGCGCTCTTGCCCGGTTACCACAGGGAGTCCTTTTAGTTTTGGATTTTTGGCGACCTCACACCCGACAAAAAAGGCATCCCCATCCATATGAAAAATTACTCGACTCTTTGACATCCCTACATTATACAGTGAACTATAGTTCACTGTATAATGTAGGGATGAATTGGAATGAATATTAAAAATTATAGCTATTTTACCGATTTGATATAAGCCGATAAAAGTGATTGAATGGTCAAATTCATAGTATCAATTGTACTTCTGACAACTTTAATATCTTTTTCACTAAGTAGTGATCTCGCATAATCTTCTACAGCAGCATCTGCATAAAAAAATCTTGTGGTTCTCATATCTCTTCCAAGGGAAAAATAAGCCTTCTTGTGTTGAAGAATTCCTTTACTTTCACCAAAAAAACTTCTGATAAACCCCCTTCTAAGTTCCTCTTTGGAATGATCGTAATGAAAAGAAACATTAGATCTAATTCTTGCGATTTTGGAAATAACAGATGATTCGTCTTTATTTGGATCAATTATTTTTGTCCAATTTGCTTTTTCATTTTTAGTTAGATTTTTTAATAAAAAAGAAAATCTTAGACTAGAGGTAATATCTTTATTTTTTTCAAGAAATATTAAAAATTCATTTACAGTTGATACAATTAATTTGTTTGTATGAGTCATTATTCCACCCCATTCACCCATTTGTACTGAAATTTCATCAATTTCTGGCTTTCGATAATTATCTTCGACAAACTTTTGTACAAATATCAGACTTTTTAAATCATTAAACACCATTGCTAAAATAAGAAAAAAGCTACTAAAATCATCTTGATTTTCTTTATCAATTAATTTTATTGGACTTATATAATCTAATTCTCCAGGAAATTCAAATTTTTCCATACAACTATTTTTTATCTATACTTTAATTCTCTTTTATAAATCTATCGTATGCTTGTTGAACTAAATATATGCTATACTCGAGTTCTTTCTCGTTACTCATTTCAACTGAAGAAATATGTTGATTATAATGTTTCATGCTATTTTCGTTATAAAAAACTTTATTTTCAGGATCCTTGAAATCCTTTGGCTCAGCCCGTGTAAAATCAATTTTTATTTTACTTGCGAAAATATGACAATAAAAAATATTCTTTGTATTGTTTGGAATCTGAAAAGATATATACGATTTTGTAGGATGAGGAACCAAATTTGTGTCAATGATTTGAATTTTTTCTTTTAACATTTCAAAGAGCTTCTTACCTACCCCGTCTGGCTTACTCTTTAAATAATCTTCCTCAGAATAGCTCTTAACTTCTCGGGAAATTTTCTGCACTTCACTATTCTTCAAACCCAATGAATCAATAGAGGCCTTAGCGCCTGATTTCTTTACCTGGGAGTAATCAATTAAATCATTCTCATATCCTGTTACTTCCCATAATTCAATAGGTAGATCTCTAAAATTAATTGCTTCTAACTGGTGAACTGTGAAAGATCTTGTTATGAACAAAACTTTCATTTGTGACCAGTCGAAATCCTTTTTTTCTTTATTACTTTTAAATTTCTTATTATATTCCAAAACAAATTCGGCTTTATTATTTAAGATAAGAGATAGATACGCAAACCCTTGATCTATAACACTAAAACTTTTTTCTCGTTTGTATTCAATAACTATAAATGTATTCAGATTTCCGTCAAATGCAAGAGTATCAATTCTCAAATCATTATGTTGAAATTCACTCGCAACAAAGTCAAAACCAAAAACATCTTTTAAATTACTCTCCGTTATTTTTTGCAACTCTTTTTCTAATGCAAAAGGTTTTTCTCTTACCAATTCTATATTTTCATTTTGTTTTTTAAAAAGTGACATATATTTTATTTATTATTTTGAATATAAAAGTTTTTGAAAATTAAAGAACACGGTCCTGATTTTATCTACATCACCAAGAGATTGTTCAGCATTAGCAATGGCGTGATACTTGAGATTCAAAAGCACAGGTAGCTTCTCCTCATCCAATTCTTCCACTCCCCTTTCTTCATATTTAGACAAGACAAAATCTAGAAACTCTTTTTGTTTGTCATCCAGCCCATCGTATATACTCGCCTTTGCCTGACCCACACGCTCAGTTCTAGAAATTATCGGGTTCAAGAAAGAAACATAATTCAAAACATCAAATAGATCACTATTCTCTGCATCAATCATCTTCTGAAGTATCTCCAATTCATCCTTGCCATACCCAATAGCGGCGATCTTCTCTAGAAAGGCCCTTCGAGTCACAGGATTAGACCATATCTTCCGGAGCTCCTCCTCGCTCTTAAAGAATTCCGGCATTGCGCCAAACATATTATCCATGAACTCCTGCACCGATACTGGTTTACCATCTGCGCTCCAAAATGAGGTTGAGACCATGTGCTGTATCTCTCGCTCCTTACCATCCCGTAATTTTATTTTTAATTTCTTCTTTGATAATTCAACCCCACAAACACAAAGGTACTGACCGCAAACAGGACAAGGCTCTGGTAGTGGTTTTGGACCTACGGGTCCTCTAGGAGGCTCTGTTTCCGTAGTCTCATCTACTGGTTCACCATCCCATTCAGGGTCAGCAAAATGGTGGTACGCATCCACAAAGTCATAGACAGTAAAGTATTCCTTGCCATCAAAAAGACGAGTTCCACGACCAATAATCTGCTTAAACTCAATCATTGAATTGACTGGTCTCATGAGCACAATATTACGCACATTCCTTGCATCTACCCCCGTAGAGAGCTTTTGTGATGTCGTCAGAATAGTCGGAATAGTTTTTTCGTTATCTTGAAACTCACGTAGATATTGTTCACCTCGTGCGCCATCATTCGCAGTCACACGCTGACAGTAATTTGGATCCTTACTATCTTTCATCTGATTGACCAAGTCTCGCACCGCAAGTGCGTGATCTTGATTCGCACAGAAAATAATCGTTTTCTCATTTTGATTTATCTCATCAAGCACCACTCGCACACGCTTTGCCTCACGCTCCTTAATCACAATGATCTTATTGAAATCTGCTTCTTCATAGATCTTTCCTTCTTCAACCTCTCCCTCCACAATTTGATCGTCAGAGGTATAGATATAGTCATCAAGCGTTGTCTTGATGCGCTTTACTTTGAATGGTGTTAGAAACCCATCATTTACTCCTTGCTTGAGTGAGTAAATATATACCGGTTTACCAAAGTATTTATATGTGTCTACGTTGTCCTTTCTTTTTGGAGTAGCTGTGAGTCCTAGTTGTACGGCCGGAGCAAAGTATTCCAATATCCCTCGCCAGTTACCCTCATTATTTGCACCACCACGGTGACACTCGTCAATAATAATAAAATCAAAGAAGTCTGGTGGGTATTCACCAAAATACGGAGTATCATCCGCACCACTCATAAACGTCTGGAAGATTGTGAAGTAAATACTTCCACCCATAGGCACACCACCACGTCTGCGAATATCGAGAGGGTTTATGCGTACTCGTGCATCACTAGGGAAAATAGAAAAGTCGTTACCAAACGCCTGATCTGCGAGAATGTTTCTATCCGCCAAGAAAAGAATTCGTGGTCTTCGTGTACCATCTCGTTTGAGATTCCACCTCGTTTGAAATAGCTTCCACGCAATTTGTGCTGCTACAGCTGTCTTTCCTGTTCCTGTTGCCATGGTAAGCAGTATTCGTGTCTTCTCTTCCGCTACAGCATCGAGAGCATTGTTGATTGCAAGCTCTTGGTAATAACGTTTGCCATGATCGCCCTCAATTGCGACGGAAGTAAACTTTTCTTTCCATTCATTCTGATCTGAATATGTCTTTGCCCACAATTCATCAGGTGTTGGGAATGCTTTAACTTCTCCCTCTTGTCCAGACTTCATTGAAATCTGATAGAGCTCCTTGCCATTCGTGGAGTAGGTGTAATCAATATGTAGTTTCTCTGCATACGACTTTGCCTGTGCAACACCTTCAGTTGCCGGTAGCTCTGCCTGCTTTGCTTCAATCACAGCAATCTTGCGGTTCTTATAGACCAAAATATAGTCAGCAATTTCTGGCTTACTTCGTTTACCACCAGTTTGAATTTTGCCTTCAGTAATACGAAATTCACGAAGGACTCTTGATCCATCGACTTCACCCCATCCGCTTGCCTTAAGCATTGGGTCGATGTATTCAGCTCGTGTTTCTGATTCGTTCATATGTTTATTATAGTTCAGCGTGAAAAGCTTTGCTTAAGATCGACTTCTTAAGTTCTTCAAGATCAGACAGTTTTTGCTCGTATATTTTCTCAAGCTTTCTTGTTTCCAACGAAAGAATTTCAAGCTTTTTTACGATTGTTTTTTGTTCAACCAGAGGTGGCAACTTTATTTTAAAACTCCTCAGGTATCCCAATCCCACAAACTTCTGTGTTGTTCCCTTCGCCTCACTCATCATTTTATCAATTACAAACCTTGAATCGAGAAAGTATTTCAAAAAATAAGCACTTTGTTCTTTTGGAATTTTAAACAGAGCCACATTCTTTATTGCAAAATTAGGCTCGACTTCCACGACAACAGGATTACCAATTGTCCCAATCATTGCAAACAATATGTCTTCCTTATCAACCTTACTTCTGTCGTTTATTTTCTTGTAATCCTTTTCTGAAATATATTTAACCTTATTGAAATTAAGCAAATCCCTCTTCAGGTTTTTTGAAGTTATTAGAGCGAAGCCTTCTTTTTGATATCGAGGTGAGTCATGTGTCCCATCTCTAACATCATAAGCATCACCGAGTTTCGTCTCCTCCCAATTCTTGCCGGGATTCGAAAACACGCTCTGCAAATACAACTCAAAAAGCTCCTTTGAATTTTGTAGGTTCTTCTCCGCATTGTCTTTCGCTTTCGTCACTTTCTCAGAAACCTCATCAAGCTTATTTGCAATTCGTTTTTGCTCATCTAATGATGGCAAGGGGATGCTTGTATTTTTAGCCTTAATAATCGTGTATGTTCCTACTGTGGCGCCCTTGCCATCATTAATTTGTTTTTTAAAAACGTCTGACTTAAATGCATACTCAATTAGTCTAGAATCTGCTTCATTTTTTGTTCGAAGCCAAATTATATTTCCATCCTTAAAATAAAACTTGTCATCTTTTTTCACTACATAACAGATACCCAACGTGCCTACTCCGGTAACCATGATGTCTCCTTCTTTTGGGGCGCCGTATTTCTCTGAATACTTCTTGTACATTTCATCAGAGATAAATAGATCATTATTTACATATCCCTGTTTTGCCAATTTAACTATTTCTCTGGCTCTATAAAATGGTACTCCGTTTCTTTTCCATTCGGACTTAAAAACCCGCTTACTCGAGGTAATGTCATAAAGATCACCGAGTTTTTTTGTTTGCCAATTAGGATTCATAACTTTTTAAAAGTTCGATTGATTCTTTAAGCTTATCCTCGAATTCTTCACTCTGATTCTCAGGATAATGAATAGCGTTACGGACATATGTAGGTAATGTAGTAGTATTGGATTTTCCTTTGTATGGATACTCTAGCTTCAAACTCTTTACATGTTGGAAAAAGGCAACGTCAAATTCCTTGACTCCTACTTCATCAGGGTCTTTATTAACACTCTTTGCATATTGTTCTCTTAACAGATCGTAAAGTTGATTGTGGTAATCTCCACTTGAGATTTCAAAGACTTCATAAGTGACGCTTGCATAAGTAGAAACTTTCCTGTCAAATTGCTCTCTTTCAGTCCCGTGTCCATCTTTAGAAATCTTATAGTTCCTACTCAAATCTTTTTTATCTATCATATAATTTGAGTGGGTTGCAAAAAACGCAATATTATTTCTTTTATTTGCGGTTATTGTGATCAGTTCCTTGAGTAAGTCTTCTTGTGCTTGAGGGTGTAGGTGAGTTTCAGGTTCATCAAGTAAAAGAATTGTGTTTGAAAGTTCATCATTTTTATTTTGAGCTGAGATTGTCAGCAGGAAGGATACAAACTGACCAAACCCATCGCTCCTTTGATCCGCAGTCTTTGCCTTACTAGTGGTTTTTAGGTCATGAACATGAAAATTGATTAGGCCATCTGAGATATTGAATGTAATTTTTATCTTGTGCTTAGGCCACGCATTGTTTATATGCTTACTGACCTTTTTACTGAGCGTGTCTTCAAGCTGTTCTCTTTCAGTGGATTCTGAAATTAGTCCGATCTTTTCTTTAATAGCCGTTTTCCCGCTAATTCCGGCTAGTGCGAAACAATTCTTAAGAGGTAATGAGATATCGTCAGGATTTTCAGAAAATTGAGCCAAGTTTATAGGTTGGGATATCAAATATCTATCCTCTGCAGTCCAAAAAATTGCCTGATGAGTCTTCTTTGAAATAAGAGACCTGAGCTTTTCCTCAACTGCATCTTTAGATGGATTACTTTCATCTAAGTTAGTTATTTCCAAACTTTCAAAAGTTTGTCCTGGCTTATCATATTCAAAAGAGGCGGTGTACTTAACTGAAGAAAAATCAATGTCGTCATCAGCTAGTGGTGGATCAGTTTTTAAATGATTTCTAATATCATCAACGTCAACTTTTTCTAAATTATATAAATATTCGATCTCAATAGACTCATTCTTATCTCTGAAATCCTTCGCTAATGGTAATTTCTCTCCTTTTGCATTTTTTAAGCCGTCCTTAAGCGCTAGAGCTTTTAAAATTGTTGACTTTCCGGCCTCGTTAACGCCAATCAGACCATATGTGAAAGTTCCATCACTTAGAGCAGTGGTTTCAAATGATATTTCTTCAACGCTCCTGTAATTCTTGATTTTGATTGACTTTAACTTCATATAATTTTCTTGATGCTCAAAATACTGCTCTTGATTTCAGTATCGAGCTTATCCATCTCCTTGATGATTTCATCGGGTGTTCGTAGCACAGTCTCATCTTTCTTATTAGGATTCTTTACTGACAGATCAAAAGTCTCTTGATCTACACTAGAAACATCAACACTCCATGAGTTTTCACTATCTGCTTTTGTTTTCTGTAGCTTTATAAACTCCGCCAAATCAACTTCGTTAAGAGGATTGCCTTTGCCTAAGTTACGACCAAGGTTGAGTGAGTAGAACCAGACTTTCTTTGTAGGTTTGCCCTTCTCAAAGAAAAGCACCACTGTCTTTACTCCTGCACCCGCAAATACGCCCCCGGGCAGATCTAACACCGTGTGCAAATTGCAGTTCTCTAAAAGTAGCTTACGTAGACTTACTGAGGCATTATCTGTGTTTGAAAGAAATGTGTTCTTAATAACAATTCCTGCTCGTCCTCCCGCCTTAAGAATCTTTATGAAGTGTTGAAGGAATAGAAAAGCGGTCTCACCAGTCTTAATAGGAAAGTTTTGTTGAATCTCTCTCCCTATACCTGCACCGAAAGGAGGATTTGCCAGAATTACGTTGTAGCGATCCTTTTCCTGAATATCATTGATGTTCTGTGCCAACGTATCCATGTGCCGGATGTTTGGTGCTTCTATACCGTGCAGAATCATGTTCATGATGCCAATGATGTATGCGAGCGACTTTATCTCCTTGCCATAGAATGTCTTATTCTGCAGTGTAGCCATCTGTGCAGATGATAACTTTGCTTGATTTTCAGTGAGATAGTTGTATGACTCCACTAAGAATCCTGCTGAACCGCACGCACCATCATAGATAGTCTCTCCAATCTTAGGATCTACAACTTTTACTATTGTTTTGATGAGCGGGCGTGGAGTATAATACTCGCCACCATTTCGTCCAGCATTTCCCATCTTTGCGATCTTTGCCTCATAGAGATGCGATAGTTCATGCTTCTCTTCATAAAGACGGAAGTGCATTCCATCCACAATGTTCAAAATCTCACGCAGTTTGTAACCACTCGAGATTTTGTTCTTCAATTCACTGAAGATTTCGCCAATCTTATATTCAATAGTATTTGAATCCGCAACAGGATTCTTAAACTTCTTAAGATAAGGGAACAATTTGCCATTCACAAAATCATTTAGATCATCACCAGTCATCGCTTTGTGATGGTCTATCTTTCCATCCTTTCCTTTAGGACATGCCCACGCATCCCATCGATACTGAGCATCTAGAATGTATTCATATTTCTTGCCAGCCAGCGCCGCCTCTGTCTTCTTGGTCTGGTCCAAATCATCTAAATATTTCAAAAAAAGGATCCACGAAGTCTGCTCCACATAGTCAAGTTCAGTCGCCGACCCAGAGTCAGTGTGGAGTACTTGATCTATGTTTTTAAATGAGTTCTCAAACATTTTAAAACTCTACCACTTTTGGATGCATTTATCTATGGTCAAAATGACATGGACCAATTCCAAACAATACCACTTTTTATCACAAATATTTTTCTACTGAAAAATTCCGCGACCCCGCCTCGGCTCATCAGCCTCCGGCCTTGCGAAGTGATACCCATCACTTCTCACCCCACCCCGGCACAAGAATCCAGTTTGTAAAATTTTGGAATTTAATACCACTTACCTAGGACTACCTCGATACTTGGATTACCAGCGTTGACCAGGGATTTGAAAAGACCGACGTCACTTAAACCATCAGGACCACGGTAGTGGTATGGCCAAACTTGTTTTGGTTTGAAAGCGAGAACTGCCTCCGCTGCATCTTGTACGCTCATAGTGTACGGTAGATTCATTGGAACAAAAGCAATATCTATGTCAGTCAAAGCGCGCATTTCTGGAATGCCCTCTGTGTCCCCCGCGATGTAAACTCTGAAACCATCTTTTTCTACAAGGTAGCCGTTTCCTCTACCTTTTGTGTGAAAAGCATCTGTTTTTTCAGGGAGGTTGTACATTGGCATTGCTTCTATATTTGCAGAAAAGTTTGGAGGAATAATTTTTTCACCATTGTTTAAAACGACTAAACCCACGACTTTGTTTGGTTTTGTTTTTAATAAATTGAAAACAGCTTGAGGAACAACAACGGTTGTAGATTCTTTTGAAACTGCAGAAATAGTGTCTGGATCAAAATGATCTTGGTGAATATCTGTTATCAAAATGATGTCGGCTTTTGGTTGACTGGCATAATCCTCGGCTTCACCGACAGGATCCATGTAAATAATTTTATCATCCCATTTCAAAACTGCTGATGCGTGCGAGATTGGTGTTACTGTTACCGGACTTTGTTTTGTTTCTACATTTTCGTTTTGTGTCATGTTTGTATTTGTTTTATCGCTTTTATAAAAGAGAAACGCTCCACCGATAATAAGTAGTCCTAAAATTATATATACGTATTTCATGTGGGTATTATAACAAATTGTCTAATTCTATGCGGAGACGGAGGGATTTGGTTAGGAATAATTATTCCAACTCATAATCCCAGCCGGGTTTCCAGGAGTGGGTTTTTCGCCAATCTTCTGCGAGTGCTTGTTTCCAAGTTTTACCATGGATTAAAACATCTAGAGAAAGTTGTGGTGCTTTATGACCAACGATCGCAACATTTCTTCCGTCATAATTCTTTTTGAGAGATTCTAGAAAATCAGCCATTCGAGCTTTTACGTCTTCATAACTCTCCCCTTCTGGAAATGGCTTTAGAATACATTCTTCTTCTTGCATTGGTTCAACTATTGCAGATGCAGCACCGTTCAGTTTTCCATAATTGCATTCGCGCAATCTTTTGTCTGGAATGATTTCGTGCATTCCGCCCCAAGCAAGCTCTGCTGACTTTATCGCGCGTTGTAAGTCAGAACAAAAAACTACATCAAACTTTTTATCTTTTGTTTTTTCCTTTAGCGCAATTGACTGCTGTATTCCAAGATCGGAAAGTTCAACGTCGGACCAACCCGATGAAATTTTTTTCTCGTTATCCATTGTTGTCCCGTGTACGAAGTATGTAATGTGTACTGTCATAAATTATCTTTAATATTTTTCTTTACAGCTTCTAATAATTCAGGAGAAGTAATAAAACTTGGATCGGTTTTGTAATTATGTCCCCAGTTTTTATCAATAAAAGTCTGACCATTAAATTCTACGGGTTTTGAATATCGAGGAAGTATATGTCCGTGAAGATGATGAGTCTCGTTACCGAGAAAAGCATAGTTAAACATGTCTGGACTAAATGTTTTTGTTAAAACCTTTTCCATTTCTTGAAGAACTAAAAACAATTCTTTTTGTTCTTCTTCTGTGGCATCAGGCAAATCTAATGCGTCTTCTCTATTACACCAAACATAGGTTCTGCCCAAAATCCCTTGATTTTCGTGAATATAAACACTCCAGTATTTGTAATCTTTAATTAAGTTTTTTGAATAATCTGCCATATTATTTTTCTAATTCCTCTTTTAGTAAGGGTACTATTTGCTTGCGCATTATTAAACTTGGCCTTTCCGCTATATTACCAGAAAATTTAACATTTAGTATTTTCTCTATTAAAGCTTTAGTTGGAGCGTCTTCTGTAACAAAAAATGTTTTGGCATCTTCTAATTCAATAGTGTTTTGGAATACAAAATCCAAATTCATCTTATTTTTGATTTTGTTTAGTGTTTGGAGAATTTCTACTTCTCTTTCTTCGACAAGTTTCTTTGCTCCGATTATTTCAATTTGGGCGATGCCGACTCTCTTATCCCCCAATACAAACCAGGCGAAATCCCCTTCAATCCTTTCTGCAAGCTTGGGCCCAGAGAGGTCGGACTTGGCGATAAAAAGTTCTTTCCAAAAATTTTCAGGGAGCTTTAATGTTTGATTTAACCATTCAGCAGATTTCTTGTCTCGGTCAGTTGTTACTGTGCCCTTGAAATTGAGTGTGTTGGAAAGTATAGCACCATAAATAAGAGTTGCGGACTCTTTGGAAATCTCAACACCATCTTGCATAAACTTTTCCGCAACCAAAGTTGCAGCAGCTCCAACAAGTTCTATCTGTACTTTTGCATTTGGAAATTTACCTGCCTCGTGCGCTTTTCTATGGTCAATAATTTCAATAACTTTTTCGGGAGCTATCTTGCCTTCAAGTCCATTTACGTCACTTGCGTCTACTAGTATAACTTCCTCATAGTCATCTGCATTTTGTATTGATTTTGGATAAGAGAAACCAAAACGATCTAAAATGTATTTTGCTTCATCGTGTGGTTCACCAACGATTCCGACTTCGCAATTCTTCCCAGTCTTAGACAAAAACTCTGCATAGCCAATAGCCCCGGCGACACCGTCCAAATCTGGATTTACATAACATGTTACGAGAATAGGTTTCATATTTTTTGGCGGAGAAAAAGGGATTCGAACCCTTGGTACCGTTTCCGATACACAGTCTTTCCAGGACTGCCGATTAAACCACTCTCGCATTTCTCCAAAATTCTAGTTCATTTTATATTAAAAACGAGGAGGTGACGAATTTGCGCGCCACCTCCTCTCAGTAAAGGTTCTTGGAATCACGGGAAATGAAATCAAGACGGACCAAGTCACGCAATGTCTTACCATCGGACTCGAAATCTAGGTGGACGCGGACACGTTTTCCGTTTTCCAGAATTTCGGGCATCCAGACCTTGTCGTGAATCGTGATGTTCTGCTCACCAAGATCCTCAAACGAATACAGGGCAGGATCCTCCATTTCTGGAGTGGAGACAATCCCGCCATCCCACATGTACACCAAGTAGGTGTACACATCGCACTCGTAGATGACCTTACCCTCTGCATCGTGGTTGCGAACGTAAAGCACGCCGACACAGTTGAGGAAGTGAGGAATGATGACGGCTCCACCAGTCTCCTCCGTAAACTCGCGCATTGCACACTCGTGGATACTCTCTCCTTCCTCCACCTTGCCACCGTAACCGTTGAGGTACCCGGCGCAGACCTTGCTTCTTTTCTTACCAAGCACCACTTTACGACCCTTCACAGGGAAAATCAGTGTTGCCCTGTTCCGAACCTCCGCGTAGACGTTGTTCATGAGCCACTCCGAAATAGATACTATACTTATTTCTTATTTTTTCAAGAAAATCAAAATATTTACTTATCTAAAATCTTCTTAACATCTGCCTTAAAATAACTTGGGCCTTTTATCATTTTATATTCATGATAATCCTTACTCATATTTGATTTATGAACCTCTTCAAAAATTTCTTCAAATTTATCTTGTAAACCATGTTCCAAAATAGTTCCATAAACAGCATATAAAACATCTGCCAGCTCTTTTGCTATATTTTCTAAATCTTTATTTTTTACACCCAAAGGATACTCTTCAACTTCGTCCTTCATGAGTTTATACCTTAAATCGGAACGGTCTTGAGGAATCAAGGATGGTTTGTCCAAAACAGGAGCATGAAATTTTTGATGAAATTGTCTTACCAATTCTATAGCTTTTTCCATATCAATATTTTACTCCTTGATTTCTGAATACACTACTACTTTGTTTCGGCCACTTTCTTTTGCTTGGTAAAGAGCTTTGTCGGCTCTCTCTATGAGTTCCAAAAAAGTCGTGCCTTTCCAATTTGTGGCTACACCTACACTAACAGTTATGTTTAGAACATCGTTAGTGAATGTGAGTTTTTCTATAACTTTTCGAATACTCTGGGCCTTATCCCTTGCATCCTGTTCATTTGCCCCCAAAAGACATGCAACTATTTCTTCACCACCCCAACGTGCAACTGTATCTCCCTCTCGAACACTTCTATTTATAACTTTAGATATTTCGCGTAGAACTTCATCACCATAGGAGTGACCATATGTATCATTTATTTTTTTAAAGTTATCAATATCAAAAAAAAGAAAAGACAGAGTTTTAAATCCGAACCACTCCCGTCTCTTCCCCGCTTCTAGTGTAGTAAAGGCTTTTAAATAAACACCCAGCTCTTCTTCAAAAAATGCGCGAGTTCGAAGACCTGTCAGTGAGTCGTGGATAAGGTCCTTCTCAAGTTCATGTATCAGAGCTTCAAGTTCTGCAACTCTTTTTTCTAATTTTTCGTGAAATTCATCTTGCATATGTTTTTAGTCTAGCATAAAAATCAAACTGTAAAAACCGAAAACAAGTAAAATTGCCTCAGATGCTAGGCGCTGAAGATTTTGTGAATGAGCCGTACAGATAGTACGGTGAGTGAACAAAATTGAACAGCAACAACGCAGATGAGATAATTTTACTTGTTTTACTACCAAGAGCCGCTGGAACCACCTCCACCACTTGATCCCCCGCCAAAACCACCAAATCCTCCACCGGAACTACCACCTCCATGACCACCTCCACCAATAAACCAAGGGTAATGTCCTGTAGCTTTTGCTTTTGCATATGTTTTCGAAACAATGTAGTCAAAGAGTAGTCCGAGAAGAATGAGGATAACAAAAATAAATGTTCCAAAAAGTATTGCAATTCCAAACCACCAGATAATTCCTCCACCAAGAATTCCTCCGAGAACTCCCCCGTGCCACCAAGATTTGGATCTGGAAAGAATCGCTCCAACCCACTGAAGCAAAACAAATATAATGAAGAAAATAAATTCCCAAGGAAGATTTGAACTGCTACTTTCAGAATAACCTTCTGGAACGATATTGTTTCCACCAAGTGCCTCTATCATTTTATCTACTGCGCTATTTATTCCCTCAAAATATTTCCCTTCACGAAAAGCTGGAGTGACAATGTCTTGCTGAATGTAAGATGTACCAAGATCTGTTAAATCTCCCTCAACACCATAGCCTGTGTGAATACGAGTTTTTCTGTCAGTTAAAGAAATCAAAAAAAGAACTCCATTGTTTTTGTCTTTCTTTCCTATCCCCCATTTTGTAAATATTTCCTGTGCAACATTTTCTATAGTATCTCCGTCAAGAGAATTTATTGTAACAACGGCAATTTCGTTCGTAGAACTTTTTTCAAAGTTTGAAATCTTAGCTTCAAGAGTCACCACTTGTTCACCGCTTAGTATCCCCGCATAGTCTTGAACAAAACCAGTTGGTCTTTCGGGCACAGTAAAGGCAGATGAAAAAACAGGAAGTAACAGAAGTAGTGTAAGGAATTTTTTCATAATTTCCGCCTTTTAGATTTTCAAACTTTCATAATCTGGATGAAATCCGACGTTGAGGACTTGAAAATGAGAGAAGCCTTACAAGTAGTAAGGTGACGAACATTTTCAAGTCCGAGACTAGGAGTTCGCCAGATTTGAAAATTTAGTTAACGAAATCAACGGTTGGAGCTGTCTGATTTTCTGTTGGCACATCAAAGTATGCTCCTGCCTCTACACTAAAGAGCTTAGCCACAAGTGAAGACGGAAATGTCTTTACGTTTGTATTAAACGCACGGACCAAATCGTTGTATTTCATTCTCTCAACTGAAATTCTGTTTTCTGTTCCCTCAAGAGAAGTGATCAAGTCTCTGTAAGCTTGTGAAGATTGAAGTACTGGATACGCTTCGGCAATTACGAGGAGCCTGCCTAGCGCCCCTTCAACTTGTGTTGCTGCTTGTGCTTTCTCGCTTGGAGTAGTTGCTCCGGAGTATCTTGTTCTGGCATCTGCTATTGCTGTGAAAACATCTGTCTCTTGTTTTGCTACACCTTTTACCGTGTTTACAATGTTTGGGATAAGATCGAACCGTCTTTGGTACTGGTTCTCTACCTGTGCCCACTGTGCGGTGATAGCTTCACCAGCTCTTACGAAGCTATTGTTTTTACCAACTACCCAGATAGCCAAAAGTACGATAACACCTAAAACAACTACCCACTTTATGTTTCTACCTAAAAATGATGATTGTTGTGTCTGTGGTTCCATAATGTTTTTATAATTGTTTAATAATTTTATTAATGATTAAGTTGCATTATAGCACATTTTGGAGGAAAACCCCCAAATTTGACCCCCTAATAGTATTTGCTTATTTTTGTGATAAATAGTATGCTATTATCCATTATGAGTATTGTTCAGAGTTTCCCGCAGTTAATACCGATAGTCCAGATAGTGCTATCTGTCCTACTTATAGGAGGTATCCTCCTACAACAATCTGAAGCTGGCTTAGGCGGAGCTTTTGGTGGTGGTGACGGTTTTTCTTCTGGATTTCACACAAAAAGAGGTGCTGAGAAGTTCATCTTTGTTTCTACTATAGTGGTGGCAATATTATTTGTACTTGTTTCCTTCAGTCTTCTTTTTTAATTTAAACTACTAAATTTGGTGAATTCCTTTGTTGGACTTCAAAAAATAATTCTCATCGTACTAAGTGTACGCCTCCAATTATTTTCCTTGTCCGTCTCGGACTTCACTCAAATTTCCTAGTTTAAATAAGTTTAGTAAAAATACTCAATTAATTATTTAAAAATCAATCGTGGATAAAGAAAAAATTCAGGAGCTTGCACATAAAGAATGGAAAATTGGAGTACTAGAGAAGCTGATGGCTATTGTCAGATCTTTTTCTCTTACAGAAAAAACTCTTTTTGTAATATTTTCTATAATTTTTATTGCAAGCAGTCTCTCTCTTTTATATAAAGTAAATGGATCATTTCTAGTTGAAGTACCAGACTACGGAGGATCCCTAAACGAAGGAGTGATTGGTTCACCACGTTTTATAAATCCCTTATTAGCTTCTAGTGACACAGACAAGGACCTTGTGACACTTATTTACTCCGGACTTATGAAGGTCACCCCTTCTGGAGAATTAGTACCCGACATAGCCGAAAGTTACACTGCTTCAGATGATGGACTAAACTACACATTCACTTTAAAAAAAGACATTTACTTCCAAGACGGAAGTAAACTTTCAGCAGACGATGTTATTTTTACAGTAGAAAAAGCTCAAGACTCACTTTTAAAAAGTCCTAGAGAAGCAAACTGGGCAGGAGTTAAAGTAGAAAAGATAGATGACCTTACAGTTTCCTTCACCTTAAAACAAGCTTACTCACCTTTTATACAAAACACTACACTAGGAATACTTCCTAAACATATTTGGAAAGACGCTAGTATAGAAGAATTCCCTTTCAGCCAATTTAATATAAAACCTATTGGTACAGGGCCTTATAAAGTAGAATCTATTTCATATACAGATAGTGGGTTGCCTAAAGAGTACAAGCTTAAATCATTTAGCCAATATGCACTTGGTAAACCTTTTATAACAAATCTAAATATTAAGTCTTATCAAAATGAAAAAGAGATATTAAATGCTTATAACAACAATGACATAGACAGTCTGCACAGCATCTCACCCAAACAAATGTCTGACTTGAAAATCGAAGGAAAAAACGTTATGCTCTCTCCTCTCCCTAGAATATTCGGTGTATTTTTCAATCAAAACGTTGCCCCCGTGCTAGTTTATAAAGAAGTGAGGCTTGCCCTAGATTTAGCTACAGATAAACAAGCTATTGTTGATAATGTTTTGGGTGGCTACGGCAAAGTAATAGACAGCCCAGTACCACTCGAGACAGCCCAAAGTGAAGCTACTACAACTGGAAACTTTTCTGGATTAGAAAAAGCCAAAGAACTTCTTATAAAAAATGGCTGGAAGCAAAATGCAAGTGGTATATTTGAAAAGAAAGAAAAAACAAAAACAACAAGACTATCTCTTTCAATATCAACAGGAAACGCTCCGGAGTTAAAAGAAGTTGCGATGTTAATACAGAGGCAGTGGCAGGCGCTCGGTGCAGAAGTGGAAGTTAAAATTTTTGAAATCGGAGACTTAAACCAAAATATTATAAAACCAAGAAAGTATGATTCACTTCTTTTTGGAGAAATTGTTGGTAGAGACATGGACCTGTACCCATTTTGGCATTCGTCAGAAAGAAATAGTCCTGGACTAAACATTGCTATGTATACAAATTCAAAAGCAGACAAGCTGTTAGAAAACATCAGAAAAACTAGTGACAGAGAAGAGCAAAAAACTTATCTTGAAAGTTTCAGTAAGGAAATAAAAAATGATGTCCCGACTGTTTTCACATATTCTCCATACTTTATTTACATCGTCCCAGAGGAAATAAAAAATATAAACCTAGGATTGTTAACCAACCCGGGAGAAAGGTTTGTAGATGTATCTAAATGGTATATAGAAACAAATAGAGTTTGGGAAATATTCAACCGCTGAAAGCGAGCAGTAGTCGTATGGCCATAATAAAAATTAAAAATTAACAACACAATAAATGGAAAGAGAAGAAACAAAAACGACAGGAGAAGTAAATGCGACAAGAGACACAAGAAGTCACTCTGGTACAAGGAGTAGGCAGTCTTTCCGAGGCAAATCTTTCGGTAGACGAGACACTCCAACTGTAAGAAATACGATGAGGAAAACTGAGGATATCATCCCTCCAATTGAAGGAGACAACATCAGAATAATACCGCTTGGAGGAGTTGAGGAAATAGGTAGAAACATGACGATGATTGAGTATAAGGGAGATATTATCGTTGTTGATATTGGTTTTCAGTTCAAAGATGAAGATACGCCCGGAATTGACTATATTTTGCCAAATACAAAATACCTAGAAGATAACAAGGAGAGAATAAAGGGGGTGTTTATTACGCACGGACACTTGGACCACATAGGCGGTCTACCGTTTATCATAGATCGTATTGGTTATCCGAAAATATTTACAAGACAATTTGGAGCGATAATGATTCAAAAAAGACAGGATGAATTCCCTCACCTGAAACCTCTTGATATCCAAATCATAGATGGAAATGAAACTATTACTTGTGGCGCACTTAAAATAAAAACTTTTCCTATTTCTCACACTATCCCCGACTCAATGGGACTTGTTATAGAAACTTTGCAGGGAAATATTGTTTTTATTGAAGATGTGAGAGTGGATAACATAAAGGGAGTACCAACAGAAGAAGAAATAGAGCAATACAAAAGATTTAAGGATATGAATGTTCTTCTTCTCACTATGGACTCAACTTCTATAGAAAAACCAGGCTTCTCTCTTTCTGAGAACGTAGTGGTAGAAAACATAGACCAGTTTATAAAAGATACAAAAAGTAGACTGATCATTGCGACTTTTGCATCTCAAGTAGAAAGAATAATTTCTATCATAAAATCTGCTGAAAAGTACGGAAAGAAACTTGTCATTGAAGGCCGGTCAATGAAATCAAACATTGAAATAATAAAACAACTAAAACTAGTGGAGGTTAACAATATTATTCCACTTGAAGACATTGAAAACTACCCTCCAGACAGGATTGTTATGCTTGTAACGGGCGCTCAAGGAGAAGAATTCGCAGCTTTAATGCGAATAGCAAACAAAACTCACAAATATGTCCGACTAAAACCTACTGACACCGTTTTACTTTCTGCGTCAGTTATCCCAACAAACCATAAGTCAGTTGTGAACCTTAAAGACAACTTGTACAGATCTGGTGCAAAGATTGTTACATATTTGGACTCAGACATTCATGCATCGGGCCATGGAAACCGTGACGAGCTTAAGTGGATACACCAACAAATTCCTTACAAATTCTTTATGCCAGTTCATGGACAACACTATATGCTTTGCCAGCATGCAGAACTTTCTTATTCCCTAGGCCACAACAAAGAAAGTGTGGTCATACCAGACAATGGTTCTATTGTAGAGATTTACGATAACGGAGATAAGATTAGAATTCTAAAAGAAAAAGTTCCATCAAGTCTAGTGCTTGTTGATGGTTTTGCTGTTGGAAACATCCAAGAGATGGTTATAAGAGACAGAAAAATGCTTGCTCAAGACGGAATTTTCCTTATCGTCGTCAGTCTAAACACAAAAACTGGCAAGTTAAAGAAATCCCCTGATATTATATCCCGTGGTTTCGTTTACCTACGTGAGTCGCAAGATTTGCTAAACCACACCCGAATGATAATAAAGAAAACAACAGAAGACACCACCCGTGGTATGAACCCGATTGATTTTGATTTAATCAAAGGTGCACTTGTTGACGACGTAGGTAGATACCTCTTCCAACAAACGGCTAAAAAGCCGATTGTTATACCAGTTATTCTTGGAGTTTAAAAAAGAATTAAGTTACAATATGTTAAATGGATCGGATTCTTCTACCCTTCAGACAAAATAAGCTTCTTAACTCCCTGTTTTTATCCAACACTTTCATATCTTTTCACTATGCACTAGTGATATATCTAAACTCGTCTTTTCTGAGTAAATTTTTCTCAGAAACACAGATCTCTGCTTTGTATATAATTGGCTCATTAGTAAACGTACTAATACTTTTAAACGCTTCAAAAATACTGGAGAAAATAAGCAACTATAGATTCGCGACAATAGTCATTCTCTTAGAATTTTTAGCTGTTTTTGGTTTGGTTTTCCCTACAACAGCACTAGTTGCTGGAATAAGTTTTATGATACACCTATCGGCAATATCCATACTTCTTTTTAATATGGATGTCTTCGTTGAAAGTGTATCAAATGACGAGTCTATAACTGGTAGTATAAGAGGAACATATCTGACCATAACAAACGTAATGATAGTTCTGGCTCCGCTGTCTATTGCGTTTTTGGTAAAAAATGGGAGCTACTCACTCGTCTATATTTTATCTGCACTACTTATGATTCCCATGTATTTCTCCATAAGAAAATTCAAATTTATTAAAGAAGTAAAAATGCATCACATACGAGTAAAAGAAACTCTAAGTGAATATCTCGTAAATAAAAACCTATACAATATTTTTATATCACACACCTTGCTTCAACTTTTCTACGGTTTTATGGTTATTTACACTCCGCTTTATCTGGAAAAATACATTGGGTTTTCGTGGTCAGAAATAGGAGTTATTTTTACAATAATGCTCCTGCCTTTTGTTTTGTTTGAACTACCAGTTGGAGAGATGGCGGATGACAAATACGGAGAGAAAGAATTTTTAACCATAGGACTTATTATAATGGGAATTTTTACTCTAATAATAAGTTTTATAACGCTCAAAAACTTTTGGGTTTGGGCTGTACTGCTTTTCATAACAAGAGTGGGAGCAAGTTTGGTAGAAGTCAGTACGGAGAGCTATTTTTTCAAACAAGTAAAAAAGGAGCAGACGGATGTTATCAGTCTGTTTCGTGTAAGTAGACCCCTGGCACTAGTTTTAGCACCTGTCATAGCAACCATTTTACTCCAATTTATCTCCTTCCAATATATTTTTATATTTGTTGGAATTATTATGATTTTGGGAACTCGCTACTCTTTAGCCCTTAAAGATACTAGGTGATAACTATAAGCCCAAACCGGGATAAATTTTGCGAAGCTTTTCACAGAGATCTTCCTCACCTTCCCTATAAGCATTTTCAAATGCTTGTTGCGCACATTCCCAAGCTCCGTCATCGTCGCTGACTGCAAGATAAAAATCAATTCTTTGTATATTTAATAAAATAGCATCTCTGGAGTTTTTTACTTCAGCTTCTTGTAATTCTGTCCATCTTATAACCATTGCTTTGTTTTCTTCCGTTAGCCCTTCTGACTTAAGTTTATTCAGAATTTCTTCTTTTGTTGGCATACTCTCTCCCGTTGGCATTTGTGGTATTCCGTCTATTCCCATTTTATTTTGTAGTTAAAACACTTAGTAATTTCTTAAGTGAGATTGATGCTACGTCCACAACATCATCCCCTCCCCCATAATACATGTAAATATAACTATTTCTAACTATTGCTCCACAAGGAAACACCACGTAGTTCACCTGACCTGCTATCTCATAGGCCTCACGAGGTTCAAATATAGGGTCTGTCATCCTAGCAAGCACTTTTGTAGGGTCTTTTAAGTCAAGGAGTACTGCACCCACTCTATAACGAGACCTCCCAGAAACTCCATGATAAAGCAGTATCCAGCCTTTACTGGTTTTTATTGGTGGAACAGACATCCCCACTTTTACAGAATCCCACATTCCCTTTCTGGCTTTTATAAGTGGTATATTTTTAAAACTATTTCTTTCTGGAAAAGCCGGGGTGGAACCAAAATCAACGCAAATATGATTGTCGACTCTGTGATATAGAAGATACTTACCGTTTACTTTTTCTGGGTGAAGACATCCGTCCTTGTCGTCAACCCCATCAGCCGTAACTAAAACTGGTTTGGTCCAATTCCATTTTCTGTTTTTAACATCCTTTTCTTTTATACTAGACATCGCGACAGATGGAGGCGTAACGCCATTGTAAGCTGTGTAATACATATATATCGTATTACCTATTTTCACTAACCTCGGATCTTCACAACCTGAATTTCCACCCGGGACACCTTTATTTTCAAAAGATTCTCTTGGAACATATGCCGGCTTGTCAGAAATATAAGAAATATCCGTAGCGTTTACACTTTCTGCATAACCAACAACAGAAGTGTTATCTAGACTCATTGCTCTGTAAAATATTCTGGCAGTTCCATCAACGTCTATAGCTGCGGGATTAAATATTGCCTTTTCTTCCCAAGGTATATTTTTTCTAGGTTTCATCAAAGCTCCCTCTCCTATGCGGTGAAAACCTATTTCTCTATATGGATATTCCATAACATCAAGAAGTCCATCTATATTTACCTTTGCCATTGCAATGGTCGTGTCTGTGGCGCCATAGTAAATATAAAGATCACAATCTTTTATGAATGCTCCACTTGGAAAAATAGTATTTCCTATTGTTCCATTTATTTCGTAATTTTCTTCTGGTACAACCAGGGCTCCTCGAGTCTTGCCAATTATTTTTTTAGGGTCTTTCAAATCAAGAAGAATAGCCTCAATAGCAAAAACTCTGTCTGGTGAAGTATGATTTTGGATTCTACATGTTACTAGAAGCCAACCTCTCTCGGTTTTCAGAGGACAACTTCCAATTTCTATTCTGTCTACGTCGTCACCTCTAATAAAAATATGTTTATCTAGTTTGTCGTACCATTTCTTCCAATACTTCTCGTCCCACATGTCCTCAAGTTTAGTAAACTCTGCTATAGCCATGTGTGTTGGCAAGCGGTCAGGATTTACTGTAAGTAATGCGACGTATTTTCCGTTTATTTTTTCTGGAAACAAAGTCATTGCCTTTGCGTTGAAAGGCGTGATGATGTGCTTCTCAGAAACCTTTTTCATATCACGACTAATCGCGAGTCCTACCCTAATTCCCTCTGGAATATTAAGTGGGAATGCCGAAAGGGCTGTGTAGAAAATATAATATTTACCGTCTATTTTTGTAACCCTTGGGTCTTCACAACCATATCTTTCCCATGGATGTTCTGGTTTTATGAACACTTGCCTGTTTTTAAAATTCACTCCATCTCTACTTTCTGCTTTTCCTATAACCGATAGAGAAAAATTAATACCCTCTACTTTTTCTGGTGTGGATTGAGCTCTGTATACTAAATGAACCTTATCTTTTATCATTACTGGATTGCCGTTGAAGACAGCATAATTCTCCCAAGAGTTTGCTTGATTTGGCGCAAGTATCGGATTAAGTTTTGATCTTTTTACAACAAACATATTTTTATTTTATCACACTCTTTCAAATATTTTTGAATTTCTATTCATTAGTTGAATTATTAACTCTCCAAATAAAGAATTAGCCCACCCAAACCAGGGCCTGGTATATTTTTTAGGATTATCAACATTAACACTTTCGTGCATAAAATAAGTTCCAGCATGAGTTTTCTTTAATGTTTCCAGGCAAGAAACTATTTCCTCTTCATTATTCGATGTAAGTGCTTGCATAATAGTAGAAATAGGCCAAAAGTGATCAAGAACTCCCGTGTGAGGACTTGTTAAACCGGAAGTAATTTTGCCATTAGCATAAAATGGATTGTTTTCACTTAATATAAACCTCCTTGTTGCTTGATAGATAGGATCATCAGCAGAACAATATCCTAAGTAAGGCAGGCTTAACAAACTCGGCACATTTGGATCATCCATAACATAATGTGAACCAAAACCATCTACCTCATATGCGTATATTTTTCCAAATTCTGGGTGACTAACGATCCCAAACTTTTTAATCCCAGAATCTATTTCGTTTGCTAATTCAATTACATTATTTTTCAAATCAGCTTCATTAATCATTTCAAGTATATTTAATAGCCCTCGAAGAGTCACAACTGCCATAGCATTTGCTGGTATTAAATAAGGAAATACAGATTCGTCGTCGGAGGGCCTGAACACATTTCTAACCAATCCACATTCTTTTCCTGGATAACCAAACCCGCGCATTCTTATAGCAGGATGGGGTTTTTTGTCAGGAAGGTAAAATCGGTACATTTCCTTAGCGTTATCTTTTGTTAGAGAATTCTGTTCATTTTTCATAACTCCAATTGCTTTTTTTAACGCTTTTACCCAATCCTTATCAAATACAGAAGCATCCTTTGTCTTCTCATAATATCCAACAGACAGCCTAAAAAAGGCGCATAGACTATCTAATTCATATTTTCTTTCCCAGACTTCTTTTTTCCAAGATTTTCCCTTTTTCCACCAAGTTTTGCTTTTTTTATTCAAAATATCTATAAATGCATTGGCGTATGGATCAATCAAAATATTTTTTACTTGACGGTTAATAAGACCAATAAACAGATTCTTTATTTTCTGATCTTCGTTTATGAATTGTAAATATGGCCAGACTTGATTTGTGGAATCTCTAAGCCACATAGCAGGAATATCACCCGTCGCAATAAATGTGTCAGGATTTCCATTTTTATCTTCGTAATAACTAACTGTTGTGTCCAGAGTGTTTGGAAAACACTGATTAAACATTCTTTTTAGATTTTGATCTTTTATACCTTCTGAAATTCTGGTCATTTCATTATCGATAAAATCACTAACGAACATCCTGTCTTTTATTTTTGGTCTAGCTTTTAGATTTTTAAATTTACTCTTTTTCATTGGTATATTCCCAAGCTTATAGCTTATTTGTGAGCAAATAATTCAATAACTCTTCAATTTTACATGTAGCAAGACCAATCACCGTATCAGCACAACCGTAGTAAACATACAATTCATCACCAACAATAACTGCCCCTTCTGGAAAAGTAACGTTTGGGACAAGACCTTCTCTCTCATAACTTGTTACGGGTTGTAAAAGATAACCTGATGTTCTAGATACAATTTTGTTTGGTTCGTTAAGATCTAAAAGAGCGGCACCAATAGTCCATGAATCAGACATTGATTCATTGGAGAAAATTACTAGCCAGCCTTTTTCAGTTTTTATTGGAGTTGCACCAAGCTCTGGTCCTCTGTGTAGCCAGGATTGTGTTTTTAGCACTGCTGTTTTTTGTGAGGTTTCTAAAAAAGTTGCCCACGATTCATCTGTCTGATTTAAAACGTCCTCAATTGAATCATAATACCGAATAGCAATATGGGAATTGACTGAATCGGCGTCGATCGTCATTAACAGACCAATTTTCCCTCCATTTACTTGTTCAGAAAAAAAAGCTGATGCTTTGGATGCTTTTGGGGGACCAATAACCCCATGTTTTTTTACCTCAATGAAATCTTTGGTTGTTGCCAAAGCAATACGGACGTTTGCCGTTTTTATATTTGGGTCTTTCTTGTCCCAACTATGTATTGGACTATCAATTGCAGTATAAGTTATATAAAAAGTATCTTCAATTTTTGTAATCCTTGAGTCTTCACATCCAAAACCATCATATTCCGTATCAGGAGAAATAAAAGGAGAATCTCTTCTTTCAAAGTTAATTCCATCCTTACTTTCTGCATAACCAATATATGAATTTTGATTTTTAAAGTAAAATCCTGGACGTTTCAGCCTTGGACTAACCAACTCCAAATTACTCGGGTACGTCCTATACAACATTTTAAAAAGACCTCCATCATAAATAACAGATGGATTAAAAACTGCACCACCTTCCCAATCAATTTCTTTTCTTGGTTCAAGAATAGGTCGAGGATTTTCATTGCTTGGATATCTCTGTAATTTAAACTTCATTATTTATATTTTCTTTAGTTGATAGCTCTTTGCATTGCCAGTAGTCAGATATTTCAAAAACTTTTTAAGTGGTGTTGTGGCGACACAAACCACCTTATCACCTCCTCCATAATAAACATACAAATCATCTCCGCGAACAACTGTTCCAGATGCGTAAACTACTCCGGGCTTACCGTCGTTTTCATAATGCATATCTGGAGAAAGGATAGGATGTGCAGAGCGGTACAAAACCTTGGTTGGATCTTTTTCATCCAAAATCATAGCTCCAAGTCTGTATTTGCCAGTGTCACTTTTCTCTAGTGCATGGTACAAAAGAAGCCAACCGAGTTCTGTCCTTACTGGTGGTGGACCAGAACCTTTTAGCAAATGATCCCAAGCATTTTTTCTTCCTGGTTGTGGACCTTCGGGTCGCGGACTATGTATCACATCATCAAAACTATCTAGATCATCTATATACTCAACTAAAACTTTTGGACTGATACTGTGGAGTATTGCAAACTTTCCATTTACTTTTTCTGGAAAAAGTAACCAATTTTTACTTCTGTTTTTTGGAGAAGAAATCAGTTTTGGTTTCTTCCATTTCCATTTCCCTGCTTTGAAATCCTCAACACTTATAGAGGTCAGGGCTATACGCATTGAATTCCATCCTTCAAAAGCCGTATACATCATATAAACTCTACCCTCTATCAAAACTGCTCTAGGGTCTTCTGCCCCTCCCCAACCACCACCAGAAGTATATATGTATGGGTTGTACGAGAGTGGACCCATAGCGACCCTACCATCTGGCATGCCATAACCGCGAGCAGGCTCAAAAACTGGGTATGGGTATCTGTTGCTAAAATCTTTACCGTCTAAACTTCTTGCATAACCAATTCTAGAAATACCGTCGTTACCCACAGCTCTGTACAATAGGTGTATAATCCCCTCATCATCTTCCACAACCGCTGGGTTAAACGTACCTTCTCCTTCCCACGGACTTCCATGTATAGGTTCAATAATCGGGTTGCCGTGGTGTCTCTCCATAATCTTTGGATGAAGCTTTGCGTCTTCTGCTTCTCTAAAAATCGGTGGGATCTTTGCAACAATAAGTGTTTTGTCTTCCGTTATCCAATACAAGATGAATGACTTTTTTAAAGTTGCAAAACCAAAGGGCTCTATTGGTCTTGTATTGTCTTTTGAATCCACTACTCCTTGCCACACAGGTATCCCGGCACGCCATATCACTCGTCGTGGATCATTTAAATCAAAGACTATTGCACCTGCTTGGAGCAAAGTTTTGGTTTTTTGTTCTACAGAAGCATCATAAACAAGAACGATACCTTCGGAAGTTACAGCGCTTCCAATAATTTTTATCTTCCCAGCGTCAAACTGTCCAACTCTAGATGTAAAAATAAGTGATGGCTTTTCTTTCCAGACAGCAAGTGAAACTGAAGCTTGGTTTTTAATAAACAGTCCATCCCTGTACATTTCAAACTTATCTTTCTGTTTGTCATACACAACGGTTGCGTGATTTGAATCTAGTGCCAAAACTTCTGACTTGACCTCCCACTTATACATGTCCTTTGAACGGGCAATGACTAGTTTATCTTTTACCCTAAGATTTCCCTTTCTAAAATAAGTTAAAACGAAACCATTGGGAGTACGGCTTACCCCAAAATTAAAACAAGAACTTATTTTCTCAGACTTTTTACCTAAAGTTTTTAGAGTTACTTTTTGAGAGTCATTAACAAAATCCACTCCATTTTTGCTCCAAGAAAGGAAAAGTGAGTCCGAACCTCTTTTATTTAAACGATTTAATATGACTACATCATTAGCTACTGTTGCCACAGCAAGAGGCACTCCTTCAGAATTTTTTATTCTTTTAAATTTGGAAGTACTTTTCTTCATTAAATTTTAAAAATAACTTTAGACCCGGTTGTACTTGTCTTCTAGCCGAACAATATCATTCTCGTCAAACTGACCGGTTGAAATCTCTAAAACCGTAACATCATCATTTGGGGCAAAAATGCGATGGTTGACGTGTGGTTCTATGACAAACTCTTCACCCTCATGTGGATACTCCGTTTTATCTCCAACAATAACTTCTGGATTACCTTTCAATATTTTCCAAAATTCCTGCCTGTGAGTGTGATACTGCAAACTAAATTCTTCCCCCTTATCGATATGTAAAATCTTTACAGTAGAAGGTTCATTATTTGTAAAACGAGTAAATGACCCCCATGGTCTTTTGGTGGTTTCGGATTCCATAGTTAAATTTTAACACACAAAAACGAAATAAAACTATAAATAACGAGTAAATGTTGATATCTATGTTAGATATACTGCTTAAGAAACTCTAGAGTCTCATCTGGGCCATCCTCTTGTATATAATCCACCCCCGTTTTCTTAACTGGAGAGTCATTCCCTCCCTTCCAAAGTGCGTCACCGACAAAAATAATATCCTCATCATTTACTTTTAAAAGATTTTTAATTTTTCCTATTGCATAAGCTTTATCTATACCCTTTCTTGTAACATCTATTGAAGTTGTCCCGCCGATACTTATTTCAAATTGTGGGATTTTTGCTTTGATTAATTCCACCAGTGCTTTTCGTTTAGCCTGGTCATGATCCCAGGCGACCTTGATTTCTATCGGAGCATCCTGACCCCTACCTGAAAAAGTAATCTGACTGCCCCTGTCCTCAATTATTTCACCAAAAGGTGAAGAGAGATCTAAACTGGATTCAGCTATGGATTCTTTCAGAGCTTTCATTATTTCTAATTTCTCTCCATCACTAAATTTTTCATCATAAAGTTGTTTCCAGATGTCTTTTTCATAGTCATAAACATAACAAGTGCTTCCCATTGTTGGAAAGAAAGATAGGTTCTTAAGAAGTTCTTTTGGACAAGAAAAATTTGTAAGAAACTGCTTTTGGAACTGACTGTAAGCCCCTCCAGAGACAACCACTAAATAATGTTTTGAAAGTAATTTACATAAAACTTCAGACATTTCTGGGGTTAGGGAGGACTTACTCTTTGCTAATGTTCCGTCTAGATCACAGACTATGGCTTTTTTGTTATTAATCATACTGTGTTATTATTGTAATATTATACACAATACAGAGAATTAGAAAACGAATGGCTAAATACATAATAAACTTTTTTGACAAATTGGAGGACAGAACTCGAGCCAAATTGAGTCATTTTCCACTTTTATATGCACTACTTGGAGGTGTTGGTGTTGTACTGTTTTGGCGGGGTGTTTGGCATACTACGGACTTTATAACCGCTTATATGATAGGAGTTGCTGAAATAAATTTATTTAACATTATAGATGGACCACTATCTTTCCTAGTCGGAACTATAATCCTACTCATTACAGGTGTTTATGTATCTGCTTTTATAGGTAACAGACTTTTAATAACAGGTCTTTCTGGAGAGAAAAAACTCGCGGAGAAAACTGAGGAGGAGATCCATACAGAAGAAGACCAGATAAAACAACTGGAAAAAACTCTAAAAAAGGTTGAGGACAATATAGAAAAAATAGAAGTAGAGATATCTAACCACCACCCTAAATAGCTCTCGCAACGATTCCTATAAGTAGGATCCCGACAAAGTTAAAAAATAGAGATATTGGTATGAACTGTTTGGTTTTCATCTTAGTAAAACCTAATAAGCCAATACCTAACTCATCTGGTAAGGGTGATGCAATAAGAAGGCCACCTATTAAAAAAGTAAACCATCTAAAGTAACGAAGCCTAAATAAGTGTTTTGCTCTCTTCCAGATAGTATTGTGATTTATAAGTTCAAATAAGTGTTCTGAAAGTCTGTCTCTTATAAATCTGAAGATGATTAAATCCCCTATCATAGCTCCACAAGCTCCAAGAATTGCTGTTGTAAGGGGTGAGGTATGTAGTGCTATGTTTCCTAAGGTAACTATGGCCGGTGCAGTGGTAAAGATAGTTGTAAAAAACATACCCGCAAAAAATGCTCCAAATAATTCAAACCTTTCGGTAGAGAGTAGTAGATCCGAAATTACTCTTGTTTTAATTAAAACAACGGCAATTAAGACGCTAAAAAAAATGATGGCGATATCTTGAACCAAAATACCCTCTCCCTTGGTTGGGTTTTTGTGAATTTTCATTAAAAACTGTTATGCAAACCTTATGGTCGCATGACCACTCTGTTTTGCGTGATTATTTCTTCTTTGGTTTCTTTTTTTCTTTTCGATGTGTTTCTCCTTTTGCCATATAAATATTGTAGCATATGTATAAAAAGAAAAACCCCTTTCGGGGATTCTTCTCATCAAACTAATTTGGAAGCTATTATGATAGATGCTTTGAAACGAGCTTTGTCATCTCAAACATATTAACAACAGCTTTACCTCCAAATACTTTCTTTAGAGCCTCATCAGCCACTATATTTCTTTTATTCTTTGGATCTTGAAGATTCTTACCCTTAATGTAAACCCAAAGCTTCTTAACTACTTCAGATCGAGGCATTGGGCCTTTTCCAACGACTACTGCTAGGTCGCTACTAATAGTCATCGGTTTCATAAATGCAGAATTAACTTTTGCCATTATTTTTATTAATTATAGTAATGGGTCTATTATACAGTATCCCCTTATAGATAACAACAGTAGACAACACAATATAGACTGTGTGAATTAATAGACTGAAACTTCACTAATCTTCGTCTTTAAACCTATTAAACAAGGCATTTACCAGAGAAAGAATAATTGAGAACCAAAAAGCTGTCCAGAAACCAGCGACACTGAACCCTGGAACAATTTTAGATGCTAATAGCACAAAAAGTGCATTTATAACTAGAGAAAAGAGCCCAAGAGTTACTATCGTAAGTGGTAGGGTTATCAGTTTTACAACCGGTTTTATAAAAACATTTATTATCCCTAAAACAACAGCTAAAATCAAAGCACTAACTAGTGTAACTGTGGCACCAGGAAGAAGATAGGCTGTAATAATAATTGCTACCGCTGAAACAAGTAAATGTGTGAATATTTTCATATAAGAATTATATCAGTAATTTAATCCAAAACCAATGTTTCTCTAATGGAATCAAATAATGATTTAAGGGAAACTTCATCAAACCTAGATATACTTCCTTCTGGATAGTTTTCAAAGACTCCATAGTGCACAAAATATCGAACAGCAATACAACCACCATCTACTGGTGTGGCAAAAACTGTTTCATCGTACCTGTTGCCAGCAGCTGCACCACTAAAGGTAGCCATTGAATACCTGTGCCCCCCGCTATCTATAAATCCAGAGGAAACAGAATTGTCTAGATATATTTCAGCGCTACAGGAATTAACAGCTCCAGGCTTAGCTTCAACACTTATGTATGTATCAGAAGAAAGATTTGTTCCCTCTTTCAAAGATTCTGGAATTGTAAATTTCACTCCCGAGATTACGGTACTTGAGTTAACTTGGTACTGATATTTTTCATCAACAGTAAAATCTTTTGGAATTTTTATAGAAAAACCTAAAGATTCGTTTTTATAAACTGTGTATAAATTGTTTTCTAAAACTTCTTTTTTTAGTGAGTAATACCAAGAGCCTAAAATCAGTATTAGTAAAATAGCTAATACATAATGATATGTTTTCATAATACTGTTTAATTGTTACCTAAAAATCACAGAACCGCTATCATATTTTAGATTAAGAACAAGTTCTCCTTTAGAAGTAAACAAATAGCTAGATGTGTTTTGTAAATATCCTGTAAAAACAGACTCTTGTGAGTCCTGACAAGCCATAAGAGTGGACATCATTTTCTCAAACACTATTTTGTCTCCAGTAACCCTGTATTCTCCGCTCACACTATTACAATCAGTTGTTGCGGAAAATGTTTTACTATCTTTAAAAATCAGCTTAAATTTTTCAGGACTTTTTGGGGTTACAATACTCCCATCGTTTAACATTGTTTTTACCCAACCCCAAGTTTTCATTGTGAGAGTCATTTTCTTTGGGTCTGCCTCACCTTCAAAATTTTGAACCACTTCACCTGGTTGCATTGTTTTTAGATCAAGTTTGGCCCATAAGCTCTTACCGAGTGATGGAGCGACAGCAAAACTTTCACCTGGCTTTCTATCTGCATAGTTAACAATAACGAGATCTTCTTTACCAACTTCTTTAGATAACTCTGTTGTCTGTGGGGCTATTCTGTCTCCTATATAAAGACCTTCAGAACCAACATATCCACCCTCTTTGTTTAACGCATATACTAGAAAATAAAAAGTCCCACTACCTCCAGCATTTTGGGTCAGTATGAATGCTGTATCAGTCCTTCCATCCTTATCAAAGTCATAACTTACTTCGTTTCCAAAGTATTTAGTCACAGTCATACTTGCTGAACCTGGAGCAGAAGGGTGGCTCTCTTCACCGTTAACCAAAGTTACATTTTCTCCAACAATTTTATATGTTGCATTTTTTGGATTTGCTCCAGTTTCCAAATCAGAAACACGCGTATTTTTATAATACCCAAAATAAGTCGCTATTCCGACAATTATGATTAAAACTACAGCTAAGATTGTTTTATTATTTGTCATAGCTCTATTATACCAAAAAACACCTTAAATCTTTAACCTGTAAAATCAATCTCAAATTGGTACATCCCCATACCACACATTCCCTGAAGAGTGGCTATTTGAGGATTACCTATTTCAATATCGGTTAACCCTGTTTGTGGTAATATTTTTGAAATATTCATACTAGGAATTCGGACTGAGGCAGAACAGTCAAATGTACCCTTAGTTTCAAATCTTAAGATAGTTGGGACGCCAGCTTTAGCCACGCTTTTTCTAGGCTCATAACCACCTTTTGCAGTAATTAGAATTATTTGTTTACCATCTACTATAGAGACATTGTTTACAACTTCTTTAGGAGATCCACCTCCTCCGCTCAGGATAAAAGCTCCCACAATAAGGGCTAAGGCAAGAATGATAGATATGATGATTGCTTTCATTTGTGTCATTATACTAGAAATTACATTAGATATTAAATATAGGTGGTATTAACCCAATCACTACCAAGCTATTAACAAGATTGAATAAAGCAAAAATAATTACAATCAATCCTGCACTCTTGAAAAAAATGCCCGCCTTAGAACTCTTTTGAATACTGAATGAGCTAAAGCTGATTAATGCTAATACAGGCAATGTACCAAGTGCGAATGCGAGCATGGTCAAACCCCCCGGCAAGAAAGAGCCTGTAGTGAGAGTGTAAAGTTGCATCGATTGAGTAAATCCGCATGGTAGGAAAAAAGTAGCAATACCAACAAGAAGCGGAGTAAGTGTATGATTCATCTTAGAGACACCATGTGCATGTTTTGCAATAAACTTTGGCATTCCCGGCTGTAATTTCTTAGCCCAATGGAACGTATCGAGAAGATTAATGCCAAGTATGAGCATTACAATACCTATGATTAAGCTTAGAATAAATGTAGCCCCTGTATTGAGTGTAAATGCAGATCCTATAGCACCAATGACTCCTCCTAGGATAAAGAACGAAATGATTCTACCACCATGGAACATAAGTTGAGGTTTTATCCTGTCACCCTCTTTTGCAAATGTAGCAGACATTGATAGTAATAAACCCCCAACAACAGCCATGCATGTTGAAAGCGATGCGATAATTCCTATCACAAATGCTGTGCCATACGTAACATTACCGCTACTTACAAGATTTACTATTCCCATTTTTTGTAATACAACAAACAGAACTACAAAACCAAGTGCGATTGGGACTGCGATTTTGAAATCTCCCCATTTTGCATTGTGCTCTTGCCTATCAATTGAAACGATATAGCCATGAGACTTAAGTGGTACCGTGAGTTCTTCCGCAATTTGCTCTGGTGTTTTATCGCCGAAATCCCCAATTACTTCGACTGAGTGATCCTTGAGACTGGATTTTACACTTGTGACATTTGGTAGATCACCTATTTCACTATCTATCATCAAAACGCAAGCATTACAATGCATACCATGAACGTGGAATGTATATTTTTGTGTTGGAGTATTCATAATAATTATAATTTCTTGGCCTTAATTCTAAGTGAGTTCGATACTACTGACACACTTGAAAGTGCCATTGCAAATCCTGCAAAGACTGGATTTAGAAGCCACCCAAAAAAAGGATAAAAGATACCTGCCGCAAGAGGAATTCCAACAATGTTATAGATAAATGCCCAGAAAAGATTTTGTTTAATTCCTCTCATTGTGATCTTGGAAAGCTTAATAGCTTTCACTAACTTTGAAATATCCCCACCAAGAAGCGTTATGCCCGCTGATTCTATAGCCACATCTGTTCCAGTTCCCATAGCAATACCTACATCAGCTTGAGCAAGGGCTGGAGCATCGTTTACACCATCTCCAGCCATGGCAACCACTCGACCTTGTGATTGCAATTCTTTTATTTTTTCAAGTTTATCTTGAGGCAATACGTGAGCAACAACATTATCAATACCGACAAGTGATGCGATATATTTCGCAGCTTTTTCATCATCACCAGTAAGCATGACAACGACGATTCCTAGTGCATGAAGATTTTTCACCGCTTCAACTGATTCAGTTTTTATTTCATCTGCCACCATTACAAAGCCAAGAACCTTTTCTTTGTTAGCAAAAATTACTGGTGTTTTACCTTGTGAAGTAAACTCATCCAACCTTGTCATATCAAAGGAAAGTCCGAGGTCATGTATTAGTTTTGCATTACCAACAAAATATTCAACTTCTTGAACTTTTCCCTTTAGTCCCTTACCCTGTACGCTCTCGAAATCAGATACATCTTTCATTGAAAGATTTTTCTCCTGTGCATAATTTACAATCGCATGTGCTATTGGATGCTCAGATTTCTTTTCAAGTGAAGCTACAATTGAAATCAATTCTTCATCTTTTAGATCGGAAAAGTTTTGTACATCGACCAATGTTGGCTTACCTTTAGTGATTGTGCCTGTCTTATCTACAACAACTGTGTTTACTTTATGAAGCTTCTCTAGTGTCGCTGCATCTTTAATGAGGATGCCTTCCTTTGCTCCCTTACCAACTCCAACAATAATAGCAGTTGGTGTAGCGAGACCAAGAGCACAAGGACAGGCTATAACAAGAATGCCGACAAATGAAACTAGACCGAATGAAAGCGCTTGTGAAAAACCTAGATATTGTGAACCAAATATGAGCCAAACTCCCAGCGTAAGAAAAGCGATCACTAAAACAATAGATACAAAAACAGAAGATATTTTGTCTGCTAGTGCTTGAATTGGTGCACGACTTCCCTGAGCATCCTCAACCATTTTAATTATCTGTGCTAAGAGTGTTTCGGAGCCAACCTTTGTAGCCTTGAATGTGAATGAACCACTTGTATTGATTGTCCCAGATACAATACTGTCTCCAATCCTTTTCTGTGCTGGCATTGGCTCCCCAGTAACCATAGATTCATCAATGAAAGAACTGCCTTCGGTAATAACTCCATCTACTGGGATACGTGCTCCTGGTTTTACAATAATATGATCTCCATGTTTTACATCGTTTATAGAAATCTCTATTTCCTTACCATCACGAACTACTAATGCAGTTTTTACTTGGAGATTAAGAAGTTTTTCGATGGCATCACCTGTTTTTATTTTTGATCTTGCCTCTAAGTATTTTCCGAGAGCAATAAAGGTAATAACAACAATCGTTACATCATAATATTGATAATCAACATTTATAAAAGGTTGAAGTGTCTCCTCAAAAGCTGTAACTACAAAACTATATAAAAATGCTGCTGTTGTTCCGATTCCAATAAGAGTATCCATATTTGCTTTGCCATAGCGAAGAAAACGATAAAACCCCATGAGATAGGGCTTTCCAACAACAAAAAGTACGTATGTGGCAAGTATAGGAAGTAAATGGTGAATGAATTCTTGTGCAACTACACTCATGGGAGGGACAGCATTGTACTCTGCCAAAATATCCCAACCCATAACAAGTGCAGCAAATATTGCAAGCGGAATAGCTGACCAAACTTTTGCCTTCATGTCCGCAACCTCTGCAAGCTTCTCTTTCTTTGATTGATTGAGTCCAAGATGAGTAGCGTGCTCATCTGCCGACATACCCATCTCTTCTGCTGATTGATCATTGTGTCCGTGTGAAGCTCCCTGATCTAGCGCAAGAGAATATCCAAGTGGTTCTATTTTTTGAGAAAGATGATGTGGATTTGTTTTAGATGAATCAAAAGTAACCTTAGCTTTTTCTGTGCCATAATTTACTTCTACAGATTGCACTCCGGGAACTTTTTTAAAAGTCTTTTCAATTAAATATGAGCATGAGGCACAGTGCATTCCCCTCACATTATAAGTTTCATTTATTATATTGCTAGACATATTATTTGCTCTTTAAATTATAAATTTTTAGCATCTCTTTAATTGCCTTACTTTCTTCACCATTTTTTATCTGGTGCATAACGTGAGTCTCTAAATGGTTTTGCATCACTAAATTCCCTACGCTAGACAGCGCCTCTCTAACGGCTTCAACTTGAGTAATAATATCCACACAGTATTTCTCGTTCTCAATCATTTCTTGGATACCTCTAACTTGACCCGAGATAATTGATATACGTCTTTCAAGACTTTTTTTAATATCTTTTTTCATAGACTGAGTATACCCCCAGGGGGTATCATTAGTCAAGTGACAAAAATCTTAAAAAAAGATCCCTTGTAAAAGGTCGTAAACGCTAGGTGCAAGAAAAGCCAAAGAAATATCAAAAATAATGTTACCGAGAACAAGAGGAATCATTACATTAAAAAATGGTAACCTTGCTAGACCAGCAGGAATAGTTATAAAGTCATTTGATTCTGGTATAAAACAACTGTATAAGAAACATAGAAGCATAAAAAGTTTAGGACGTTCTGTGCCTATACGGTGCACACGCTCAAACCATTTGTCCATTTTTTCTGGCAATATTGTCCTACCTTGGTACCCGATAAAATAAGAGGTCGAATCTCCAAGTGAAACCCCAATAGCAGCTAGAAAACCTAGAAGAAGTGGATTAAGCCCCCCTATTGCGAGTGTAATAAGAAGTATGTGGTAAGGAATGATATTGAACGTTGTAAAACCTCCTGCAATCGCGGTAATAAAAATAAGAGCGTAAGCATTTTCCACACCAAAAAGATTCACAATGTAGTCAGGACTATAATAATAAAAAATAACAATAGACAAACTCCCAATTATTAAGAGAGGAAGTAGGCCTATTACATATTTCATCCACTTTTTATTTTTTAGACCATCTATAATCATGGTTTTTTGTTAAGGAAAACAAATTATATCTAAAAATTCTTTAGAACTTATGGTTGGAACAACTCCTCTGGTATAAACTTGACTTCTTTTACAGTAGGAAACTGTTTTGCGGTTGTCTCTATTTGTGCCCATAATATTGCTATCCTGCATGAGCCACCTCCGGTCTTATTCAGAGGATCTGCGAATTCTAAAGTCGCAACACCTTCCTTAAGGTTCACGTTAGTCAAACTAACGCCAGATAAGGGAAATTCTGTTGTTATACCCTGAGACCTCTCTTCTTCCGTTAATTCCCCTTTGAGTAAAAGTTTTATTGTGTCTTCTAGAGGTGTTATCGTCTTTGGTATTGTACGCGTCACTTCTACTAGACCAGCTTTAGTACATTGCACCCCTCCAACCCCCTGATCTAGGCTAGGATTGTAAAAATAAAGTTTTACACCCTGATAATCTCCCCCATTTTGTTTCTCATTGTAAATATAACTATTCAAAGCATAAAATCCTCCAACTAGTAGGCCGAGAACAATGATTAATATAAATATTTTTCTCATGTTTTAATTAAATTAATTTTCTTATCTCTAGTTAAATTTTTAATCTCTGCTTCGCGCCTGGATGCACTAGATCTATCTTTGTGTTTTTCTAAGTAAACAATTTTAAGAACTTTTCTAGCTCTTGTGTAGTGTCCACCAAAACCCTTCTTGTGCTCTGCAAACCTCCTTTTTACGTCCGTAGTTATGCCGGTGTAGAGAGATTTATCCGAGCACTTAAGAATATAGACAAAATAAGACATACTACAAACTTATATTGCGAAGAATTTCAGCATCTATTATGGGCTCATCGATTTCGCGAATAGCTCCGTAGAGACGAACTACATCTTCCAAAACAAAACGACCAAGAGAAACGGGAAGTCTTGCTTTGTTTAAGATAGAAGTATTATTAGCCAGCTTCACCATAAACAACTTACCATCAATTGAAACTTTGACCGACATTGGAACTGAGATTAGGTTGATTTCCTTTAAAATCCCTTGAAAATTTTTAGGTTTATAATAGTTTGGATCAACATAAGTTATAACTGAGTCCGCTACTACAGTCTTTGTAGTTATATTATAATCTCCTGCTACTTTAGTAATAAAATCACCGACTACTATGTGAGCCAGATCAAGAGTTCTATTACCTTTTATAAATCTAGTTGTACTCGTTGCTACTACAGTAACAGAACCAACCTTTTTATCATCCAAAACAAAACTTTTTGAATTCAAGTCAATACTTTGAACTTTGCCAGAAAAAACTGTCTGCTTTTTTTGCACAGAAGAATTTTTAACAGAAACAGCTGTCAAAGTAAGAACATCACTCCCACCCAACTCACCAGAAACATCCAGCATGTCTCCTACTGAGATTTCAGACAACGTTGTAGGTTCACCAGTTCCTCTAAAAAACTTTGTATTTGAATTTGTTTTTATAGTCAAACGCACATATGAGTCTCCCCAATACATTCTGGTAAAAAAAGTCCCACCAGCGATTTGCATCACTTTGGTGTCAGTAATAGTAGCTAATCCGTCCTTTGTAATATGAACTTCCGACCCCGAAAAAGCTGAGGTAATAAAGGGCGAAAGGAGAAAAACCGCACAAAATATGATTATGTCTCTTTTCATTTGGTTAATATAGCACAATTGGGACAAAACTAAAGCACTTACGCCAGAGAGATGGAATGACTTGTCCCCACAAATATCATTTAATTATTTGTTACTACTTAAGAAACTATCTCAAACGTTCCAACTCTGAGTTTTCATGTGCACCGGAAACACGAGATTTTAGATATTCAATATGTTCTCCCCTGACAGATTTCATTTCCATTGCATCCACCGTAAACTTTTTCACGAGAGAGGCTGCGTGTGAACCACCTATTAAATGTGGCAGAACCACATAGTCGGCTCCGGCTTCGTAAAGTTTTAAAGCATTTGTCACTCGATGTGCTACTACTATTACTAAAGGACTTTTTTCATCTCGCTTAATCATAGATAAAACAATGAGATTTGTTTCCAAATCTGGAACAGTAGAGACCACTAGATCCATTTCGTGAATTTTTAATTCTTCCAATAAATCTGGATCACTTGCGTCTCCATAGACGTGGTCAGTTTTTTCGTGCGCGAGTTCTCCTATTATCTCTGGATCGTGTTCAAGAACTATAAATTTTTGTTTTTCTTCTTTAAAAAGTCTGATGAATTCATAGCCTATACGATTTGCACCGATGAGTAGTACTGATAAGGACTTTGTACGAAGTGAATGTTCTTTTGCCCCCCTACGTTCAAATATTTGTAAATATTTAGCCAAGTAACGGTAAAGGGTGTCGGAATATAAAATAAGATAACTTGATATAAAAATTGTGATGAGACCGACAAGTGTAACCATAGAAAGAACGTTCGGTGCAACTTGCCCGAGAGACACTCCAAGAGCAACTAATATAAGAGAAAATTCACTTATTTGTGCCGCCATCATACCTGTTTGAAAACTTGTCTTTTTTCTATATCCTAGAGAGCCCATAACGATAAGTTGAAGTAAAGGGTTACCCACAAGTACAAAAATAGACAGAATAATAGCCGGAACGAATATTGCACTAAAATCACTAACCACCATTCTTGTTCCAAGTAGAATGAAAAAAGCTACAATAAAAAAATCTCTGAGTGGTGCCAAGCGAGCGGTTATTTCATGACGACTTGGAAGCGTCGAAAGTGCCACACCCGCAATGAGAGCACCACCCTCAAGAGAAAGGCCAATGCTGGCAAATAGTGCTGCGATGCCCATGCCCCAAGCATTTGCAAAAAGGAAAAGTAGTTCTTGTGAACGAGTTAGATAAACGTGAAGATGCCTAA